>JBDTNL010000052.1:0-26697 GCA_039933785.1 Acidobacteriota bacterium
GCCGCCGCCCCCCGTCTAGCAGCGGCTAAGATCCGCGGATGTTGCCCGCGGTTCCAGCAGTTCTGGCACTCCTCTTCGCCGTGTGGAGCGGCAGCTTTTCGAGTGGCGCCACGTGGAGCGGAGCCGTATCGGGCCACGTCGCTCTCCTCGGCGCCGTGCTGCTTGCCGCTCACGCGTGGAGCGATCCGCTGCGACTGGGCTCCTTTCGGCGCTTCATCCCGTTAGGTCTTTGGGTGGCGGTCCTCACCAGCGCGGCGCTGTCTCCAGTGCCGCGCGCCGGTCGCGTGGCGATGATCCTGTTGCCGGCGTTCCTGCTCGTGCCGGCGGCGGTGGAGCGCTGCTGGAGCGGCGCCGCCGAGAAACGGCGCGGCCTGGCGGGCCTCGCGATCGCGGTCGGCCTGGTGTCGACCTGGGGCTTGCTCGATCGATTTGCGTTCGGCTCGCCGCGCGCGGCCATGCCGCTCGGGCACCACAACTTGCTCGCCGGGTTTCTCGTGGCGCTCTTGCCGCTGGTGCTGCTCAATCTGCGCGAGAGCGGCTCCTGGCGTGCACTCTCCGCCGCCGGAGGGATTCTCGCGATCGCCGCGATCGTCGCCTCCGGCTCGCTCTTGGCAGCGATCGCGCTCGCCGTTCAGTGCGTCTTGCTCGTGCTCTGGTGCGTCGGTTGGCATCGCCTGCTGTTGCCCACCGCGCTGCTCGTTCTCGGTTTGCAGATGCCGCGGGTCGCGGCGATGATCTCTGGACACGACATTTCAACCCAGGCGCGGCTGGTCTATCTCGAGGCGGGTTGGCGCGGCTTTCTCGAGCGGCCATGGCTAGGCTGGGGCCCAGGCTCGGTGCCTTGGACGCTGGCGGAGTTTCTGCGGCCGATTCCCGGAATCAATCCGCCGAGCGAGGTGGTCGGCGATCTGCACTCGCTGCCGATGCAGATTCTCTACGAGCTCGGCGGGCTCGGATTCATGTTCACGCTCGGCACGGCGGCCATTTTTCTGCGGCGGCGAATCCTCGAGCGCGCCACGGCCGTGGACCCAGGCGCGCTCGGCGCTGGACTGATCGGCCTGCTAGGTGCGGCGGTGACGCGGCTGGGCGGAGCGTCGCTCTCGGTCACGGCGCTCCCGCTGACAGTGGGACTTGCCGCCGGCTGCGCGCTGGCGGGGAATCCGCGGCCGCGCTCCGAATCTCGCCCGTGGCCGGTGTGGATCTACGTCGTGGTTGCCGCGGTAGCGCTCTGGCCGCTCGACCTGGGCATGCTTCACTATGAGGCCGGCCTGCGTGCGCTGGTCAGCGAGGGTTCGCGAGCGCTGGCCGAGTTGGGCGCTGCGCATCGCCTGGATCCCTCGCAGCCGCTCTACACTGCCCGGCTCGCCGATTTGACAGTCGGGGCCGGAGGCGCGGCATTGGCGGGCGATGCCGCCACCGAAGCTCGCTCAGTCGCGGCCCTTTGGGTCGCGGCCGGCGATCGTGAGAGCCGTGAATCGGGAGAGACGGGGCGCGAGGCCTACCTGCATGCCGCGAAGCTCGACCCCTTGGGTGCGCTGCCACAGTTCCTCGCCATGACCGGTGCCCCCGAGGCCCCGGATGCCGCGGAGCTGAGTGCGCGAGCCCTACTCGGTGAGCCGCGTCTGCTCGCCGCGAAATTCTGGAACGGTCACGAAGACTTGCGGGCTCGGGCCGTCGAGCGTGTGCGGACCATGTCGGAAGTCGATGCGGGCTGGCGCGAGGCGCTCATCGCCGCCTCCGCAGCAGTGCCCTCAGCGACTGCGGCGTCGGAATGGATCGGATTGGAGATCGACGGCGAGCCGTACCTCGCGGTCTCGCTGCATGTGTTCCGCCGCCAGCCTTGGTTTTGGATGCTCGCTGCGGTCGAAGTCGACGGTGGGCTCGCCAGGCGAATTACGCTGCCGGCGGTCACGCGACTTGCGATCGACTCCGAACGCTAGCTAGACCAGTTCGACGGTGGCTTCATGGCCTGCCGTTGCGGTCAGCTTTCGATCGCGGGTAAGCAAGGGAACGCCCAGGACTTCGGCGAGCGCGACGTAGACGGCGTCGTATGCCGTCAGGTTGAAGCGGAGCTCCCAAATCCGTGGGACGTACCGTTCGTGGGCGTGGCGGTGAATAGGCAGCTCGATGAAATCCTCCATCGCCTGTCCAGCGCGCACGGCAGTCACCTCGTCGCGCCATGCCAGGCGGCGGAGCACGCTGGCGACTTCGATGTCGAGCAGATGCGGCGCGTGGACCTCCTCGCCGTGGGCAAAGACGCGAGCTTCGATCGAGGCCGAATCGTTGCCCAGCAGCAGATCGACTGCGGCCGAAGCGTCGAGCACGATCATCGTCGATCGCGGATCTCGCGCAGCACCTCGGCCGGAGAGGTCTTGAGGCGCACCGGCTCCCGCGCTGCCAGACGCGCGCGGATCTCCTCGGGCGTAAGGCGCTCGGCGCTTCGCCGCGCCTCCTCCAGGAGATAGTCGGAAAGCGACATCCCGGCAAGCGCGGCGCGAGACTTGAGCTTGCGGTGCAGGGTGTCCGGAACGTTGCGGATCTGGATCATCTTCGACATGTGGACAGGATAGTTGCATGCGCATCACATGTCAATGTGTCCTGCGCAGGCATATGTGGAGGGCACGGCGCTGCCGTGCCCTGGCCCTAGAAGGCCGCCGAAAGCGCCTTCTCGAGCCGGCGCAGGCCTTCGTTCGCCTGCTCGATCGTCAGGCAGACCGGCGGGCGGAAGCGGATGGCGTGGGTGCCGGACGCCAGGCCGAGCACGTCGTTGTCGTTCAGCACCTTCATCGTCTTGTTGCGGGTCTCGGTGTCCGGCAGGTCGAACGCGAGGAACATGCCGCGGCCGCGCGCGTTGGTGACCTTGCCGGGGAACATCGCCTCGAAGCGGCGGAGGCCCTCGAGCAGATGGGCGCCGACGCGGGTCGCGTTCGCCAGCAGATCGTCTTCCTCGATGACCTCGATGATGCGCGTGCAGCGCACGATATCCGCCAGGTTGCCACCCCAGGTCGAGTTGATGCGGCTCGAGACCTTGAACACGGAATCGATCTCATCCACGCGCGGACCGGCGCAGACGCCGCAAACCTGGGTCTTCTTGCCGAACGAGAACACGTCGGGCTCGACACCGAAGTGTTCGAACGACCACCACTTGCCGGTGGTGGCGAAGCCCGACTGCACTTCGTCGAAAATGAGCAGGAATTCGTGTTCGTCGGCCAGCCGGCGCAGCGTCTGCAGGAATTCGGGACGGAAATGGTTGTCGCCGCCTTCGCCCTGGATGGGCTCGACGATCAGCCCGGCGATGTCGTCGGGATTCTCCCGCAAAGCGCGCTCGATCTCGGCTACTGCCTGAGCCTCGGTCTCCAGCACCCGCTGAAGCACCGTGTCGGTGATCGGGAACGAGAGCTTCGGGTTGACGATCCGCGGCCAGGGGAACTTGGGGAAGTACTGGGTCTTCCTCGGATCGGTGTTGGTGAGCGACATGGTATAGCCGCTGCGGCCGTGGAAGGCCTCGCGGAAGTGGATGATCTGCGAGCCCTTCTCGCCCTTGCCCGCGGCGAGGTTCTTGCGCACCTTCCAATCGAAGGCCACCTTGAGCGCGTTCTCGACCGCGGCGGCGCCGCCCTCGATGAAGAACATGCGCTTGCGGAAACCCTCCGGCAACGTGCGGGCGAAGGCCTCGGTGAGCTCGGCGAGGTACGTGGTGTAGATGTCCGAATTGGCGAGCTTGTGAAGCGCCGCCGGCAGGATGCGCGCCTTGAACTCGGGCGTCGTCATCTTGGGGTGGTTGTAGCCCAGGGCGCAGGTCGAGAAGGAGCCGAACAGATCGAGCACGTCACGGCCGCGGTAGCTGTCCCAGAGAAAGGGTCCGTGGCTCCGCTCGAGGTCGAGCACGAGGTGAAAGCCGTCGACTAGGAGGTGCTTCTTGAGGACGTCGTGGACTTCCGTGGGGTCGACGCGATGGCCCGTGGGCGCCGTGGTGGTGGTCATGTTCGGTCTCCTTCCGTTCGCTCGCAGGACCCAGAGGGGACGAGTCCGCTATCTGCACGAAAATCTATCTTGTTGGGGGCGCGAGGCGAGAGCCTCAGCGGTTGGAGCAATTTAGCAGTCGCAGAATGAGCGGGTCAACTCCCGTACCGGTGGTGATGTCCGACCTGGGACACCTACAGAATCAGTCACTTAGCGGCCGGAAACTGGGTCCAGGGCGATGGGTTCGCTCCGCCGGACCGCCTTGCCGGCGACTGCGGTCTGGTTCCTGCCGGTCTCCTTGGCGATATACATCGCCGTGTCCGACAGGCGGAGGAGCGCGCTCTTGCTTTGCTGGAGCGTCATCCCCTTTTGCAGGTGCCGCTTCAGGCTGGCGACGCCGATCGAGCAGGTGAGGCCGGTGAGCGAGAGCGGCTCGAGCTGGATTTCGCCCGGTTCGCTGCAGAACACGCTCCCGACGATTTGTTTGCGGATCTGCTCGGCTTGCCCCACCGCCGCCGCCAAACCCATCCCGGGGAGGGTCAGCACGAACTCGTCGCCGCCGTAGCGCGCGGCGATCGCCTCGGTCTCGCCGACCTGCTTGCGCAACAGGCGGCCGATCTCGCGCAGCACCTGGCTGCCGGCGAGGTGGCCGTGAGTGTCGTTCACGCGCTTGAAGTAGTCGAGGTCGAGGAACAGAACCGAGAGATCGCGGCCGTCCTCGATGCAAGCTGCGATCGCCTGGGCGAGCGCGATGTGCAAGTAGCGATCGTTGTAGAGGCCGGTGAGATTGTCGCGCTTGGCGACCTCGAGCGCGTGCCGTCCGTCGAGCACGTTTTGAATCGACACCGAGATATAGCTGGCGAAGATTTCGAGCAGGTGGCGGTCCTGCTCGCTGAACTCCCGCGCATTGCGTCGATTGATGAGCTCCAGCACGCCGCACACTTCGGCGCCGATGCGGATCGGGATGGCGACCAGGGACTGCGAGGTATAGCCCGTGCCGCGATCGATCTCGGAGTAGAAAAACGAGTCCTCGCGCACGTCGGGCGCGCTGTAGGCCGTGCCGGTCAAGTAGACATGCCCGGCGATGCCGCGATCGGAGGGAATGCGCCGGCCGAGCAGATTCTCCGAAGCCTCGCCGAACGCGGCGATGAAGGTCAAAGTGTTCTGCTTGCGGTCTGGAAGCTTTTCTACTGGATTATCGAGCAGGATCGACCCCGCCTCGGCGGGAACGAATTCCGCCGCCTTGCGAAGCACTTCGACCAGATTGTCGGCCAGACTCATCTCGGGCTGGTGCCCAGGCACGGCACGGCGGCGCTCGAGAAATGCCTGGAGGCGATTCGCGTCCAGGCAGTGGAAGTCGGCGCTCACGGCCGACCCGGCGCTGGGTTCATAGGGCCAAGAGTATAAGGCTCCTTCCCGTTTCCGCTCTGGTCAAAAGTACGGGTAGCAGCGCTCAACCCAGAGACCGAGCCAGCCGTCGGGACAGGTCTCTGAGCTCCGACTGCAGGATTTCGGTCGAAGAGAGCTGCGGGGCGTGGCGCAGATAGTGGAGATCGGCCGCCAGGCGGTCGAGGTCGGCCCGGGACTCGGCCGACAGGTCCTGATTCGCCAGTGCCGCCGGCCAACGCTCCGCGGCCAGCCCCGCCGGGAGCATCCAGCGCGCCGTCAGGAATGCGCTCCAGGCCTGTTCGATGAGCTCGGCGGCCTGGCGAGGGCGCGGCTCGTGTTCAGACTCTTCAAGCTGCTCGCGAAGTCTTCGCAGGGCCGCGCCCGAGCGAATGCGCCGTCGCCGAGCCTCGAGGAGCCAGGTTGCGGCAGCCACCAGCAGCGCACCGCCAACGGCGCCACCGGCCGCGATGAGCCAGGGCGACTGCGTCGAGGGAGGTAGCGCCGGAGCGGGCGCCGCGGAGGGAGGCGTGGCGGCAACGGGCGGCGGACTGGCGACGCCGGCAGCCGAGAGGCGCTGGGGCGCCGTGGCGGCAGTCTTGAACGACCGCGAGTCGGGGTCGAAGTACGGCACCTCGATCGCCGGCAGCGTCCACTCCCCGGCATGCTCCGGCACGAGGACGAAGCTCCAGGTGCGGCGACCCAAGACGGTGGTGCCTTGCACGTCCTCGCTGCCGCTCTTTTGCGGCGGGAAGGCGCGCACGCCGTCGAGCAACGGGAACGCCGGATCGGGCACGCCCTGCAGGTTGCCCTGCCCGCTCAGCGTCAGGGTCAAGGTCGCCGCTTCTCCTGCCTTGACGGCTGCCGGTTCGAGCTTCGCGTCGAGCTTGATCTTGCCCACCGTGCCGGAAAATCCAGGCGGCGCGACGGGGAGGGCATGCGCCTCGATGGTGACGCCGTTGCTGATCCTGTCGACCGATTGCATGGACGGCACGAGTTCGCCGAACGGACCCACGGAGGGTACCCGGACGACGAGCTCACTGCGCATCGGCTCGATCTCGATCTTCCCGGGCGCCAGGGGAAACAGGGCCTTCTGGAGCAAGGCGACGCGCGCGTAGCGCTCGCCCTGAAAATCCACCATGTCCGGGCGGAGGCGCCGCTGAGGCTGCGGGATATCGCGCGCCCAGAAGCCGCGGAAAGTGGGCATCACCTGCGGGTTGACGCCGCTCACGTCGGCCTGGGTGTAGAGATACATGGAGTAGAGGACCTGTTGCCCGACGAGCGGATCGGCCGGCACAGCCTCGGCGCGAAGGAACAACTTGGCTTCGCGCTGCGGCGCGGGACGGCCGCGCCCCGAAAGGGAGCCGCCGAAGAGCCGATCGAAGGGGTTGCTTGGAGCCGTCGGCTGAGAACTTGGGCTCGAATCGGGTGACGCCTGCTGCACGTCCACCCTCTGGTCCGGCAGGTCGTATTGCTGGTCCTTGAGCTTCACTTGAATGTGATGCACGCTCGCCGGACCGATCTTGAGCGGCACCATCTGCCAGGTGAGGGTCAAGCTGCTCGAGCTCTGTCCGTTGACCCACGAAAAGTTCTGCGACTGCGATGGCCCGCGGACGACCTTCAGGTTGTCGAGGGCGAACTGCGGCAGGCTGTCGAGCGAACCGCCGCCGGTGATGGTGATGGTGAACGAAGCGACCTCATCGAGCCCGATCTGCGGCTCGATCGAAGCCTCCACCTTGATTTCGGACGCGCCGGCGCTCGGCGCCGACAGCGCCAGCACGCCGATCGCGCCGGCGACGAGCGCCGCAGCTAGCGTGCGGTGCCGGATCACCAATCCTTCACTCCCTTAGGCGACTTGCGGACCCGGCGCGCGAGGTCCGCCTTGCGCTGCTGGCGTTCGAGGTTCTCGACCGATTCGAGCAGCGCCGCGGCCTGTTGGGCGTTCATCTCGGGCTGCTCTTTGAAGTTGCCCATGCCTTTTTCCTGCGGCTTCTGCTGGCCCTGTTGCGGCGGCTGGTACTCCGACGGGTCTTGCGCCTTGGACTGCTCGGGGTTGCCCTGCGAAGGATCCTGAGAGCCCGCTCCCTCCGCGCGCTCCTGTTGTCCTTCGCGCTTGCCGTTCGGCGTTTCCTGCGGCTTCTTCGCCTGCCGCTCTTTTTCGAGCTGGCGCAGGGCGAGCTCGAGATTCCACTTCGCGTCCTCGCTCGCGGGATCCAAGCGCAGCGATTGCTTGTAGGCCTCGACCGCTCCGGACGCATCGCCCGCGGCCAGCTTGGCGTTCCCCAGGTTGTATTGCACGCGCGGTTTGAGCCCCGGGCTCGCGGTCTCGGCGGCCTTCTCGAGATACGGCACGGCGTCCTTGCCTTGATTGACCAGCAAGTGGCCGGAGCCGGCGTTGTATTGCACGGCCGGATTGCTGGGATCGAGGCGGGCCGCGGTGTCGAGCGGCCGCACGGCGGCCTCGGCCTTGCCGCTCTGGACCGCGCCGAGCGCCGTGCTGGTGCGCTCGCGGGGGTTGTAGAGCCAACGCTCGGCCCAGGCCGGCAGGTGAATCCACGAGGGCAGCGCCACGAGCAGGGTGAGCGGAAGGAGGATCGACTTCATTCCGCGCTCTCCGCCATGGACTGGCGCGGCTCGCTCGCGAAGGGCCGCAGCACCAGCATCGCGAGCACCGCGAGCGCGGCGATCGCGAGCGGCCACTGGAAGCGCTCGGCGAGCAGGTTCACGGTGTCTTCTTCCAGGGTGCGGCCCTCCATGGCGGCGATCCTGGCGATCAGCGCCGCGGGATCGTAGCCCGCGTTGGTGACCCGTTGATAGAGCCCGCCGGTCGAGCGGGCGATCTCCTCGAGCCCGTCCTCTTGCAGGTGAGTCACCACGACGTTGCCCTTGTCGTCGCGCTTGAGCTCGTTGGCGGCGCCCCCCGGGAGGTTGATCGGCGAACCCTGCGGCGTGCCGACTCCGACTACGTGCACCACGATGCCTTGCTCGTGGAGCTGCTGGCCGACCTCGGCCAGACCGCCGCCGAAGTCCTCGCCGTCCGACAGCAGGACGATGGTGCGGTGCTTGCCGCCGCTCTCGGGAAAGAGCTTCGCGGCCTGCGTCAATGCTGGAGCGAGGATCGTTCCCGGCGTGGGCAGCGAGCCCGGCTGCGCGGTGTCGAGCAGCAGATCGAGTACCGCCGCGTCGGTGGTGAGAGGTGCCATGACGACTCCGGAACCCTCGGCCTCGACCAGCGCGACGCGATTGCCGGGCATCGCCTGAGCGAGACGGCGGATGAGGACCTGCGCCACAGCGAATCGGTTCGGCTGCACGTCGGTGGCAGCCATCGAGAGCGAGGTGTCGAGCACGAAGACCACGTCGACACCGCGACGTTCCACCCTCTGTTCGCTCTGTCCCCAGCGCGGCCGGGCGAGCGCTGCGATCGATGCGAGGCAAGCAACGCCGAGCAACAGGACGACCACGGCGATGCGGCCGGCGCGTAGTCCCGGCCACAGCCGGCCCCAGAGACCGCGTCCGACCCAGGCCGCGCCGGCGCGCAAACGCCGCTGCCACAGCCACCAGGCCGCCGCGACGATGAGGGGGGCCAGAAGGCAGAGCCAGAGAAGCCTGGGGTTCGCCAGATGCATCAGAGCGCTCATGGTTCGGCGGTCAATCCGGTGAGAGTGGTGCCGAGAGGCAGCATGAGAAGGGCGAGGGCGGCCCAGACTAGAGGCTGGAACGATTCTTCGTAGCGCACGTAGCGCTTGACCTTGATGGGGGTCTTTTCCAGTCGATCGATTTCGGCGAATGCCTGACCCAAGGCGGTGGGATCGGTAGCCCGGTAGGTGCGCCCGCCGGTCTTGCCGGCGATCTCCGCCAGCAGCTTCTCGTCGACCTCGACTTGCATCTGGACGGTGCGCTTCTCGCGCTCGCCGGTCATCGGGTTAGGCACCATCAGCGGCACGTCGACGATGCCATTGGTGCCGACGCCGATGGTGTACACCCGGATGCCGAGGCCCTTGCACACCGCTGCAGCCGAGATCGGGTCGATCTCGCCGGCGTTGTTGACGCCGTCGGTCACCAACACGATCACCCGGCTCTTCGCCTCGCTGTCCTTGAGGCGCGCAGCGCCGCTCGCGAGCGCCACGCCGATCGCCGTGCCGTCGGGCAGACTGTCGAGATCGACCGAGTCGACCAGTAGGTCGAGCATGCGCTTGTCGGTGGTGAGCGGCACCCGGTTCACCGCCGCGCCGGCGAACACCACCACGCCAATGCGGTCGGCGGGCCGGGCGTCGATGAACTGATGCACCACTTGTTTGGCATAGGTGATGCGGTCGGTGGGTTTGAAATCGAGCGCGCCCATGCTGCCCGAGACGTCGAGCACCACCTCGATGTCGATGCCCTCGGTCAGGCTCTCCTCCCATGCATACCCGAGCTGCGGGCGCGCCAACGCGACGATCAGCAAGGCGAAGGCGAGCAACCGGGCATAGAACGGCATATGCAAGCGCCAGGCGCCCGCTCCGGTCACTCGCGGCAGCACAGAGTAAGTAAGGGCGCCGAGCGCCGGACGGCGGTGGTGCCGCCACGCCAGCACCGGCGCCAGCATCAGGAGCGTCAGCCACGCCGGATTGGCGAGATGCGGCCAGGTCATTGCGCCGCCGCTCTGGCGTTGACCGGGGCCGCGGCGCCCGTTGCGGGCGGAGAAACGAACGCGGCCAGGGCCTCGGCCGAGGCTCGAGCGCCGCCAATGCGACTCGCGGCCGCCGTCTCGGTCGACTCCTGGCGGGCGAACTTCACCGCGTCACAACCCCGGAGGATTTCGACGAGCGCCGTCGAGGTCTCGCGTGGCGAGCCCAGGCGTTGCAGGTCACGGCGGATTTCGCTGGTGGTGCTTTCCAACGCGTTAAACCCGAGGCTGCGACCGAGAAAACGGCGCAGCGCAAGGCTGAGGCGAGTGTGCGCGCTCTCGCTCTGCACCCGCGGGCCGAGCGCCGCGAGCGCATCGAGCTCCTGCAACAGCTCGGGGAGCGGAGCGAGGAGCGGCAGGGCACTGGTCGGAGCGGCGCCTTGCGCGCGCTGGCGCCGCCAGGCGACCAACGCCCCCGCGGCCAGACAGAGGGCGGCCCCTGCGGCGGCGGTCCACCAGAAGCGGCGGCCGACCGGCAACGGCGCCGGCGGCGCCGGCGGTTTGGGCTCGGGCTTGGGGTCTCCAGCCGGCAGCAGCGAGGCGACTTCGAGCGTGAGGTCGTCCGGCGTAGTCAGGTGAACGGTACCGCTCGCGAGCGGCACGTCGACGGTCTGTGGCGGCAACTTGATCGCGCCGGTACGAAAAGGGGTCAGTACGAGCTGTTGGCGAAATAGCCCCGACGCCACACGCTCCGGCTGGCCGGCGGCGGTAACTTCGAGATCGCCCCACGCCTTGTCCCAAGCCGGGAAGCGCGGTTCGCCCGCGAGCTCTGCGTCGGCCCGCAGCGTGAGCGTGGCCGCGATCGGGTCGCCCACGTGCGCCGTCTTGGTCGCGAGGTCGACGTCCAACGTCGGCGCGCTCCGCGCGGTCCCCGCCGCCAGAGCGAGGAGCGCGGTGACGACGACTGCGCGCCGGGCGGAGCTCATCGGCCGAGTCTCCGGCGCCGCGCCTTGAAAAAGGCCACCAGCGGCGGCAGGTAGGGGCGATCGGTACGGAGCTCGAGGTGATCGACGCCGAGGCCGCGGGTAAGCTTGCGCAACGCCGCGCGCTCCTTGCGACGCTGTTCGGCGAAGGCTTTCGCGGCGCGCCGGCCGTCGACGATCGCGGTCTCGCCGCTCTCCGCGTCGCGCAGCACCACGGGGCCGACCGCCGGCAATTCGAGGTCGCGTGGATCGACGATCTCGAGCACGATCAAGTCGTGCCGCGCCGCGGCCGCCTTGATGGACCTCTCGCACGGTGCGTTCACGAAGTCCGAGATCAGGAAGAGCACTGAGCGTTGCTTCAAGGTGGCGAGCGCCCCCGCGAGCGCACGATCGAGATCGGTCGCGCCGCGCGCCGGCCGGCCGAGGATTTCCCGCACCATGCGGAGCACATGGTTGCGGCGCCGCTGCGGGGTCAAGAACAGCTCCAGCCGATCGGAAAGCAGGGCCGCTCCCACGCGGTCCTGATTGCGCAGCGCCGCGAAGGCGAGGAGCGCCGAGATCTCTGCCGCGAGCTCGCGCTTGAGGATCGCGCGCGAGCCGAAGCCCAGGCTGCCCGAGACATCGACCGCCACGAAGACCGTGAGGTCGCGTTCTTCGACGAACTTCTTGATGTACGGATGCCCCATGCGGGCGGTGACGTTCCAGTCGATGGTACGCACGTCGTCGCCCGGCTGGTAGGGCCGCACCTCGGAAAACTCCATGCCGCGGCCCTTGAAGACCGAGTGGTAGTCGCCGGCGACGCCCTGGTCGACCAGCCGTTTGGTGGCGATCTCGATGCGTCTGACCTTGCGCAGCAGATCGGCCGGGATCGCAATGCGCGCCGGACTCTTCGCAGCGGCCGAAACAGGACGAGCAGCGCGGGGCTTCAGGAAACCAAACATCGACATCTCGATCGAAGCGGGCCGTTTACGGTACTTCGACCCGCTCGAGCAATCGCTTCACCAGATCGTCGGCGGTGACTTCCTCGGCTTCCGCCTCGTAGCTCGGCACGATGCGATGGCGCAGGACATCGGGTGCGAGCTCCTTGATGTCCTCGGGAATGACATAGCCGCGGCCGCGTACGAGGGCCATCGCCTTGGCGGCGCGGGCCAGATAGAGGGTGGCGCGCGGCGAGGCGCCGAAGGAGATCAGGTCCGCGAGATCGCCGAGACCCGCCTTCTTGGGTTCGCGCGTCGCGGCGACGAGGTCGAGAACGTACTTGCGGATCTTCTGATCGAGATACACCTGATCGACCACCTCGCGCAGACGAAGGAGGCGCTCGATGTCGAGCAGCGGGCGGACGTCCGCCGGCTTCTCGACCAGCATGCGTTCGAGGATTTCCTGTTCCTCGGAGCGGGTCGGGTAGCCGAGCCTCAGCTTGAGCATGAAGCGGTCGGTCTGCGCCTCGGCGAGCGGATAGGTGCCTTCTTGCTCGATCGGGTTTTGCGTGGCCAGCACCATGAACGGCTCGGCCAGCGGATAGGTCGTCTGGCCGAGCGTCACCTGGCGCTCTTCCATGGCCTCGAGCAAGGCCGACTGCACCTTGGCTGGGGCGCGGTTGATCTCGTCCGCGAGCAGCAGGTGGGTGAAGACCGGGCCCTTGCGGGTTTCGAAGGTGCCGGTGCGCTGGTCGTAGATCGGCGTGCCGAGGAGGTCCGCCGGCAGCAAATCGGGAGTGAACTGAATGCGCTTGAACTCGATGGCGAGCGCTCGTCCGAGGGTCTTGACGGCCAGCGTCTTGCCGAGTCCCGGCACGCCTTCGATGAGCACGTGGCCGCGGGCCAGCAGCCCCACCAGCAAACGGTCCAGCAGATAGTCCTGACCGACGATGACCTTACGCAACTCGGCCTCGACCTGCTTGACGGTTAGCGCCTCGCGCTCGACGTCGCGTCCGAGCTCCGAGGCGCCTTGTGGGGGCGAAAGAATCAATTCTGTTGCCATACGAGCGCTCCTCCCTGGGACCGAGGTTGCAATCGAAGTGCCAGAGCAAGTATCAATAAAACCAGCGAGTTGCGGGCGTGCCGCGAACACTGGGTGCCAATATGGCGACCGCTGCGAGAGCCGACTCGCGCCCAGGGACGCCAAGAGCCGCTGATAGCCTGCGACGCGTGTCTTCGCCGCGCCTGCGCAAAGAATTCGGTCAACACCATCTGCTGCACGGCGAGATCTGTCGGCCGCTGATCGAATTTCTCCGGCCCGCCGAGCGGCGCACGCTCGAAATCGGGCCAGGAGGCGGGATTCTAACCGGCCAGCTGCTGGCGGCGAAGGCCCGGGTCGTGGCTTGGGAAATCGACTTGCCGTGGGCCTTTGCCCTGCGGCGCGCACTGCCGTCGAACGACCTCGAGATCGTGGCCGGCGACGGGCTGGATATTCCATGGGAGCGTCTGCGGCCTGCCCTCGTCACCGGCAACCTGCCCTACAACGTGGCGACGCCGTTGATCGAGCGGGCGCTCCGGGCGCCGGGAGTCGAGCGCGCGGCGTTTCTGGTGCAGCTCGAGGTGGCCGAGCGCCTGGTCGCTCAGCCTGGCGATTCCGAGTACGGAGCCTTGAGTGTGCTGACCCGCGCCTGGGCCGAACCGCGCTGGCTGGGCCGAGTTCGTCGCGGCAGCTTCCGGCCGCCGCCCAAGGTGGACGGCGCCTTCGTGGGGTTCGAGTTGCACCCGCCGCCGCTGCCCCTGCACGAGATGAGCGCCTTCACGCGTCTGGTCCGGTTGGCGTTCGGCCAACGGCGCAAGACCCTCCGCAACGCGCTTGGTGCCGGATGGGGTCCGCAAGCCGCCGAGGCGGTGCTCGAGGCGCTCGCCTGGCCGCAAAAGGTGCGCGCCGAAACGCGTTCGTTGGAGGATTTCTTGGCGCTCTATCGAATGGCGAGGGAGCGAATTGCCGGGCTCGGTGACAGTCCTACTCCGGCCGCGCCAGACGAATCAGGCTCTCGAGCGTCTTGAGACGCCGGTCCTTGGCCGCGAACAAGCGCGCCGCGAGCAACGCAGATGCAGCGTGCGCCGATAGCAGATCGAGCAGCTCACGATCGTCGGCCCGCAACGGCGGCCGATGGGGGAAGAGATTGAGCAGCACCAGGACGCCGAGCACTTCCTGCTGGAACTTCAGCGGCACTACGGCGAGCGCTGGCGAATTGTGGAATGGGCCGAGTTTGAGAGTACCGTCGAGAAGCGTCTCGTCGACCTGCGGGTCGCCACCCGTGTACGTGTCCTCGGCGTAGAGCGGCTGTTCCGCCGGATCCTTCCAACCCTCGCGCAGGGCAACCTCGCAGCCCGGGGCTTCGTCCCGGCGAAGCAGCAGGACGAATTGCTGCGCCCCGAGCAGATTGACTGCGATGTCGGCGATCGTGGCGCGCACCTGCGCGGGATCGGGTACGGCGTGAAGCTGATACGTGGCGACGTACAGATTCATCAGCCGCCCGAGCTGGTTCTCGGACTCGACGAGCCGCGAGGCAAGATCGTGCGAGTCCGCTTCCGCGGCGCGCAGCCGCTCCTGAAAGGCGGGCTCGGACTCCTGCGGCTGCTGCGGCGAGATGCGCGACAACGCGTCGCTCAACGCCCCGGCGAGATGGGCGGCGCGATCCAGAGTCTCGCGCAGGTGGCGAACCAGATCTTCGCCGCCGAGGCGCAGGAGCGGATCGAGTGGCGCGGGTGTCTTGGGCGTTGGATCGCCGATGTCGCTCACGATGCGCTCCGGGCTTCGATCCGCGCGATGGTCTCGCGAATCTGTTCGCTGCGAAAGGGTTTGGTGAGATACGCGGCGGCGCCGGCGGCGACTCCGCGGGCGGCCTCCTCGTCACGGCCCTCGGTGGTGATGACGATCACCGCCAGCCCGGGCACGCGGCCGGCGGCGCGCAGGCGATCGAGCACCTCGAAGCCGCTGACCGTGGGCATGTTGATGTCGAGCAGGACGAGACCGATGTCGCTACGCTGGTCGATCAGGCGCAGCGCCTCGTCGCCGTCGTGGGCGTGCAGCATCGGGCGATCGCGCAGCATCACCTCGTAGACCCGGTGCATCAACGCCGAGTCGTCCACTACAAGTACGGTGCTGAGCTCGCTCACGCTGCAGAGCAGCATAGCCAAGCGGGGATGTGCTTGCCAAGGGCGGAAGAGTGCGCGACGATGGGCTTGGAGGACGAGTTTGCCAAGCGAGGGGCAGGAATCTCGGCGACCGCATGACCCATCCGCGCTCGCGGTCACTGGCCGGGTGACCGCGATCTGGTTGGCTTGGGGCATGGGAGTGGCGCTGCTGCTCGCCGGCGGACTCCTCCTCAGTTCGGCCACAGCGTACGGCGCGCCGCGCTGGCTTCTGATGGCCTTCGTCGGCATGGTCTTCGCCACTGCCGTGCTGCACTACCTCTGGGTGGTACGCGGCCACGCGGTGACCCTGGCTCCCTGGTGGCAGAGCCGGGAGGTGGCCGGCGCTTTCGACGAGCTCGGTGCCGGCGACTTGATTCGCGGGGCGGCGCTCTCCAAGGCGCTGCCCGAGAGCGTGCACGAACGGTTCACCGGCACCACGGCCGCGCTCGGGGCGCTGGCGCAACGCATCCAGGACGGCTCGATCCAGCTGGCGGGGACCGCCGAAGGCGTCGAAGGCGTCGCCTCGGACCTCGCTTCGGGGGCCTCCCAGCAAGCCGCCTCGGTGGTCGAGATCACCGCCGCGATGGAGGAGCTGTCGCGCACCGCCGCGCAAATCGCCCAGAGTTCCTCCGAGCAGGCCGATCTCGCGTCTCGCGCCGAGGCCAGCGGACAGGCGGGCTCCCAGGCGGTCCAGAGCGCCGCACAAGGCGTCGCCGAGGTGCAGCAACGGATTCTCGGGATCAGCGCCCGCGCCGATGCGCTTGGCACGCGCGCCAAGGAGATCTTCCGCGTCCTCGACCTGATCACCGAGATCGCTCAGGAAACCCACATTCTGTCGCTCAACGCGGCCATCGAGGCTGCCGCGGCAGGCGATCGCGGCCGCCGGTTCGCGGTGGTCGCCGAGGAGGTGCGGCGCCTGGCGCAGCAGACCCGCGAGTCGGTCGACTCGGTGCGCGGGCTGCTCGAGGAATTCGCCGGCGCCATCCGCTCGACCGTGGTGGCGACCGAGGAAGGGAGCAAGGAAGTCGCCCGCGTGCTCGATCGCGCACGCGCCGGCGCCGCGGCCATCGGCGAGCTGCGCGATGCGGCCGGCGACACCGCGCGCGTGGCGCGGCAGATCTCGAGCGTGACGCACCAGCAGACCGCGGCCTCGGACGAGGTGCTGACGACCCTGCGCGATCTCAATCAAGTTGTGCAGAGGATGTCGCGCGACCTCCAGGAGCTCAACGACAATGCGCGGCGCCTGCGCCGAGTCGGCATCGGCACGCAGCTCCTGGCGCAGACTTTCCATCTAGACTCGCCGCGCTCCCTCAAGCACGTCGCCGAAGCCTGGCGCGCGCGGCTCGAGAGCGCGCCGCGGACCGAGCTCGACGCGACGCTTGGCGAGCTCCTGCGTCAGACACCGTTCGCGCAGACCGGCTTCTGCAGCGATGGTGAAGGCCGCGGCGTGGCGCTTTGGGTGCGGCCCCAGCCCGGGGGCGAGGTCGTGCGCGAGGATGCCCGGCGCATCGATGTGCGCGAGCGCCCGTGGTTCCGCAGCCTGCAGCGCGATCACCGCACCCAGGTCTCTCAGCCGCACGTTTCCCTGGTGGGAGGAGAGAACTGCTTCACCGTTGCCGCGCCGCGATTGAACCCCGACGGATCGCTGGCCGGCGTGATCGCGGTCGACGTCAGCGCCTCGGGCTGGACGGCCATCTGAGATGACCGAGATGGCGGACGCCGAACGCTACCTTCTACTGCGCGCCGGGGATGCGTTCTGCGCGCTGCCTCTGCAGCAGGTGCGCCGGGTCGTGCGGGCGCTCACGATCCATGCGCTGCCCGGTGCGGCCCCCGAGCTCCTGGGGCTCGCCGAGTTCGCGGGCGAGCCACTGCCGGTGCTCGATCTAGGGATGCTGCTCGGTGAAGCGAGCAGCGCCGCGGCCGGATCGCAGGTCGCCGGAGTGACGGTGGTGGCGCGTATCGGCGATAGCGAGCCGCCGGAGATTGCCGGCCTCGCCGCCGACGAAGCACTCGAAATCAGCGCCCTCGAGATGACCCGCGGTACCGGCGCCAGCGGTCGTCACGGGATGGTCGTAGGCGAGGCCCTGGCGGGTGAGCGCCACGTGACGGTGCTCGATCTCGCGGCCTGGAAGGCGGCATGAGACCCGTTCCGACGGTGCTCGCCAGCGGTGAGGAGTTCATGCTGCTGCGCCGTCACGGAGGCCTGTGGGCAGCGCCGGGATCCGCGGTGCACGCCTGCGAGGCCCAGGCGGGTGAACGCGTGATCCTGCGCTTGGCGAGCGGTGCGCAGCTCGAGGCGGATCAAGTGCTCGGGATGGTTCGCGGCCTCGGAGTCCGCTCGCTGGGAGCCGTGCTCAGGACCTGTTGGACGGAATCGGCGCGCGGCCTCGCGGTCCACGCGGGCGAACCCTGCGTGGTGATCGACGAAGCTGCACCGCCTGAGGCGCTGCGCTTTCACGGTGGAGTCGCATCGGAGGTCGAGGAATGATCGATCGCGCGACGGCTCGCCGGGCGATGGCGCAGGAGGCGGCGCGCTGGTTCGCGATCGTAACCGTCAGCGTCGCCGGCATTGCGCTGCTGCTGGTGGCCGAGGCGCACGGCGCCCCGGCGTGGATGGTCGGCGCCTATGCCCTCACTTGCGCCGTCGCCCTGCTGCTCTATCGCTTCCTGGTGGTGCCCTCGATGCGCGAGCTCGAGGCGCGGCATTCGGCGACACGTTCGGCATTGGATCACTTGGGCAAGGCTTTGGAGCACGTGCGCGCTGGCGATCTGGTGCACGCCGGGCGGGAGGCGAGCGACGTCCCGGGCCGGGCCGGCGCCTCCCTGGCCGGTGCGATTGGGGCCCTCGAGGTCATCGCGCAGCGCATCCAGGGCGGCTCGACGGATGTCGCCGGCGCCGCGACGGCGGTCAATCGCATCGCGGCGGAGCTCGCCTCGGCTTCCTCGGAGCAGGCGGCTTCGGTGGTCGAGATCACCGCGGCGATGGAAGAGCTCGCCCGCACCGCCGGGCAGATCGCTGACAGCGCGCGCGCCCAGGCGGAGCTCGCCGAGCGCGGCGAGCAGATCGGCCATCGCGGTGCCAGCGCCGTGGCGGATGCGGTGAGCGGAGTCGAGCAGGTGCGCGAGCGCATCGCCAGCATCGCGGGACGCGCCGAGGCGCTGGACGTGAGCGCGCGGGAGATCTTTCGCGTGCTCGATCTGATCACGCACATCGCGCGCGAGACGCACTTGCTGTCGCTCAACGCGGCGATCGAGGCCGCGGCCGAAACCGGTGAGAGCGGTCGCCGTTTTTCGCTGGTCGCCGACGAGGTTAGGCGGCTGGCGCAGCGCGCCCAGGAATCGGCCAATTCGGTGCGCAGCTTGCTCGATGACTTCGGAGCCTCGGTGCGCGCCACCGTGGTAGCGACCGCGGAGGGCGGCGGGCAGGCCGCGCAGGTGCTCGAGCATGCGCAGGCCGGAGCGCTGGCGATCGACGACTTGCGTGCGGCGGCGGTGGCCGCGGCGGGCGCAGCGCGCGAGGTCTCGAGCGCCACCCACGAGCAGGAGGCGGCCGCCGGCGAAGTCGTTGCAACGCTGCGCGAGGCGAGCAGCGTGGTGCAGCAGATCGCCGAAGGGCTACGGCGCTTCTCCGAGACCTCGGGCAGGTTGCAGGCCCTGGGTCTCGATACCCAGCTCATGGCGCAGACGCTGCGCCTCGCTTCCGACCATTCACTCAAGCACGTGGTCGAGAATTGGCTCGAGGTGCTGCGGCCGCGTCTGGGGAATTGGTCGGCCATCGAGGGGCTGCTGGAGGATTTCGTCGTCCGTCTGCCCTACGTCGAGTGTGTTTACTACTATGAGACCGACGGTGGCCGCACCATGCTGGTGGTCAACCGACAGATTCTCGGCGACCGCAGTCTCCCGACCGCGGTCATGGAGGGCATCGGCTTCACCGAGCGCCCCTGGTACAAGATGGCTGTGGCCTCGGGGCGCGCGGTCCTCACGCCGCCCTACGAATCGACCTTGTCGCACGAGCTGATCGTGGTCGCGGCGGTGCCCGCGCTACAGGATGGGCGGCTCCTCGGAGTGCTCGGCCTCGACGTCAACGTCGACGCCTGGACGCGGGCATAGCTCCGCCGTGCTCGACGACGAGCTGGCCTCGCTCCTGCCGATCTTCATCGACGAGACGCGCGAGCGGATCGAGCACCTGGCCTCGGCGCTGGCCGATCTGGACGCCGACCCCAAGGCGCTCACGGTGGTGAAACGCGAGCTTCATACCGTCAAGGGCGCGGCGCGGATGATGCAATTCGCCACCCTCGCCGAGCTCTGTCACGGCGCGGAGGACGTCCTGCTGCTGCGTGGCATCGAGGCGCGCCCCATCCTGCAGCGCGTGTGCGACCGGTTGATGGAGCTGGTCGACCGCGTGGCCGCCACGAACGAAGCGCCAGCCCGCCAGGACGACTTGATGACGGAATTGGCGGCGGCGTCGGTTCCGACCAGCGCTGCCTCAGCCGCCGTGCCGGAGCCGGTGGCCGAAGGGGTCAACCAATCGCCGCTGCCCGGAGCGGAAGGCGCGGAGCCCGCGGCGGTCTCTCGCGGTCACGAGGTCGGCGATCTGCGCATCTCGCCCGAGGCCCTTGATGCGCTTGCCGAGCGCTCGACGCAGGTTCGACTCACCGCGCTCGGGCTCGGCCGCGTGGTCGATCGCCTGCGCGAGCTCGGCACTCTGGCTGAGGATGGCGTACGCGAGCCGCAGCCGGCGCAGGTCCTGGCGGTGCTGGCGACGATGTTGCGGCGCGCCGCCGGCGACCTCGAGAGCGGCGAGCGTCAATTGGCCAGGGCAGGAGAAGACCAGCTCGACACTCTGCTTGCGGTGCAGCTGCAACCCTTGCGGACGCATTTCCAGCGCTTCGCCCGCCACGCGCGCGAGCTCGGCCGGGAGCTCGGCAAGGACGTGGCGATCGAGCTCGAGGGCGGGGCAACGCGCCTGGACCGCCGAGTGGTACGCGACCTCGAGGATGCGCTCCTGCACCTGGTGCGAAACGCGGTCGACCATGGCCTCGAGAGTACGGAGGCGCGGCGCGCCGCCGGGAAGCCCCCGCAGGGCCAAGTGCGGCTGTCGGCGCGCACGCGCGGTGCGCGGGTCGAGATGCGGGTGGAAGACGACGGGCGAGGCGTCGACGCCGTCGCGGTTCGCGCGCGCGCCGTGGCGCTGCGGTTGCTCGACAAATCGGCGGCGGACGCGATGTCCGAGGGCGACCTGCAGCAGCTCCTGTTTCTGCCCGGCTTTTCGACCTCGAGCAGCGTCTCGCAGGTCTCCGGTCGCGGCATCGGGCTCGACATCGTGGCCGCGGCGGTGGCGCGCCTCGGGGGCGAGGTGCGGGTCGAGTCGAAGCTCGGCGCCGGCACCGCCATTGTGCTCGAGGTGCCGCTGGCGCGGCGCGGCGAACGCGTGTTCCTGCTCCGCGTCGGCCGGCTGCAGCTGGCGCTCCCCGCGGCGGTCGTGCGCACCGTGTCGGTCGCGAGCGCCGACCCTCACGCTTCGGAGAACGCGGCGCGAGGGGGACGGGTCTCGGTGCGCATCGGCGATCGGTTGGTGTCGTGCGTGTCGCTGGCGGCGCAGTTCGGGCAGAGCGAGCCGCAGCGCCCGATGGTTATCGAAGCGCAGATCCTGAATCACACTTTCGCGGTCACCGTGGACGCCATCGAGGGCGAGGAGGAGGTCTTGATGCGCGCCGTTCCCGCGGCAGCGTCGAGCCGTCTCCTCGAAGGGTTGGCCCTGCTCGCGGCAGGCCATCCGGTCGGCGTGCTCTCTCCGGTGGCGCTGGCGCAGCATGAGGGCGGAGTGCAGCTCTTGCCCGTGCTCCGCGTGGCGCCGCCGCCGCCACGGGTGCACGTCCTGCTGGTCGACGATTCGCGAGTAACCCGCGAGATGGAGCGCCGCCTGCTCGAGGACGCCGGGTTCGTCGTCGCCGCGGCGAGCGATGGCGAAGAGGCTCTGCGCGCGCTCGGTGAGCGCCACTTCGATTGCGTGGTCACCGACATCGAGATGCCGGGTATGGACGGTTTTCGGCTCACCCGCGAGCTGCGCGCGCTGCCGCAGTTCGCCAACCTGCCAGTGGTGGTGGTGTCGACGCGCGATCGGCCCGAGGATCGCCTGCAGGGCATGCAGGCGGGAGCCGACGCTTATCTCACCAAGCAGAGCTTGAACGGCGGCGAGCTGATCGAGCAAGTACGGCGCCTCGCGGGGCGTTGATTCGTTCCATCGGGCGTAGACTCCAGTCGTGTCTCCACTGCGTGTTCTGCTGGTCGACGACTCGGTTTCCGTGCGCGCCGTGGTTCGCCGTTTCCTCACCCAGGATCCCGGTCTCGAGCTGGTGGGCGAAGCGCCCGACGGCGAAGCTGCGGTCGAGGCCGCGGCGCGCCTGCGGCCCGACGTGATCGTGATGGATTTGCAGATGCCGGTGCTCGACGGACTGGTCGCCATCGAACGCATCATGGCGGCGCGTCCCGTGCCGATCATCGTGTTGTCCTCGCGCGCCAATCGCAATCTCGCGGAGACCGCATTCGAGGCCATGCGCCGCGGAGCGCTCGAGGTCCTCCCCAAGCCCGAGGACACCGAGAGCTGGCACGAGCTGTCGCGTAGCCTGCCGCGTGTGGTGCACGCGGTGGCGCGTGGCGCCGAACCGCGCCAACGAGCCGGTCCGCGCGGCACCACCACCTTCGCGCCGGCGGTAGGCAGGCTGCGTTGGGTGGTGGTGGGTGCCTCGACCGGCGGCCCGGTCGCGCTCCGCGATCTGCTCGCGGAGCTGCCGCGATCGGCGCCAGTGAGCGTGCTCATCGTGCAGCACATCGCGCCGGGCTTCGAGCCCGGCCTCGCGGATTGGCTGGCCCGCAGCACGGAGCTCAATGTCGGACTGGCGCTCGACGGGGAGCGCCCGACGGCAGGGACGGCGCGCATCTGCCCGCCGAACGTGCACCTGCATCTGCTGGCGGGAGGCGTCCTCCATCTCGACGCGATTACCCCGCCGCGACGGAGCCACCGTCCTTCGGCGGACGAGCTCTTCCAGTCGGCTTCGACCGCCAGCCCGCGCGAGACCGCCGGCATCCTCTTGACCGGGATGGGAGTGGACGGCGCCGAAGGCTTGCTTGCACTTCGGCAGGCGGGCGCGATGACCCTGGTGCAGGACGAAGCCAGCTGCGCCGTCTTCGGCATGCCGCGGGCGGCACTCGAACGGGCCGCGGCCGAGCTCGCCATGGCGCCCGCGGACCTCGGACGTACCCTGCGCCAGACCTGGGAACGCGGCGGTTGAGCGACGAGACCCAACGCTTCGCAAATCTGATTCGTGAGCACACGGGCAACGCCCTCCCGGCGTCGCGTCTGCCGAGTCTCGAGCAGCTGCTCGAACGCCGCGCCGCCGCCACCTCGCGCAGCCATCAGCGCTACCTCAACGATCTCGCCGCCGGCCGCTTGTCCGGCGAGTGGTCGCTGGTGGTGACCGAGATCACGATCAAGGAGTCGTTTTTTTTTCGCGCCCCGCAGCAGTTCGAGGCCATCGCACGCCAGGTGCTGCCGCAGCTCGTGGCGGCACGCGCCGCGACCCGCCGCCTGCGGGTGTGGTCGGTGGCCTCGGCGAGCGGCGAGGAGCCCGCAACGCTCGCTATCCTGCTCGCGGAGCAGGCCAGCTTGCACGGCTGGGATTGGCAGGTGCTGGCGACCGACCTCGACGCTGACGCCCTCGAGCGCGCGCGCCGCGGTTTGCATGGCGAGCGCGCCGTCGCCGGCGTGCCGGAAGCGATGCGCGAGCGCTGGTTCTCGCGCCGCGCGGGCTCGTACGAGTTGTCGCCGCAACTCCAGGAGCGGATCGTGTACCGGGAGCTCAACCTCGTTCGCCCTCCGTGGACCTTGCCCGAGCGGGCGTTCGACCTGATCCTGGCGCGGAATGTCCTGATCTATTTTCGGCGAACGATGCAGCGCCGCGTTCTGGCCAGCCTGGCGGAATACATGGCGGCCGATGGGTTTCTCTTCCTCGGCGCCTCGGAAACCCTCTGGCAGGCGCAGGGCGAGCTCGACGTGCAGGACCTGGGTGGTGTTTTCTGCTACCGATTCCCCAAGACGCCGAAGCCGACGGCCGCCGCGAAGGCGCCGAGCCTCGTGCCGCAGCCCAGTCTTTCCGCGAGCAAGGCGCGGCGCGGAGCGACGGCCAAGGCGCCTGGTGCCGCGCTGGCGAAGCTCGCGGCGCCGCCGGTGGTCAGCCCGCCGGCAACACCGCTGCTCGTCGCCGTCGAAGCGCTCCGTGAACGGCAGTTCGAACCCGCGGGCCGGGCGATCGAGAGAGCGCTCGCCGAGGATCCAGAGGACGCGAGAGCGCATGCCGTCTGCGGTCTGTTGAGCGAGGTGCTGGGGAACGGGGCGGCCGCGGTGGCGGCCTATCGTGCCGCCCTTTATCTCGATCCCGGGCTGTATCAAGTGCGCGCGCTGCTCGCCGAGGCGCTGGCTCGCCAGGGAGAAACCGAGCGCGCCGATCAGCAATGGCGAGAGCTGTTGCGGGAGCTGGCCAGTGGGCGCGCCCATGCCATGGCCGGCGTCGATGGATTGCCCTGGCCCGAGCGCGAGCGCTCGCTGCGCCGCGCGCGCCAGGCGCTGCGCGAACCGCCCTGAATCAGCTGTTGCCGGATCCGGATCCGGATCCGGATCCGAACCCGTGACCCGATGTGACGACCGGCATCTGGCGCCGGAGGAGCTCGTTCTCGAATGCGATGCCCACCTGCGCGGCGGCGAGCTCGAGCAGCTCGATCGAATCGCCTTCGGTCTCCAGGTCGCCGTGATCCGCGTACACCAGCGCGATCGGTCTTTGCACGCCAAGCACCGGGATGACGGCGAAGTCGCCGCGCTTCGGCGGATTGAGCTTCTTGAAGAGATCCGGTGGCAGCAACTCAGCGGCGAAGCGGGCGCGTTGCGCTTCACCGGTCTCGAGCGCGCGGGTGAACGGCGGCGCGGCATCGAGCGCCAGGCGCATGTTGCGGGTGAGCAAGGCGAGCGGGCGATTCTCGGGGCCGTAGCCGAAGGCGCCGATCGCCGACAGCTGTTCGCGGCGGACCAGGAAGAGCACCGCGCGCTCGAAGGACTCGGAGATGATGCGCATCAGATTCAACGCCACGGTGGCGGAGACCATGCCCGAGCGCAGCTCGCTAAACACGCGGCGCAGGCGTTCGACGTCGGTGTTCTCCGGCGCCAACGAGCGGGTCGCCGGACGCCGGCTGATGGCCAGCCGCCGCACCCAGTCCGCCGCCGCCGCGAAGTCGCCTCCGGGGAGCGCCGCCATGGCGCCGGCGGCGTAGACCTCGGCCACCGGCGTGGTCGCGGCGGTCAGCGCCAAGCACGAAGCGCTCGGTGAACGCCGGGCGATCTCGCTCAGGGTAGCGATCGACCCACCGTGTTCGAGGTCGACCACCACCACGGGTGGCGACTCCGCGAGCGCGCTCAGCCCGGCCTGATCGGCGCTCACGGTCTCGATCGGAAAACGCTCTCCGACGAGCTCGATGCGCAACCGCAGAGCCACGTCGGGCTCGTTGGAGACCACTTGCACGCGCAAGCTGGTGAGGTGCTTTGCCTCCGGCGCCGCCGCGGTCTGGTTCATCTCGAACGACGCTTGCGGCAAGTCCTCGCGCGGCGGACGATCCTTCTCGTCGAACAGCCGCGCGGCTTCGAGCAGCACCATCTGAATGTCGACGTCGGCGTCGGGCAGGACGTCGCTGGGGTAGATGCCGATGTCGTCGGCGGGGGCCTTGTCGTCGACGACGAAGGCGAAGTTGCCCATTTCCCAATTGACCACTTCGGCGACCGCCTGCGAGATCTGCCGGCCGACCAGGCTGCGGAGCTCGTCGTCGGCGATGGCGCCCGAGGCGACGAGGATCTGGCCCAGGCTGCGCGTCTCTCCCGGCTTCTTCTGCAAGGCGACCGCGGCGACGATACGGTCCTGGGTCAGCCGGCCATCGGCGGTGAGCATCTCGCCCAGCCTGGGGGTCTTGGGCGCCGTGGCTCGCACCAACCGGCCAGCGTGAAATTGCAGGCTGGCGCGCTCTCCGTTCTCTTCCAGAGACAGGGTGCCGCTGCGGTGGCCAATATGGATGAACTGAAGGACGTCCGAAACCGAGACGTCCTTCAGGCTGCCGGAGATCGTGACGGGTCCGGAGATTTCATCCATCGCAACGTATAAGTTTAGCATTAGGTAGAGGCAAAGCGCTGAGAGTGCTAGACTTCCGCGTAGCCGATGCAGCCGCCGATGTCCTCCGAGAGTCCTGAGCCCCGTCCCGCGAAGCCCGCCCGCGAAGGCCTTCATCCCGCCAAGGGAAACGAGGTCCTGGGCATCGTCCAGGTCACGTTGGGGCTGCTCATCGCGACCAGTCTGCTCAGCTATCACCCTGCCGATCCGAGTTTCCTCTACGACCCCGGGGCGGCCGCGGAGGCGGCTCACAACCTCATCGGTCATTTCGGCGCCCAGTTGTCGGCGCTCTTCATTGGGCTCCTGGGACTCACGGCGGCGCTCGTGCCGCTGCTCCTGTTGATTACCGGCTGGCGGCGTTTGCGCCGCCACGAGGCGAGCAAAGTGGTGGGGCGCGGCACCGGAGCGTTCCTTCTCCTCGCGGCTTTGCCCGGATTGCTCCAGCTCAACCTGGGAAGCATTCCGTTCCGCGGGCTGCCGGTCGAGGCCGGGGGCGGCTTCGGCGTCCTGCTGGCAAAGTTCTTCGAGCAGCGGCTGAACTACACCGGCGCGCTCCTCGTGCTGCTCGCCCTGGTGGTGATCGGTGCCACGCTGCTCGTGCAGTCGACGCTCGGCGAGTTGTTGGCGCATTGGAAGCAGAGCTTGCAGAGTTGGCGCGAGAGCACGACGCTCGCTTGGGCACGCCGCCGTGAGCGGCGGGAGAAGGACCGTCAACGACAGCGCGTGGTGAGCAAGCATCTGCAACGTATTCAGGAGGAGCGCGCGCAGTCGGCGCCCCCGGCCGGCGGCGAGACCGTATTGCCGAGCGTGGTGCCGGGACCCGCGAACCGGCCGCGCAACGAAGGACCGCTGCGGGTGCGCATCCGGCAACGGCGCGGCGTGAGCGACTATGCCGTGCGCAAGGTGCACGGGACGGTGGGTATCGCGTCGGGGCCGAGCGAGCTCGATGGGTTCGAGGATTCGGCGACCGATCTGCCGCTGGCGCCGGCAGGGCCCGGTTCGGCGCCGATATCAATGCCCGCGCCCTTGTCCGCGCCGAGTCGCTCACCGGTGAAACGCCGCGAAGCTGCGGAACCGCCGGGCGCGCCGCCGCGGCAGAAGGAAATGGCTTTTGTCGGCGACGTGGCGGCGGCCTCCGAGCTCCCGCCGCTCAACTTGTTGCAGCTCGACCCGATCAAGAGCTCGATCGACGAGAACGAGTTGGTGCGCCTCGGCGAAGCCATCCGCTCGCGCTGTGAAGAGTTCGGCGTCGAGGGCACGGTCGAAGGCATCACTCCCGGACCGGTCATCACGGTCTACGAATTCCAGCCTGCTCCGGGCGTCAAGGTCAGCCAGATCGTGAACTTGCAAGACGACCTGGCGCTGGCGCTCAAAGCGGAGTCGGTGCGCATCGATCGCCTGCCCGGCCGCTCGACGCTGGGCATCGAGGTGCCGAA
>JBDTNL010000053.1:0-26406 GCA_039933785.1 Acidobacteriota bacterium
GCCCAGTCAGGTGCCTGGTGATTGTTCACAAGTAGCTGCCCCCAGTCAGGTGCCTGGTGATTGTTCACAAGTAGCGAGACTCTCCGACCAAAACCTGCCGAGGTCTAGGATTCCTGCCGCGTCGCGTTGCTCTTGCTTCCTGACTACGAAGCGCTCGGCGGCGTCGGCGGGTGTCGATCGAGTAGCCAGCGAACGACCAGGGGGCCTGCAAGGTGCAGGGGGCCTGCAAGGTGCAGCTCCGCCCTGCACGCGGAGCAAATCCACTCATCGAATCTCAGTGATTCGCCAGCAGAGCAGGCGGGCGTGCGAAGGGGAGAGGAGGCGGAAAGCTTCCCCATGGGAATACGGCAGAAGGGTCGCCGCCGCGGAGTCGCCTAGCGGCTTCGCGATAAGCAGCCAGGAATTCGCGATAGGCGCCGAGGAGAGCCCGTCTGGCGGAGCGGCTTGCTGCATGGACGCGCGGCGCTGGGCTCCTCTTCGATTGCAGAGGCCTGTCGTGAGGATGCTGGCGGCGAACGAGGGTGGCGCCCAGAGGCGCGCGCCCGGTCCGTTCTCGGCGGTCCCTGGCTTCCTGCTCGATCTCGGCGACGAGCCCCGCGATTCGTCGTCGGACCTCCTCCTCGGGCAGATGTTTCCAGCACGGTAGCGTCGTGAATTTGACCGTCTCCTCGGTGGCGAAATCCCTGCTCCCATGGGCAATGCCGCGCCTCCGCGCTCGGAATTCCAGCGTGCGATTGAACCAAAGTCCACGCAGGGGTTTGCCCTCGGCAAGCGCGTTGACACAGTGAACGCCAGGCCAATCGGCCGGCCTTGCGACCAATCCCTCCTTGCAGCCATGAGAGAGGATGTACTTGAGCCGGGCGACTTGTGCCGCTTCCTCTCGGCTCACGAGGATTGCTTGGTAGCGGCGGCCGAAGACCCGCTGACGCCAGTTGTGCCGTCTCCCGGTCTCGCGGGCCAGGTTGGAGTTGAGAAAGCACATGAAGCGGCCGAGCTGCTGCGCGTCCGTTGGGCTCAAAAGGAGATGAAAGTGATTCGACATGAATTGGAGGCCGTGGACCTCCATGTCCGTGAGCCTTTGAGCGCGGCCGATGACGCCTACGACGATGGCGTCGTAGGCGTCATCAGGGCGCAGAAGGTATCGGGAATGCAGAGTTCGGACGGTGACCTCGACGATGGACTCGGGTGGAATGAAGCGAATGGAGCGCGGCATGACTATGAGGACGCGCAACGAGGCCGCGATCTTCGTTCCGGATCTCACCTGGCGCCCCCGCGCCCAGCGCCCCCGCGCCCAATCACCTGGCACCTCTCGGTGGCGAACCGCCAATCACCTGGCACCTCTCGAGCAGATCTCACCTGGCGCCCCGCGCCCAGCGCCCCCGCGCCCAGCGCCCCCGCGCCCAATCACCTGGCACCTCTCGGTGGCGGCGCCCAATCACCTGGCACCTCTCGGTGGCGGCACCTCTCGGTGGCAGCACCTCTCGATGCAGCGGACCTCAGTCGAAGTAGCCGGCTAGATCGACGATGACATGCACGGTCTGGCCGGACGGCAGTCCCGACCGGATGGTGAACGTGCCCGCCGCGTTGGTGGCCAAGCTCAGGACGCCGTTGTTGGCCCGCGTTTTACCGGCCGCGAAGCTGATCGCGCTGGTGGCGGGAACGCCGAGGTTGCCCGGGTAGAGTTGGAGAAAGCCGCTGGCGGTCGGGCTGACGACCGTGACATTGAACGCCAAGCTCCTGATTGTCGGCGTCAGCAGCGGGCAGCTGCCGACGAAGCCCAGCGCCGAGATCACTCGCGTCTGGCCCCCGGAAATCGGGCCGGCGGGGTCGTTGCGCGAGTCATAGAGCCGGCACGGCGGGACGGTGAAAAAATCTCCCTGTGCGGGAGATCGATACTTGGCGAGCAGGAAGTCGCCCGCGGCGCTCGTGCCGTAGGTGGTTCCGGCCACCACCGCATCGCCGGAATTCTTCTCGACGACCAGGGACCAGCCGTGGTCGTCGCCGGCATTGCTGTCGAGGAAGTCGCTGTCGACGATCCCCAAGCCAGTGCTGTACTTGATGAACATGAAGTCGTTCTTCTGACTGGTCAGGGAAAAACGCGTACCCACCACGAACACGTCGCCTGCGAAGTCAGTCGCCACACCGTAGCCCGTCAAGTCCTCGTCGATGGGACCGAATCGGCTGACGGCCAGTTCGACACCCAAGGTCCCGGCATACTTCACCACCGCAACCTGCTTGTTACGCGCCGGCAGCTTGGTGGCGAAGCCGGTGACCACGACGTCACGGACGGAGTCCAAGGCGACGTCGAACGCTTGATCGTCCCGGCCATCGAAGTCCTTGACCGCCGTCCACAGCTGCGTCGGGGAGCCGCCCTGAAAGACCGCGGTCAACCAATTGCCGTCCTGCCGGCCGGCCACCGCGACCCGCGCGGGTTGGCCCGCGGCGGCAATGGCAAGCCCGACCTCCTGCCCGGCCGGGAACAGCGTGCTTACCCAAACCGGCGAGCCGCTCGCGGCATCGAGGAGCCCGACCAGAAAGTCGCTGCCGCTGGTCGGCGAGAAGGCGTTGGTCGCCTGGCCGGTGAGATAGACGCCGGTGGCGACGCACTGCGCGCCGAAGGTGTCGGTGCAGCCGTACGCCAGGGCGTATGCGAACGCATCGCCGCCGCCAGCGCTCGGGGCAGCCGCCCAGGGGCTGCCGCCTCCCGCGGTGTGATACGCCACCACCGTGGCCTGGAACTTGGCACCGTCGAACGACGCACCGCCGACGAAGACCGTGTCTTGCGATCCGAGCGCACCGTCTCGCCCGAGCACCAGCGAGTACGCAACGTCGTCCTGGTGCGCCGCGCCGTCGTAGCGTTGCGCCCACACCGTCGCCGCGGTCGTGGGATCGAGGCGCAGGGTGAGCATGTCGTACCCGGTGCCGCTGCCGATCGACCAACCCGTGACGTAGATGTTGTTGCCGTTGTCGATCGCCACGGCCACCGCGAAGTCGTCGCCGAAGCCGCCGTCGATAGTGCGCGACCAGACGAGGTTGCCGCCCGGACCATACTTCTGGACTAGAAAATCGGTGCCGGTGGCGCCGGGAGCGCTCGCGGCAAAGGCCGTCGACCCCACGACGACGGTGTTCCCCAGGGAATCCAGCGCGATCTTCTTGCGGCCCAGCTCCGGTGGCATGAGGCTGCCCAACACCTCGTCGGAGTCGAGCAGCGGTTCTCTTTGCGCCCACTGTTCCGTCAGCGCCGCGTTGTATTTCACGACCAGGAAGTCGGCGTTGACGGTGCCTTTGGACAGGCCCACGACGACGGCGTTTCCGGACGCATCGACGGCGACGCCCACCGCGTTGTCGTCGCCCAGACCGGTGCCATTTCGGGTGGCTTGAATCGGGCCTGAGCTGCCGCTGGTTGCGTTCAGGGACTCGGTGAAGAAGTCGTAGCTTCCCGGTTTCCCCCGATAGCCCGTGACGAACACGCGGCCAGAGGCAGAGGTCGCGATGCCGGTAGGCACGTAGTCGTCGTCCAGGACGCCGGTCCCGAAGTTGTGCGACCACTGTTCGACACCATCGCTCGCGCGGTACTTGGCGGTAAAGAAGGTTAGGGCATTGAAGAGCTTGAGCGGCCCGGTAACGTACACGTCGCCGGCGCCATCCACCACGACGTCGCGCGCCGTCTCGGTGGTCCCGACGCCATAGTTGACGGCCTTCTGCCAAACCACGCCCCCGCTTGGGCCGTACTTGACGATCAGAAACTTGTTGTCCAAGGCATTGTCGGCTATACCCACTACGATCGCGTTGTTGCCACTGTCGATCGCTACCGCCCTGCCCTCGGCAAAGGCGAGGGAGGCATCCGACCAGAGCTCGTTGCCGTTGGCGCTGTCGAATTTCACGGTCAGCAGGCCGTCGCTGTCCCAGCCGGTCACCACCGGGTGTCCGTCCGGACCGACCGCGATGGCGGTGGCGACATCGTTGCTGTTCGAGGTGGAAGTGGATTTGTCCTTGCGCCAGAGTTCGGCCCCGGTCGCTCCGTTGTACTTGATCGCCAAGATGTCGCGCAGATTGCCGGGCGGCCCCGGGTTCGATGTCGTCCCGGCGACGAAGGGATTGCCCGAGGAGTCGACCGCCACGCACGGCGATTCGTCCCAGTCATGCCCAGGCCCGTCCGCGGTCTTCGCCCAGAGTTGCGCTCCGCTCGTCGCGTCGTACTTGACGGTCAGAAAATCGGGATCGCAGTTGCTGTCGGTACAGGTCTCGCCGGTCACGAAGACGGCGTCCGCGGACAACGCGAGGCAGAAGGCGGTGTCTTCCAAGCGCGCCCCGCCGTCGGTCGTGCGGTACCAGACGACATTGCCCGAGGCGTCGTACTTGGTCACCAGGAAGTCCTGGTGGTCGAAGGAGTCGGGCGTCGCGGAGCCCGCGACGTAGACGTTGCCGAGGCCGTCCACGGCCACCGCGTGGCTACCGCGAATCGGGTCCTTGATGTTCTGGCCGTGGCCTTCGATGTGCGCTGGGCTGGCGTAGACGTCCCGCGCCGCCTGCCCGAAGCGCGTCATCCAGGTCGGAGGGGTGCCCCGGGCTGGCGTCGCCAGGCATCCGGGGCCGAGAAGCACCACCGCGAGCATCGCCGCACGCTGCGAGAGTCTGACGATCCTGGCCATGCTCCGCCTCCGGTTTCGCGGGTTCGACGAGCCGAAGAAGTCAGCCGTCTACCTAGAACGCGCAAAACCGGGGGAAAGTTCCTCACTGACCGAGCCGGTCGGAGGGGTCCATCAGCGTTTTTCGGTGGCGCTCAGCTTCCTCACATCGATGCTCAGCCCGCCATCCTCGTCGGGCGGGTTATAGACACTGGCGAAGTTCACGCCCCAATCGATCTCGTGCGCCTTGTACGAAGACCGGGTGTACACCGTCTGTGAGAATGTTTCATCGATGCCCTGGAGAAGGATCAAGAACTCGGCCTCCTGAGCGAGCAGCTCGTTCTCGCTGGTGCCCCAGAGCGGGCTGGCCTGGTCGATCGGATGTACCACCGTCCAGCTCAAAGGAAAGAAGGGTACCGCGTCGCGCTCGAGCTCGAGCTGCTTGAACTCGCGGTCGCCATTGGCCAGCCGGCGGCTGATCAGGACCTTGGCCTGGAGCTCGATGATCTCTTTGTCCCGAGCGTTCACGATGCGGAACTCGAAGGCGGTGATGTCGCGGTAGGGGCCGATGATCGCGCGGTCGCTGAACAACACCTTGGCGGTGGGGCGCGAGAAGCGGGCGAAAGAAATGCCCGTGCCGAGCGCTACCAGCAGCAGCCCGGTCACCGACTCGAGCACCACCAGCAAGTTGGCGGACAGGCTGAGCGGGCTGATCGCGCCGTAGCCGATGGTGGCAAAGGTCTGCACGCTGAAGAAATAGCACTCGACGAAGCGGCCGCCCGGGAACCCCGAGTGCATGCCGCCGAAGGCCAGCGGCCCGCAGAGGTAGAAAGCGCTGGCGAAGGCGAGGTTCACCAGCAAGTAGCCGATCGAGAGGAACAAGAGGAACCGCGGCCAGGTGACGGTGAGCAGCCCGTGATAGAGGCTCAGCGACTTCAGGAAGCCGAGGCCGCCGCGGCGCACGTTGAACGTGCCGTCGCGATTCAGGAAGCGCCCGCGCGCCTGGCGCGCGACCACCGAGCCGAAGCCGAGGTCGCGGCCCTCCTTGAGCGGCACGTTGGATTTCAAGATGCCTTCGAAGGCTCGGGTGGCGGCGGCTCCGCCGGGCGGCTGTTCACTCATGGGCTGAAGTCTAACCTCCCAGCCCCGACCGCGCCTCCAGCCGTGGCTCAAGTCGACGAGCCAGACCGTTCCACAGCAAAGGCTTCTCGTATCTCCCGCCGCCTGGATTCGCTCCCAATCTCAACGTCGTCGACGAAGAACTCGCAGGCTCGCCCGATCAGTACCTGGCGGGCAACCTCGCCACTCTCGGGAGGGTGATGCCGGAATTCCGGAAGGTGAGCGAGGGCGACATGGCGACGACCTTTCGCGTCGACTGAACGGGTCTCCCGGCTCCCTACCCCGCGGGAAGCTGCGAGATCACCCCGAGGTGTGTCGTCGGGGACCGCCAAGGGCGCAGAATGGACTCAGGAGGTAGCCCATGCACGGCTCGCATTCCACGACAACCCGCTCTGCCCCCTGCGGTCTCGACGACTCCCTGGTGAACGCGGTGCGACTCGCGAGGCAAGTCGACGCCGACCGCATCGCGGTCTGCTCGCAGGACGGCCGGCAGCTCGGCGTCGTCACTCTTTCCCAGATCTGGGCCGCGGTGGCGCTCCGCGAGTTGCCGCTCGGAGAATTGCGGGTTCGAGAGATCGTGAGTTTCTCCGAAGCGCAGGGCCTGCGACGCCCCGCGAAGGCTCGTCAGGCGTGAAGCTCGCAGCGAGACCCGGTCGGTCGTGCTCGCGGGCCTTGCGCCAGCGCCTGAACTAGCTGCTCGGGAGCCCGAGAGTTCGATCGAGACGCCAAGCGAGGTGCTCGGCTGCGTTCAGGTCCTGAAACGCGAAGCCGAGGCGCGCCGCTCCCGCATGATCGACGAGCTCGACCACCGCGAAGGCCGAACTAGGCGATTGCCGTCAGTAGGAGCGCCACGCCGACGAAGATCGCGGCGTTCCGGCGCTGTTCCAACCGAATGACGAGGCCCTGTCCACGCTCGTCGAGCGTGTACCGTTCGAGAACGCTCGGGCTCAAGAGCTTCACCTCGTCTGGTCAAGTCGCCAGGAGAGCCAAGGCCCTCCCGGCGGTACCAAGCGACAATTCCTACCGCGGCGATCAGTCGATCAGAACGTGCAGCCGTAAGACGTCATGGCTTGCGCCGCTGCCGTCTGGGCCTGGGTGCAGGCCGCGGCGAGGCCGCTACGACCTTCGGGGGTGGCGGCCACTTGCTTCCAGGCCGCGACCGCCTGGTCGAAGGCCGCCTTGTACTGGGCGCGGGCGACTTCGGGGACCTTCGAGCCCACGCACTCCATGTACTTCTTCACATAGTTGTCGCACTCGGGCACGCCGATCGCGTCGGCCACCACCGCGGTGGCTGCGGGGGCCGCAGCAGACTCTGCCGGAGCTGCTGCCGGGGCAGGTGCTGCCGCCGCGGCCTCCGGGGCCGCCGGCTTGCTGCCGCCGCAGGCGAACAGCACCGACGGGACGACCACGGCGGCGACCAACATGAGGCTCTTACGCATGAATTCTCCTGGATTGATCCTACGGTTTGTTTGCGTCGGCCAGATCAGACCACACCTGGAGATGCGCCCCGACGGTTAAGGCGGAGGACCACTGTGTGTCACTTGACACGACCCTTCGGGTATCGATATCCTTTAATCCGGATTTACGGATGCAAGAAATGGAATCAATCGCCACCTCTCTGCCCGAGCCGCTGGTCGCGCGCTTCACTGCGCTCGCCGATCCCGCACGACTGCGCCTGCTGCACTTGCTCGCGGGCGGCGAATATGCCGTGGCCGAGATCGCGGAAGTGCTGCAGATGCCGCAATCGTCGGTCTCGCGGCACCTCAAGATGCTCGCTGACCAGGGCTGGATCGCGGCCCGCCGGGACGGCCCCGCGAACCTCTACCGGGTGTACGAAAAGGATCTCGTGCCGGCGGCGCGGCGGCTCTGGCAGTGGACGCGCGAAGAGACCGCAAGCTGGACCGAGCTCGATCAGGACCGCGCCCGCGCGGCGGCGGTAGTCGCCGCACGGCGCACCGACCCCGCAACGTTCTTCGCCGGGGTAGCCGGGGAATGGGAGCGCTTGCGCGCCGAGCTCTACGGCGACCGCTTCACGCTCTCGGCGCTGATCGCGCTTCTCCCGCGCCAATGGGTGGTCGCCGATCTCGCCTGCGGTAGCGGCGCGGTGAGCGCCGAGCTCGCGCCGCACGTCCGCCAGGTGATCGCCGTCGATCATTCGCCGGAGATGATCCGCGCCGCCAAGCGAGCCACGCATGGGCTGGCGAATGTCGATCTACGCCGGGGCGAGCTCGAAGCGCTGCCGGTCCAAGGGGGCTCTTGCGACGCCGCGCTGATGCTGGTGGCGCTCACCCATGTCGCCGACCCCGGCCCAGTCCTGCTCGAGATGGCGCGTGTGGTCAAACCCGGCGGCCGCCTCGTCATCGTCGATCTGATGCGTCACGACCGCGAAGACTTCCGTCGCCGCATGGGCCAGGTCCGCCTCGGATTCCAACCCAAGGAGCTCACCGCACTACTCGCCGCTGCCGGCTGCGAGCACATCGACGTTCGGCCACTCGCTCCTGCCGCCTCTGCCAAGGGGCCGGCGCTTCTCCTTGCCACCGCTGATCGCATTGACCGCAAAATTGAAAGGGCCACCCGATGACCACCGCCGCAACCAAGACCAAGATGGACTTCCACGTCGCCGACCTTGCCCTCGCCGAATGGGGCCGCAAGGAGATCCGCCTCGCCGAGCAGGAGATGCCCGGCCTGATGGCGATCCGCGCCGAGTCGATGAGCGCCCAGCCGCTCAAGGGCCAGCGCGTCATGGGCTCGCTCCACATGACCATCCAGACCGCCGTGCTGATCGAGACCCTGCAGGCGCTCGGCGCCGAAGTACGCTGGGTGTCGTGCAACATCTTCTCGACCCAGGACCACGCCGCCGCGGCGGTGGTGGTGGGCCCGAACGGCACGGTCGAGACTCCGAGCGGCGTGCCGGTGTTCGCCTACAAGGGCGAGTCGCTCGAGGAGTACTGGGACTACACATCCCGCGCGCTCGATTTCGGCGACGGCCAGGGCCCGACGCAGATCGTCGATGACGGCGGCGACGCCACCATGCTGATCCACAAAGGCCTCGAATACGAGAAGGCTGGCAAGGTGCCCGCGCCGGAGACCGCGGACTCCGAAGAATTCGCCATCGTCCTCGCGCTGCTTGCCAAGATCCACCAAGAAGACCCCAAGCGCTGGGCGCGCATCGCGCCGCACGTCCACGGCGTATCCGAGGAAACCACCACCGGCGTGCATCGCCTCTATGAGATGGAGAAGGCCGGCACGCTGCTCTTCCCGGCCATCAACGTCAACGACTCGGTGACCAAGTCGAAGTTCGACAACCTCTACGGCTGCCGCCACTCGTTGACCGACGGCATCCTCCGCGCCTCGGACGTCATGCTCGCTGGCAAGGTTGCGGTGGTCTGCGGTTACGGCGAAGTCGGCAAGGGCTGTGCCCAGGCTCTCCGCGGCCAGGGCGCTCGCGTCGTCATCACCGAAATCGACCCGATCTGCGCCCTGCAGGCGGCCATGGAGGGCTACCAGGTGACGACCCTCGAGGATGTTCTCGAGACCGCCGACATCTTCATCACCGCGACCGGCAACTACGACGTCATCACCGTCGAGCACATGTCGCAGATGAAGGACAAGGCCATTGTCGGCAACATCGGCCACTTCGACAACGAAATCGACATGGCCGGTCTGAAAAAGATGAAGGGCATGGAGCGCATCAACATCAAGCCCCAGTACGACGAGTTCCGCTTCCCCGACGGCCACAGCGTGATGATCCTCGCCGAAGGCCGCCTCTTGAACCTCGGCTGCGCCACCGGCCACCCGAGCTTCGTGATGTCGTGCAGCTTCACCAACCAGGTGATGGCCCAGATCGACCTCGCCGAGAACGGCAAGAAGTACGCGAAGAGCGTCTTCCTGCTGCCGAAGAAGCTCGACGAGAAGGTGGCGCGCTTGCACCTCGAGAAGCTGGGCGTGAAGCTGACGGAGCTCTCCGCCAAGCAGGCGAGCTACATCGGTGTCGATGTCGAGGGACCGTTCAAGCCGGAGCGGTATCGGTACTAGGAGCTGTCGTCATTCTGGCATTGTGAAGTCTTCGAGAGCCGGTTCCCGCGCGGGTGCCGGCTCTCGCTGCGTTTGGCAGTCTCTGGAGAGAAACGGACGGAAACGCATGCTGATCGAGATCGGACACGTGGAAGCCATCTTTCGGTATCCAGTGAAGTCCATGGCCGGCGAACGACTCGAGTCGGCAGAACTTGGCTTGCACGGGATCGAAGGCGACCGACGCCTGGCGTTTCGGCGAGTCGGTGACCGCAGCGGATTTCCCTGGCTGACGGCCACCCAGTTACCCGAGCTGCTCTTGTTTTCTCCGCAGCGCCAACGCGGCGATCAAAGCGACCCGCCTACCCACGTTCGCACACCCGAGGGCAAGGAGATGTACGCCTTCGGTGAAGAGCTTGCGATGGAGGTTGGACGTCGGCACGGAGCGCCGGTGGAGATGATGCAGTTGAGGCATGGGATCTTCGACGATGCGTGCATTTCTGTCATCGCGTCCGACACGGTGCGGGAGATCGGACAACTCTCTGGAACGGGTCCCGATGTGCGGCGGTTTCGGCCGAATGTCGTCGTTCGGCTTCTGGAGTCAACTCCCTTCCGGGAAGACGCGTGGCTGGGCGGCGTGCTCTTGTTCGGTGAGGGGGGCGACGCTCCTGCAATCGCGGTCACGATGCGTGATGCTCGCTGCTCGATGGTGTGCTTCGATCCTGATTCTGCGGCGCGGGCGCCGGAGGTGCTGAAGGCGGTCGTTCGAGCGAATGGGAACAGCGCGGGAATCTACGGCACAGCTACGCGCGTCGGTCGGCTGGCGGTTGGACAGACAGTACGGTTCGGCGCAGCGAGCGAGGTCCGCGAGCGGATGAACGAATGAGGGCTGACCAGCCCTCCGGAATCGCCCCCCAGCCGGCCTTCCTAGCTCGCGCGGCGAGCGCGCTCGAGGGCGTCGAGAAAGGCGAGGAGTTCGAAACGGTCGAAACCCAACCTGCTCATGAAGGCGACGTGGCGCGACGGGCCGGCCGCAGTGTGAATAGCTACGCTGAGGTAGGAGGAGAAGTCGAAGCGGCGCTTGACCTCCGCGCCCACGATGCGCGGCAGCACGAGGTTGAGCCCGCCCACCTCCGCGGCTCCGTCCCAGTCGATGGCGTCGGTGCGACTTTCACCGAACAGGAGCTGCACCGGCAAGCCGCCGACTATGTTTTCGACTAGCCCCCGCGCCATGCCGGCGTTGCCCGAGGAAAGAAACGCGAGCCGGCGATCGGTGAGCAGCAAGCGGCCCAGATGCGAGCCGAAAAGGGTGAAGCCGGCACGCCTGGCATGCCAGCAGTAGATTTGATCGATCGTCGCCAGGACGCATTCGATCGGAGACTCGGCCGACGAGCTGGGCGGGGGCGTGGCCATGAGATTTCGAGCGATGCTATCGCAGGCTCCTCCAACGGCCGGAGCCAAGGCGCTGCCCGAACAGGTGCGCCCGAACAGGTGCTGCGCCCGAACAGGTGCCAGGTGATTGTCTCGGGGGACTATCTCGGGATCCGCCCGTCCCCCACCGAGCGCTCTGGCTAAGCCTCTCTGCTGCCGCGCTGCTTGCGTCGGTGCGAGGCCACCTTGGCTTTGTTGCCGCAGGCCGCCATCGAGCACCAGCGCCGGCGGCGGGCTCGCGAGGCGTCGACAAAGAGAATGGAGCAGGCGGCGCACTGGCGAATACGCGCGGATTCGGCACTCGAGTAGAGCGCGACGCCATTTCGAGCCACCGTCGCGAGCGAGGGCTCGGGGCCCCAAGGTTCGGCCGCCGTGTCAGCCTCGCCGGGCTGCCGTCCAAGCTGGAGCGCCGAATGTGACCGGGCCGCCCAGCGATTGACGAGGTCGCGGTCGTCGGTCGGGAATGGGACCTCACGGATGCAGGCCATGGCCAAGCGGTAGAGCGCCTCGCGCAGTTCGCGAGCCGAGCTCAGAGCGTCGGGCGTCGCTTCGGCGGCGGAGCCGAGGCCGGCGGCCCGCAACCAGCGATCGAGGTCGGCCGGCGTTGCCAGAAGCTCCCGCGGCTCGGGCTTCAACCGCGCCGCCAGTGTCGCCGCGAAATCCAGCGCCAGCCGCCCGGAGCGGAACTTGAAGCCGTCGCGCTCCTCGGCGAGTGGCTCATCGAATCGAGGGCTGGGGATCGACATGTAGAGCGAGAGTAACCCTATTGAGTGGTTTCGTGAAACGCCGTAGACTGCTCGTGTAACCTAATAAATAGGTTACGACCTCAGGAGGGCCTTATGCCTATCGAGTCCATTCTCCCTGGCGCCGCCGAGGGCCGCCGCAGCTCGCTCGCTCTAGTCTCATCGCTCTTCGTCCTGGCTCTCTCGGCCGGGCTAGCCCGCGGTGCTGAGACCCTCTCGACTCCCCAGGCGGCAGCCCCGATGCCCGAGGGATCTTCGACCGAGGGCGTCGTTGCGCCGCTCATTGGCACCTGGACCCTGGTGGCCGCCGATGACCTCCACCCCGACGGCACGCGAACCCGTGCCTACGGCGACAACCCGCAAGGCATCCTGATTGTCGACCCGTCGGGCCAGTACTCGCTCCAGCTCTTCCGCCCTGAACGAGGCAAATTCGCCGCTGGCGACAAGCTGCGCGGCACGCCGGAGGAGTACAGGGCCGCCGTCCTCGGCATGAGCTCGCACATCGGCCACTGCGCCCTCAACCCCGCAACCGGGATTGCGACCTTCCGCATCGACCTAGCCTCGTACCCCAGCCTCGACGGCGCCGTCCAGCAGCGCCAGTACAAGCTCGAGGGTGACACCTTCTCCTACCAGATTCCCGCGCAGGCAGGGGGCAACGGGAATGTTCCGATTTCGGTTTGGAAGAAGGTGCGGTAGCGGCGACGGGGCCCGCCTGCCCAAACAGGTGCCAGGTGATTGTTTTCGGGTGATTGTTTTCGATGTTTGTTCTCAGCTGGCGGTCGGCCCGGATCAGAGCAGCGCGAGTAGGAGCGGCCCCAGTACCGCAGCGCAGGTGATGCTGGTGAAGGCGAACACCAGATGGCGCAGCAGCATCTTCTTGCGGCGCGCCGCGCCGTAGCCGACGAACCCGCCAATCAGCAGTGCCAACGGGACGTCGACGACCACAAGAAGGGCCGGGCCGAAGCCGATGTCGGAGTCGTGGAACCGCAGCGCGGTCACGAGGCTTGCGCTGTAGGCGACGCCGGCAGTGAGGACGAAGAACAGAGCGAAAAAAAGAACCTTCGCCGCCACAAGAAGAACTCGTCCGTGCGCTCCCTGCGGCTCCACACGCCAGAGCTTGCCGCCCAGGACGCTAAGGAACGCCAGGACCCACAGGCCCCCTGCCGTGTAGCCGAACATCGCGCCGTGACTCTTAGGGAGACCGGTCGCCGTGCCCGCTGCCCGCCAGGTGCCAGGTGATTATGCGGGTCGCAATTGTGCGGGTCGCCCGCGAGTACCTAGCTTCCATTCTCCTCATACAGCCCCTCCAGAATCGCCTCACGCTCGGCCTTGCCCATCGGGCGCCAGCGGGCGATCAGAGCGCCTTTCGAATCGGCTTTCGTATCGACCCCGCCGATCCAATCCGGACCGATCCACAGGATCAGAGGCACCGAGTCGTAGGCCTCGAAGGCCACGCTCAACTCCTGCGGACGGCGGTTGCCGGCACTCACCGTCTTGCATTCGCTACCCTGATGAGCTCTCACCGCGGCAAGCAGAGCTGCGACATGGGCGGGCACGTCAATCTGGTAGGCGTGCCCGAGGTTTCCATCGGCCGTGAGCTCGGAGACCTTGACGATCGAGATCTTCTCGGTGGCGGGGATCGTCAGGCAGTCCGCCGCGACTTCCTTCGCCTGCCCACAGCTTGCGAGGGAGCCGAGAGCCAAGAGTGCTCCGAGGGCGGCGAGGCGTCGATTCGTCAGGTTTGCTTCTCTCCGGCAATCCGAGCGGCACCGCCCGGTGCCTTATCGTCCGCGCCCCGGCCGCTCAGGGGTGCACCTTGTGCAGGACCCGCCGCCCCGCGAGGTCGTAGTCGATCTGCTTGGTGACCGTGCGCTGCAGCAGCCAGGTCTTGCCCGACCGCAGCCAGGTGTCCGTGGAGGTGGCGTTGAGCTCGCCCTTCTGCTTCTCGGTTGTGCTGCCCTGCTTCGGGCGCATGGTGGTCATGTGGTAGTGCTGTTCGACGGTCGCGACGTCGCCCTTGACACTCACCGAAAGGATTTTGGTCTCGCTGACCTTGCTTGGATCCACCGGTATGGCAGCGAGCGACTTGAGCATCGCCGCGGCGGTGTCTGCCTTGCCCTCGGCGTCCTCGCTGACGAAATCCACTGTCCACAGCGCGGCGACCTCCTTGGGATCTCGGTGTTCCATGGCTTCCTTCATTTCGGCGTAGCGGGCCTCGAAGGTCGCGCGCAGGGCGGCCTGACCTCCAGTCGCCGGCGCGGCTCCCGCGGCGATGCGCGGGCTCGCGATCAGAAGAGCGCCGAGCGTACAGGTAAGCACGGCAACCGGACGGCGGGATCGAATCATCGAGACGCTCCTCTAAAGGTCGTTCGCAAGCAGTCCTCTGCTCCACCAGAACTGTAGCTCACCCAAGCGGCGCGCCGGTCGCTCCGGCGAAAACTCTCTTGGCGCCAGAAAGCCTGAAGGCCGCCCGCTTCGCTTAGACTGGCGATCCACCCCTCGGAGGCAACCCCGCATGCGCACCGTCAGGACAGCTTTGACCCTCGCTCTACTCTCGAGCGCGCTCTTCGCCCAGGCCCCCGCGTCACACGGTATCGACGTCACGGATTTGAATCGGAGCGTTCAGCCGTGCACCGACTTCTTCGAGTTCGCCAATGGAACCTGGCGCGCCAACAACCCGATTCCCGCGTCGATGACTCGTTGGAGCCGGCGTTGGCAGGCCGGCGAGAACGAGAAGGACAGACTGAAGCAGATCCTCGAAGCTTTGCCGCTGAACCCGCCGAAGGGTAGCACCGAGCAGCTCCTCGGCGACTACTACGGCGCCTGCATGGACGAGTCGCGGGTGAACGCCCGTGGCGCCGAGCCGCTCAAGCCGTGGTTCGCCCGCATCGATGCGGCGAAGGACATCGCGGCCCTGCAGCCGATCTTGATCGACCTCCAGGACATCCAGGTGGCGTCGCCGTTTGGTCTGAACGGCGCTCAGAATCTGCACGAGCCCACGCAGGTGTTGGCCGACGTCGGCGCCACCGGTCTGAGCTTGCCGGACCGCGACTACTATCTGAGATCCGACGATCGCTTCAAGGAGGCCCGCGCCAAGTTCGGCGAGCACGTCGCCAAGATGTTCGAGCTTGCCGGTTGGGCCAAGAAACCGGCAGCGGCCGCGGCGCAGACCATTCTGGCCATGGAGACCAAGTTCGCCGAGGCCTCGCTCGATCGCGTTGCCCTGCGCGATCCCGCCGCGATCGACCACAAGACCAAGTTCTCGGAGCTCGTGGCGATGGTGCCGCACTTCGATTGGGCGGCCTTCTTCCGTCATCGGCAGCTCCCGCAGGAAGTCGACATCAACGTCGACCAGCCCAAATTCATGCAGGAAGTAGAGCGTCAGCTCCAGCAGACGTCGCTCGCCGACTGGAAGGTCTATCTCAAGTGGAATCTGCTGAACTCGATCGCCGAGGCGCTCTCGGCGCCGATCGAGGGTGAGGACTTCGACTTCTACGGCAAGTACATGGGCGGCGCCAAGGAAATGAAGCCGCGCTGGAAACGCTGCGCCGAACAGACCGACCGGCTCCTGGGCGAGGCCTTGGGCAAGAAGTACGTCGAGAAGTTTTTTCCGCCCGCGGCCAAGGCGCGCATGCAAGAGATGGTGCGCAACATGCTCCTGGCCACGCGCGACGACATCTTGACCCGGCCCTGGATGAGCGACGAAACCAAGGAGCGCGCGCTCGCCAAGGTGGCGACGTTCAATCCGAAGATCGGCTATCCCGATACCTGGAAGGACTACAGCAAGGTGGAGATCAAGCCCGGCACCCTGTTCGAGAACAACCTGGCGGGTCGCCGGTTCGCGGTCGAGGATGACCGCGCCACCATTGGCAAGCCGGTCGATCGCGGCCGTTGGGGGATGACACCGCCAACCTCGAACGCGTACTACAACCCACAGCTCAACGAGATCGTGTTTCCGGCCGGCATCCTGCAGCCACCGGCGTTCGACATGACCGCGGTGGATGCGGTGAACTACGGCTCGATCGGTGTCGTCATCGGCCACGAGATCTCGCACGGCTTCGATGACCAGGGTGCGCAGTTCGACTATCTCGGACGCCTGCGCAACTGGTGGACCGACGCCGACAACAAGCAGTTCCAGGAGCGCGGCGCCTGCGTCGTGAACCAGTTCGAGAACTACTTCATCGAGCCCAATATTCACCACACCGGCAAGCTGGTGCTCGGCGAGAGCATCGGCGACCTCGGCGGCGCCAAGATCGCATTCCTCGCCTTCCAGAAGTCGCTCGAAGGCAAGCCGCGGCCGGCGAACATCGATGGCCTCACCCCCGAGCAGCAATTCTTCATCGCCTGGGGCCAGTGGCGCGGCGACGAGATCCGCCCCGAGCAGCAGCGCCTGATGGTGCAGACCGACCCGCATCCGATCGCCAAGTACCGAGTGATCGGACCGCTGTCGAACCTGCCGGAGTTCGCCAAGGCCTTCTCGTGCTCGGCGGACGCGCCGATGGTGCGGCCGGCAGCGACGCGCTGCGAGGTCTGGTAAGAGTGGTTAGCTGAAGATCCAATGTGCGACGTCGGACTCGACGTCGCAATAGATCATCCAGAGCGCCGCGAGATCGAACGCGGCGTGCGCACACATGACGCCGAAGAGGCTTCCGGTCCGGGCGACGATGCCGCCCAGCACCAGGCCGACGAGCGTCGCCTGCTCGACCCCCGCGAGGCCCTGTTCGCGAGCGTGCAGCAGGCCAAGGGTGAGCGCCGCGAGGAAGACGATCGCGGCTTTCGCATACGGGCCACGGCCGAGGAGCTTGCCGAGGCGTTCGAACAGGAAGCCGCGAAACACGGTCTCCTCGCCGAACCCCGCCGCGAAGATCATCGCCGCGATCGCGCCCGGCAGCGCGGCGCGGTTTCCTGCCAGGTAGTGGTACGCCCCGTTCATCGGTTCAGCGCCGAGCAGCGGCATCACCACCGCCTTCATGAGCAGCTTCAACGCGATACCACCCACGATGCCGAGGCCGGCGCTCAGCAGCCAACTCTTGGGCCGCACATAGCCGATCTCGCGCCAGGGAGTTTCCGACCAGCCCACCCAGAAGAGCACCAAGAGTGCGCCGACCGGCACGAACGCGAAGTTGCCCGCCACAACGATGACGACAATCGCTGCGACGCCGAGTGGGCCGAAGCCGCGCAGCCGTTCGGCGAGGGAGGCGTCCACGCCCGGGCGCTCCGGCCCTACTTGGGCCTCTTGCTCGCGGCGAGGTATTTCGCGCGGAGGTACTCGACCGACTTCACGGCCAATTGCTCGAGCACGTCGACATCCACGTCCGCGAGCCTCTTCATGTACAAGCAGCCGCTTCCCGTCGTGTGCTTGCCGAGCTTCGCGAGTAGGACCTTCGAGTCCTGGAGAACTCCCGTCAGGTAGACCACGGTCGCGGCCTTGCGCGGCGAGAACCCGGCGAGTGGCATGTCGCCTTCGCGGCCGCTCGCGTAGACGTAGTGGCAGGTGCCGAATCCGACGATCGAAGGACCCCACATCTTGGGCTTCTCACCGGTGACGCTCTGCAGCAATTTCACCAGCGTCTTGGCGTCGGCGCGCTTCGTTTCATCGGCGATCGCGGCGATGAAGGACGCGACGCTCCCGGTGGTGGGCTTGGTCTTGTTCTCGGCCATGGCGAGGATTCTAGTGGCCTCTGTAACCGATGCCATACCTATCTCGTATTGCCTGCGAAGTCGGTGGCAACTGTGGCTTCAGGGAGAGAATCGATGCGGCAACGTCGTTCATGGTTGTGGTTGAGTTTGGGTGTTGTAGCAGTCTTCTGCGGTGGCGGAGCGGCCTGGTCAGCGCAGGGCTCAGGCGGAGCATTTTCGGCCCCCTTTGCCGCCGGCGGGACTCTGCGCCTCCATGTCCGTTCGGGGGAAGTCCAAATCCTGGGCAGCGACCGTGACGAGGTCGCGGTGCACTATGAGGGCAAGAATGCATTTCGAAGCGGCGAGGTCTCCGTCTCGATGGAGCGCCCCGGCGAGCTCACGGTCCAGGGCGGCCCGGAAAATGACCTGCGGATCGTCATCGAAATCCCGCAGCGGACGAATCTCGTCGTCCGCATGCCGTGGGGCGACTTGGGCATCGCGGGAGTGACCGGCGACAAGGACGTGCGACTTCACGGTGGCGACCTCAGGGTCGATCTCGGTGAGCCGACGCAATACGCCAGCACGGAGGCCTCGGTGCTCTCCGGAGAGCTGATCGACGAGCGTCTCGGCATCGACAAGGGGGGGCTCTTCCGATCGTTCGAGAGCCATGGGCCTGGGTCCTTCCACGTCTATCTGCATGTGGGCGCGGGCCAGCTGACGATCAAGAACTAGCCCGCGGGCGCTCAGCCCCCGAGCCGTTCGAGGTCCTTCCTCGCCAGCGGATGATTCGGGTTGAGCTTGAGCGCCGCGCGGATTTCCGCGATCGCCTGGTCGCGGTGGCCCTGCTTCTCGAGGATCAAGCCCAGGCGCCAGTGCGCATCGGCCCAGGTAGGCCGGCCTGGCAGCGGTGGTGCGTCGAGATACGCACGAAAGTGCTCGGCGCCTTCGGCAAGATCCTTGCCCGACAGCAGCGCGACCTTACCCAGCTGATAGTGCGCCGAAAGATCGCGCGAGCCTGGGTCGGCGGCCACGGCGAGCTTGAACTCCGCGGTGGCCGCGGTGAAGTTCTCCTCGCTGGTGTAGATCCCCCCGAGCAGCAGGTGGCCGCGTGCCGGCTCGAGCTTCACGACTTCCTCCGCCTGGGCGCGGGCCTTGGCCTTGTCGCCGCCGGCGATGCTGGGCGCGCCGCTCAAGTACTCGGCGAGCGCGGCGCGAGACTCGACATCCGTGGGGTCGAGCGCTATGGCGCGCTCGTAGGCGGCCTGGCACTTGTGAGCGAAGCCCAAGCGCGAGAACAGCGACGCCTTCATCGCCTGGCTACAATACGCGTCGCCCAGCCAGCGCCAGGTTTCCGCTCCCGCTCCGGGAACGGCAGTCGCCGCTTCGCCGGCGGCGATCGCGGCCTCGGGGTCGCCTTTGGCGAGCGCGCTACGCATGCTCGCGACGGCGTCGGGCGTTTCTGCGGCGGCGATCGCGGCAGCCGCCAGGAGCAAGGACAAGGCAACGCTAACGAGGCTGGAGATCTTGGTCATGAGGCGAGTACGTGCCTCCCGCGGGAAGGTTTTGCCCGGCGCCACTTCGCTGCTAGCCTCGCCGCGATGCCCAAAGAGGCCGCGCAGCAAGACTTCGCCGGACGGGTGGCCCTGGTGACCGGCGCCTCGCGCGGCCTCGGCCGCGCCGCGGTGGCGCGGCTGCTCGAGCGCGGCGCCTCGGTCGCGGTCCATGTTCGCGATCAGACGCGCGCCTCGGCACTCGCCACCGAGCTCGTGGAGCGTGCTTTCCCGGTCGCCGGCGATCTCGCCGAAGAAGGCATCCATGCCTCGATCGTGGAGCGCGTGCTCGAACGCTTCGGTCGCCTCGACATCCTGATCAACAATGCCGCGTTGCCGCTCACCACGCGCTTCGAGCAGATCACCACCGAAGAATGGCGGCGCGCCTTCGAGATCAACCTGACGGCGCCGTTCCTGCTCATCCGCGCGGCAGTACCGTCAATGAAGGCGGCGGGCTACGGCCGCATCGTCAACATCTCGTCGACCGCCGGCCGCATGGTGAGCACCCTCGGCGGCGCGCACTACACGGCGTCGAAGACCGGCCTGCTCGGGCTGACTCGGGCGGCCGCGAAGGAGCTCGGGAAGTACGGCATCACCGTCAACGCGGTCTGCCCGGGAATGATCGACACCGAGCTCACCCGAGAAAGCGCCTCGTCCGATCGCCTCGCGGACTTGGCCAAGGGTTTTCCCGTGCCGCGCCTTGGCACCGGACTCGAGGTCGCCGATTTGATCTGTTTCGCCGCCTCCGAGGCCACCGGGTACATCACCGGCGCGTCGTTCGACATCAACGGCGGCGACTTGATGATGTAGCTCTCTCCCGGCAACATGAGAAGGATGAGAAGCCCATGAAGGAAGGCACCCGAGTCTTGATCGCGTTGGCGCTGGCGCTGATCGTCGGCCTGTTGATCGCCGGCTCCGGCAACGCCAGTTGGCTCCGCGGCGCCGGGCTCATCGCTCCGCTTGGCACGCTGTGGGTGAACGCCATCCGGATGACCATCATCCCGCTCATGGTCTCGATCCTGATCTCCGGCGTCGCCTCGGTGTCCGACGTGCGCGCCATCGGCCGCCTCGGCGGCCGGACTCTGGTCGTGTTCCTGCTGTTGCTCACCGGCATGTGCGCGGTGATCATTCCGCTCGCCGTGGGTGCGTTTCACCTCGCGCCGCACTTCGTGACCTATGACCCATCGATGCGGCCGCCAATGCCCGAAGGGGCGCTCGAAGCCGCCGGCCAGCTCGCTGCCGACAAGCAGGCGGTCAGCTTCGCGGCCTGGGTGACGTCGCTCCTGCCGACCAACCCGATCGCCGCGGCGGCGAACGGACAGATGCTGCCGCTGGTGATCTTCACCCTGCTGCTCGCGCTCGCCATCGCCAAGAGCCCGACCGCGGCGCGCCAGACCCTGCTGAATTTCTTCCAGGCGCTCTCTGAGGCGATGCTGATCCTGGTGCGCTGGGTGGTGGCACTCGCGCCGATCGGAGTCTTCGCGCTCGTACTCCCGATGGCGGCGCACGGCGGTGCCGGGCTCGCCGGCACCGTGGGTTTCTACGTGGTGGTGTATTCGTTGGGTTGCATTCTGATGACCCTGCTGCTTTACCCGGTGGCGGCGATCGGCGGCGGGATCTCGATGCGTCGCTTCGCGCGCGCCGCGCTGCCCGGACAGATGATCGCCTTCAGCTCGAGCTCATCGCTCGCCTCGCTGCCGGCCCTGATCGAAGGCGCCGAACGCGACCTCGAGCTTCCCGAACGGGTCACCGGATTCGTCCTGCCGCTCGCGGTCTCCACCTTCAAGATCGCGGGACCGGTGTCGTGGACGATCGGAGCGCTCTTCGTGGGTTGGTTCTACGGTGTCGAGCTCCACGCTCTACAGCTCGGCACCATCGCGTTCGCGGCGATCTTTCTCGCCTTCGCGGTGCCCGGTGTACCGCGCGGCGCCTTTTTGATGCTGACACCGCTGTTCCTGGCGATCGGACTGCCGGCGGAGGGCATCGGGATCCTGATCGCCGTCGATGTGATTCCGGACCTGTTCGCGACCGTGCTCAACACGACCGGCGACATCACCGCCGCGGCGCTGGTCGGGCGGGGGAGCCGGCGCGAGGGCGAAGCCGGCGCCGCGTTGTGAACGTCCCGAGCTTGCCGGGCACGGGAACGCCAGCGCCTCCCGCGGCATCCAACAGAACGAAATGACCGGCCAATCCAAGCCCGCCGCACTTGCCAACGTCGACGACACCGGGCTCGCCGAGCTCATCGTCGGCGGCGACCAGGGCGCCTTTGAAGCTCTCATGCGGCGCTACAACGGTCGCCTGTATCGGGTCGCCAGGGCCATCCTCAAGGACGACGCGGACGCCGAGGATGCCTTGCAGGACGCCTATCTCGACGCCTACAGCCACATGAAGGACTTTCGCGGTGAGGCGCTCTTCAGCACCTGGCTCACCCGCATCGTGGTCAATCGTGCCCTGATGCGGCTGCGCAGTCAGCGGCGTCACCGGGTCGTGGTGTCGATGGGCGAGCGTCAGGAGCCTGAGTCCGAGTCCAAGGAGGTCGACGTGGTCGACGAGAAGTCCGAATCGCCGTCGAACGCCACGCTGCGAGCCGAAGTCCGGCGGATGCTCGAGCGCCGAATCGACGAGCTGCCGGTGGCCTTTCGGACCGTCTTCGTCATGCGCGAGGTCGAAGACATGACGGTCCAGGAGACCGCCGACGCCCTGTCGATTCCCGCCGCGACCGTGCGCTCCCGGCTGTTTCGGGCGCGGGCGCTGCTGCGCGAGGCCATGACCCGCGACATGGATGTGGCGACCGGCGACGTCTTTGCCTTCGCGGGTGGACGCTGCGATCGCGTCGTCGCGGGCGTGCTTGCTCGCTGCCACGGCATCGTCTGATCTCTTGGTCTGATCTCCTTGGTCTGATCTCCTGCTTCTGAGCGCCCGGGTTCTGCCGCCGGCAGAGCCTCTCCGGGAACGCCCGGGCTCCTCTGTGCATCCAATGACTGAATGCACCTGCCGCCCGACGAACGGGCGGCAATTCGAAAGCGAGGAGACACCCATGAGAGCTTCCACCATCGCCATCGCCATTGCCGGCGCATCCTTGTTCGTTCCCGCCGCCGCCGTTTTCGGCGAGGCGATCAATGACGCCCAGATCGCCGCTATCGTAGTCACCGCCAACCAGGTCGACATCGACGCCGGCCAACTTGCGGCGGCGAGCTCCACCAATGCAGAGGTGAAGAAGTTCGGCGAGCTGATGGTGACCGATCACACCGGCGTGAACAAAGCGGCGACCGAGCTCGTCACTCGGCTCGGCGTGACACCGCAGGACAATCCCACCGCCCAGAGCCTGAAAGCCGGCGGTGAGAAGAATCTGGCGAATTTGAAGACCCTGAAGGGCGCCGCCTTCGACAAAGCGTACGTCGGCCAGGAAGTCGCCTACCATCAGGCGGTCATCGACGCGATCGACAAGACGCTCATCCCGGGCTCGAGCAACGCCGAGCTCAAGGCCCTGCTGGTCAAGGTACGGCCGGCGTTCATCGCTCATCTCGACCACGCGAAGCACCTACTGGCAACCCTGAAGGGCTGACCCAACGGCGATGACGACCTGCCTCTCACGCAGACGTCTCGCCTTCCTGATCGCGGCGCTGGGGCTCGCGCTTTCAAGCCTGAGCCTCGGCGCGGCGAAGGAGGCGGACAAGCCCGTGACGCACACCGTCACGATCGATGCCACCAACTACGAGCCCCCGTTCATCGTGGTGAAGCCCGGCGACTCCATCGTCTGGACGAACAACGATATGTTCCGCCACACCGTGACCGCGAAGGCCGGAGGGTTCGATTCGAAGGACATCCCGGCTGGAGGATCCTGGAAATACACCCCCAAGACCGTGGGCAGATTCGAATACAGCTGCATCTACCACACCACCATGAAGGGCTTGATCATCGTCAAGTGACCCCGCAGTCGTCCGCGCGGAGCAGCGTCGAAACTAGAACGTCACCTTGGGCGTCAGCTCCAGCGTCAAGGTCTGAGCTCCACGCTGGACTTCCAGCCGCCGCGTGCGCGGCTGCTCGAACATCTCGAGCATGTCGCTGAGGGTAAGCGCCGAGGCCGGTTGGTCGTCGATCCTACGGATGAGGTCATGCGGCTGGAGCCCGGCGTCCGATCCGGGTGAGTCTTCCAGGACCTGAGACACACGAACCGCTGAATAGTCGGCGCCCTCGGCGTCGAGGCGAATGCCGGTCATGGCGACATCCCAGGTCTGTTCGAGCCCGCCCACCGGCTCGAGCATGAGGCGGCCATGCGGATAGTCCAGGAAGACGCGGCACCTGGCGACGATCTGCCGATCGATCGCCCCGAGCAGCAACGCGCTGGCGTAGGCGCCGGCGTGGTCTTCCGAGAACAAGGTGTTCGGACTGCGCATGGTGAAGCGGCCGATCTTGATCGACTCGACGTGCCCCACGCGTCCCGCCGAGGTTCCGCCGATGCCTCCGCCGAGGGCCTTCATGGTCTTCATCGCTGACCCAGGCAAATGCTGTTGCGCGACGAACGGACTGAACAGCACCAGACCGTCGCCCGCGCCGAGATCGAGCGCGAAGGATCCGCGAACCGGTGGAGCCCCCACCGCGGTGACCTCGGCCTCGATGACCGGATGGCGCTCGTCGTCAAGATGCAGCGGAATACTCTCGCCGGGACCGCTGTAGTGGAAGCGGTCCGGATCGAACAGCGTCATCGTGCGCGCCGGGTAGTCGATCTCCACGACGAATTGCCGCAGGAAGTTGGCTCCCAGCAGCCCGTCGAGGTCATGCCCGAACTTCGACGCCATGGAACGCAGCGGAATCGTCACCGTCAGCGCTTGTGAGAACCCGGGCAGCCCGACCACTTCGACAGTTGAGCTCTTCACCAGCGCCCCAACGGCCTTCTCACTCCCAACACCCTTGACCTCGAACTGAGCCGCGGTCTCGATTCCGAGCTCCTTCGCTCGGTCCGTGTCGATGACCGCGAACCGGTCGCCGGTATCGAGGAGAAACGAAAGCGGTCGCGAACCGTCGACCCTCGTCTGGAGGAGGATGTGCCCAGTCAGCAGCTGAAAGGGCAGCGTGATCGACTCCGGCCGCGGGCCGCTCCACTTAGCCTCGGCTCCCCTACGAAGCGCGAGAGGCCAGCGCCAGAGAATGCCGTCCTGCATCGAGGCGGCGGCGGCGATGAGCAGGCCGACGAGGCCGAGGCCTACATAGAGAATCAGGGATGTCTTTCGCTTCATGGGCTGGTCTCCACGGGCAGTAGCTTGCGATTTGGCGTGCCAGTTCGTGCGGCTGCGCGGGAGCGTATGGGGAGAGGCCGCGTCTTGGCTTGTACGGAGCGATGGGCTTAGGACGAATGTAGTCTCGGCGGGCCCGTATCCTCGATCCATCGGGCCGCGTAGAACTCCGCGCCGACCTCGCCCTGCACGGTAACGACCCCGACACAATCGCCCGCGGTGCCGGGGTTGTTTGGAGGGACGAGAGAGGGGTGAGCTGCGACGTGAGTGAGGCTTTGGCGAGTAGGATGAAGGTATGCGAACACAAGGTGCCTCCATGCTGTTCAGAACCCTCCAGAGCCTCCCGCGAGCCACAGCTGCGCCTCATTGGCCGTCGTCTGTCCCCGCCGCAGCGATGCTGTTAGTCCTCATGTCGATCGCGGCGGGACCGCTACGGGCGACGCCGCTCGCCTGCGAGCCCGCCTCACGCCCCGTCCTCGAGATTTTGGCCTTCGTGTCGCCGACCCAGTCGCCCCAGCTACCGCCAGTTCCGGATGGTCGAGAAGCGTTGCAGCTCTGCCAGGACCACCGTCAGCTCGTTGCCCTTCTCCGGTCTGATCCGGAAGGCGATCTCCCAACCAGCGCGATCCTCACCCAAGGCCGGGTCAAGACATCGGCCTGGAGCGAGTTCTCGAAGGCAACGGCCGCGTTGCGGATCGGATTCCTGCAGAGCTGCCGGTTGAACATTCCGACGCTGCTTCGCAAGGCAGAGATCCACATCACATGGCACGGAGCGGGAACACGCCGCAACCGCTTCCTCCTGTCATCAACCGATGACTCGCTTGCCCCCTGCTCTCAGGAAACAAATGACTGGTGGCAGGGGCTCTTCGCGCTCGACCTGGAGCCTGGAGCTGAAAGCGTCAACATCTCCTAGCGCGGGAGCCACTCGACTTCCGCTCCGACCCCTGGGGCCGCTCCCTGGGGGAGTTCATCTGGCCGTTAGCCGAATCGACGCTATGTGACTCGCGGCATCGAGCAAGGCGAATTCAAATTCGACGTCAAACCACCGCACCACGAACGGCCACGCACCATCGAAGGTCTGGCGCCGGGACTTCAGTTCATCCACGCGAATGCGGTCGCCCGCGTCGCGCACCCAAAGCGGATCTGGAGGTTCGGGCACGTTGTGCTCACTCGTTAGTGACGTGAGAGCTGTGATGGTCTTTGCACTGACACGGTAAGCGTCGAGACGCACCCTGGTTCGCGCTCGCGGTCCTCAATGCCCCGGCCCCCCAAACCTCACCGCCCCAAACCCCACTCTCCTAACATCGTAGTAAGGCGGATAATTCGGCCCCAGCGACTGCAAGTCGCGATACCAACAAACCCAAGCCCCCGCATCCACATCGCAAAGCGTCACGTTAGGCGCGGCGCCTGCGTTGGTGGGGAAGAGGCCGTTGCCCATTTGGGTGTTGGGCGGTAGCCCGTTGTCGCTCGAGACTTCGCCGAACCATTGGATGTACTCGCTGCGGGTGTAGTCGCCGCCCCACTCGGAGCCCGGGTAGTAGCCGAGCCATTGGTTGTCGAACCAGGCCCACCAGTTGCCCTGGTAGAAGACGTAGCCGATGTAGACGTCGCGGCCGACGAGCGCGTTCAGGTTCATGCCGGGGAAGTAGGTGGCGCTGTATTGGTGCCAGTTGCAGGCGTCGTAGCAGGTCGGGGTCCAATTCATCCAGTGGAAGACGAAGAGGTGCGTGTTGCTGTCGCCATACTGGGAGTTCGACACGTTCCAGCCGAGCTCGATGATGTTGCCGTCGTCGGTGCCGCCCTGGACGGCGAGCTCGTCCAAGGAGTGGCCGCTGTTGACGACCGTCGGGCGCTGGATGCGCATGGTCATGCCGCCGCCGTCGGCCGTGCGGCGGTAGGCGGCGGGGCCGTAGTAGTAGCAGGTGCCGAAGGACAGAGTCCCGTTGCAGCCGGGAGGATCATCCGGTTTGCCGTGGGACTTGTCGTCGGGGCCGGGAGGAATGAAATAGACCCTCTCGGGATCGCGCAGGGCCTTGCGGATGTCGTAGCCGACTTCCTTGTCGTCGAAGAA
>JBDTNL010000054.1:0-26212 GCA_039933785.1 Acidobacteriota bacterium
TCGGCGTGCGGCGATTGGACGAGACGAGCGGAGAACCGGTGGACGATCCCCGGCTGGCGCCGCTTCGCAAGGTGAGCAATCCCTTCACCCTGGCCGAGGATCGCGAGCGCAATCTGTGGATGAACTCCAATCCTCCGCAAGTGGCCCTGCACCGGGCCGACGGCTCGTACGATCCGGAGCTGCGGGCGCTGGTCTCCGTGCCGTCGACCGATCTGCAGACCTTCTACCCCGAGAGCGATGGCGTGATGTGGCTCGGTGGCGAGAAGGGTCTGGCGCGCTATGCCGGTGCGATCGATCGCCGCGGCGAGGCGCCTCCGGCGCCGCTCATTCGCCGCGTGACCCTGGCTGGGGAGCTCCTGGTCGGCGAGGACAGGAACGGACCGGCGGCGGCACCCGCCCTGCCGCCGCACGCCCGGCGCTTGCGCATCGAGTTCGCGCCGGCAGCGTACCGGGTCGGGCTGCGCTATCAGTACCGGCTGGATCCCGCGGATCGAGAGTGGAGCCGTGCGCAGGCCGAGCCCTTCGCGGAATTCACCAATCTGTCGGCGGGCGACTATGCGCTCTGGGTGCGGACGGTCGACGCCGGAGGTGTGCGGAGTCCCGAGACCGCCTGGCACTTTTCCGTACGGCAGGCCTGGTACATGACGGTCTGGGCCTGGGCGCTTTGGCTGTTGCTGGCGGCGGCGATTCTCTTGTTCTATGCCTGGCTGAGGACGCGGGCCCTGGCGCAACGAGCGGCGCGGCTCGAGGCGCAGGTGGCGGCCAAGACCGAGGAGCTCAGCCAGAGCCTGACCGAGCTGCGCGAGGCGCAGGCACAGGTGCTGGAGAAGAACCGACTCCTCGAATCCGCCAACCTGCGTTTGCAGGCGATCTCGCTTCACGACGAGCTGACCGGGATCGCCAACCGCCGTCACCTGCAGAACCGTATGGCCGAGGAATGGCGTCGAGGCGTTCGTCACCGGCAGTCGCTCGCCTTCGTGCTCTTCGACCTCGACCAGTTCAAGCGGCTCAACGACAGCCTCGGTCATGGTGAAGGGGATCGCGCGCTCCGGCGCGTGGGGGAGTACCTGGCCGCGACGGTACAGCGTCACGGCGACGTCGTGGCGCGATATGGCGGCGAGGAATTTGCCCTGCTGCTTCCCAATACGGCGCTCGACGGAGCCCTGCGGGTCGCCGAACAGCTGCGGGAGGGAATCACCGGGCTGCGCATCGCGATCGATCCGGCCGGCGGGGCATTCCTCACCGCGAGTTTCGGAGTCTCGGCCTCCGTTCCGGGCTCAGATGAGTCAGCCGACGGTTTGGTCGAGGCCGCCGATGCAGCGCTCTACCGCGCCAAGGCGGAGGGTCGCAACCGCGTGCGCTCGTTCGCGGCGGAAGCGTGAGCCCGAGTGATTCAGTGCAAATACATCTCGCCGTCGATCACCACGGCGACCGAGTCTTGACCCGTCTCCCGCTTGAAGCGATCCAAGAATGCCGCGAGCTCGCCAAGAGCCGCGGCCGAGAAGTCGTGCTCGGTCGCGAACGAGACCACCATGCGGGTGTGCTCGAGGATCATGCGCTCCGAGCCGATGGCTCCCGCGGCATCGCTTTCGCGGTAGCTGCCCCGGCTCGGCCACGAGGTCGCGCCGCCGAAGAGATGACCTTGCAGCTTCAAGGCCTCGGTTTCCCAGGGCTCGGCGTCGAAGGTCTTGCCGTCGCGATCGCTGTCCGGCAGATAGGTGGCAAGGACGTGCGCATGCGTGAGCGGCTCGAACTTCGCCGCGGCGAGCGCTCGCAGAGCCGGCGCGCGCTCACAATGCGGGCACGGCCGGTAGAGCGCTGCGATGCCGGACGTCGTCGGGCCGGTGTGAGCCGTCAAAGCCGTCGGCGCCGCGCTTCGGCATGCGCCGGTAGCCAAGGCGAGGGCAAAGAGGGCGCCGGCCCATGTCAAGCGGGGGTGGCGTTTCATGTCTGGATGTTACCGGGGCGAGCGAGGGGATACCATCCGCAGGTGCCGTTCGTCTACATTCTGCGCTGCCGCGACGGCTCGTTCTATACCGGAGCCGCGGTCGACCTCGAAAAGCGGCTGCGCGAGCACCGCGCGGGTAAGGCATCGCGCTACACGCGTTCGCGTCTGCCGGTCGACCTCGCGTGGTCGAGCGAGGTCGAGTCCTGGAGCGATGCGCTCCGCGAGGAGCATCGCATCAAGGCGCTCTCGCGCGCCGGCAAGGACGAGCTGCTGACCATGGAGTTGTCCCCAGGAGTTCCTGAATGAGTTCACGTCCACAGTTGCTCAACTGCGAGCTGGTCTCGAAGCAGATCGGTGCGCGGGTTTTGTTTTCGGATCTCTCCTTCGGCCTCGCCGAAGGGGACCGGGTCGGATTGATCGGACCCAACGGATCGGGGAAGAGCACGCTGCTCCGCATCCTCGCCGGTATCGACGAGGCGGACAGCGGCACCCGCACCGTGCGGCGCGGTGCGCGGGTCTGCTACGTGCCGCAGGATCCGGTGTTCCCAGCGGCGGACAGCGTCGAGACCGTGGTCTCGCGCGCCCTCGCTGACCGCCACTTGGCGGACTTCGAGATCTCGAGTCAGGTCTCGGTGGCGCTCGGCAGGGCGGGGTTTCGCGATTTCGATCAGCCTGCTGGTGAGCTTTCCGGAGGGTGGCGCAAGCGCCTCGCCATCGTGCATGAGTTGGTGCGCGAGCCCGACATTCTCTTGCTCGACGAACCCACCAACCATCTCGATCTCGAGGGCATTCTCTGGCTGGAGGAGTTGCTCGGTGGGGCGCCAAGCGGGGGGCAGTCCTCGGCGTCGGCCTTCGTGGTGGTGAGCCACGACCGCTACTTCCTCGAGAACGTGGCCGGCCGCATGATGGAGCTCAACCGGATTTACCCGCAGGGCTTGCTGTCGGTGGACGGCGCCTACAGCGAGTTCCTCGAGACTCGCGACGCGGTGCTCGCGAACCAGGCTGAGTATCGCGATTCGCTCGCCAATCGGGCACGGCGGGAGGTCGAGTGGCTGCGCCGTGGGCCCAAGGCTCGGACGACCAAGGCGAAGGCGCGGGTGCAGGAGGCTGGGCGGCTAGTCGACGAGCTGGCCGAGGTGAGCAGCCGCAAGGCCAGCGCCAAGGCGGGCATCGATTTCGAATCGTCGGGGCGCAAGACGAAGCGGCTCTTGGCGGCGCATAGGCTGACGAAGTCGTATGGCGAGCGGGTGATCCTCGATGAGCTCGAGCTCTTGATCTCACCCGGCAGCCGTATAGGAGTGCTGGGGCCGAACGGCAGCGGCAAGACGACGCTGCTCTCGCTCCTCGCCGGCACACTCGAGCCGAGCGCGGGCGAAATCGAGCGCGCGCCGTTCTTGAAGACGGTTCTCTTCGAGCAGAGTCGCGAGACGCTCGACCGTTCGCTCACCCTGCGGCGCGCCCTTGCTCCCGAGGGCGACTCGGTGGTTTACCAGGACCGCGCGGTGCACGTGGCGGCTTGGGCGAAGCGTTTTCTCTTTCGCGCCGAGCAGCTCGATACGCAGGTCTCGAAGCTCTCGGGAGGGGAGCAAGCGCGCATTCTGATCGCCCGGCTCATGCTGAAGCCTGCCGATCTGTTAATCCTCGACGAGCCCACGAACGATCTCGACATTCCCACGCTTGAAGTCTTGGAGGAGAGCCTGCTCGAGTTTCCCGGTGGTCTCGTTCTGGTGACCCACGACCGCTACCTTCTGGATCGCGTCTCGACCGTGATCCTCGCTCTGGGCGATCGACCAGGGGGCCGCTCGCGCTTGTTCGCGGACACCGCCCAGTGGGAGGCGGCTCGGCGTGAGAGCCCTGCCAACAGCCGCGGCGCCGAGACTCGCAGCAGCCCGGCTGGACCGGTAGCTCGGTCAAGCGGCAAGAAGATGAGCTACAAGCAGCAGCGCGAGTGGGAGCAGATGGAGGAGCGCATTCTCCGCGCCGAGCAAGCGCTCGCTGCGGCTCAGGCGGCCGCTGAGGATCCCGCCGTGGCGCGCGATGCGCGGGTGCTTCAGGAGCGGTTCGCGGCGCTTGCGGCTGCCAAGGTGGCCGTGGAGAAGCTCTACGAACGCTGGGCCGAACTAGACGGCTCGCGCGGCTGAGGGTTGAGGCGTGGGGCCCCTTCGTCTTCGCTCCGAGACCGAACCCGAGAGCAGCCTCAACCCTCAGCGGTGAGCGCTAGGAGTGACGTCTTTTACCTGGAGATGTTGCTGTTCGGTCGGCACGCGCTCCCGCCAAAGACCGAAGATCGCGGTGGCGAGAGCGAGCATGATCTCGTCGAAGAACGGAATCGGATCGGGAATGAACATGTCGAGCAACCACAGCGCCGCGAACAGCGCGAGGAGCTTGGGGAACTTGATGCGCGACGCGGCTTTGGCGGCGACTTGTCCGGCGATACCCATGGAGCGAGAGTAACAGTTGGAGTGGACGCCGAGTGCCGCGCTGCGGCATGATTCTCGGCATGGCGAAATCGAATCCTTCACCCGGTGCCAAGTTGCAGGCATCGTGGGCGCGTTGGAGCCCGTTGCCCGGTGGACGTTGGTTGTTCAGTCGCGTGGCCGGGTTCTCGGTGCCCTACACCGCGACCATTGGCGCCCTCGTCGAGCACCTCGAGCCCGGCTACGCGCGGGCGCGACTTCGCGATCGCCGCCGCGTACGCAACCATCTGGACTGCGTGCATGCCGTGGCGCTGGTCAATCTGGGTGAGTTCACCAGCGGGCTTGCCATGCTCACCGGGTTACCGCCGACCGTGCGCGGCATCGTCACTCGGCTCTCCGCTGAGTATCTGAAGAAGGCGCGCGGGACGCTGATCGCCGAATGCCGCTGTTCGCCGCCGCAGGCGCTGACCGCTACCGCGGACTACCGGCCGACCGCCGAGATCCGCGACGGCAGCGGCGAGATCGTGGCCCGGGTGAGCGCCGACTGGCGACTGGGCCCGAAGTGAAGGGCCTCGCTTGAGTGCGAACGAGACCGCGCTGACGCGCCAGCTCGGCATCGCGACGCCGCTCATCTGTGGCGCGATGTATCCGTGCAGCAACCCGGAGCTGGTGGCGGCGGTTTCCGAGGCCGGCGGTATCGGTGTCCTGCAGCCGATCTCGTTGACGTACGTGTATGGGCACGACTTTCGCCAGGGTCTGCGCCTGATGAAGCGGCTGACCTCGAAGCCGCTTGGCATGAACGCGCTCATCGAGCAGTCGTCGAGCAAGTACCGAGCGACCATGGAGCGTTGGATCGAGATCGCGCTCGAAGAGGGCATTCGGTTCTTCGTCACCTCGTTGGGCAATCCGCGGTGGGTGGTGGAGCAGGCGCATGCGGTGGGCGGGGTCGTGTACCACGACGTTACGGAACGCAAGTGGGCCGAGAAGGGACTCGATGCCGGAGTCGATGGGTTGATCGCGGTCAACCGGCGAGCCGGCGGTCACGCTGGAGGCAAGAGCGCCGAAGAGCTGATGGCGGAGCTCGGCGGCTACGGGGTGCCTCTGGTCTGTGCCGGTGGCATCGGGGACGAAGAGGCCTTCGTCGACGCGATTGGCCTTGGCTATGCCGGAGTGCAGATGGGTACGCGGTTCATCGCCACCACGGAGTGCCGCGCCGCGGAGGTCTACAAGTCAGCCATCGTTGAGGCCGAGGAGAGTGACATCGTGCTCTCGGAGCGCATCACCGGTGTGCCGGTGGCGGTGATCAACACACCCTACATCCGGCGCATGGGCCTGCATGCGGGTCCGTTCGCTCGCTGGATGTTGCGTGGCCGCAAGCGAAAGCACTGGATGCGTTCCTTCTACGCCCTGCGCTCGCTCTGGCAATTGAAGCGTGCGTCCCTCGACGACAGCGGCAACAAAGACTACTGGCAGGCCGGAAAGAGCGTCGGTGCGATCCATGCCGTCGAGCCCGCGGGCGATATCGTGCGCCGGTTCGCGGCAGCGCTCGAGCGGGAGCCCAAGCGCTCGGGTGCGGTGAGGTAGGCTTTTCAAGATGCGTATCGCCTTGGTTTCGATGACGGTTCTCGATCAGGACGACTTCGACGAGGTCCCGCTGGCGCGGGCGTTGGAGGCGCGGGGCTTCGAGTCGGTGCGGGTGGGTTGGGACGATCCGCGAGTCGACTGGAGCGGCTTCGATGCGGCCTTGTTGCGATCGACTTGGGATTACCATCACCGGCGGGATGAGTTCCTGCTCTGGGCTCGCCGCGCCGCGGCCGAGACGCGGTTGTTCAACCCTCCCGATCTGATCGAATGGAACAGCCACAAGTTCTATCTGCGCGAGCTCGAGCACGCCGGGATCGCCATCGTGCCCACCGTCTTCCTCGAGCGCGGCTCGGCCGCGGATCTGCCCGCGATCCTGGAGCATGAGGGTTGGGACGCCGCGGTGATCAAGCCCGCGGTCTCGGCCGATTCCTTCGCCACCGAGCGCGCCGAGCGGCTGTCTCCGGAGGCTGGACAGCGCCATCTCGACCAGCACCTTGCCGAGCGCGACATGCTGGTGCAGGTGTACATGCCGGCGGTCGTCGAGCCGGGAGAGCGTTGTCTGGTGGCGATCGACGGCGAGGTCTCGCACGCCGTGCGCAAGCGGTCGAAGTTCCTCGGCGGCAGGCATGCCGGACCCGAGGGCGTGCCCGTGCCCGTCGAGGCCGACGAAGGATCTGCCGCCGAGAACATCCTCAAGCGCATCGGCCACCCGCCCTTGTACGCCCGGATCGACCTGATTCGGGACGGGGACGGAGTACCGCGTCTAATGGAGCTCGAGCTCGTGGAGCCGAGCCTCTTCTTCGCGGCCCGCCCCGGGGCGGCCGAGGCCCTGGTCGAGGCGCTGGCGTCCCGGTTGCTGTTCTGAAACTAGAAGCTCGAAGTCCTCGTAGAGCTCCTCAGGGCAAGGCTCTTAGAGGAGGCAGGTCATGAGACTAGGCACTTTTCTGTTCCATCTCGGTACCGCGGCGAGCCTGTCGCTGGCGCTTGCCGTCGCACCGGCGGCCGCCAGCAGTCATCGCAACGGCGACGCGCTCCATGTCGAGATTCATGGCGACCACGACGACAATGTGTCGCTCACCCTCGGCGGCTGGGTGGGCGATCTCGTTCGCGCCATCGTTCCAGCGCACGTGCGCTGCAACGGCGACCGGGACGATCGCGTCGTCGCCGTCCTCGAATTCCTGGACCGGCACGGCGAAGGTTCGCGCTACACGCTCTGGGACGACGGCCGCGAATTCACCGGCGCGCGCGATCACGGGCGTTTCGAGCTGCGGATCGGCCAGGGGCGGCGTTGGAACCATCACGGGAAAGCGCATGTCGAGGCGCCGTGGGCGATCGCGCAGTGCATGATGGGCCGCTCGATCTCCGTAGCGGATCTGCTCGGCCATGGCGACCGCGGTTTCAACCTTCAGGTCTCCGGCGATCACGGCGAAGTGCGAATCAGCCTGCCGTAGGCGGCGCCGCAGGGGCCGGCGTCGAAAGCAGGGACTTCATCTGCGCCGCGAGAGCGTCGGCCTCTTCGCCGCGGCCGGAAGCCCGGAGGAAAGCGGCGAAGGAGTCACCCACGCTCGTGAGCAGGGCGCGGTGGCTAGCCGGCCGGAGGAGCGCGATCGCCCACGCCCGCCGATATGCCGTTTCGGCTTCGCGGGTGTGCCCGAGATCGCGCTCGGATTCGGCGAGGCCCTGGCTGGTGTAACCGGCGAACATGTGTTCGGACTTGCCGGTGCGATCCCAGAACTCCAGCGCTTGCGTATACGCCGCCGCGGCTCCGGTCGCGTCGTGACGGGCTGCCGCGAGATCGCCCAGGTTGTGCAGACTAACTCCGATCTCGAGATGGTCCGGCGGCAGCGCCCGGCGCTTTATCGCGAGCGCCTTCTGCTGCAGCTGCAACGCCTCGTCGAACTGGCCCTCCGCGATCAAGGTGTTGCTCAAATTGTTGTAGCTCTGCGCCAGATAGAGATGGTCCGGCGGCAGCGTGCGCTCCTTGATCGCCACCGCGCGCCGGTGCAGGCGCTCCGAATCGGCCCACCTCTTTTGGTCGTAATAGAAGTTCCCCAGATTGTTGAGCAGAGCCGAGACGCGCTCGGAATCGTGGCCGGTGGTCTGTTCGAGGAGCGGCAACGCCTCGTCATAGAGCGGTTCGACGCGTGCCGTGTGTCCGAGGTTGGACTCGACGCCGGCGAGCGCCACCAGCAGCGGCGCCAGCGTGCGCGGCCGCGGAGCGCGGCGTTCGATCGCCAGCCCGCGCTCGAGTACTGGCTCAGCCTCGGCGTCACGGCCTTCGTCGTGCAACAGATGGCCGAGGCTCAGCAGGCTGTCCGCGACTTCCGGGCTGGCGCTGCCGAGCTCGCGCTCGCGCAGCGCCAGGGCGCGGCGGAGCAGGGGCTCCGACTGGGGATAGAGACTGAGCGTGCGATACACATCGCCCACCGTGTCGAGGAGCTTCGCGCGCACGCGAGGTTGCCCGGTGAGCTCGCCCTCGAGTCGCGCCGCGCCGCGATTGAGGATCTGGCGCGCGGTGGCGTCGGGGCTGGCGCCCCGGCCGGGGTCGGAGAACTGGAAGAGACTGACCATGAAGTCGGCCACTTCGCTCGCCGCCGCGGCCTCCTGGTTGGCGCGCGTTGCCTCGCGGTTGGCGCGCCGCGCTTCGAACGTCCGCGCCAGCAATCCGCCGATCAGCGTCAGCAAGGTGAGACCCACTGCGATCACTCCGCCACGGTGACGGCGGACGAACTTGCGCGTCCGATAGCCGGGGCTGGGCGCCGCGGCCAGAACGGGTTCGTGCGCGAGATAGCGCCGCACGTCGCCGGCGAAGGCTGAAGCCGACGGGTAGCGATCGCCGCGCTCGCGGGCCATCGCCTTGAGGACGATCCAATCGAGATCCTGGCGCAGGCGGCGCCATTGCGTGCGCGAGTCGGTCGAGCGCAAGGCCGCGATCTCGACGCGTCGCGGTTCCGGGAGCGTCGCCAGGTACGAGCTCGGCCGCGGAGTATTGCCGGCCATGATGCGTTCGAGCGCCTCCTGCCCCCCTTCGTTACCGAACGGCTGCTCGCCGACCAGAAGCTGGAAGAGCACGACCCCGAGCGCGTAGACGTCGGAACGGGTGTCCAGATCGACCTCGCCGCGGGTGGCCGGAATGGACTCCGGACTGAGATACGAGGGAGTTCCGAGCAGGAGCGAGGACTGGGTGAGGCTCTCATTCGACAAGGGCTCGTCGAGGGCCTTGGCGATGCCGAAGTCGATGATCTTCGGGGTCGGATGGCCCTCGATGTCGGCGATCAGCACGTTGCTTGGTTTGAGGTCGCGATGCAGGATCGCCTTCTGGTGCGCGTGCTCGACGCCCTCACAGACCTCGAGGAAGAGCTCGAGACGCAGTTCGATCGGTAGCCGGAGACGGTCGCAATGCTCGGTGATCGGCAGCCCGGGGACGTACTCGAGCGCGATCCAGGGTTGTCCGTCGGTGCTCCAGCCCGCGTCGTACACCTGCGCTACATTGGGGTGATTCAACCGCGCCATCGCCTGGCGTTCCGCGCCGAACCGGCGCTGGCGCTGCGGATCCAGATGGCTGGCGCGGATCAGCTTGAGCGCTACGCGGCGTTTGATCGGCGCCGTGCGCTCCGCCAGGTAGACCGTGCCCATGCCGCCCTCGCCGAGCAACTCGAGCACGCGGTAAGGGCCGATCTGCTCCGGCAGCGGGGTCGGCGGGCGAACGCCCGCGGTGGCCTCGACCGATTCGGTCGTCGCCTCCTCGGCACCACCGATGGGATGAATTCGGAACGCCTCGGTCGGCACCTCGACCGCCGATCGCGGATTGCGAGGGTCGTCGCTCACGGCCGCGGAGTCTCCGTCGATCGGGTCATGGATCGCACCGACTGTAACAGTGCCGCCTCTCGGGCGGAGACGCTCTCGACGGTCTAGGATCTCGTTTGGTGTCTGCGTTCCGCGAACCAGAGCCCGGCCGGCGCTTGCGCACGGGCTACTACCTCGACAACTTCGAGGTTCTACTCGCTAGCGTCGAGGCGCGCTACGGCGACCTCCTTGCCCCCGGTGAGCTCGAGTTCCTGAAGGATTTTCGCGCCCTCCCACTGGGCTCCCGGCGTCTCTGGGTTCGGTTGCTGACCCGCAAGGGCCCTGGGTTCGAGGTCGATCGCTTGCGCTATTGCGAGATCGAGATCTCCGCGGCGGTCGAGGCGTTGAGGGAGAGTGGCTTCGCCGAAGAGGCTCTTGGAGAGGGCGAATCGCGGTATCTGGCGTTGCGCCGCGTGGACTCGCTACGGGTCTTTCGATTGTTGTTCTTCGGCAACCTACGGCAGGACGGCACGGAGTTCATTCTGCGCGATCTGGGTGTTCTCCGCTTCGAGGCCTACCCGCTGCTTGCGGAATCGCGTACGTTCTCCAACCGCGAGGCCGTGGACCGTCACCTCGAGCTTAGCGAGCGTAGAGCAGTGATCGAGAGTTGCCTGGCCGCGAAGTCCCCCGAGATGCTCGAACGCGCTGCGCTCATCGCCGAGGAAGTGGCCGGCGAGGAGTGGCAGGGTAGTCTGCGCCGTCGGGCGGACCGCCTGGTGCTTGCCGCTGCACGCGCCCTGGAGCGCGGTGGGGAGTCGGATCGCTCCCTCGCCTTGTACTCCGCCGTCGAAGCGCCGCCGGCCCGCGAGCGGCGAGTCCGAATACTGGCAGGCCGCGGGGCCCTGGATCGCGCCGCGGCTCTCGGTCGGGAAATCGCTCTCTCGCCGCGCGACGAGAGCGAACGAGTGTTCGGCGAGGATTTCGGTCGCCGTCTCGACGCGCGGCGCGCCGGGGTCCTTTGTCCGCGTCGCCGACCGGCCATCCTCCCGCACCGGGAGCTCAAAGCGCGGCGGTCGGCGGGGAGCGTCGAAGACGCAGCGCTCGAGGCCCTGGCCGGAGAGGGGTATCGCGGTTTCTTCGCCGAGAACTGGCTGTGGCGCGCACTCTTTGGCCTGGCCTTCTGGGACGTCGTGTTCGCGCCGGTGCCGGGAGCCTTCGCGCATCCGTTTCAATACGGTCCACTCGATTTGCACGCCGGCTTTCGCGCCGCCCGGAGCGAGCTCGTCGACCGCCGGCTCGAAGACCTCCGCGGCATGGGCACGATCAGCCATCTCCTGAGGGTCTGGGATGGCAAGCGGGGTATCGCCAATCACCTGGTGCCGTGGAACGGAGACTTGCTGCCGCACCTGGAGCTGGCGACGCGAGCGATCCGCGGATCGGAGCTGGCCGCGATCAGCGACCGCCTCAGCCGCGATCTGCCGCGCTACGGACACGGCCTGCCCGATCTGTTCCTCGTCCACCCCGAACGGGGCTCGTGGATGTTGGCGGAGATCAAGGCGCCCGGCGATACGTTACGCCCCGAGCAGCGCGGATGGCTGGAATACCTAGCCGGTCACGGGATCGCCGCCGCCGTGATCCACTTGCGTTGGCATTCAACCTAGAATTCCGCCATGTCATGGATGACCGACCCGCAGGCCTGGATCTCGCTCGCCACCCTCTTCGTGCTCGAGGTGGTGTTGGGAATCGACAACATCATCTTTCTCGCCATCCTGGTCGGCAAGCTGCCGGCCGGGCAACAGCAGCGGGCCCGGCGCCTGGGGCTCGGCCTCGCGATGCTGCTCCGCATCGCGCTCCTGCTCTCGCTCGCCTGGCTGTCGCGCCTGACGACGCCGCTGTTCGAGGTGCTGGGCGTGGCGGTGACGGTGCGCACGATCATCCTGGTGCTCGGCGGCCTGTTCCTGATCGGCAAGAGCACCTTCGAGATCCACGAGCGTCTCGAGGGTGAGGACGGCGCCAGCGACCCGCCGGGCCGGGCTTCGTTCGGCGCCATCCTGATGCAGATCCTGGTCCTCGACTTGGTGTTCTCCTTCGATTCCGTGATCACCGCGGTGGGCATGGCGCAGGAAGTTCAGATCATGATCGCGGCCGTGGTGATGGCCGTGCTGGTGATGATGTTCTTCGCCGGTCCGGTGGGCAACTTCGTCGACCGGCACCCCACGGTCAAGATGTTGGCGCTGTCGTTCCTGTTGCTCATCGGCGTCACTCTCATCGCCGATGGTCTCGGTCAGCACATTCCGAAGGGCTACATCTATTTCGCGATGGCGTTCTCGGTCTTCGTCGAGATGCTCAACCTGAAGCTGCGCAAGCTCGCGAAACCGGTGCGGCTTCGCGAGCCTTATTCGGAAGGATGACGATCATGTTCGAGCGCATGAAGGAGCCGCTGGCCTCGCGCGGTATTTTCCTGCGCCGGCTGGCCGCCAGTACGACCACGGGCATGCTGGCGCTCGTGGGCTCTCTAGCCGCGGGCATGCTCGGCTATCACGCCCTCGAAGGGCTCGGCTGGGTCGATGCGTTCTTGAATGCCGCCATGCTGATGGGCGGCATGGGCCCGCTCGACCATCAGCGCAACGACGCCGGGAAGATCTTCGAGGGCGTCTATGCGCTCTACTGCGGCCTGGCGGTGATCACCATCGCCGGCGTAATAGCCGCGCCGGTCGTCCACCGCTTCCTGCACAAGCACTTCAACGAGAACTGACCGAGATCAGTTCTTGCCGAAGCGCCAGCGCACGCTGGCCGCGTACGCCTGATCGCGGGTGCTGTAGCGCCCAGTTGCCGCGAGATCGCGGAGATCCTGGCCGACGACGTCCCGGCTTTGCATCTGGTGGAGCGACCAGCCGATGTCGAAGCTGATCTGGGGAAAGTTGTAGCTCGCGCCGAGCGCGTAGACCATGGCGTCGCCGCGCGAGAAGCCGGGCTCGATCGTCGACAGTGGCACCGGCGTGGGTTCGAAAGCCAGTCCACCGAAGACCGAGATCGTGTCGGTCAAGTCGCCCTCGACGCCGAGGCGCAGGCTCAAGGTGTCGCGCCATTTGCGATCCTTGAACGAAATCGCCGCTGCCCCGATACCATTCGGAAAGTACGCGTAGCGATTGTCCGTCCGGCTCCAGGCGTTGAGCGCGGCGTCGAGCTCGACGCGCAGCTCGGGGTAGGGCGCGATCCAGACTCCGGCGGTCGCCTGAGGCGGGGTTTCGAAACGCAACTCGTAGGGGTGGGTGTCGAGCGCTGAGCCCACACCGGTCGATTGACCGGGGAGAGCGGGGAGCACGTCGGGCCGCAGCTCGCTGGTGAGTGAGCTGTTACCCTTCACGGTCTCGGCGCTCCGCACCATGCCGCCGAAGCCCCAGACGTCGCTCTTGTACTGCACGCTGCCGTCGAAACCCAAGCCGCGGGTGCTCGCGTCGTAGTCCATCACCACTTCCTGGCTGGTGCCCGTGGCCTGTCCCGCCACGCGGACGTTGCGGCCCTCCTTGATCCGGCCATAGGCGTAGCGCACGCCGGCTCCCACGCTCCAGTGGTCGTCGAGCCGGTAGGCCGACACCAGATGCAGGTCGGAGATCTGGACCTCCTCGCGTCGGGTCAGAAAGCGGCCGGGGAAAAGCCGCGGCACCCAATTCACGTTGTCGAACATCGGCTCGTCGATGCCCAACCCGAAGGCGAAGCGCGAGTCTGTAGCGGCCTTCCAAGTCAGGTAGGCGCTGGGGGGGAAGTTGATCTCATGGCCGGTGTCGAAGCTCCCGGCGGCGTTCGTGTACGAGGGATAGGGGGTCGTGAAGTCGAAGCCCGCCTGGAGTTGCAGGCCGTCGAGGTGCACCAGGGCGGCAGGGTTGTAGCTCACCGCGGAGGGGTCCGCGCCGCGGGCCATGACGGCGCCGGCTTGACCGGTGGCGCGACCGCCGTGCTGGAAGATCATGAAGCCCGTGCCGGAGGCTGGACCCGCCGCGGCCAAGGTGACGAGAGCGGCGCTCAGCGCAGCCAGTGTTAGCGGTGACCGGAAGTGAACGATGCGCATGCGGGAGGGTCTCCTGGAAGAACGAGCCTGAAGGACCCAGGATACCGCCATCGCTGTCCTCACCGCCAAAACTCGCATGCGGCGGGCGCGACTTTGTTCAATTGCCGAAGACGGGAGCGAGTGCATGGGCCGTCCGACGGCCTCGAGCGACCGTCTGGCCTGCCGGCCTTCAGGGTTACTCGCGCGACAACCTGTGGCGCGGTCCTTGCACCCTGCGTGGACCGTCTTAAGTCGCAACGCGAGCGCCACACCCCGTGGCTCTCTGCGGCGCGACCCAACCGGAGAATCTATGACCAAGAACATTGCGGTCGAGGACGCGACCAATCCTGATCCCATCACGGGCGAGCCCGGAGCGCATCCGGTAGGTACAGGCCTCGGCTCCGCGGGCGGAGCCGCCACTGGCGCTGCGATCGGTGCTGTTGGCGGTCCGCTCGGCGCGGCCATCGGCGGAGTGATCGGAGCGGTAGCGGGCGGCCTCGCGGGCCATGGTGTGGCCGAGATGGTCAACCCCACGCTCGAAGATGCGTACTGGCGAGAGAACTATCAGCGTCGCCCGTACGCCCAGGGCGGTACGTACGAGCAGTACCGAGACGCCTACCGCTACGGCTGGGAAGCCCGCTCGCGGCACCCCGCCAGGCAGCACTTCAACGACGTGGAGCCGGAGCTCCGCCATGGCTGGCACGCGGCCCGGGGCTCCTCGACCCTCGAGTGGGAGGCCGCGCAGCACGCGACCAGGGATGCCTGGGAGCGCCTGGAACAGACGGAGCCGGGAACGATTCGGCCCTGAATACCTCGGGCGCCCCGTCACGTGCGGGGCGCCAGTTAACCGCTCGAGTGCTCCCTGCTGGTCTAAAATCGCCGGGTGAAGAGAGATCTCGAATCCGCCGCGAACAGCGTGCGGCGAGTCGTGCTGGGATTCAGCATGGCGCTGCTTGCCGCCGCTTGGCTGGCGAGCGCCGGGATGGCCCAGCCCCTGGTGCGGCAGCTCCAACGCATGGCGCACTCCATGCAGCCGGGTGTGGTGACCGAAAACGCCCCCGCAACCACGGCCGAGTTCGAGTGGATGCCCCCGGGCGAGCTAGCGCGGGCGCTGCGGGCGAAGATCCAGGACCGCGCGCCGATCCTGCTCGGCGAGCTCGTCGCCGCCCTCGTCGTCCTCACGTTCTTTTACCTGTTGCAGCGCGCCGCGGTGCGTATCCTGCGCGGAGTGCTCGCCCGCACGAACGCCGAGCCCGCGGCGACCTCGATCGTCGTGAAGTTGACGCGCTACCTGCTGCTCGGCGTCGGCGTGCTGACCGCGATGCAGCAGCTCGGCGTCCAGGTCACCTCGTTGCTCGCCGGAGTCGGCATCGCCGGCCTCGCGGTGGGCTTCGCGGCGCAGGACACGATCGCCAACCTCATCGCGGGCTTCACATTGCTCCTCGAAAAGCCCTTCCGCATCGGCGATAGCGTGACCCTCGCCGGCACGATGGGTGAGGTGCTCGACATCGGCCTGCGCTCGACGCGCCTGCGGACGGCGGAGGTGCGCGATGCGTTCCTGCCCAACAAGGAAATCATCAATCACTTGATCGTGAACCACAGCATGACGCCGCGGCTGCGCCTCGACCTGGCGATCTCGGTCGGCTACTCGGCGGATTTGGATCGAGTTCGTGCCGTGTTGCTCTCGACCGTCGCCGGCGACGCCTTGATCGCGGAGAAGCCCCCTCCGCAAGTCGTCGTAGTGGCCCTGGGCGATTCGGGAGTCAACCTCGAGCTGCGTTTCTGGTTGAGCACGGGACTCGACCAAACGGGGGTGCGATTTCTGGTCCTCGAGCGGGCCAAGAAGGCGCTCGACGCCGCCGGCATCGAAATTCCCTCGCCGCAGCGCGTGATCCGGATCGAGGGCGGTGTCCCGCAATCCCTGCCGGCGGATCTCGCGCGTTGACGCTCCTGGGAGCCGTTGCTATCCTGACTTCTCGCTGAACAAAAATTCATGATCGTCGAGAAGCGGCGCATCGAGGACTTCACTCTGCTTCGGCTGGAGGGGGTCATCAAGCTGGGGGAGAGCGCGGAGTTCTTCGCCCAGACGCTGGACCGCGCCCTGGCGGACGAGAGCGGCCATGTGCTGGTCGATTTCTCGCGCATCAACTACATGGATTCAACCGGCATCGGCGAATTGGTCGGGTACCTCGGACGGTTTCGCGACCTCGAGCGCAAGCTCATCCTGATCAATCCGTCGGATCGTATTCGCCGCCTGCTTCACGTGGCGCGGCTCGACGAGCTCTTCACCACCTACGACACCCTCGAAGCCGCGCTCGCGGCCGAGGGCGCGCCGACTGACTCAATCTAGAGTCCTTGCCGCTGCAGTCCTGATCGGAGAGAATCGCCGAGGCGACGCGTTCGCGCCGCCTCGATGCCTCCGATGGAGATCCGGCAATGGCCATTTCCTCTCCCCCTGACGTCAGTGCCGCCCTGCGCGGATTGAAGGACAGTCTCGGCTCGCTCATCCATCTCGATCCCGCCATGCTGGTGGAGTTCCGCACCGACTTCGGCCGCATGGTCGACCGGGTGCCCGGCGCCATCGCCCGCTGTAGCTCGGCCGAGGAGGTCGCGCAGGTCGTGCGGTACTGCCGTGAGCACGGGCTGTCGATCCACGTCCGCGGTCAGGGCCACACGCAGAGCGGCCAGGCCTGCAGCGACGGCCGGGTCCTGCTCGACACGTCGTCCATGCAGACCATCCATGAGATCAATGCCGCGGAGGGTTGGGCCTGGGTCGACGGTGGTGTGATCTGGCGCGACCTGGTCGCGAAGTCGGTGCCCGTGGGCCTCGTGCCGCCGGTACTCACCAACAACCTCGGCGTGTCGATCGCTGGCACGACCTCGGTCGCTGGGCTGGGGGTCGCGAGCTATCGCTATGGCTGCCAGGCGGACAACGCGATCGAGCTCGAGGTGGTCACCGGCACTGGTGAGATCGTGGTCTGCTCGAAGGCGCAGAACCGCGATCTCTTCGATGTCGCGCGCTGCGGCTTCGGTCAGTTCGGCGTCATCACGAGGGTCAAGACCAAGCTGCGGCAGTGCAAGCAAAAGGTCCGCATGTGGCACCTGCTGTACGACGACCTCGACACCTTCATGAAGGACTCCGAGCTCATCATGAAGCCCGGGGATCTGCGCTTTCACACGCTCGAATCGCGCAGCGCACCGTGCCCGATTTTCACCAAGCGGGTCGGCGACGGCATGAATCTCGCGACTGGTCAGCAGATGTACGCGTACTGGCTCTATCCCATGTTTCTCACCGTCGAATACGACGAGGGCGAGAACCCGAACGACGCGGAATTGCTCAAGGACTTGAAGTACTACAAGCATCTGCGCACCGAGGAATACACCCAGCTCGATTTTTGCAACCGGCTCATCCCGGTGTTCGAGCTTTGGCACCGAATCGGCAATTGGGAGATGGCGCACCCGTGGATGGAAGTCATTCTGCCGTGGGACAAGGCCAAGGAGTTCATCGAGTTCGTCCAGGACAGCCTGCCGCCGCAGGCGCTCGGGGCCGGCGGTCACGTGCTGGTCTGGCCGGCGCACACCGGCGCCTCGGAGGCGCCGCTCTTCATGCATCCGGAGGGCGAGTGCGTGATGGGCTGGGGCATCTTGCCCGCGGTGCCGCACAAATTTCTCGATCAGGCTTTGGCACAGCTCGACATGGCCTCGGAGCTCTCGATCGCGTATGGCGGCAAGCGCTACCTGTCGGGCTACATCACCTTCGACACGGTGGAGAAGTGGGCAGCGCACTTCGGCGACAAGTGGCCGATGGTGTGCGCGGCGAAGAAGAAGTTCGATCCCGACCACGTGCTGTCGCCGGGGTTCATTCAGTATTCGTAGGCGTGCCTATTTCGAGGCCGGCTGGGAGAGCGCCGCGAGCCTCTTCTCGAGCCCGGCGATCGTGCTCTCCGAACGCTGTCCGGCCGGCATTGCCTTGGCTTCGGACAGCGCCTGCTCGAGGGTCTTGCGGACCTCCGCGGGCTCGCCCTTGTCCTTGAAGATCTCCGCCCGTGTGCGCAGGATGCTGATCCGCCGCGGACCGTAGGCCTTGCTGAGCGCGCGATCCGAAGCCGCTAGCGCCTTGTTCAAATCCTTCAACGCCCGGTATGCCATGGCGAGCCGGGCCGGCGGGTTGTAGTCGTTGGGGAAGTCGCGCTCGGAAACCAACAGCATGTCGACCGCGCGCTGGGGCTGATCGATCTCGAGGTACGCGCCCAAGCGATGCGAATCGAAGGCCGCCCGCGCCGCCGGAGTCGGCGCTTCGTTCGCCGCCTTCTCGAGCCCGGCGATCCACGCGGTTTCGAGGGCCTTCTTGCCGACCTCGTCGCCGGCGTCCTCGCGGGCCGCGATCAGTTCCTGATAGATACCTGAGCGGTCATCGGCCGCCAGCTTCGATCCCGGCGCATCCAGGACTTGGCGGCAGGCGGTCTCGAAATGGGCGATCAGCGCGCCTCGGGAAGCCACCGACTTCTCGAGTGAAAGAGCGCAATCGAGCCCGGTGACCGCCGCATTGGCGTACGAGGGCGTGCCCTCCAGGCGGGCCAGCAGCCCATGCGCTGCCTGCACGCACTCGAGCGATTGCTCGGTGATCTGGAGGGCGAAGAGGTAGGCATCGCTGGTGCGCGGCAGGTCGGGCCATCCCTTGGGCGCGGCGGCGAGCACCGCCGCATAGGCTGGCGCCGCCGTCGCGTAGTTGCCGGCCCCGTTCAGCCGGTCCGCCGTGGCGAGCTGCGCCGCGAGCCCGGTCTGCCCGGCCGCGAGCGCGCGCTTCCCCTGGTCGACGAATTGAATGAGTTGTTCGACGCTGGCCGTACCGGTCCAACGCAGGAGCACGGTTTCGTGCACGGGATCGATGATGAATAGCGACGGCCAAGCAGAGACTGGATACTTTTCCAGCACCGCCGCGTTGGCAGCTTTCTCGGTGTCGATGTCGAGCCAGACAACCTGCCTGGCGTAGCTCGCGAGGGCCGCGTCCGTGAAGACGAAGGCCTTCATCGAGCGACAGCTATGTCACCAGGGAGCCGAGGCCTCGAGGAAAAGTGGCACCTTGAGCGCCTTGGCCTGAGCGACGGCGCGCGCGTAGTCGTCTTCGATCCAGGGCAGGGGCGAGGTTGCCGCGGCTAACGGGGCCGCCAGCAGGGCAGCGAGCAGAAGCGGTGCGATGGGCTTCATGGCGCGAGCGTAGCATCTGATACCCTGCGCCCGCCATGACCGCGACCCAACTACCGAAGTCGCCGACGAAGGTTCGCATCGCCCACAGTCCGGACTCGGACGACGCCTTCATGTTCTACGCCCTCACCCAGGGCGTTCTCGACACTTCTGGGCTCGAAATCGAGCACGTGCTCTCCGACATCGAGTCGCTCAACCAAGCCGCGTTCAAGGGCACGTACGACATCACTGCGTTCTCGTTCCATGCCTATGCGCATCTCGCGCACCTCTACGACATCATGCCGTCCGGCGCCAGCTTCGGCGACGGGTATGGACCGGTCGTAGTCTCGAAGGAACAGCGCACCCGCGAGAGCCTCCGCGGCGGCCGCTTCGCCATCCCCGGCAAACTGACCACGGCGCATCTGGTCACTCGGCTTTGGCAGCCTGAGTTCGAGGCGGTGTTTACCCCGTTCGACCGCATCCTGGACGTCGCAGCCGCGGGCGAGGTCGACGCCGGAGTCGTGATCCATGAAGGCCAGCTCACTTTCCAGGAACACGGCCTCCACGCCGTAGTCGATCTCGGCGCCTGGTGGCTGGGCGAGACCGGCGGACCCCTCGCCCTCGGCGGCAACGGCATCCGCAAGGACATCGAGCCGGCACTCAAGCAGCGCCTTTGCCGCCTGCTCACCGAGAGCATCAACTACGCCCTCGACCATCGCCAGGAGGCCTTGGGCTACGCCGTGCGTTACGCGAGAGGAATCGAGGACGACCCTGAGCGCTCCGATCGCTTCGTATCGATGTATGTGAACGACTGGACACGCTCGTACGGTGAAGCCGGCCGGCGTGCCGTTCAACTGCTGCTCGATCGCGGCTACGCGGCGAAGATCTTGCCCCACGCGGTCGAAGCCGTGTTCCTCGAGGAGTGATCGGCTCGACCGCACTGGCCTTCGATCTCGACGGCACGCTGATCGATTCCCGGCGCGATCTTGCGACCGCGGTGAATCGCGTGCGAGTCGAGCTCGGGCACGAGAAGCTCGCGGTCGAAGTGGTGCGCGGGATGGTCGGGGAGGGCGTGCGGGTGCTCCTCGAGCGCGCCCTGCCGGACCTTCCTCCGACGCAGTTCGAGGATGCCCTCGAGAGCTACCTCCGGCACTACGAGCAAGTCTGCCTCGACTCCACATTCGCCTATCCGGGTATCCCGCACCTGTTGTCGCTCGCCGCGGACCGCCTGCCGCTCGCGGTGCTGACCAACAAGCCCGAGAGCATGTCGCGGCGAATCCTCGATCATCTCGGACTGCTGCCGCACTTCAAGGTAGTGATCGGCGGAGACACACTCCCAGTCCGCAAGCCGGAACCCGAAACGATTGCCGCAGTGGCCCAAAAACTCGCGGTTCGAGTTTCAACACTGACGTTGATCGGCGACAGCCTGACCGACGCCGCCACTGCGAAAGCCGCTGCCTCCGGTCTGATCCTGGTGTCCTGGGGATTCCGTCCAAGATCCGAGCTCGAAACCACCGGAGCCCCGATCTGCGACAGCGTGCCCGAGCTCGCCGCTCGGCTTGGCTTGTCTTAGGAAGGCCGCGGCAGCGAGAACGGCTGCGGCAGCAACTCCCGCAGCGACGAGAGATGCCGCAGCGACTGGGTAGAGCAGAGCAGAATCGGAATGTCGTCCGAGAACTCCGCCATCACCTGCAAACAGGGACCGCACGGCCGAGCCGGCGGCTCGATATCCGCGCACACGGCGATCGCGACGATCCGCCGCGCACCCTGAGCGACCGCCGCAGAGATGGCGACCCGCTCGGCGCAGATTCCCAGTCCGTACACACTGTTCTCGACATTCGCCCCGCTCACGATGTCACCCGCGTCGGTGAGCACCGCAGAGCCCACCGCGAAGCCGCTATACGGCGCATACGCATGCTTCCGCGCCTCGACCGCCGCGTCAGCGAGCACATCCCAATCGATAGCCGGATTCACCCGCCAAAAATAGCACGACGCCCCCGAGGCGATGTCCTAGTCCGAGCTCCCGGAGCGTTAATCCCCGCAGCGCAGGGAGCTCGGACTAGGACATCGCCGCCGCCACCGAAAACACGCGATGAGAACGTCGCCTGTGATACTTTTTTCGCGGCTTCAAACGCCGCAGTGGCAGTACTTCCAAGACCCCTGAAGGAGACTCACCGTGAGTGCGACGACCCCCAGAGAGACGCCGCCTGCCGACGGGCAGGAGATCACCTATAAGGACGGCAAACTGAGCGTCCCCGATCGCCCGATCATTCCCTTCATCGAGGGCGACGGCATCGGTCCGGACCTCTGGCGTGCCTCGCAGCGCGTCCTCGACGCCGCGGTCGACAAGCACGCCAAGGGCAAGTCCATCGCCTGGATGGAAGTCCTCGCCGGCGAGAAGGCCTTCAGCTCGACGGGAGAATGGCTCCCCCAGGCCACCATCGACGCCCTTCAGCAGTACCGCTGCGGCATCAAGGGCCCTTTGACGACGCCCGTGGGCGGCGGCATCCGCAGCCTCAACGTGGCGCTGCGTCAGATTCTCGATCTCTACGCGTGTGTGCGCCCTGTCCGTTATTTCAAAGGTGTGCCATCGCCAGTCAAAGAGCCCGACAAGGTCGACATGGTGATCTTCCGCGAGAACACCGAGGACGTGTACGCCGGCATCGAATGGAAGGCCGGCAGCGCCGAAGCCGATCGCGTGATCTCGTTCCTGACCAACGAAATGGGCAAGAACGTCCGCGCCAAGAGTGGCATCGGCATCAAGCCGATCTCCGAGTTCGGCAGCAAGCGCTTGGTGCGCAAGGCGTTCGAATACGCTGCGACCCATGGCAAGAACGACGTTACCTTGGTGCACAAGGGCAACATCATGAAGTTCACCGAGGGCGCCTTCAAGGATTGGGGCTACGAGCTCGCCGCGGAAGAGTTCGGCGACCGCACGGTGAGCGAGCAGAAGCTCTGGGACGAACTCGGCGGCAAGCTTCCCGCCGGCAAGATCCTGGTCAAGGACCGAATCGCCGACGCCATGTTCCAGCAAGTGCTGCTGCGGCCCAGTGAGTATCAGGTCCTAGCGACCACCAACTTGAACGGCGACTACATCTCCGACGCCCTGGCGGCCCAAGTCGGCGGGCTCGGCATGGCTCCGGGCAGCAACGAAGGCGACGGCTACGCGGTCTTCGAAGCGACCCACGGCACCGCGCCGAAGTACGCCAACCAGGACAAGGTGAATCCAGGCTCGGTCATCCTCTCCGGCGTCATGATGCTCGAGTGGCTGGGCTGGCAGGCGGCCGCTGACGCCATCGTCGGCGCCATCGAGGCGACCATCGCGCAGAAGCGGGTGACGTACGATCTCGAACGCCAGATGCAAGGTGCCAAGCTGCTGAAGACTTCCGAGTTCGCTTCGGCGATCATCGAGAATCTCTAGAGCATCAAGCGGAGGAGCGGATGGATCACAAAGTCACCATCGTCGGGTCCGGCAACGTCGGCGCTACCGCTGCGCAGCGGATCGTCGAGCGTGAGCTCGCCGACGTGGTGATGCTCGACATCCTCTCTAACGTGGCGATGGGGAAGGCGCTCGACATTCTCGAGTCGGCGCCCATCCTCGGCTTCAATGCCACCATCGAAGGTGGCGGCGACTACGCGATGAGCGCCGGGTCGGACATCTGCATTCTCACCGCTGGGTTAGTCCGCCGACCGGGCGTCAGCCGTGAGGACCTCGTGGTCAAGAACGCCGAGATCGTGCGCGGCGCGGTCGAGCAACTCATTCGGCGTTCGCCCGACACCATCCTGCTGATCGTCACCAACCCGCTCGACGCGATGTGCGAAGTCGCGCGCCGCGCCTCGGGCTTCCCGCGCGAACGCGTCCTCGGCATGGCGGGCGTGCTCGACGCCTCGCGCATGCGATATTTCATCGCTCACGAGCTCGGTGTTTCAGTGGAAGACGTGGACGCCCTGGTGTTGGGCGGCCACGGCGACACCATGCTCGCGCTGCCGCGTCTGGCGACGGTGAATGGCGTGCCGCTGCCGCAGCTCCTGCGCCCCGAGCGCATCCAGGCGATCGTCGAGCGCACCCGCGAGGGCGCGGCCGAGATCATGAACTACTACAAGCAAGGTGCCGCCTACTACACGCCGTCGGCCGCGGTGGTCGACATGGTTGCCGCCATTCTCAAGAACAAGCGCAAGATCCTGCCCTGCTCGGCGTACCTCCAAGGCGAGTACGGGATCCACGACACCTTCGTCGGCGTGCCCTGCAAGCTCGGCCGCCGCGGGGTCGAGGAAGTTGTGGAGTTGCCGCTCGACGACACCGAGCGCGCGCAGTTACTGCATGCTGCGGAGACCGTGCAGAAACTCCTGACGCGGCTGTAGACGAGGAGACCGCCGGTGCGCAAGTCGCAGCTCCTCGCCTGGTTGGTCGCCGGCATCGCGGCGGCGACCATGGTCGCCTGGGCCTATCCAAGGCTGTTTCCGCTCGTCCATTTCGGCTGGACGCTGTCGCGCGAAGAAGCCGAGGCGCGCGCGCTCGAATACGCGCGCGATATCGGACCGCCAATCGAGAACGCGTACGTGGTGACCCAGCCGCACGGCGCCGACCTGGTGGAACGCCGCCTCGACCTCGCGATTCCCGAGCTCGGCGCCACCAAGCTCGCCGCGAGCCCGCTCGCCGAGCGGCTCGAGGTTTACGAGACCACCATCTTTCCGCCGAAAGGCACACCGCGCGAGTGGGCCTACACCGTGACCCAGACCATGCGCGGCGGGCGCCTGCTGGCGCTCGAGGCCCATGTGCAGCCGGAGGTCGTGGGCAAGCCTCTCGGTGACCTGGCTGCCGCGCGGCAGAAGGCCGAGGACTTCCTGGTAGCGCACAGAATCGATCTCGCGAACCTGCGCCAACCCGAGGTGCGCACCGAACAGTTGCGCGATCGCACCGACACCCGGTTTCAGTATCGCTACAAAGACCAAGTGCTCGGCGAGGATACGCACTACGGCGTCGAGGTGGCTTTCGCCGGCGATCGGCTGATCGGCTTCAGCCCGTTCCTCGACGACCCCCGCCAGGCCGCGATCGGAGCCGAGCTCCAACCCGCGACCGGCTTCGGCCTGCTGCGCATCCTGATGGTGTTCATCGTCTTGCCGCTCGCCGCGGTCCCGTTCCTGCGCCGCTACCACGCCGGCGAGCTCGGCGTGACTCGCGGCCTGCACATCATGGCCCTGGTGTCGGTCTCCGGCATGCTGCTCATGGCGATGGCGGCGCGCTCGACCACGCAGGGCTTCAACTTCGGCTTCCTGACTCGAGCCCAGACCACCTGGGTGTGGGGGCTGCAGCTCTGTCTCCTGTTCTTCCTCCCGCTCGGCCTGGTCGCTCTCTTGAGTTGGTCGGTGGGCGAGTCGTTCTGCCGTGAACGCTGGGGTCATCTGCTCGCCGCGTTCGATGCCCTCTTCCAAGGCCGCTGGGGGACCGCCACCGTGGCGCGCTCGGCGCTCCGCGGCACGGCGTCCGGGCTCTTGGTCGCGGCGGCATCCTGTGGGATCGCGCTGCTGCTCCAAAGCCGCGGCCTCTTCGCCGGGTTCTGGTTCAACTACGGCCCGTGGTTTCACGAGACCCGCTGGCCCGGCATCGCGCTGCTGCTCTTCATCGTCGCGTTCTGCCTTTATGGGGGTCTCTTCGGCCGGCTCTTCCTACTGCCCTTCGTCGCCCGCCGCTTGGGCGTGTGGGTCGGCGGCGCGCTGGTGGTCGCGGTCAGCAGCATCGTGCTGTGGGATGGCCCGTTCAGCATGGTCGAGCAGATCTGGGCGGCAGCGTTCTCCGCCTTCGCCGCGACCATCTACGTGATCCTGTTCGTGCGCTACGACCTGCTCACCAGCCTGGTCGCCTCCGCCACCACCACCGCCACCATGAGCGTAATGCCGCTGCTCCTGGCGCAAAACTCCGGCCTCCAATTCCAGGGTAGCCTGGCGTTGCTCGGCGTCTCGCTGCCGCTCCTGGTGAGCGTTCGCCACATCTTCTCCGGCGAAGAATTTACCTACCGCTACGACGACGTCCCCCCGCACGTCAGAAGAATCGCCGAACGCGAACGCCAAAGAGTCGAGCTAGAAACCGCGCGCAACATCCAGAGCTCCATCCTGCCCAACCTCCCGCCGCAACTCAGCGGCGTCGAGATCGCGCACAAGTACCTACCCGCAACCGAAGTCGGCGGCGACTTCTACGACGTCCTCGCCCTGGAGGACGGCCGCCTCGCCGTCGCGGTAGGCGACGTCGCCGGCCACGGCGTCGCGAGCGGCCTCGTCATGTCCATGGCGAAATCCGCCCTCGCCGTCCAAGTCACCTTCAACCCCGCCGTGGAAGCCGTCTTCGCCACCCTCAACCGAATGGTCTACCAAACCGCCAGAAAGCGCCTGCTCGCGACGCTCTGCTACGCGGTCATCGATCCCAAGAAGCGCGAGATGCTCTACGCTAGCGCCGGTCATCTCTTCCCGTACCGCGTCTCGAGCACCGGCCAAGTCGAGGCTTACGAAGCGAGCTCGTATCCGCTGGGTGTCCGCGAGCCGATGCCCGTCGTGTCGCGCTTGGCGCGGTTCGACAAGGGTGATTCGATCGTGCTCTACAGCGATGGAATCGTGGAGGCGCGGCGGGAGGGGAGTGAGGAAGACTTTGGCTTTGCGCGGCTGGAGAAGAGCCTGACGAAACACGCGGGCAAGAGTCCGGCGCAGTTGCGGGATGGGATTTTGGGGGACGTGGATGCGTTCACGCGCGGGGCGCCGCGGGAGGATGATGTGACGTTGTTGGTTTTGAGGATGCCTTAAGTGCCGAAGAGAACGGCCCAATGGCAGTAGAAAACAGGCGATGGCAACAAGCGCACGTTGCGCGCGCCTTGTTGCGAGCTACATCTCATTGGAAGGGCTTTAAAGGCCAAGGCAGTGGCAAGCCTCCTCTGTGAATTCTGTTCCCCCGTCTGCCCCGATGCGCTGTACCCCCCAAGACAGGCGGAGCGCTCGATTGAGGGCTTACACCCAAGTCCAATTTCGACGGTTTCTTTGAAGGTGCTCCGTATGGACACCTCGCTTGAATCCGTACGGTCTGCCGCACCACTGTGATGACTAGGTCGAAGGAATACCGGAAGCGCTCTCTGGAGGCTCTGGCTCAGTTGGGGTCGCCTTTCGACTCAATGGAGAAACTTGTTTCTCGCGTCGAGCTGACCTCCAAAGAGGGGAAGCACCTCGAGTGGAAGCAGCACCCTCCCATCGGGGCAGCGGTTT
>JBDTNL010000055.1:0-25477 GCA_039933785.1 Acidobacteriota bacterium
GCCATAGACGGCACCGCCAAGAGACCGGCTGCCAACACCGCGAATGCGATTCTGCTCTTCATAGTCGTATTGCCTCCTAGCTGTTTGTCCAGAGTATAGACAGGACGTGGGGCCGTGTCGAGGGCAAACTATGTCCCATCCGTCAGCCTGTCAAGGATGCGCTTTGCGGCGCTGGACCAGGTCCACCGCTGCCGCATCTCGGCCGCCGCCAGGAGGCCTCTTTGCTGGGCTTCGGCGCGGTTCTCGTAGACGTGGCGCAGGAGATGGGACAGGTGGTCCGGGTCAGGGTCGGCCCAGGAAAAGCCCTCGTAGTATGGGCACTTGGCCACCGCCGGGACGGTGCCGCGTATCCGCAACGGATAGGCGATCTCGGCGGTGACGAACTCCTGATGGGCGCCCCAGTCGGTCGCGATCGCCGGCAGGCCGCAGGCCATGGCTTCCATCAGGGGCATGTTCCAACCTTCGCCGCGACTGGGGGATACGAAGCAGTCCGCGGAGCGGTACAACGCGGCGAGTTGGTAGTGCGGCAGGTTGCGATTGAACAGGTACGAGATTCGCCCTCCCGATTCACTTAGGCCAAGCCCCAGGATCTCTCTTCGCATGCTCACATTGGCGTAGGTGTTGGTCACCTTGCACACGAGACGCACCGGCTCCTTGGCGGAGAAGGTCCGATTGAACGCTTGGAGCAGCACGTCAGGCGCTTTGCGCTCACCCCACTCGAAGCAACTGAGAAACACGAATTCACCGTCAGGATTGGGGAAGCCGCGAATCCCAGGGTGGAAGTGGTCGGGATCGAACCCCAACGGCATGATGTGAATGGGCCGCTTCAATCCGCCGTCGAGGAATCCCCGTGCGTTGAACTGGGAGGGGACCCAAATCTCGTCCATCGAATTTGCGAGGTGCACCCATTCGGCAGGAAAGCCGTCGACCTCGAGCATGGTGAAGCCGATGCGGTACTTGCCGATGTTCCGCGCGAAGACGTTGGCCTGCCCGAAGACGACCGCTTCTTGGGGCGGCGTCGGCAAGGGTCGGTGTGCAACGACGTCCAAGAGATAGTCGCCCGTGCTCTCAGCCTCCTCGATCGGGAAGACCGATCCGGCGCCATAGACGTAGCGATACACCATCCGCTTACCGGCCTGTTCGAGGGCTTGCACGAAGCCTCGTGTACAGGCCGAATACCCGGTAGGGTGATTGATGATGGACTGCCAGAGAAGATCGCCTCGGTAGGCTTGCTCGAGCGGCTCCTGCCACTGCCGCCGAAAAACCTTTCGGCCGGCTTCGAGCAACGCCTCGCGATGCTGAGGTATTTCCTGTGTTGATCCGTGCTGGTGATGGATCAGGGTCAAGTCGCCGCAGACCACCGTTTTGAATCCGGCCGCGCTAGCGCGCAGGCAAAAATCCGTGTCTTCGAGATAGGTGTCGAACTGTTCTGACAGCCCACCTATGACGTCGAGTACCGCCCGCTTGATGAATACGCAAGCGAACACGACGCCCTGAACCTCGCGCAGGCCGGGATACTGTCCAAGATCCTTCTCCAACGAGCCCAGCTGTTGCCCCAGGCATGTGTCCGGCAGGATCCGTGTCCCGGCATGGAGCAGGGTGCCATCGGCCTGGCGCAGGCGGCAGCCGACGACGCCAATGTCCGGCGCGGAATAGGCGGCCTCGCGAAGCTTCGCCAGCCAGCTGCCATCCGGAAACTCGAGATCGTTGTTGAGCAGCACGACGTCCGAACCCGGGGGCGCGGCCGCGATTCCAATGTTGTTGCCGCGCACGAAGCCAAGGTTCTGTTCCGACCTAATTACGAAGGGCCAATCGCGCTCGGCCAGTCGCGCCGGAGTCTCGTCCGTGGATCCGTTGTCGACGAGGACGACGTGCGCACCAGAAAGATCGGTCCCGCGGAGCGAGTCGAGCATCTGGAGCGTCATCGGCCATTGGTTCCAGGCGAGCACCACAATCGCGACGTCGCTCACCGCGATCCCCGAAAGGGCGATTTCAGATCGCCCCGCCAAAGCTCGGCGAGCAGGGTTTCGACATCTGCTGGGATCATGCTGAATGTTTCCCGCCACTCATTCGCATCGGAAGTCGTGGCCGCGCCGATCGGCACCTCTTTCATTACCCGCTCGATGATGGCGAGCCCGGCCGGCGAAACTTGTTGTTCGATGCGGCGCAGTTCCTCCGAGCGGCGGCGAAGCGCCGCCTCGAGCGCCGCGATGCGCGCTTGCAGCCGAATGATTTGCCAGCCCGATTCCAAGCTCATCGGCTACCACTCGCGGCCGAGCGCCCGCCGCAGACGCTGGAGGAGCTTCCACCAAGGTGAAGCCAGGACAGCGGTGTGGAAGTCTTCGAGCTGCGCAGTCCGCGCCAGCGCTGCAGCGTTCGTCGCCATCGACGGATCGAGCTCCAGCCCGGCTGAGCGTCGGGCGTGGAACGCGGCGACGGCAGCGCGGTCTTCGATCTCGAGTGCGCGCAGTGCGTGATCGAGCTGCTCGGCTTCGTACGTGCCGACGCGATGTGCTTCCTCCAGTGTCTCCTGGCGATGGGCCTCTACGAGGCTAGCGGTCACTTCGTCTTCCACGGTCTTGCAATCCTCCCTTGCCGCGGCCGGCGGAGCCGCCAGCGCGCTCCACGCCTTTTCGAGCGCGGCCCGTATCCGCGGCGCCGCGGCCTCGACCGCGTAGAGGCTGCTGACCCTGGCCAGCGCCCCGGCGCAGCGCTTCGAAATCGCAGCCCCCCCGGCGGCGACTTCGGCCATGGCTTCTACGGCGCAGTCGACATCCGGTTCTGCCCAAACGGCGCCGGCCGGATAAGGCCCTTGCGGTTCCGCCAGGGCCTTCAGGGCATAGGCGACCGGCCAACCCGTCGAGTCGTCCAGAAAATCGGTGCAGCCGCCGTAGTTCGTAGCGATGACGGGCTTTCCCAGATACATGGACTCGATCAGATGGAGGCCAAGGCCCTCCGAGCGATGCAGCGACACGAAGGCGTCGGCGGTCGCCGCCAAACCGTTCACCTGCCCTCGACTGAGAGTCTCCGAGACCAGGGTGACCGGCAGGTCGGCGCATTCTGCGCGCAGGCGATCGAGCAGCTCCGGCGCGCTCGCGGTGCCGTTCACCTTGAGCAACAGATGCAGGCGCGGCACCCCCTCGCGCTTCATCAGCCGGCGCAAGGCTTCCAGCACGGCCCAGGGATTCTTCCGTTCCGGCACGCTCAGCGCGTCAAAGGCCGAGTAGAAGAGGAAGGCGTCGGTGGGCAGGCCCAGCGAGGCTCGCGGGAGCGGTTCGTTTTCCGGTCTCGGCACGCAAGGCGGTAGCCAACGGACGGGGATCGGGGAGATGCTGCGGAACGAATCGACGCAGAACGAGGTGGGGGCCCAAACTTCGTCGAGGCGCTCGAACGCGCCGGCAAACTGCAGCGGGAAGTGCGAGAGCTCCCAGAACCAATACCCAATGCGATACCTCCCGGCTTGCAGGCTGGAAGGCAACATCCTGGCGATGTGCGGCATCATGTCCGCGTTCACGTGGTAGAGGGTGAGGTCGTAGGGCAGGCCGGGCGGGTCGCCGGCCGCTGCCGGCGCCGGCGGGCTCACCAGCGGCGTGCCCAGGTCGCGCAGTGAGTGCGGAATACCGGCCGCGCGGAGCGCCGCCAGGCTGCCGCGGCACGCCTCGCCGACGCCGGTTGGAGCCGATGCCCACCCCAGCACGTTGACACCCCGCGGACCGGTGGATTCCGCCGGCGCAGCAGTCGCGGCGAACGCCGGCGGTCTCGCGACGCGGGCGCGTTCTGGAATGGGCTCGGGGCGCCGGCGCGATCGCTGCCGGAGCCACCACAATCGAGCGCGCCAGCGGCGTCTGGCGGGCAACACTCGCATTGCGGGCGCCACCTGCTTGGCGCTGAGGCGATACTCGAGGCGCGCATAGGTGACGAACCATTCGGCATACGAAGTCAACGATGCGGAGAGTGGTTCCGGAAAGGCGAGCTGCAGATCGAATCGGGTGCGGTGCAGTTGAAGTGCCAGGAGCGGTAACGGCGATCCGGGATCCGCCGCGAGCGGGGCGGCGCGCGACGCGTTCGAAGGGTGGGCCGCCGCGCCATCCGAGCTCGAGCGCACACCCTCTAGCCATCGGGGCTCGAGCTCGGCCATCCCGGAAGGAGACCGCAGCCACTCGCAGTACCTCTCGCCATCTCCGCCGAGCGGAGCGGGGAATGCGCCTTGCAGGTCGGCGCGCTGATCCCAGAGCGCCATCGCGATCCGTGGCAGTCCAAAACTCGAGGCCACGGGCTGCCGAAGCCAGGAGAAGAAGCTGTCCCTGTCGTTCGTCCGGAACGGATCCTTCCATCGCGCCGCCTCGAGATCGGTAGCTCGCAGGGCTCGTCGCGCCGCCGGCGGGATCGCCGCCCCATTGTCGAAACTCCCGAATCCGTAGGGCAGATCTTTCAGCTTCTGGTGACCCGCCGCGGTCAGTCGTGCGGCGTAGTCGGCGAACAGGGGAGCGAGGTCGGGGCGGTCGGCGGCGGTGAATCGATTCTGAAACTTCGAGATCCGCGTCGGGTGCTCCAGGCTGAAGCCGCTGAAGTGGAAGAACCGCAAGGGCTGCCCGTTGACCCTCCAAGCCCCGCCCTCCTGCGCCAGGGTGCGGTGAGCCAGGTTCCAATACGCGGCGTTGTAACCCGGGTCGCGGAGGATCCCGAACCGCTCGATGAAAGCAGGCGCGAAGTCCATCCATCGCTGATCGACGAACAGGCCGCGCCAGACCTCGTGAAGGCACAGGGTATGCAGGCGCGCGGCCCACCAGTCGAGAAAGGGCAGGGTGCGCTCGTTGAAGGCGATGCCCAGGAAGCCAAGGTTGTAGATGCCCGAGAGCAAGAAGTCCTGTTCGGAGGGCGTTCTGGCGTCCTCGAGCGGCGCCGTGACATGCGGGGTGAGCAGGACATCGCGTTCCGCGAGCTCCGCCCACAGGGTCGAAAGATCGCCGAGGACGAGGATGTCCGGATCGAAGTAGAGGACGCGCTCGGCTCCGTGACGACGATGCAGGAACTGCAGGAAGGATGGTTTGACCGCGGTGTTGAGCTCGAGGATCGAATAACGAAAGGCGAGGTGCGCGAAGTCTCGGATCCCGAGCTCCTCCACGAACACCGGGATGAAAGGCTCCCCACCGTAGTCGAGCTCGGGGCGCCGGCGATCGACGATCAGTGCATAGACCCGCGCTCCCGGATGCTGCGCCAGGACCGAGCGCGTGAACGTGCGCGCGTACGCGAGGTAGTTATTGGCGATGATGGTGCAGGCGACGAGCTCGCTCACGGTGCAGGCAATCGTACTATCTCAGCGACGATCGTAGACGCAGGAGCGCGGCGCGGGCACGCCAGGCTCGAGTGCGCTCCATGGCCGCGGTGCGCTGTTCCCAGCGGGCGAGCTCGGCCTGCAGCGCCTCGTTGTCCTGGCTCAGCCTGGTGGTCTGCGAGATCGACGCGCGGGAGTGCTCTTCTGCCCAGAGCCGTAGTGCTCGGAGCTCCTCGCGCAGAGTCTCGAGTTCGGGAGCGGGCGGTGACGGTCGCGGCGGCTCACGCTTGGCGCCTTGGGCGACTTCGAGCAGCGACGGAAGAAATTGAGCGTAGAGCTTTTCGTGCTTGCGAACGATGTAGGCCTGCAACGCACGGCCTACCGCCGGCTCCATGAGGCGTGACGACATCGACGAGGCCCGAACTCGATACTCGAACGCGGGGAGTGCGAGGTGAACCAGGGACCACCCGCGCTCGGCGGCGCCGAGCCACAGGTCCCAGTCCTCCCAACCCAACGCGGGCATGTCGGCATCGTAGCCATCGCATTCTGCCCAGGCGCGCTTTCTCACCAGGGCGCAGGCGTCGATGAAATTACCTTGCAGAAGTCGGAAAAGATCGAACTCCGGGACTTCGACAAGCCCTCGTCTTAGCCCGAAGTCCTGCCGGTCACCGTAGACCGCGATGATCCGGGGATCGCCGGCCATGAGCGCCAGCGCGGATTCGACGAATCCGGGAAGCAGACGATTGTCCGCGTCCAACGGCAGGACGTAGTCCGCTCGGGCCTGTTGGAAGCCGGCGTTCCTGGCGGCACCGAGGCCAGCCTGTTCCTGATTCACGATGGTGGCGCCCCGTGCGCGCAGAAAACCGAGGACGTGCAGCGAAAGGGCGTCGGTCGAGCCGTCGTCGATCACGATCGTTTCGTGAGCGACGGGGACGCTGCGCTCGACACTGGCAAGCGCTTCGATCAGGAGCTCGCCGTCGTTGTGGTACGGGATCACGACGCTCAGTAGAGGCGTCGAAGCCGCCTGGCGCCGCGCGGGCGGTGGACGCATCGTCGCCCCGGCGCTGCCCGCTCGAAGCTCGAGCTCGGCGAGCAGTCTCATGGATGCGGGATGGAGCTCGCGCGCCATCTGAACGTAGGGATCGTCGAGAGCCATTGCGTGGAGAAGAGCGGGTTCGAGGCGCTCCGCGGCTCGCAAATGCGAAGGCTCGGAGGCACCCAGCCGGCTCTGAATCAGGTGAGCCGTCGCTTCAGGATCCTCCGTGAGCGAGTGGACTGCGAGCAGGAGGCAGCGTTCGGGACGTGCGTCCATGAACGCGAGCAGCGCCCGATTGTAGGCATTCCAGATGTGGAACGCGTAGTCCGGACGCCCCACGAAGACCTCGGCCCCCAGGCGTTCCATCGAGGCCCCGACATCCCAGGGGTAGCGGTAGACGAAGACGAAGCGGGCGTCGGGAACGAGCTCGTCCCAAAAATCGAGCGTCAGCGACGTCCGCGGATCCTTCCAGCCCCAGGGCTCACGGCGCGCGCGCCGAGCGGACACCAGTTCCGCGGCCGCGGCTCGATGGCGGGCGAACACACGGTGGTCGAGCGTCTCGCTTTCGGTCCATCCCCAATCGCGATGTCCGCCATCGTCGGGGCGCGTCGCCTCCCAGAACATGCGCTGATGGAGCTCGACGAAGTCACGATCCTCGAAGTAGCCGCGCGAGTTGGCCGCGTCGGCCTCGAGAAGTCGAGAGCCGACATCGATCCCGAGGGCCTGGACCCACGAGGCGACCAGAGACGTGCCCGAACGGTGCATGCCGGCCACGACGACCGGCGCGGGAGCTCGATCCATATTGCGAACTCTACTATTCCGGTGGCCGGCGCCGGCGGGCTCGCTGCGCCGGTGGAGGCGAGCGCCGTGCTATTTTTCCTCGGCCGTTCTCTTGCATCTGCGACTCAAATGAACCCCCTCCGCCTCAGCGTCATCATCCCGGTCTACAACGAGCGCTACCTCGTGCGCGAGCTGTTGCAACGCGTCTTGGCAGTGCGCATCCCGGAGATCGCCGAGATCGAGGTCATCGCGGTCGATGACGGTTCGACGGACGGGACGCGCGAGATCCTGCGGGAGATGGCGCAGAACGAGCCCCGCTTGAACTACATCGAGCATGCGGTGAACGGCGGCAAAGGCGCCGCCCTGCGCACCGGCATCGCGGCGGCGACGGGCGACCTCACGGTCTTCCAGGACGCCGATCTCGAGTACGACCCGCGCGACTACGCCCGGCTGGTCAAGCCATTCCTCGAGGACGGCGCCGACGTGGTCTATGGCTCGCGCTTCCTGCCGTCGGATCGGCGCCGCGTGCTGTACTACCGCCATACCCTCGGCAACCGCTTCTTGACCCTGCTGAGCAACCTGTTTACCGATCTCAACCTGACCGACATGGAGACGTGCTACAAGATGTTCCGCACGCGTCTTCTGAAGTCGATTCCCATTCGCTCGAACGATTTCGCGGTAGAGCCCGAGCTCACCGCCAAGATCGCCAAGCGCGAGTGCCGGGTGTTCGAGGTCCCGATCAGCTATCTCGGCCGGACCTATCGCGAAGGCAAGAAGATCGGCTGGCGCGACGGGTTGAAGGCGCTCACGGCGATGGTGAAGTACTGGTTCCTGGACGACATCTACGCCGAGGACGAGTACGGGTCGCACATCCTGCACAGCCTCGAGCGCGCCCAAAGTTTCAATCGCTGGATGGCCGACGCCATCTTGCCCGCGGTTGGCGCGCGGGTGCTCGAGATTGGCGCCGGAATCGGCAACATCACGACTTGGCTATTGCCGCGCGACAGGTACCTGGCGAGCGACATCAATCCGCAGTATCTGGACTACCTGAAGAATCTGGCGCTGGGCAAGCCGTACCTGCAGGTGGACCGGATCGACCTCGAGGACGCGGCCTGCTTCGCGGACCGGCACGGGCAGTTCGACACCGTCGTCTGCCTCAACGTCCTCGAGCACGTGCGCGATCCCAAGGCGGCGTTGGCCAACATGGCGAGCGCCCTGGCGCCCGGCGGACGATTGATCCTCTACGTGCCGCAGGGGCAGGGTCTGTACTCGAGCCTCGACGAGGTTCTCGGCCATCGCTGCCGCTACTCGCGCGCCATGCTCGAAGGCGAGATCGCCGACGCTGGTCTGGCGGTCGAAGAAATGCGCGACTTCAACCGGTTGGCCGTTCCCGGATGGTTTCTGAATGGCCGGATCCTGAAGCGGCGCCACTTCAGCCGCCTGCAGCTCAAGGTGTTCAATTCGGCGGTGCCGGTAGTGAAATGGCTCGACGCCGTCGTTCCCTGGTCGGGGCTCGGCCTGATCGCAGTGGCGACGAAACCGCCGCGCTCCGGATGACCATTTTGGTTCCACCCTCGCCTCCTCGGGAGCGCAAGGTTTGCGTCATCATGCCGGCGTATCGTGCCGAGAAGACGCTGCGGCGGGTCTATGACGACTTGCCCATGGACTGGATCGACGACGTCGTCCTGGTCGACGACGCCAGCGACGATCGCGGCGCCGAGATGGCGCGCGAGCTCGGCATCCACACCCTGGTTCATCCGCGCAACCGCGGCTACGGCGGCAATCAGAAGACCTGCTACCGCGAGGCGCTGGCGCGCGGCGCCGACGTGGTGGTGATGGTGCACCCCGATCATCAGTACGATCCGCGCTACATTCCCGCGCTGGTCACGCCGCTCCTCGCCGGCGAATGCGACGCCGTGTTCGGCAGCCGCATGCTCGGCGGCCGCCCGCTCGAGGGCGGCATGCCGAAGTGGAAGTACCTCGCCAACATCTTCCTCACCGCGGCCGCCAACGCCACGTTCTATGTCTATCTGTCGGAGTATCACTCCGGCCTGCGGGCATACACCCGGCACTACCTGGAGTCGGTGAAGCTGGAGGCGAACTCAGACGATTTCGTGTTCGACACCGAGATCATCGCCCAGGGCGTCGCGGCGGGGATGACGATTCGCGAGATTCCGATCGCCACCCGCTATTTCGAGGAGGCCTCGCAGATCGGTTTTTGGCGCAGCGTGCGCTACGGCTTCTCGGTGCTGTGGGTGCTCTTGCGCTACAAGCTGGATCGCAAGGGCATTTGGCCTTCGCCTCTGCTTCGCTGAGTCACCGCCGGGAGCCCTCGACGAAGTATTGGCCACCCAGTGGAAGCGAGGCCAGCAGCCGTTCGAGGCGCCGCCAGAGGGCTCCCTGCCAGGGAAAGAAGAGGATGAAGCGCGACCGGACCTCGGTCAGGCCCGCCGCACAGAGCCGGCGCCGGGTTTCCGCCGCCGGCAAGAGGACCGCGTCGTTGTCGAACTCGCAACGGGCCACCACGAGACGGGTGAGGGGATTCCACGGGTTGTGCTCGCAGATCGTGATCAGCCCGCCGGGGCGAGTCACCCGCGCCATCTCGCCCAGAAAGGCAGCGCGCTGGGCGACCGGCACGTGGTGCAGCACACAGACCGCGATCACCAGGTCGAAGCTCTCGTCCGCGAACGGCAGGTGGACGCCGTCGGCGGCGGCCAGGCGCTCCTCCCGCGGGGCGCGGCCCAGGCTGGCGATGGAGGAGTCGATTCCGAACAGGTGCTTGAACAGCGGCCGAAGCCGGCGTTGCAGGAGCCCGACTCCGCAGCCGATCTCCAGCGTGCGCGGCTCACTGACCCCGGCAAGGCGCATTCTCGCCTCGACGATGTGCTCCACCTTGGCCTCCAAGAAGAAGTCGTGCCGGAGGCCGACGACCGAGAGCGCCTGGTCCACCTCCTGCGAATAGCCGGCACTGTGCTGGTCGAAGTCCACGGTGTTTCAGCCCTCGCGTGCGCCGACGGGAGCGCCGAGGCCGGCCTCGAGAGGACGGCAAGTGAGCCCGAGATGCGAACGCGCGCTCTCGGGATCGTAGCTCTTGGGGCTCAGCAGGCGCGACACCTGATCGACGTAGATCGGTGGTTTCTTTATCGGCAAGGGGGCCAAGGCCAGCGCAGTGAGATGAAGCAGGGCCGCCGGCACGTGGAGCGTCCGCGGCCGAGTCCCGAAGTACTTCGCCAGGCGGTGGACCAGCTTGAGATACGTCATCTCCTCGGGCCCGGCGAGTTCGATCACCCGTCCGGAGGCCGTCAGAGCGAGGGCGCGGCAGATTCCTTCCACGGCGTCCTCCAGATGGATCGGTGCCAGGCGCGCGCTGCCATCGCCGACGATCGGTACGCAGCGACCAGCACGGCAGCGCTCGATCAACGCCGCGATGCCTTCGCCCCCGGCGCCGTACACCTCGGCGGGCCGCAGGATGTTCCATTCCAATCCGGAGGCTCTCACCATCGCCTCGGCATGGAGCTTCGAGAGGCTGTAGGCGCCGCCGGCGGGGGAAATGGCGCGGGTGCTCACCAGCGTGAATCGTCGCACTCCCGCTCGGCGAGCCTCGGCGATGAGATTCATCGTGCCTCCGGCATTGACGCGCTCGTACTCCCCGGACCGGTTGGAGTGCGTGACGGCGGCGAGGTGGAGCACGTGTTCGCAGTCCGCGCAGGCGCCCGCGAGCGATTCGGGACGAGTGACGTCCGCGGAGATGAATCGCCATCCCGGCGGCAGCGTCGCGGCCGCTCGGCGGTGCAGGACAGAGCCGCCGACGCCGCGGCGGTGCAGCGCCTCGAGAAGCGGGCGACCCAAACGCCCGGGGCCGGTCACGAGAATGCTCACGGTTTGCCGGCGCGGTGAAACTCCCGCATGCGGTAGCGGGCGAGATTGCGGAGGAACTCGAAGACCGTCCGCATGTTGACGAAGGAGCGCCGGCCGGTGAGGCCCAGAAAGCGGGTCTCGATTTCGCCGATGCGCAGTCCCAGTCGCCGCGCCTCGATCATGATCTCGGCGTCGATGAACCAGTCGTCCGACCCGAGCGTCATCCGCTCGTAGGCGGAGCGCGTGAGGATCTTCGGCTTCGCATTGACGTCACCCACGCCAAGCCCCGGGAACAGGACGCTGAAGAGTCCGTTGAATACCGTCGAGAACAGCGCCCGCTTGACCCCGTCGCCGCGGGTCAGGCGGTAGGTCTTGACCAGATCGAGTTCCTGATCCTGCAGCGCCCGGTAAACGCGCACCAGATCCTCGACGAGGACTTGACCGTCTCCGTCGATGACCGCGACGCTCCGGCCCGTGCTGAGGGCGAATCCGGTGCGCATGTCCCAACCCATCATCCCCTGTTTCGCAACCGCCGAGCACACGATGCGCGGGTCGGCGGCCGCCAGCGCTCGCACGACGTCGGGGGTCGAGTCGTCGGAGCCCGGCGCGTAGTTTCCCACTAGGACCAGCTGATAGTTCTCGATGCCCGCCTCGAGCAGGACGGCGCGGATGCGTGAGGCGCAGGAGCGCGCCTCGCCTCCCGCGCGGTAGCACAGTACGACGACGGAGAGGTCGGGGATCACTCGAGGAGAAGCGCGCGTTGGCGTGGCGAAAAGGGCTGCCGCAGGATTCGTTCCTCAGGTCGATAGCGAGTCGCGTTCACCCCGGTCCCCGCTAGGAACTGATCGCCGTCGAGAGTCGGAACGACATGGTAGGTCCCCTCCCGGTCGTCGAAGTCCATGAGGACCAGCCTTTCATAGGGGAACCGGTCGGCGGGGCACGTGCCCGCCGCCACGCAGACGGCCTGGTGTTCATGCCAGCACTCGAGGGCATCGGCTGTGGCGCGGCAGCCGGTACCGCGTTCGGCGGTCGCGCGCAGGGCGTGGATCCCGGGATCGTCGTAGAGCAGAATCATCCAGCACTGGGCGAGGTAGTCAGCCTCGGTGGCGAGGTAGCGGCCGGGGAGCGGTGGGCTGCGCAGAATGATGCCGGTGCCAGGCACGAGCGCGGGAGCCCCAGCAACGATCGACGAGAGCTCCCGCTGGTGCATCCGCCAGGTAGAAACCCAGAGATCCTGGCGCTCCAGGCCTCCCCACACTCCTAGGCCGATGAAGGCAGCCGGCACGAGCAAGAACGCGGGCCGCAAGCGAGGCCACCTCCGTATCGCCCAGCCCACCGCGACCGCGATCGCCAGAGAGGCCCAGGTTCGCGCCAGGATGTGGGTTCGATAGTGCAGCTCCGACATGGTCAGGAAGGCATAGGCGGCGTTCGTCGCCAGCGCCATCGAGGCGAACAAACTGGCGAGCGAGAGCGCTCTCACCGTGTCGGAAGTGCCCTCGGTGTCGCGCAGGCGGCGGGCGCGCAGAGCGAACCAAGCGGCGCTGACCGTGGCGCCCAGCGCCATGACCCACGGCGGAATCGCGGCGGCGGGGCGCGGATACCAGACTCGGCGGGCAAAGGCCCAACGCCACGGCCGGAAGTTCTCGAGCCACTGCCAGGCCGTCCCCTGGATGCGTTCTGCGAGTGAGACGTGCCGCATTGCCCCCGCGACGTAGCCGGCTGGATCGTGCAGGAAGCGCCACTCGATCGGTACAGCGGGAGCGAGGCTGAGCCCCCAGGCAAGCATCACGACCAAGATCGGTCGCCAGGCCTTCGAGCGGCCGCGCCACACCATCCACACCATGAGGAGCGGAGCGAACGGCAGGCTGGGGATCGCAATGTCGAGCGTCCAGATGCTGAACGCGAGAGCGGCGCAGGAGAGGACGACCCAGCGCACCCGGCGGCATTCGAGGTAGCGCAGGGCACCGCCGACCGCGAGCAGCAGGGCGAGTGCCGCGATGTTGTAGCCGAGTGCCGTCAGGTTGTCGGTCAGGTAGTCGCTGGTCGCGGTCAGCGTCAGGCACACGGCGAGGAACCGTGTGAGCCACTGACCGGGCAAGAGCAGGCCGGCAATCCAGCCGGCCGCGAGAGCTTGCCCGAGCCAGGCGACGCCGAAGATCAAGTGCAAGGTCCAGATGGGCTGCGGTGTCGCGAGGGCTAGGTGGAAAGGCAGGGTATAGAGGCGTCGCAACGGAAACCCGAAGCCGTTGAACCATCCCCACACGCCGTGATCCTCGGAACTGCGCGCGAGCCGCAAGAGCAACGTGTCGTCCTGCCACAGCCCGCAGAGCGGCACCGTCAAGCCCCAAACCAGAAGGAGGAGGACGAGATACAAGAGAACGTTGGAGTCCAGTCCTGAACCGACGAACCAGAGCCGCTGGATAGCCCCCGGCCGTCGTGAGTCGGTGGAGTCAGGCTTGGAGATCAAGCTCGGGCCGCCTAGTCAGGAGAGCAGTGCCCGGAGAAGATCTCCCGGTCCGTCGGGCCGACGAAGTACAAGGCGATGCTGAGGGTGCGCGGGTCCAGGTTGCGGGCATCGATGTCCGCCGCGTGCCAGATCTGATCCGCGGTGAGCTCGATGGTCGTCATGCCTTCGCTCTTCGCCGCCGGTGGGCGTGGGACGGGGAAGGTCTGGGGAGTGTCGTTGTCGACCAGGAGGTCGGCCGCGGCCGCGCCATCGATGGCCACATGAATGCGCACGCCGGCGAAGCCCGGTCGAACGCGGCGAAGTGCGGACACCGGCGCGGCTGCCCGAAGCAGGAGGTCCTTGCGGCCTGCTGGGAGGGTGAGTCGTCCGCCTTCGGTCATCCAACGAAAGCCCGGCACCTCGCGCTCGCCGAACCCTCCGAGCACTTGACTCCCGTACCCATCGATCGAGAAATCGATCGCGTCCGGAGGACGGTTCTGCGCCAACCGGCCCTCGCGGACACAGACCGGAGAACGTTTCTCCGGCAGGCTCGCGCTCCAGTCGTCGAGCAGGTGATTCAGGGCCGCCGACTGGTTTGCGTCGAGCGGCTCGCGTCGATAGACGAAGCGGACGCGCTGGCCGGCGGAAGAGTTGAGGAGCAGGTCGGACATTTCCATGGCCGGGAAGGCAGGGAGCTCGACCGGGCCCGGCGGAATGGCCAGAGGCGTGGGCGAGCGGGTCGCCGCCTCATGGAGCAGGTCGGTGAGCCGGTGCCACGAGTCCCACGCGACCAGGCTCCGGTCGACCACTCCGGTCATCACGCCGCGCTGAAACTGGGTGTGGGCTCCGACCAGGGCCAAGCCTGCGATCGCCGCGGCGATGGCTCCGGCAAGCCGCGACCTGCGTGCATGCCAGACGCGATCGAGAATGAGGCCACCGTGCACGGCGAGCGGCAGGAGGAAGAGGTAGAAATAGCGATCGGTAAGAAGGAAGGTGGACGCGGGATCTCGCGCCCGCGCCATGCCGACCAGCCCCGATATCGCTATCGGGACACTCCAGAGAATCGTCACGATGCGGCGCTGGCGGACCTCGAGGCGCAACAGCGATGCCGCGAGCAGGGCCCAGCCGGCGATACCCAGGATCAGGCCCAGTCGCAGGGACGGCAGCGGGAAGGGCAGGAAGCCCCATCCGATCCGCGCCGGTGCCAGCGCGATCAGCAGGAGCCCGTTGGCCACTCCCGTGGCGGTAAGCGGCAGCGGATCGGCGGCCGTGAAGCGCGAGTAGTTCCAGCGTGCTGCGATCATGACTACGACTCCGACTACGAGCAACTGGCCGATTCGCCGCCACCGCCGCGGGTGTTGCCAAAGCTGTAGGGAAAGCGGTGCAGCCGCCACCGCGACTCCATTCAGACCCGCGGCCCCGCCGATGAGCCACCAGAGTGCCGGCCATATTCTTCGAGGATCCCCGCACACCAGGCTTCGGATCGCCAGGGCAAGACCGCAGCCGCCGAGGACGAAGACTCCGATGGTCACGTTCCACAGGACCGAGCCCGTGCCCCCGACCGCAATCGCGAACACGCTGCCGGCGATCCAGGCCGCGGCACGCCGGCCGCTCAACCGGGCACAGAGGCTGCCGGCGGCCCACGCCGAAAGCGCGTGCAGGCCCACCATCGCGAGTCGGATGGGGAACGGATTCGTTCCCGCGATCGAGGTGCTGGCCCAGACCGCCAAGCGTAGAAGCGGAATGGTGTGCTCGTTGTGGACGCCGAAGAGATAAGCCGGAAAGCCGACGCTTCCGAGGCGGAACCGGGCCACCTCGTGCAGGAGAGCAAAGTCGTCGAGGAAATAAGGCAGGCGCAAGCTGGGCCCGGCCACTACCCAGGTCAAGACCACGAACCATGCCCACTGGAGGGCGGATTCACCGCGCGGCTCGCTCGGCCCCGCCTCGATCCCTTTCACCGTCTCGCCTTGAAGAACCGCTGCCGGAGAGCCCAACCGTACCAGCGCAAATAGTGGGGCAGCCAGGCCCAGACACGGAAGCGGCTCTCGCCCGCCGATCGATCCCTCCAGGTCGCCGGGACTTCCTCTACGCGCTCGCCACCGAAATGTGCCTTCGCAGTGAGCTCCAGCGCGAGCGCGAATCCGGCTGCGCTTTCGATCGGAGTCCTCCGCAGGAAGTCAGCGCGATACGCCTTGAAGCTGTTGGTAGGGTCGTGAGTCGGCAGCCCGGCGAGCCAGTACAGGCTAACGCCGGCGACGCGGCTCAGCAGGGCCTTCATACGCGGGCCGCCGATTTGCCGGCCGCCCTTCATGTAGCGGCTGGCGCAGACCACCGCCGCGCCGGCTTCGGCCCGGCGCACCATTTCGTCGAGCTTGGGGTAGTCGTCGGAAAGATCGACCATGGAGACCACGATCACGGGCGCTCGAGCGGCGCGCATCCCCGCTTCGATCGCGAAGCGGGCCCCGCGGCCGAGCTGGTTGTGCACCAGCCGCACCGAGCGCGGCACGCGCTCCGGCGGCAGCGCGGCGAGCGCCGGCAGCGTGCGGTCGTCCGGCGTGTCGTAGCAGATGAGGAGCTCGTAGGGCTCCTCGAGCTCGCGCACCAGGGTGTCGCAGAGAGGTCCGATGTTCTCGGCTTCGTGGAAGACCGGCACCACCAGGGAAAACCGCGGCGCCTCACTCATCCGCGGGCCTCTGGCACGCGGCCCCAGCTCACAATGAAGGTGCCGAACCAGCGGCCGAGCCCGGACAGCTCCCAGAGACGATCCAGACGGTTGTAGGCGCCGAGTATGGCGTTCAAACGGCGCGGCGCGACCGCTCGGTATGGGATATCGGACTGCGCGCGCTGAGCGACATTCACGAATCCGGCGGTCTGGACTTCGCGCCGCAAGACCGAGGGCAGGAGTGGACGTTCGTGAGGGCTTACACCCTCGGCGTTGTAAAACGGGCTTGAAGGGTGGCGGAAGAGAGCCATCGCCGGGTGCAGCACGTTGGGGTCGAAGGCGAACAGCAGTCCGCCCGGGCGGAGCACCCGGAACGCCTCCGCCAGGGCCGCGGCGCGGTCCGGAATGTGGTGCAGGACACTCGAAAACGCGGCGACGTCGAAGCTTTGCGCGGCGCAGGGCAGTCGGCACGCGTCGGCCTGGATCCAGGGCTGAGACGGCGCGCGCGCCCGAGCCGCGCGCAGAGCTTCGAGAGACAAGTCGAGCCCGACGTAGCTCCGCGCCGAGCGAGCGTAGATCGCTTGCGATCGCCCGGTGCCGCAGCCGATATCGAGGATCGCGAGTCCCTCCCGGCCGGCGCTCGCGACCCGAAAGCGCCGGCCGAGTGTGGCCCATCCATCCTCGGTGAAAGGGTTGAAATCGCCGCCCTCGCGGACCAGGCGGTCAAAGGTCTCGCCTTCGCCGGCCGGCCCGGTTGCGCTCAGATGCGGCCCGCCGCGATCTCCTGCTCGACCCAGGGGATGACTTCGTCGAGGACGACGGAAAGCGACGTGTTGGCTTCAAATCCCAGCACGTTCTTCGCCTTGTGCACGTCGGGGATCCGCATCTGCACGTCGTGCGGGTAGGGCGGATCGCTCACCGTGCGCAGCGGCTTGCCGGGACCGTGCACCTTGGTCCAGATGAGATCGGCGAGCTCGAGCACCGTGGTCGAGACCGGCGTCGAGAGGTTGAAGTCTTGATTGTGCGCCGCCGGGCTGAACATGGTGGCGGCGATGCCGCGCGCAAGGTCGCCGCCGTAGGTGTAGCAGCGCGTCTGTTGGCCGGCGCCGAGGATGTGCAGCGGATCCTGGCCCTTGACGATCTTCTGCACCAGATCGGGCACCACGTGGCTCATCGCCAGCTTGATGTTGCCGCTCGGGATCTCCTTGTCGCCGAGCGCCCGGCTCTCGCCGATGCCCACGCAATTGAACGGCCGGCAAATCGTGTAGGGGAGCTGATACTGCTCCCAGGCGCCGTGGGCGAAATACTCGCAGGCGAGTTTCTGGAATCCGTACGTGCTGGTCGGCGGCGGGCACTCGCGCTCGTGGCCCTCGGGACTGGGGAAGACGGTGGCGTTCTCGAACACCATGCTGCTCGACAGCACGGTGATCTTCCGCAACCGATGGTGGCGATGGGCGGCGATCGCCGCGTCGAACGAGGCGGCGATGATGCGCTCGTTCTCCGCCAGCAGATCGTAGGCGTACTCGTGGAAGTATGAGATCCCGCCGATGCGTGCCGCGCAGGCGACGAAGTGGTCGCAGTCCGCGGCGAGATCGGTGAGCAGTTTCACGTCGCGCGCGTCGGCTTCGACGAAGCGGTATTTCGGGTGGTGCTGATAGGAGCGCTCGACGCGCCCATACTTCGAGAAGTTGTCGATGCCGACCACTTCGTGCCCGAGGTCGAGCAGGTGCTGCACGAGGTATCCGGCGATGAATCCCGCCGATCCGGTGACCAGAATCTTCAACTTGCAACCTCCGTGGATGGGGGAAGACAGTTCCAGATGTCGATGACCACCTTGCCGGGGAACGGGCCCAGCCGGCGGTATTCGGCGTGCGGGGTGGCGACGAAGAGTACATCGGCCTCGGCGAGCACGCGGTCGAGCTCGACCAGCGTCGGGTCGGGCACGTGCGGATCGGTGCACAGCACTTGACGCGCCTCGAGCTCGAGCAGCTTCTTGAGCTTGTAGCTCAGCGAATCGCGCGGATCGTCGCTCTCCGCCTTGAAAGCCATTCCGAGGACGCCGACCGTCGAGTCGCGGAGTGACGTGTGGCGCTTTGCCATCTCGATCAAGTGGCTGGGCAGGCCCTCGTTCACCAGCATGGCGGCGTGGCCGAGCATGAAGTGGTTGTGGCTGAAGGCGGCAAGCTGCATGGTGTCCTTCACTAGGCAGGGGCCGGCCGCGAGGCCGGGGCCGGGCATGCCGACCATGCGGGGATAGTGGTGCCGACAACCGTGCAGGATCCGTTCGAAGTCGTAGCCCTGGTCGCTCGCCAGCATGTAGAACTGATTGACGGTGGCGAACTGAATGTAGCGCCAGGCGTTGGTCATCAGCTTGCAAAGCTCGGCCTCGCCGGGAGACATCTCGACGAACTCAGGAGTGAACGGGGCAAACAGCTCCCGCACGGCGGCGAGGGTTGCGGGATCGCAGGCGCTGAGGATCTGCGGCAGCTGGCGAAATTCGCGCAGGCTATAGCCCTGGGCCACGCGCTCCGGGCAACAGGCGACTCCGATCGGCAGGCCCCATTGGTGGAGCAGCCGTTGGATGCGCTGCGTGGTGCCGGGGAACACGGTGCTACGGAGGATCAGCGTTTGCCCGGCGCGCAGGTGCTGGCGGGCCGCGGCGAGCGCGCGATCGATGCCGGCGAAGCGAGGATTCAGGTGCTCGTCGACCGGCGTGCCGATGATCATGACCAGAAAACGGCTGTCGCCGATCAAATCGGGGCGGCTCTCCACGCGCAGCCTGCCGGAGGCCAGCACGCGAGCGAGGACCTCGGACGCGCCCTCCTCCTCGAAGGGCATTTCGCCGCGGCGGATCTGCTCGACCTTGCGCTCGTCGAGGTCGTAGATCACGGTGCGCAAACCGCTGTCGGCCAACAACAAGGCGAAGGGCAGTCCGACGTGTCCGCCGCCGCCGATCACGACGATGTCGTGGGTGAAGTCTTGGGTTTCCATGGGCGAGGAAGTCTATCGTTTCGAATCGTTCGCGAATGGCACGGGGGCGAGCTGCCGAACCCTTGCCGCGCGAGGTCCGCGCGGGCGGATCGAAAGCACGGCTTGCCGTCCGTCGCCGGGCAGGTCGACGGGTCTCCAATCTCCTGGCCCGCCATCGAACGGGCCGAGCTCGATTTCTTGGCCGTCGAGCGTGAGGCCGAAGCCGGCGTCGGTGACCGCGAGGTATTGCAGCCGCCACCGTGATCCGGGCGGCAGAGCGGCGAGCGGCAAAGACAGCGGGACGACGACCGAGAAGGATGGATCCTGATTCCCGGCCCAATCGAGGTACGGCGCGCTCTCCGGCGTGTAACTGGTGGGTGGCTCGAAGGTCCAGACGCCGGCCAGCGCGGTCTCAGTGTCGGCCTCGACCGTGAGGTCAACTCGCGAGGGGTTCTCCACGGCCGTGGCGATCGGAGCGGCGTATACGGGCCACGACGCGCGCTCCGCCGCGGCGTCCGGAGCGGTGGCGAGAGTCGCGGCGCTGCCCAAGCGAATCCGCAGGTGTGCGCCGGCGGATGGCGCGTAGCGCAGTGCGGCCCAGGGCATCTTCGCGGCGGACACGGCGAGGGGCAGCTCCAAGGGCTTTCGGGCATACAGCCGGAGCCTCGAGGGCGAGCCGGCCTGCCAGGCCATGTAGGGCGTGGAGGCTGGGGTGTACGACGACGGCAGCGGGAAATTCACCGCCGTCAGCAAGTCGACATCGTGTGTGGAGGGATTCCAGCACAGGGTGACGTTGCCGGGTCGCTCTACCGTGGCATGCAGGCTAGCCAGCGTCGCCACTTGGCTACCATTGGCAAATTCGCCGTCGCGAAACTCGTTGTAGGTGAGTCGCAAGTCGGGACGCGTGACCCTGCCGTTCGTGCCCAGGCTCACCATCTGGTGCAACCCGTTCACGAAAGCGAAGGTCGAGACGCCCTGTCGGGTGATCACCGCCGGCATGTTGATCAGGGTGAGGCGCGATGCCGTCCTCGATGAGTCTGGCCCGGTGGGAGCGACCTCCTGTGCGGCAAGGAGCACGTGGCGAGACGCCGTGGTCGCCTGTAGCGCCACTTCCACGGCGTTCCGCAGATCGGCGCGTGAAGCCAAGAGCAGAACCAGGAAGACCCCGCCGACAATCGCGCCGCGCACAGCCGCCGGCCAGAACGCAGCGCGTTGGGCCGCCCAATTGGCGAACCACCACAAGCCCGAAGCCGCCAATAGAGAGGCCGGCAGAGCGGCGAGGTAGAAGTGTCGGGAAACCATCACCGTCGCGGCCGAGACCGTGAGCAGGTGGAGCGCCAGCCAGATCACCAGCCAACGCATCGCGGGCCGGGTCGACTTCACGACGATCATTGTCCCTGCCGTCGCCAGTGCGACGAGCCAGGAGGCGACGACGGCGTGGAAACGCCAGGTGCCGGGATACGCGGGAAGTCCGAGCGTCATGAGTTTGTAGAGGACGTAATCGGCGCCCCGGAGACTGAACAGGCCGATGGTGGCGCGAACCATGTAGTGCAGCCGCTGGGTCAACGACGGCCAATCCGTGGGCAGAAAGGCCGCCGAGCTGCCGTGCGCGGCGGCGTACACCTTGCCCGCCGCAACCATCGCGGCCGTCGCCAGGGCCGCGGCGATCAGTGGGCGCGCTCGGCGCGCGCCGGTGCCTTCACGGCCGAAGATGGGCGCCGCCAGAATGCCTACCGGGAGAAGCGAGAAGGCGGGCTCATAGGTGTAAAACGCCGTCACCGTGGCGAGCGCAAACACCGCGCCCGAGACCCATGGCCGCTCGCCGCGGGCCAGGCGCAGAGCGGCCGCGGCGCCGACCAGGTAGAGCATCGCCGCGAGCGACTGGAAGTTGCCCACCGTCGGCCACAGCGGGACTTCGTAGAAACTGACGTTGGCCACCAGAAGCAGACTCGCGGTGAGGCCGACCGCGCGCCCGAGCTCGAGGTCTCGCGCTAACAGATAGAGCAGCCAGGCGACGATCGCGAGCTCCGCGAGGTTCACTGCCTGGTAGGCCCAGGGATTCAAACCGAAGGCTCGCCACAGCGCCGCCATGAACAGGTTGGTGACCGGAATCGAGTGATATCCGAGCAGCACGGTCGGCGCCTTGGCGAAACCCTGCGCGCCGATCCCGAGCAGTGCCCAGCCGTCGGAGAGCACCCCAATACCGAATGCCCCCCGATAGAGGAGGGCCACCCAACCGAGGAGCAAGAGGAGAACGGAAAGCGCCTCGCGGGTGGGGACTGGCCGCCTTGCCGACATCTAGGTAACGTCAATGTAGAGGCGGCGGAACGCCTCCGCCGCGATTGCGGGAGTAGAGATCGGGAAGCGTGGAGGCGCGATGTGGGGGAGTGTCTTGCCCATGTCCGCCAACGCTGCCGTCACTCCCCCGGCGCCAGCCGCCGGCGCTACGAGCAGCCCGCCGCCAGAGCGGAGGCGCTCGCCGAGCGCTCCGTGATCGAACGCGAGTACCGGCACCCCCGCGGCCATACACTCATCCAACGCGAGGGAGTGAGATTCGGGCCAGGTCGAGAGCATAAGTACGAGATCCACGCGGTCGGCGATCAGCCGTTGCACGAGAGAGCCGGCGCGATAGTAGCCGTGAATCGCCACGCACTCGCGGCGCAAGGACGCGAGCAGGGATGGATGACCGCCGCCATAGGATGAAAGACGGGGCGACGGTGAGGCCCTGCGGCATGCTGCGGCGACTTCCAGGAAAATTCCGGCACCCTTGTCCGCGCGCACGCTGCCGACATGCGCGACGTGTTGGAGAGCGACCTCCCCTCGCCATGGCCGTGACGGAGGCAAGGGGACCGCGGGCGGAATCACGTGGCTGCGCCCGCCGCCGTTCCAGTCCAGAACCCGGCGGTACTCGGTGCGCAGGAACTCCGATGGAAAGATCACGTGGCGCGCCGAATCGAGCAGCGACCTTGCCTTGGCGTGCCGCGTAGCATCGAACTCCCTCGGCAGAGCGGGATCCCGCGCGCAGAGCTCGCACACCGCGCCCGATCGCTGGCAACCACCGGTGGCCGGTGCGGCCAGCCGATAGGGGCGGGGGCAGACCAAGCTGAGGTCGTGCACGGAAAGCAGTAGTGGCAGGCCCGAGCCCGCCGTTCGCGCGAGCCCGAGCAGCGGCAGGCCGGCGGAGTTTTCGACATGCACCGACAACGCCCCGGTGGCCGCGCGTGCGGCCTCGATCGTACGCTCGAAAGCGGCTTCATCGCCCCGATCGCCTCCGCTGCCGTCCGCGAAATCGAGGCGCAGCCGCTGTCCGTCCGTAGCGACCTCGAGCGTCCAGCCCGTTCCCGCGCGTACCAAGCAGCCGGTGTCTCGGGTCGCTTCCTCGACCGCGCGCCGGGCCATGAACTGCTGCTCTACGCCGCCGCTGTCGCGCCGCAGCGGGACGCCGAGCACGTTCAAGACCGGCAGTGGACGCCGCAGGCGATCGCGCAGGGTGGCCGGCGAGACCTGCAAGAAGCCGCTGGCGCGCTGCTGGTCCGCGGCTCGATCGAGCGCTCGAGCGAGGCCCGATCGTGGACCCTCGGCGAGCAGCGCGCGCCATGCCGTAGCGATCGTCACGGCGTGGGTTCCACGGTCCGTCCGCACGCGACGCTCTGATACAGGTCTTCGATTTGATCGGCGTGCTCGTCCATCGTGAGGATGCGGGGAATCGCCGCACGCCAACCCTGGACCCGGCCCGGGTCGAACGTCAGGGTTTCGATCCAACTGCGCAGCTCGTCGGGTGTTTCGGGGTCGAACGTCGCGCCGCATTCGCGGTCGGCGGGAAACATTTCGGGCAAGGCGCCGCGCCGGCTGGCGAGCACCGGCACGCCGCGCAACATGGCCTCTCGGGCTACTAGCCCGAACGATTCGAGGCCCAGCGAGGGGATGACCAGCACGTCGAGCCCGCCGAAGACTTCGTCGATCGCGTCGGGAGCGAAGGGACCTCGCGCCTCGACGGCGGGACCGCCGGCGGCCAGAGCCTGACGCGCGTATTCCGGCGCCGCCTCGCTGCTGCCCCACACCTCCAGGCGAGCGCGGCCGGGGTCGATTCCCGCGAAGGCTGCGGTGGCGACGTGGAGCCCCTTGTGCGGCATGGCGGCGCCGATGAACCCGAAGCGCAGAGGCAGACCGACGGGGCGTCTGCGGGGTACGAACCCGGCGGGTTCGACGCCGTACGGAAGAACCTCCACGCGATCGCTGGCGCGCAGCCAGCCGAGACTCCGGTAGCTCTCGACGATCGCCGACGAGCCCGCGATCAATAGGCTTGCCGAGCGAAGCGCCTCGCGCAGCAGTCGATTGCGCCGGGCGTAGAGCAGTGGATTCGAGACGCTGGCGCCGGGCAAGCCGGTGAGCGGCAGGCAACGGCTGCACTTGCGAAGCCCGGGGCCGGAGCAGAGCTTGCCCGAGCGATCGAACAGATTGGCCCGAGCGCAGAGCGCCCACCAGTCCTGCAGTTGGTACACGACGGGAATGCCGTGTTTCACCGCCAGCCGTGGCAGCGTCGCGCAAAGCCCGGCGAGATGATGGACGTGCACCAAGTCGGGCCGCGCCTGCTCGATCATCCGCTCGAGCTCGCGCTCGAAGCGGCGCTCGCGCAGTGCATTGCGCGACATCGGGTTGCGCTGGGTGAAGTTGTTGACCAACAGGCGAACCCGCGCGCCGTGAAAGTCGTACTCCAGCGGCTCGCCCAGATTGCGCCGCGAATCGGCGCGCCGCGCCAGCACGCTGACTTCGCGGTGCCGGGCCTGGCGGAGGACGAGGCCAGCGGCGTAGCTTTCGGTGCCGGCTCGGCTCCACGGCGGCCAGCCGTGCACCACGTGCAGAACGCTGCGCGGGGAGAGCGAAGTTCTCGACGATTGAACGGCTGGCGTGCGCCGAGCCTCGGCCATCGCCGTGAGAACGCGCTGGCGAGCCGGACGCAGCGGATCGCGGCGCACGAACTCGGCGATCTCGGAAAGGTAGCCGGGATAGCGGCGCGCGATCTCCCGATGACCCGCGCGCACTCCGCGCTCGCGACTCGAGGAGCCAAAGCTGCTCTGGCCCTCGTGAAAGATGAACGTCGCATCGTCGAGCAGATGCACGAAGCCGGCGCGGCGGGCGCGCAGGCACCAGTCCACCTCTTCGCCGTAGCCCAAGCCGAAGCCGTTCTCGTCGAGCCCCCCGACCGCGGCCAGCGCCTCGGCGCGGACATACATGCAGACGCCGACACCGGTTGGCAATCGCGGGTATTCACGCGCCGACGCGCGCTCGACCAATTCGGCGAAGGCGTCGAGCGCATATCCCGCGGGCAGCGCGTTCGGGTCCAGCCAGCGCGGCAACGAGCAGATGGTGGCGCTGTTGGAGAAGGGCGTGACCGAGGCGACTTGCGGCGATGACCGGGCGGCGGCGGCGAGTTTCTCGACCCAACCCTCGGTCACTTGGGTATCGCTGTTGAGCAGGATGACGTCGCCTGGCGCGCCGACGAGACCGTGGTTCGTGGCGCCGATGAACCCCCGCCGGCTCGTCAGGGTGAGGACGCGAATGCCAGGAAGGCCCGACAGACGATCGAGGGCCGCGGCAGCGGATGGCGGCTGCGGGCCGTCGGCGACCAGGACCAGGCGGTGCCGCGAGAAGTCCGTATGGACCCGGAGGCTCGCGAGACAGCGTTCGAGCTCCTCTCCGGCACCGAAGACGGGGACCACGAGAGTCACTCCTACGGGTTGCTGATCGGGCATGCGCGGCTGATTGTATGGGCTCCCATCTGCTTGACAGCACGGAGCAGCGGACATAGACTGCTGGCACTCTAGGTCGGTGAGTGCTAACAGGCGCTCCGACTGGCCGAGGAGCAAGCAATCCAACCCGTGAAGGAGGAGGCACTCGTGAACATTCGCCCATTGCACGACCGAGTGGTGGTCAAGCGTTTGGAAGCCCAGGAGCAAATCCGGGGCGGCATCATCATCCCCGACTCCGCCAAGGAGAAGCCGCAGGAAGCCGAAGTGGTCGCCGTCGGACCCGGCAAGGTGAACGACGACGGCAAGCGCGCCGCCATGGACGTGAAGGCCGGCGACGTGGTGCTGATCGGCAAGTACTCCGGCAGCGAGATCAAGGTCGACGACGAGGAGTACACCATCCTGCGCGAAGACGAGATCCTCGCCGTCGTCGAGAAAAAGAAGAAGTAGCGCGGTCCTGCGGGACCCGCAGTCAAGACACCTTCTTACTAGATCCCTTACTGGACTCAGGAGATAAGCAAATGGCAAAGCAAATCACTTACGCCGAGGACGCGCGCGCCGCGATCCTGCGTGGCGTCAACAAACTCGCTGACGCGGTCAAGGTGACCCTCGGCCCCAAAGGCCGCAACGTCGTCATCGAGAAGAAGTTCGGCTCGCCCACGATCACCAAGGACGGCGTCACCGTCGCCAAGGAGATCGAGCT
>JBDTNL010000056.1:0-25259 GCA_039933785.1 Acidobacteriota bacterium
CGGTCATCCGGAATCCTCCGGGGTTGCTCATTCGTCGGATCGGCTTCCGGATCCGCGGGCGGAAATGTCTCCGCTCGCCGGCGTGTTCTAGTCAGTGGCAATACCGGATCGGAGTGTGAACGTGAATCCATCGTTCGAGTCCAAGTGCCCATCCTGTGGCGGCGTCAACCGCGTGCTCTTTGGCCGGCTCGGTCCCGGAGTCGAGGTGCGATGCGGCGCTTGCAAGAAGCCGTTGCCGCCGCCGTCGGAGCCCATTGCCGTCGACGAGGCCGCAGAGCTCGCCGGGCTGCTGCGGACGAGCGGCCTGCCGGTGCTGATCGACTTCTGGGCTCCCTGGTGCGGTCCCTGCAAGGCGGTCGCACCCGAGATCGCAATGGTGGCGGCGCGCAATGCCGGGACACTCCTGGTGGTCAAGGTGAATACCGATGTCGATGCGGAAATCAGCAAGATCCACCGCATCCAGTCCATCCCCACGATGGCGCTGTTTCAAGGCGGCACCGAGGTGGCGCGCACCGCCGGCGCGCGGCCCGCGGTGGCGATCGAGCAGTTCGTAAGCGGCGCGCTTCGCGCCGGCTGAGGCTACGTCCCGCGCGCCTGAGCGGCGCGCGGGCTCGAGTCGTACTTCCGGACCTAGTTGAAGTAGCCGTTCACGTCGACCACGAAGTCCACCGTGCCACCGCCCGGGAACGTCGGCAGCAGCGCGATGCTTCCGCTGCCGTCGAGGGCCAGTTGCACCGCGGCGTTGTTGGCTCGTGTCACGCCGAGGTTGTAGCTCAGCACGTCGGTTCCTGGAGTCGTCTGGTCTCCCGCGAAGGACCGCAAGATTCCGGTGCCACTCGGGGTGACCGCCGTCAGGTTGACGCTCACCGCGTTGGCGGTAGTTGGAATTCCGCAGACCGAGCTCAGTTGCACGATTCGGGTGACGCCGGAAGTGAATGGTGTCGAGAGGCGTGAATCGAAAACTCGGCACGGTGTCACGGTGAAGAACTCGCCGGTCTCGACCGTCAGAGTGAAGCTCTGTACGGTGTCCGGGAGCACGCCGTTCGACGCCCCCAGAGTGAGTGGAGATGTGCCTCCGGTGCCATACGCCGGTGTGCCGGAGAGCGTGGCGGTGCCATCGCCATTGTCGACGAAGGTCACACCGCTCGGCAGCCCGCCGGTGCGCGAGATCGCGGGCGCCGGGAAGCCCGTCGTCGTCACCGTGAAGGTGTCAGGCACGCCAAGCTCGAACGCGACCTGATCGGCGCTAGTGATGGCCGGCGCTTGTTCCACCGTCACGCCGGTGCACTGCTCTTCGTTGTCGACCGCTGCGCACACCAGGCCCGAAGCGCCGATCGACGCAGATAGGGTGGAAGTCGCCAGTCCAGAGAGAGTGATCGGATTGGTGGGCGTGAGCGCGACGCCGGGGAGGTGGGGTGTGAAGGCGATTGGTGTGAGATCGGGAACACCCGGAGCGGCAGGGGCAAACGCGGAATCGTGCGCCAAGTCGGCGACCACCGTGCCGCTGCCAGGGGCCAAAATCGTTCCTGGTGCGACCGCCGCTGCGAGGACGAGATATGGCGTAAAGGCCAAAGTACCGACGACCGTGTCGCACGGTCCGAGCATCCCAGATCCGCCCGGTCCGCTGTTGCAGCCCCACCAATTTTCTCCGGCGGTCAACGCCAGGGAAGCCGCGGTGGTTGTGCGAGATAGCCCGACCGCGTTGCCGAAGATGCGATTGTGGTCGAGCGTGATGTCGTAGGCCCCGGGAGAGTTGGCCGGGCTCGGTGGATTGTAGGCCGCAGGATCCGGAATCGAAACACCGGCCAACGTATTGTGGAGCATCGTGTTGCCCGATGCGTCGAGCGTCAGGGTGTAGGTCGTGAGGCTCGCCGTTTCGGCGTCACCTTGCAGACCCACCTCGCAGTGCGCCAGGTAATTTCCCTGCATCGTGGCGTGCAGATCGAGCGCGCCGAACTGGAAGATGGTCGTCGACGCCCAGGCCCCGATGCTCCCGGTTTGATTCTGACAGTCCACCGTGTTGTTCAGGAAGCTGGGCACGCCGCCGTTGGCTCCGAACGCGCCCAGGCCCACGGTCGCGCCGATCACGGTGTTGTTGCTCACCGTCGGCGAGGTGTAGGAGGCGAAGGTCCAGAAGGCGTAACTCACGCCGGGCCACAAGTTGGTCGCGTGGTTGCCCTGGATCAAATCGTTGACGGCGCTGCCGGCATAGGCGCCGCCGGCGTTGTCAGTGTGCACCGCGCTGCCCGAGCGGGTGATCGTGTTGTTGAGGATCTGGGTGCCGACCGACCAATTGACGGCGATCGCGTCGCCGCAGTCGCTGACCGAGTTGAACGCGATGGTGCCCGAGCTGGTGAAGCCGAAGATGCAGATCGACGCGGGGTTGGCCTGTACGTTCTGCACCGTGTTGTGAACGAAGGAAAACGTGCCGTTCCCTGTCGAGGCGTACAGGCCGCGCAAGTAAACGTTCTTGACCGTCACGTCGTGCACGTTCAGGCCGATCACGGTCCCGATACCGGAGGACGGGATGTGGTCGGTGATGATGCCGTTGCGGGCGTCGAGATCGGCCCCGCCCACGACCACGCCGCTGGTGAGGCCAGGGTTGTCGCCGTCGATCGTGAGATTCCTGACCTCGACACTGTTGGCGCGTACCAGGAAGACGTTGCTCCCGTTCGGCGGACAGAGAGAGCCCCCTCCGGCGCCGCCGCAGTTCGGGTCGGAAATCGCCGGAACGACCTTGGTCGTGGCCTGAGAGGCGCCGGCGATGACCACCGACTTGTCGACGATAACGTTCTCGACGTAGGTGCCGGGAGCGAGCGAAATCGTGTCGCCGGTCGGATTTGCCTGGGTTAGCGCGTACGTCATGGTGAGACAGGCGGTGGACGAGCAGTTCCCGGAGTCGGCACCGCTCGGCGAAACCAGCCGTGTCGCCGCGCCCGCTGGTGAGGAGGCCGCGACGGCGAGATTGACGACTACGAGCAGGCCGGTGGCGATCACAGTCTTTGGCGGCGCGGATTGCAGGGCTCTGCGCATGTTTCCTCCCGTAAAGCGCGGGATTTTAAGCTAGCTCGAGTTGTTTGCCAAGATGCCAAGGTGTGTTCGTGGGGCCGCCTGGCGCGCGCGTGGGACCCCCCGCGAGCCGCCGCGTCAACCGGAGAGCGAGCCACGCTTTGGAGGGCCCGCCTTGGGCCCGGCACCGCCGCCTTCTTGCCGCCTCTCTCTCCATCCCGTAAGCTTGCCGGATCATGGACCTTGCTCCTTCCAACCGCCCGGTTTCCGCGATTCTCGACGATGCCATTCAGGGTCGCCGGCTCTCGGCCGGTGATGTGCATACGTTGTTGCTCGACGGCGACCTCCTCGATTTGGGATTGGCCGCGAACACGGTTCGCAACCGCCTGAACGACCCTGCGGCAGCGACCTACAACATCGACCGCAACATCAACTACACCAACATTTGCGTCTACAAGTGCCGCTTCTGCGCCTTCTATCGCAAGCCCGGCGACCCCGAAGGCTACCTGCTGCCGTTCGAGGAGATCGGCAAGAAGATCGAGGAGACCCTGGCGCTCAACGGCACCGGCATCCTGATGCAGGGCGGCGTGCATCCCGATCTGCCGCTCTCGTTCTACGAAGACCTGCTGCACTACATCCGCGAGCACTATCCGGAGTGCCATGTGCACGCGTTCTCGCCGCCCGAGATCAAGTTCATCGCCAAGAAGGAGCGCATGAGCTTCTTCGAGGTCATCGCGCGTCTGAAGGCGGCCGGCCTGCAGTCGATTCCCGGCGGCGGGGCGGAGATCCTCTCCGATGAGATTCGCAAGGAAGTCCTCGCCTACCCCAAGGCCTCGCCGGAGGAGTGGATCGACATCATGCGACAGGCCCACAAGAACGGCTTGCGCACCTCGGCAACCATGATGTACGGCATGGGCGAAGGCCTCGAGGCGCGGGTCGAGCACTTCCAGCGCATTCGCGATCTGCAGGACGAGACCTCGGGTTTCACCGCATTCATTTCGTGGACCTTCCAGCACGAACACACCGACATGCCGGACGTCCCCGAGACCTTCGCTCACGAGTATCTGAAGACGCTCGCGGTGTCGCGGCTGTTCATCGACAACATCACGCACTTCCAGACCAGCTGGGTGACGCAAGGCAAGAAGATCGGCCAGCTCGGCCTGCAGTTCGGCGCCGACGACATGGGCTCGATCATGATCGAGGAGAACGTGGTCTCGGCCGCTGGCACCTCGTTCCGGATGAGCCAGGACGAGATGGAGCACCTGATCCAGTCGGCAGGCTACGCGCCCCGCCAGCGCACCAATCTGTACGAACGCTTCGTGACCCGTGAGCAGACCAGCGCGCTCGCCCGGCGCTACCGCGGGGCGCTCACCGCGCAGAACCGCGAGCTCGCCTCGGCCCTGCCGATCATCGGTTGAGTCCTATGAATCGAAGTCTGTGGCTGGCAGGCGCCCTGCTCGGCAGCTTGGCGGCCGCGGCGGCGGCCGCGCCCAAGCCCGCGGTGGCGCCGGCCCCGGGGTGCGCTTCGGCGATCGAGACCGCGGGACCCGCGGGATGGACGGTGAAGGCCGAGAACGGTCCGCGCGAGGCTTGTACTTCCGGCACTTATATCGTCTCGCTCACGGGCCCCAACGGCCAGCTCGAGTCGTTCGCGCACCCGCGCGATGGCGCGCTCGAGAAACTATGGGTCGAGGATTTCGATCGCGATGGCTCGGTCGAGATCGCCGTCCTGCTGCGTGCCGCGGATGCTGGCGCCGGCGGCAGCGTCGAGGTGTTTGCACGCAGCCCGCAAGGCTGGGCGGCGCGGCGGATCGTACCTCTCGCGGGTGAGGTCGCCATCGGCCATCGCGGGCACGACAGCTACGAGTTCACGGACGGAGCCCTGATCCGCCGGTTTCCGGTCTACAAGCCCAGCGATCGCGACTGCTGTCATTCGGGTGGCGTGCGCGTTCTCGGTCTCGCCTACGCCGAAGGCCGCTGGGTCCCGTTCCAGCCGCGCGAGGCGCCCAAGGCGCCGGCTCGACGGGGCGGTTGACCCTTGCCCACCAGCAGCCCAGCGCAAGGGACCATCTACGGTACTTATTCCCAAGGGATGTCGGGCATGCGCAGTCGCCGCGGTCCATCTCCACCCGCGGCGACGCCGTCCACGATCTCGCCGACGTCCCCGAGTGTGACCTCGGCGAGCCAGGCGTTCTGCGGCCAGACCGCAACGGTGATGCCGCGGCTGCAGTGCTTCAGACAGCCGGTGCGGGTCACCATGATCTGGTCGCGCAGGCCCTTCTTCTTGACCTCGTCCTTGAAGCGCTGATAGACCTCGACGCCGCCGCGCGGCAGGCAGCTCGGCTTCTTGGCGTCGGGCGCCCGCTCGTTGCAGCAAATCAGGATCTGGACTCGAGGTTTCGGCACGGTGGGATTCTACGTCGACCCTACGAGCCGTTCCGGTAAACTCCGAACAAAATGACTGAGCGGGTCTGGACCCTGGTGAATCCTGGGGGAGGCCGGGGTCGTACCAGCAAGTTCCTCGTGCAGCTGCGCGCGCACGCCGAACGGTCCGGCATGCGGTTTCTGGTCAGCGAGAGCACCGAGGATCTGGCGATGCATGCCCGCGCTGCCGCGGCGGCGGGAGTGGAGCGGCTGCTGGTGGCTGGCGGCGACGGCACCCTGCACCACGCCATTCAGGGACTCGCGGGCTCGGCGACCGCGCTCGGCATTCTGCCCCTCGGCAGCGGCAACGATCTCGCGGGGACGCTCGGCGTTCCCAAGGAGCTCGACCGCGCGCTCGAGCTCGGGGTGCACGGTGCGATCGAGCGCATCGATCTCGTGCGCGCCGGCGGCCGCTACTACGGCGGCGTCGCCGGCGTCGGCTTCGACAGCGAGGTCAATCGCTACGCCAATGAGCGCGTGAAGTGGATCAAGGGCAAGATGATCTACCCCTACGCAACCCTGCGCTGGATCATTCCGTTTCGCGCTCCGATCTTGCGCGTCGAACACGACGCGGGAGTTTTTGAAGGTCCGGCGATGTTCGCAGTGGTGGCCAATTCGCCGCGCTACGGCGGCGGCATGTTCATCGCACCGGCGGCCGATCTTCAGGACGGCATGCTCGACCTGGTCATCGTGCGGAAGATCTCGAAGCTGCAGCTGCTGATGGTGTTCCCCAAGGTCTTCAAGGGAGCCCACGTGAGCCATCCGGCGGTTACCGTGGTGCGCACGCGGCGGGCCCTGTTGTCGCTCAGCCGGCCGATCGTGGCCTACGGCGACGGCGAGCCCCTGGTCGAGGTTGGCAGCGAGCCGGTCGCGTTCGAGGTCGCGCCGCGGGCGCTCTCTGTGGTGACCGGTCGGCGTTCCGGGTAAGCTGCCGACACATGGTAGCCACGACTCAGGCTCCGCACCCGCCGCTCTCGGACTACTACAAGACCGAAGGCGAGCGCCGGCGGCTGCTCGATCGTTTGTTCGATCGCTCGGCGCGGGACTACGACCGGGTGTGCGGAATGATGGATTTCGGCTCCGGAGTCGGCTACCGCAAGGACGCCCTCCTGCGAGCCGGACTCAAGGAAGGCATGCGGGTTCTCGATGTCGCGACCGGTACCGGCCCGGTGGCGCGATCGGCCGCGGAGATCGCCGGCGCCGGCAACGTGCTGGCGCTCGACCCGAGCTTCGGCATGCTGCTCCAGGCGCGGGCCGCGACGGGCTCGCCGGTGGTGCGTGGCCTGGCCGAGGCGTTGCCGTGGCGGGACGAAAGCTTCGATTTCCTCAGCATGGGCTACGCCCTGCGTCACGTCGCCGACCTCACCACGACCTTCGTAGAGTACCGGCGGGTCTTGCGACCAGGCGGCAGGCTGCTGATTCTCGAGATCGCTCGCCCGAAATCGCGCTGGATGTACTGGCCGTTGCGTTTCTATCTTGGCCGCGTGGTGCCGTACCTGACGCGGCTGCGCACGCGCAATCGCGACGCCGAGCGGGTTATGCGCTATTTCTGGGACTCGATAGACCGCTGCGTCCCGCCGGCCGAGATCGAGGCCGCGCTGACCGCCGCGGGGCTCGCCGCGTCGCGGCCCCGCATCCGATTCGGCATGATGGCGGAGTACGTCGCGACGCGGAGATGACCCGCTCTGCGGCGTCAGTCGCGGTCGTACTTGATCTTGATCTCGAGCTTCTTGGCGCGCTCGATACCGTACTTCAAAGTCGATAGCGTGATGGTGTCCTGGGTGTGGTTCTCGCTGTCGTCCAGATTCTCGCTGTCCGAGTAGCCATCGATCGCGACACCATCGGCGTCGACCCACTTGAGATCGAAGTGGGCCTTCCAGTCGTCCTTGCTGGTGTTGGAGTACTCGAGCTGGATTTGCACGGTCTCCAGGAATTCTGAATTCCCCGGCCGCATGAACGTCGACTTCGAGAAAGCGCCGGTCTTCCGTTCGATGCGAATCCGATGCAGAGTGACCGGGCCGTCGGTCGAGTTGATGTCGGTCCAGGTGTCGAAGGCGAACGGGGCGCTCTTGTCTACCGTTCCAGCCGCCGCCGGACTGGCGGTCACCAAGGTGAGCAGGGCGAGGCAAGCGGGGGCGAGTGCGAGGCGTCGCATGGCGGGTTTCTCCTTGAGCAGCGTTTAGGGTGGGAATGGTAACACCGCGCCGCCCCGCCACCCTTGCCCTGAGGCTCGCCCTGCTACGCTGGCCGCCACTGGAGGAAGCCATGGACTTTTCGGTCTCCGATCGGGTTCGCGATCTCGGCGCGAAGATGCGGTTGCTGGTGGATACCGCGGTCATACCTCTCGAAGGCAAATTCTTCGCCGGCGGCTTCGCCGCGGTCACGGCTGACCTCGAAGGTGTCCGCGCCGAGGTCCGCGCTCGAGGCTTGTGGGCCCCGCAGATCGCGCTCGAGCTCGGCGGCTTGGGGCTCACCCTGCTCGAGTTCGGCCAGGTGAGCCGCGAGCTCGGGCGCAGTCCGCTCGGTCACTACGTGTGCAACTGCCAGGCTCCCGACGCCGGCAACATGGAAGTGCTCGCCGAATTTGCCGACCCAGAGCAGCGCCAGCGGTTTCTGATGCCCTTGATTCGGGGTGAGATCCGCAGCTGCTTCGCGATGACCGAGCCCGACCTGCCGGGCTCGAATCCGTCTTGGCTGGCGACCACGGCGACGCTCGAGCGCGCCGAGTGGGTGATCCGCGGCCGCAAGTGGTTCACCTCTTCGGCCGACGGCGCCGAGTTCGCGGTGGTCATGGCGGTCACCGACCCGGAAGCGCCGCCGCGCCGGCGCGCCAGTTTGTTCCTGGTGCCCCGCGCGAGCCCGGGATTCCGCCTGGTGCGCAATCTTCCGGTGATGGGCGACACGGGCAGCGGCTGGGCGAGTCACGGCGAGGTCGAGTTCGACGAGTGCCGCGTGCCTGCGAACCACCTCCTGGGCGAATTCGGCCAGGGTTTTCGGATGGCCCAGGCCCGCCTCGGGCCGGGCCGCATCCACCATTGCATGCGTTGGCTCGGGATCTGCGAGCGCGCCTACGACTTGCTCTGCGCCCGAGCCGCCAAGCGCGAGCTCGCGCCGGGGGAGCCCCTGGGAGATCGTCAGCTGGTGCAGGCGTGGATCGCCGACAGCCGCGCCGAGATCTCGGCGGCGACGCTGCTGGTCCTGCAAGCCGCGTGGAAGATCGATCGCGAGGGCGCCCGCGCGGCGCGCGAAGACGTGTCGATGATCAAGTTCCACACCGCTCGCGTTCTCGGGCGGGTGCTCGATCGGGCCCTCCAGGCACATGGCGCGTTGGGCATGACCGATCTCACGCCGTTGGCGTACTTCTACCGGCACGAACGGGCGGCGCGCATCTACGACGGTCCCGACGAAGTTCACCAATCCCTGGTGGCTCGGTCGGCGCTCGATCGGCAGGGGATGAAGTAGGCATGCTGGAAGAGGCCACCGTCCCGGTCCGCGCCGGCGAGGAGATCGACCTCGAGCGCCTGCGACGCTTCCTCGAAGCGAAGCTCGGGCTCGTCGGCGAGCCTGGCGTGCGCCAGTTTCCGAGCGGCTATTCGAACCTCACGTACCTGGTCTCGGTCGGCGATCGAGAGCTGGTCCTGCGGCGCCCGCCGGTGGGCAGCAAGGTGAAGAGTGCGCACGACATGGGACGTGAGTTTCGCGTGCTCTCGCGCTTGCACCCGGTGTATTCGCGGGTCCCGCGGCCGCTCGCGAGTTGCGACGACCTGGAAGTCTTCGGCTTTCCCTTCTACTTGATGGAGCGCGTGCCGGGGGTGATCCTGCGGGCACGCCTGCCGCCCGGAGTGGACCTGGCTCCGACGGTGGCTGCCGGCCTCGCCCGCGAGCTGATCGAGAACCTCGCCGTGATTCACGGACTCGAGCTCGAAGCGAGCGGGCTCGGCGAGCTCGGCCGGCCGCAGGGCTATGCCGCGCGTCAGGTGAAGGGTTGGGCGGAGCGCTATGCGGCGGCCCGCACCGAAGAAGTGCTGGACCTCGAGCAGGCCTTCGCGCGCCTGTGCGAGAACGTGCCGCCGGATCGCGGCGCCGCCTTGGTCCACAACGACTACAAGCACGACAACCTGGTCCTGGATCCCGTCGACTTGACCCAGATTCGCGCCGTCCTCGATTGGGAGATGGCGACCGTGGGCGACCCGCTACTCGATCTGGGCACCACGCTCGGCTACTGGGTGGAGGCGGGAGACGCGGAGGAGCTGCGACGGTTTCGCTTCGGCCCGACCGATCTGCCGGATCAGCCGAGCCGCGCCGACCTTTCGGCGATGTACGCCGCCAAGAGCGGGCGCGACCTCTCGGATCTTCCGTTCTACTACGCCTTCGGCCTGTGCAAGATCGCGGTCATCGCGCAACAGATCTACCAGCGCTACCGCCAGGGGCTAACTAAGGATCCGCGCTTCGCGCATCTGCCGCCGGTGATCGCGGCCCTGGGCCGGCAGGCGACCAAGGCGCAGGCGAACGGTAGCCTCTAGCGGAGCGCTGAGCTCTAGCCGATGGCTTTCGCGAAAACCTTCTGCGACTTGCGCGTGGCGAAGCCGAGCCGCTCGTAGAAGCGATGCGCCCGCAGGCGCACCACGTTGCTACGCACCCGAAGCTCGGCGACGCCGCGCTGGCGAGCCCATTCGACGCCAGCGGCAACCAATTGCTCGCCGATGCGCGCACCCCTTTGCTGCTCGTCCACCACCAGCCCGACGATCTCGGCGTAGGGCTCGCTATCGAGAGTGTGCCGGGCGGCGACGTCCATCCAACCGGCGACCTCCGCTTCACGCAGAGCGACCAGCGTCAGACGCGCCGGGTCTTCAGGCACATGGCGCAAGCGCTCCTCGGCCTGCTCACGCGAGGTCGGATAGCCGAGCTGAGTCGCCAGTCTGGCCACCGCTTCGGCATCGCCCGGCCCGGCAGCCCGCAGGATGATTTCGATCATCGGCCGAGCAGGAAGAGGCCGGCCATGCAAAGCGCCAGGCCGAGGGATTTCTGGGGCGACCAACTCTCGTGAAACGCCAGGACTCCGATGGGCGAAAGGATCAATGCCAGGGTGACGCTGACAGTGACGCTCGCCAGACTGATCTGCCATCCCGCCCGGTACGCGAGGAGGAATCCGAGTTCGACCCCGACGATCGCGATGCCGAGCGCGACGGCGCTCCAACTGAAGGATCGCCAGGGCGCGACCGGTGCGTCGGATGGCCACCAGGGCAGCAAGACCAGGCAGAGCAAGAGAGAGACACCGTAGGCGACAATCATGGTCGCCACCGGGTGAACGGTGGCGGACGTCGATTTCTGCGCCAGGTGATACACCACGTTGGCGACGACGATGAGTGCGAAGGCGATCCAGAACATAGCGGCTGGTTGGGCCCGGGGCAAGGATCAAGCGTAGCGGGGCGCTCGCGCCCGCGCAAGCAGTGCGGATCGGGCGATTTCAATAGATCGTAACGCGATATACACTACTACCCTGCCGTCGGCGCGTTCTTCCCCGGCCGGCGACCTCGACTCCCCACCAGAGTTCATCGCGGAGGTGTGAAGGATGACTGTCGACGCTACGCTGTCACGACCCGCCGGGCAGGGAACCCACTCAGCCCGCGATCCCGCGCACCACGATCCGAGCGATCGGTTGGCCGATTTCAGCACCGACCGCAGAGTCCTCCTGCTGGCCGGTCTGGCGGCGCTCATCGGCGTGCTTGCCGCAGTGGTGGCGTGGGCGCTCGTCTGGTTGATCGCGGTGATCACCAATCTTGCGTACTACCAGCGTTTTTCTTCGCACTTCGCCTCGCCGTCAGGAAATACGCTCGGCGTCTGGGCGGTGCTCGTCCCCGCCATCGGTGGACTGGTGATCGGCATCATGGCGCGCTACGGCTCGGAGAAGATTCGCGGTCACGGGATCCCCGAGGCGCTAGAGGCCATCCTCATCGGGCGCAGCCGAGTCGAGCCCAAGGTCGCCGTGCTGAAGCCGGTTTCGTCCGCGATCTCGATCGGTACGGGCGGGCCGTTCGGCGCCGAAGGCCCGATCATCATGACCGGCGGCGCGGTGGGCTCCCTGGTGGCGCAGCTCTTCCATCTATCCGCTGCGGAACGCAAGACCCTGCTGGTCGCCGGAGCCGCCGCCGGCATGGCGGCGATTTTCGCCACACCGATGGCGGCGGTGCTGCTGGCGGTGGAACTGCTACTTTTCGAGTGGAAGCCGCGGAGCTTCATCCCGGTCGCGGTCGCCTCCGTGATCGCTGCTCTCCTGCGAGTACCGCTCCTGGGGCCGGGGCCCATCTTCCCGGTCGCTGCCCACGCCACGCTTGGCGCCGAAGCGCTCGGCTTCGCTGTGCTGGTGGGGCTCGCGGCGGGCCTCGCGTCCGGTCTGCTCACCGCGCTGGTCTACGCGTGCGAGGACCTTTTCGCCAAGCTGCCGGTGCACTGGATGTGGTGGCCGGTCCTCGGCGGGCTCGCGATCGGTCTCGGAGGTTTGCTCGATCCCCGTGTCCTTGGCGTGGGCTACGACACCATCCAGGACCTTCTGTCGGGCCATCTAGTAGGGGCTTCGGCTGCGCTTCTCTTGTCGCTCAAGGCGGCGGTCTGGTCGGTGGCCTTGGGATCCGGCACCTCAGGAGGCGTACTGGCACCCCTGCTCATCATGGGTGGAGGTCTGGGGGCGCTCGAATCGTCGCTGATCCCGGTGGGCGATGCCGGGCTTTGGGCGATGGTCAGCATGTCCGCGATGATGGGGGGGACGATGCGCTCCCCGCTGACCGCGATCCTCTTCGCGGCCGAGCTGACTCACGATTGGAACGTCCTCCCGGCGCTACTGGTGGGCTCGGTGGTCGCGCACGGCGCGACTGTCCTGCTGCTCCGGCGCTCGATTCTCACCGAGAAGATCGCCCGCCGCGGCCACCATCTGGTGCGCGAGTACAGCGTCGATCCTTTCGAGGTCCACCGCATTGGCGAGGTCATGGACGAGAACGTGGTCACCATCGCCGAGACCATGACAGTCGCCGAGCTCTCGGCGCGTATCGCCGCCGGCGATCCGGCGTTGACCGGTCGGCAGGGTATCCCCATTGTCGATGCCGCGGGCAGGCTCACCGGCATCATCACGCGCAGCGATCTGATGCGCGCCATGGAGGGCGAGCCGGGACGAAGCGCTAGCGTGCTGGATGCCGGTAGCCGCGACCTCATCGTCGCCTTTCCCGACGAGTTGCTCCGCGACGCGGTCTCGCGGATGCTCGGCAGCGACATCGGCCGTTTGCCCATCGTGGATCGCCTCAACCCTCGCCGGTTGGTCGGCTATCTGGGCAGAGCCGGCGTCATGCGGGCACGTGTCCGGCTTCATGAGGAGGAGAATCTGCGCGAGGGAGGCCGTGCGGCGGCTCGCAAGGGGTCGCTCCCGACCGTGGAATAGCTGGCACTGGGGCCGGTCTATCGTTCAAGTGCGCGAGCTCATTGCCCGAGCGCCGCTCGGACGATCGCGCGCAGTTCCTCGAAGCGGTAGGGCTTCTTGGCGAACCCGGCGGGCGAGCGGCCGCTGTCGAGAACCTCGGCCTGGTGATAGCCGCTGGACAGCACCACCGGCAGGTTCGGAAACAGCTCCTGCAACTGGCGCAGGACCCTGCCGCCGTCGAGACGCGGCATGGTGAGGTCGAGCAGCACGAGCCGCAGGGCGCGGGCATGTTCATGCACCAGGGCCAGGCCAGCGAGGCCGTCCGCGGCGGCCAGAACGGAGAAGCCGAGGCGTTCGAGCATGGCCCCCGCCAATTGTCGAAGCGCGGGGTCGTCGTCGACCACCAGCGCCAGCCCCGAGCCCTTCCACGCGTCACTCGCGACGGGTGAGGCGCTGCTCGCTTGCTGCCCTTGCGAGGCCGGGAAGTACGCCCGCACGATCGTGCCCTTGCCCTCGGTGCTGGCGACGTCCAGTGTGCCGCGGTGGCTGCGGACGATGCCGAGCACCGAGGCGAGGCCGAGGCCGCGACCGGGGAACTTAGTGGTAAAGAAGGGTTCGAACATTCGCGCCTGGGTCTCGGCGTTCATGCCGTGGCCGTTGTCCTCCACCTCGAGCACGACGTAGCGGCCGCCCGGAAGGTCGTCGTGGAGCACGAGCCCGGAGAGCTCGGCACCGGCGCACTCGCGCTCGTGGATTCTCACCGCGACCCAGCCCTCGGTCGCATCGTCGATCGCCTCGGCGCCGTTGAGCACCAGGTTGAGCACGACCTGGCGCAGCTGCGCCGGGTCGCCTTCGACCGCCGGGAGCTCGGTCGCGATGTCGGTGCGAAGCGCCGAGCGCCGGCCGGCCGAAACTTCGAGCAGGTGCGTCATGTCGGCGACCAGGCCTGGCAGATGGACCGATTCGAGGCTGGAGAGGCCCTTGCCGGAGTAAGCCAGCAGCTGGCGCGTAAGCTCGGCGGCGGAGCGGGCGCCCGAAAGAATGCGTTGCACGCTGTCTCTCGCCGGCGAGCCCGGCGGCAGATCGAGCAAGGCGAGGTCGGCGAAGCCGAGGACGGCGGTCAGGATGTTGTTGAAGTCGTGCGCGATCCCGCCAGCGAGAACGCCGAGGCTCTCCAGGCGCTGCGCATCGTCCATGCGCCGCGCTAGGCGGGCGTTTTCGGTCGCGGCGTGCCGGGCTTCGGTGACGTCGCGTGCGATCGCCAGCCAACGGTCGTCGTCCACCGCCGCCACGCGGATTTCGTAGTCGCGCGGTTCGGGTCGCGTCGGCAGACCGAGGTGGCAGATCTGGACGGCGCCGCTCCGCCGAGCCTCGCCTTCGAGCCGCATAAGCTCGGCGCCTTGACCTTCGGGCAGCAGCTCGTGCACCGTCCGGCCGCGAATTTGATCCCAGGGGAGGACCAACGCCGACTCGTCGGGCGCGTGGTGATCGACGTACATGCCGTTCCGGTCGAGCAGGAAAATGATGTCGGGCACGGCGCTCAACAGGGCGCGGAGTCGGGCTTGGCTTCCCGCCAGAGCGAGGGCCGACTGCTGGCGCTCGGAGACGTCTCGCACGATCAGCTGCCGGGCTCGCTGGCCGCCGAAGTCGGTCAAAACGCTGAAGTATTCGACCAGCAGGGTACTGCCGTCCTGGCGCACGATGCGGATCTCCTGCGGCGGCAAGGCGGCGCCCTGTTCCTCGAGCACGCGCCGTTGCATTACCGCTGCGATCGAGTCCGGATGAACGAATTCGCTCGACGGACGCCCGAGGAGCTCGCGTGGATCGCTCACGCCGAGGTGCCTGGCCATGGCCGGATTCGCGAACTGGATCAGGTTGTCGACTGTAACGGCGATGCCGTCGGGCGACCGTTCGACCAACTGACGGTAGCGCTCCTCGCTGTGTCGCTGGGCTTCGACCGTGCGATGCCGTTCGTCGTAGTCGATCACCCCGCCGTGACAGCCGAGAATCGTCCCCTTGGCATCGCGAGCGGGCGCGATGCGAAATAGGCACCAGGAGTGCGCGCCGTTCGGCCGCCGAACTCGCGCCTCGATGTCGAGCTCCACACCCATCGCCAGGGCCTGATTCCACTCGCGAAGCAGGCGCAAGCGATCATCCGGGTGGAGCGCGGCGCTCCAACCCCAGCCCAGAAGACTCGCCGGCGCTACGCCGAGGAGCTCGCCCAAGCGTTCATTCGCGGCCACCCATTCGCCGCGTTCGTTGCAATCGAAGAGGCCGACCGCCGCCTGGCCCGCGCTGGGGGCGTTCCCTCCGGACGAGGGACTGTCAGTCAGGATTGACAACGGATGACTCTCCGAGCTCGAGGATGCGAGTTGACAGGCGGTTCTCGATCTACCAGGAGCTTGGCTGCAAGCGCCATGCCGTGAGCGACCGCGCCGCTCTGGCGGCTAGGCGGACGGATGGTCCGGCCGATGCGCCTTCCGTCCGCCGCGCTCGACGCGAGTTTCTCCGGGGCCGCTCGCCAGCAGGCGCTCGGCCATCTCCACCGCCCGCGCCGCGAGGGCGCGGGCGCCATCGTGAAGCTCCTGGCTGCCCTGCACCACGGTGACGTTCTTTTCCATGTCCTCCGCCGACCAGCCGCGCGAGTGGGCGATGTAGGGGAACTGCGGGAAGACGCAGCCCACCTCGGCGAAGAAGCCGAGCATCTGCCCGGCCACCGCCTGCACGTTGTCCTGGCCGCCGGTGATGATGAAGCCGGCGACCTTGTCGCACAGCAGCACGCGGTTGGCAATCGTCACCTGGTTCTGCACGCAGTTCATGCGCTCGACCATCTTGTAGTAGAGCGCGCTCGCCGAGCCCCAGCGAATGGGGGTCGCGACCAGGACCACGTCGGCCCAGAACACCAGGCCCTCGTAGACCTGCTCGAGCTCGTCCTCGGGGTCCATCTGGGTGATCGAGCAAGGCCAGGTGCAGGCGTGGGCGCTCTTGGAATAGAACCCCTCGCAAGCGCGGAACTTGAGCTCGCTCAAGCGCAGCATCTTGGCTTCACTGCCGAGGGTGCGGCCGTGGGCGAGCGCGGTCTCGAGCAAGGCCTCCGATGTCGAATACCGCGGATGCCCCGTGGTCATTGCTGTGGTCGAAATGCCGAGTACCCGCGGCGGTCCGGGAACGCGCTCGATCCTGCGTTGCAGCGGATGCGGCTCGTGAGGTTTCCGGTTGCGCTTGGTCGAAGGTTCGAGGTCGACCCAGAGGTGTCCGTCGTCGACCCGCACCGCGTGCCGCGGCACGCAGTCGTCCTCGAATCCCGGCTCACCCTCGCCGGTCGCGCGATGAAACTTCCAGTAGTGCCAGGGGCAGACGATGTATTCGCCGTCGAGTGTGCCCTCACCGAGTGGCCCGCCCGCGTGGTTGCACACGCCGGAGACCGCCCCGAAGGTTCCGTCCTGGTAGCTAATGGCGAGCTTCAGCTTGCCGATCGAGACTTGGCGGAGCGGTTGGAGTTCGAACTCCGCGATGCTTCCGAGGTCGTGCCAGCGAGAGGTGGCCATCATGCGGCGGATCTTACGCTTTGGTACCCTCGCGAGCGGCAGGGCCTCGTGCAGCAGATTGTGGACCAACTCTTCAGCTACTCGGAGCTCGGCTTCCAGGAGGTGGAGACCGCGCGCTATCTCACTGGCCTGCTCGAGAAGAACGGCTTCAAGATCGAACGGGGAGTGGCCGGCATTCCGACCGCTTGGACGGCGACTTGGGGATCGGGCAAGCCGACGATCGGATTCATGACCGATATCGATTGCATTCCGCGGGCCTCGCAAAGACCGGGCGTGGCGTATCGCGCTCCGTTGGTCGAGGGCGCTCCCGGCCATGGCGAGGGCCACAATTCTGGACCAGCGGTCAACATCGTGGCCGGCCTCGTCTTGAAGCAGCTCATGGAGCAGTACAACATTCCAGGAACACTGCGCATCTATCCCGGGGTGGCCGAGGAGCTGGTCGGCAGCAAGGCCTACTTGATCCGGGCGGGGCTCTTCAAGGACGTCGATCTGGTGCTCGGCGCGCACGTGAGTTCGGACTTTGCGACCGGGTGGGGGCAGTTCGGCACCGGGCTGGTGTCGGTCCGCTACGAGTTCCACGGCAAGGCGGCGCATGCAGCGATGGCGCCCTGGTTGGGCCGTAGCGCGCTAGACGGCGTCGAGCTCATGAACATCGGGTGGAACTACCGACGCGAGCACCTGCCGCTCTCGCAGCGTTCGCACTACGTCATCGTGAACGGCGGCGACCAGCCCAATGTCGTGCCCTCCGAAGCCAGCGTCTGGTACTACTTTCGCGAGCTCGACTTCGCGAGCATCGAGAACCTGTTCGAGATCGGCAACACGATGGCAAATGCCGCGGCGGCCATGAGCGGAACGACCGTCACCCGCAAGATGCTCGGCTCGGCCTGGCCGGGGCACATGAACAAGGCGATTGCCGAAGCGCAGCAGAAGAACATCGAGCAGGTCGGGATGCCGCAATGGAGCGCCGACGATCAGATGCTGGCTCGCGCGCTCCAGAAGGAAATCGGAGCGAAGGTCGAAGGCCTGGCGACCGCGGTGAAGAAGCTCGAGCCGCCGAAGGCGCCCCTGGGCTTCTCGGACGACATCGGCGACATTTCATGGAACGTTCCGACGACGTATCTGCTCTTTCCCGCCAACATCCCGAACCTGCCGGGGCACAGCTGGGAGAACGCGGTGGCGATGGCGACTCCGCTAGCCCACAAGGGAGCGGTCGCTGGCGCCAAGGTGCAAGCGATGACGGCTCTGGACGCGCTGCTACGGCCGGAGCTGTTGAAGGACGCCTGGGCCTACTTCAACGAGGTCCAGACCAAGGACGTGAAATACGCCCCCCTCATCGGTGCGGCGGACATGCCGGCCTTGGAAATGAACAAGGAGACGATGGGGCGGTTTCTCCCCGAGCTGCGCAAGTACTACTACGACCCGCTCAAGTATCCGAGCTACTTGGAGCAGCTCAAGATCCGCTATCCCACGGTTCGGCGGTAGCGCTCGCTGCTGCCACGTTTTGGGCTACTTCGCAAGCATGCCCAGACGCGACATCAGAAAGATCCGCTGGTCGGCGGTGTCGCGGATCCGCAGGTTGAGCGGCTTGCCCTGGCCGTGGCCGGCCTCGCGATCGACCCAGAGGTAAACCGGGTTCGCATCCGGCACGGCCGCCGCCACGGCTTGCAGTGCCGCGGTCATCTTGCGCGCATGCAGCGGATGGACGCGCGCGTCGTGCTCACCCGCGGTCAGCAGGACCGCCGGATAGTGCGTGCCGGCGCGGACGCGCTGATACGGCGAGTAGGCGTAGAGGAACTTGAACTGATCGGGATCCTCGGCCGAGCCGTACTCGGGGATCCAATACCGAGCCATGAGGAAGTCCTGATAGCGCAGCATGTCGAGCAGCGGCACGGCGACGATCGCGGCGGCGAAGAGCTCCGGGCGCTGGGTGATGGCGGCGCCGGTGAGCAGGCCGCCGTTCGAGCCGCCGCTGATGGCGAGCTTCTTCGGGTTGGTGTAGCCGGCGGCGATCAAGTGCTCGGCGGCGGCGATGAAATCGTCGAACACGTTCTGCTTTCGGTCGAGCATGCCGCCCTTGTGCCAGGCCTCGCCGTACTCGCCGCCGCCGCGGAGGTTGGGCAGCGCGAAGACGCCGCCGGCGTCGAACCACTGGAAAAGCGTCGCCGAGAACGCTGGTGTCTCGCTGATGGTGAAACCGCCGTAGCCGGTCAGTAAGGTCGGATTGTTGCCGTCGAGCTTCAAGCCCTTCTTGTGCACCACGAACATCGACACCTTGGTGCCGTCCTTCGAGGCGTACCACTCCTGTTTCACCTCGACCGTCTGCGGGTCGACCGGCACCGCCGGACGATCCCAGACCACGGGCTCGGCGCTCGGTTGCGCGAGGTCGACGCGCAAGACGCTGCTTGGATAGTTGAAGCTCGCGAAGGTGACGAAGGCCTCGTTCGAATCTTCGTCGGTCGTGATGCCGGCGGTGCCGATGCCGGGCAGCCGAACCTCTCCGCGCGATTTGCCGTCGAACGAGAAGAGCTCGATACGACTGGTCGCGTTGTGCAGGTATGTCACCACTAGCTCATCCTTGCCAAGGTCCACCGACTGGATGACCGCGTCCTTGCGCTCGGGGATGATCTCCTTCCAATGCGCCCGCGCCGGATCGGCGAGCGGCACCGTGACCACGCGGCCATTGGGCGCGCCGAGCGTGGTGAGCATGTACATCACGCCGTTCGACACCGGGCCATTGCTCTGCGCCTCTTCCCCGACCACGATCGGATTGCGCTCGACCTGGCCGGTCTTCCAAAACTTAGCGAGCTCGACGCTCCACAGGTCGTTGTTCCGGGTACCGGTGGAATAGCCGAGGATCAGCCACTTGCCGTCGCGGCTCGAGAAGCCGAAGGGACCGAACGTGGTGGCGAGCTTCTTGTTCTCCTCGGGCGTGAACTGGCGAATGAGCAGCGCGTCGTGGGCGACCTCGGCGCCGAATTTGTGGAACTTCACCTGCCCTGAGTAGGGGTCTTTTGCGTCGAGCAGATTGCTGTAGAAGAAGCCCGAGCCGTCGGGAAGCCAGCCCGAGCCGCGGGTCTTGCTGGGAATCTCGAGCGGCAGCGTCTTGGCGCTGTCGACGTCGAACACATGCAACGTGGTGTTTTCATCTCCGGCGCGGTAGGTGCCGTAGAGCATCTGCTTGCCGTTCTCGCTGGGATCGAACCACTCGATGGTGGTGAGGCCCGTCGAGTCCAGCTGGGCCGGATCGAGCAGCACCCGTGGCGTTCCGTTCGCGCCTTCGCGAACATAGATCAACGCCTGGTTCTGATTACCCTCACGCTTGCGGTAAAAGTAGCGCCTCCCGCGGGCTTGCGGGGCGGTGACCGTGCCCACTTCCATCAGCGGGCGCAGACGATCTTCCAGGTCTTTCCGCCCGGGCAGCGAATCGAGCGCGGAGCGGGTGAACGCGTTCTGCGCGTCGGTCCACTCCGAGACCTCCGCTGTCGCCACGCCGAGCTGCTTGGGATCGCTGTTGTCGCCCTCGAGCCAGCGGTAGTTGTCGACGATCGCGACACCCTGAACCGTGTCGGTCACGGGCTGGATGCGACTCGCCGGCGGGGAGGCGGCCAACGCTGCGTTGGCCAGGCAGAGCGAAAGCAGGGCGGTTCGCATCCAGCGTGTCATCGGGCGAGCTCCTCTGGGAGGTTGCTATGGGACGGTGGTTAGACCGTGAATTCGACTCCCTGCGCGAGTGGCAGATCGGTGCCGTAGTTGAGCGTGCAGGTCTGGCGGCGCATGTACACCTTCCAGGAGTCCGAGCCCGCCTCGCGGCCGCCGCCGGTCTCCTTCTCGCCGCCGAAGGCGCCACCGATTTCGGCTCCCGAGGTGCCGATGTTGACGTTGGCGATGCCGCAGTCGCTGCCTGCGGCAGAGAGGAATTTCTCGGCCGAGCGCATGTTGAGCGTGAAGATCGCTGATGACAGACCCTGGGGTACCGCGTTGTGCATCGCGATCGCCTCATCTAGGGTGTCGAACTCAAAGAGATAAAGGATCGGCGCGAAGGTTTCTTCGCAGGTGATCGGCATATGCGGCGTCGCCTCGACCAGAGTGGGCTCGACGTAGAAGCCCGGGCGGTCGATGCGCTTGCCGCCGTGCAGGATGCGACCGCCTTGAGCCTTCACGGTCTCGATTGCGTGCAGGTAGCTCGCGATCGCGGCTTCGTCGATGAGTGGGCCCATGAGCGTCCCGTGCACCAGCGGATCGCCGATGCGAATCGACGGGTAGGCGGCGATGAGCTTTTGCTTCATCTGCGCCGCGATGCCCTTCTGCAGGAACAGACGGCGGGTGGTGGTGCAGCGCTGTCCGGCCGTGCCTACCGCGGCGAAGAGCACCGCTCGCAGTGTCAGATCGAGATCGGCGTCATCCATGACGACGATTCCATTGTTGCCGCCGAGCTCGAGCAGACCGCGGCCGAAGCGATCGGCCAGAACCTTGCCGACCTCGCGACCCATACGGGTCGAACCGGTGGCGGAGATCAGCGGCACGCGGCGGTCGGCGACCAGCTTCTCGCCCACTCCGGTGCGGCCGCCCATCAACAAAGTGAAAATCGCCGGGGCGCCGTTGCGTTCGAGCACCCGGTGCGCGATCTTGGTGACCGCGATGGCGCAGAGCGGCGCCTGGTGCGAAGGCTTCCAGATGGTCGAATCGCCACAGACGGCGGCCACCATGGCATTCCAAGCCCACACCGCGACTGGGAAATTGAACGCCGTAATCACGCCCACCGGGCCGAGGGGATGCCATTGCTCGTACATCCGGTGTCGCGGGCGCTCGGAATGCATCGACAAGCCGTAGAGCTGGCGCGACATGCCGACCGCGAGGTCCGCCATGTCGATCATTTCCTGGACTTCGCCCAGGCCTTCCGAGAGCAGCTTCCCGACCTCGAGCGACACCAGATGGCCGAGCTCGTTCTTGTGCTGGCGCAGCTCGTCTCCGATCTGACGCACGATCTCGCCGCGCTTGGGCGCCGGCCACTCCCGCCAGGCCTCGAAGGCCTTCAACGAAGCGGCGGCGATGCGATCGTAGTCCTCGCCATTGGCGAGATGAACGGCGGCGATGACCTCGCCGGTCGCGGGGTTCAGCGACTCCACGCGCTCGCCGTGGGTCTTGATCCAGGTGCCGTCGAAGGCGCCGGCGTTTTCACTCTCGAGGTCGAGAGCGAGGAGCAGTTTGGCAATGTCGGTAGAGGGCGTTGCAACGGTCATGGAAGGCTCCTTGAGGCCAGGCAGGACTGCCGGAGACCCCGAGGATATCGCAGCCGGAAGGGAGCCAGCGCCGCCCGCCGCCCGCTGGCTGGAATCGTGCAAGACAGACGGCGATGGCGAGCCGATCAGGGGCAGGACTCGAAGGCGTTGGTGTCTTGGATCGGCAGGAAGGCGGTCGACTGCGGGTTGTCATATACGCGCTCGGCGGCGGTCAGCACGTCGGTCACGGTCATCTGTACGTGGACATTGGTGAGCCCTCCCGCGAAGACCCAATAGCGTTGGAAAGCCCCGCAGGCGTTGAGGACTTTCACCACCATCTCGACGTTGGCATCGTTGAAGAACCAGAAGTAGCCGGTGTCCGCGGTGAGCGCGACCGCCTGGCCGTTGCCGCTCTGTCCGTCCTTGGAATTCCAATGCGTGCGAACGCGGAATCGTCCGGCGCTGAGACAGAGGGTCTCGGCGTCGGGAACGCAGGGTGGCGTACTGGCGCCACCCGGGTCGAGATAGGGCGCCACCGCGGCATAGGTCGCCCCGAACGAGCCGTTGGCGCACAGGTTCCGATAGTCGCACCCGTCTTCGGGCTCGGGACCGCAGCCGTCCGAGAGCTGGCCAACGACCAGCCCACCGTCGGTCATCAAGGGAGAGCCCGAGCTGACCACGAAGGTGCCTCCCACCGTCGGTTGCACATAGGTGAACTTGGTGAGGTCGTTGAGCGGGCGCCCGCCCTCATTGCCGCACGTGGTCGCGGCGGGTGGGTGCAGCACGACCGTGCCTTCGTTGTAGGCCTGTGGCAGCCCGGTTGGATGCGAAACCTGGTGCAGGGTCGCGCCGTCGGCGAGGGGGCGAGCATCCCACCCGAGCAGGAAGCGGTTGTTGTCCGGGAACTTCGACAAACGCACGAGGGTGAAGTCGCTCTGCTTCGAGGTCGCGACCAGCGAAGCGCCCAAGACCCGCGGCAGGGTGTCGAGCGCCGGCGCCGCGCCATGACACGTCGTGCGGTAGTCGTCGAAGAAGGCCTCGAGTGTCGCCACCTCGCCCGGTGTCTCGTAGCAGTGGTTGGCGGTCAGCAAGTAGGGAAGGGTGGTGCTCTCGTCGGTATCGTTCACCAGCGCGCCGGTGCATTCGGCGGAGAACTTGCCCTGCGAGACGTGCCCCAGGAGGGCGACGGCTCGACGGACCGAAGGCAGCGCGCTGAACGTGTGGCCGGCGACGCAGGCCGTGTCTTTGACGCAGGGGCCGACATGGGTACCGTACGAGCTTCCGGTTGCGTCCAGATCGAGTATCTCCATCACCCGATCGAGCCGGAACCCAGCCGGGGCGTCAGCGAGCGCCATTGCACCCAGCCGCGCTTCGAGCGTGATCTCCTCACCGCCGACCGAAGGCGTCCAGAGGTCACCGTCCGGTCCGATCGCTTCCTCGCCGAAAGGCTCAGCGATGCCCGCCGCGCCGTAGACCAGCAGGCGCGCGCCGGCGGGGAGATGGACCTCGGCGAGATGCAGGCGGAGCCGCCACGCGCCGTCGACGCGCACTCGCGAGGCGAAGACACGCTCGCCCGAGGGTTCGACGGCAGCCATCCATCCGCGAGGAGCCGAGTTGCCGGCGTCGAGAGTCACCGCCGACGCCGCGGGAAGGTCACGGGCGAATCCATTGCGGCGCGGACGGTTGCCGCCGTTGTTCCAGGTCGCCAAGTCTTCGAGGGCCTTGGACTCGGCGGTCTCGGCGCGCCCCAGAGTCGCGATCGGCGAAGCGGCGGAGGCTTCGAAGACATACGCGGGGATCGTCGCGGACGCCGAGCGTTCGACGACGTGGGTCGCGTCGGCGGGTTCGATGCGCAAGGCCTCGCGCGCGAGCAGTGGCGCGGGGAGGACCGCGACGGCGAAGGCGAGAAGCAGGCGGAGGTTCACTCGAGGCTCCTATCGGTTCGCCTTGCCGCCGACGCTTTGCGGGCGGGCCTGCGAATCGTCACCAAGCCAGCCTATCTCTGACAGTTGCCGATGGAGACTCTCTTGCCCAATCCGAGACGACGATCTTTGGTCAGCATCCTGGGGTTTCTGTTAGCGGTTGGCGTGGTCCGGGCCGCGATTGGCGACGAACCCGTCGCGAGCCCGGCTGCGCCGCTGGCTTCTCTCGGGTCGCTCGCGTCGGTCGCGTCGGTCGCAGCCGTGCCCGCCGAGGGGGAGCGCAGGCTCGAGTTCGGCCGCTTTGGAACCTTCTCTGTTGTTTCACCCTCTGCTGCACCGCCGACCGCGGTCGCTCTATTGTTGGCGACGAACCCCGAGGGCGCGCAGGCGGCTTCTCTGATCGCCGCGCTGCGGGCGAGCGGCGTCTTGGTCATAGCGATCGATGCGACGCGCTACGAACAGGTGATCGCGGACCACGGCGGCTGTGTGTATTCCGCGGCCGACTTCGAGACCCTCAGTCACTGGGTACAGCAGACGGTGAACCTGCCCGACTATCTCCCTCCCGTTCTGGTGGCGGACGGCGGGGCCTCGACGCTCGCCTATGCGACGCTCGCGCAGGCTCCGCCGGGGACGTTCGAGGGCGCGATCACCCTGGGGTTCTGCGCCGAGCTCGGCCTCGAGAAGCCGCTCTGCCCGGGGGAGGCTCTGCGGCGGGAGCCGGATTCGCAGCATCATGGATTCCTTCTGCGGCCGTCGCCGATCGACGCGCCTTGGGTGGTCATCGATGGCGAATCGGCGCCCGCCTGCCCGTTGGAGGGATTCAAGGCGTTCGTCGGCCGGATTCCGAGCGCGCAGCTCTTACCCGCGACCGAGGCGGGCGGCACTGCCCCCGCCGACCTGGCGAGCCGAGTGCGCCAGGCCTTGGCCACGGTGCTCGAGAAACGCCACGCGCAAGAGGCCGCTGGGGCCGCGCTGAGCTCCGAAATCCGCGACCTGCCGGTGATCGAGATGGCCGCCCCGGCGGGCGGCTTCCCGAGAAAAACCCTGGTCGTCGCGGTCTCCGGCGACGGCGGTTGGGTGGGCTACGAGCGCAAGCTCTCCGAGCGCCTGCATGACGCCGAAGGGTTTCCGATCGTCGGCCTGAACTCCCTGCGCTATTTCTGGCAGGCGCGCACGCCCGATGGTGCGGCGGCCGATCTGGGGCGGCTCCTCGAGCACTACCTGGCGGTTTGGGGCCTCGACGACGCCATTGTGTTCGGCTATTCGCAGGGAGCCGACGTTGTTCCCTTCATGGTCGCTCGATTGCCCGAGGCGCTCCGCGCGCGTGTGCGTCTGACTGTGATCGTCGGCTCCGACGGCAGCGCCGTCTTCGACACGCACTTGAGCAGCTACATGAGCCAGAAGTCGGGCTCCGCCGACCTGCCGGTGGCGCCCGAAGTGCGGAGGCTCAAGCAGAACAAGGTGCTTTGCGTCTCGGGCACGAAAGAGAAACACAGTCTGTGCAAGGTGCTGGGGAGCAAGAGGATCGTGCAACTCGTGTTGCCGACGGGACACGTGTTCAATCACGATCTGGGCGAAGTGGTGGCAAGCATCCTGAGCACCACGGGCTTGCCACCGGCGCCTCCGAAGCCCGAGGCTTCACCGGGACCGGGACCGGGACCGGGACCGGCACCGGCCGCCGCCCCCCGTCTAGCAGCGGCTAAGATCCGCGGATGTTGCCCGCGGTTCC
>JBDTNL010000057.1:0-25037 GCA_039933785.1 Acidobacteriota bacterium
TGCCCGCCGGACCGATCGAGATCACGATGTCGTAGTCCAGCATCGCCTTCATATAGGCCTGCTGGTTGAGTGTGCGCGGCTGCACCATCCGCCGGGCCGCCGCCAGCAGCCCGTCGGCGAGGAAGAACTCCGCCAACGAGGCCTCGGGGTTGTCGAGCGCCACGCGGAGCGCGGTCTGCACGTCGCCGGGCTTGAAGCGATAACCCTGCTCGAGCAAGCCGGAGAGGGCGCTCATGAAGCGCTCGGCGCTCGCTACGCGGTCGGGATCGTCGCCCGAGACGATGAGTTCGGTGCCACGTGCCGCCAGGACGACGTGGAAGCCACGCTCGATCTTGCGGAGGTTTTCGTCTTGGGTGCCGAAGAGGGTTTCGATGCCGCCTTCGGCCAAGGTGAGACTTGCCATCCTTCGAATCTTAGCAGGACCGCGTTGCGGGACCGATTGCGCTCGCGGGGCCGCCGGCTCTGGGCGATCGCCGAGGGCGGGCTCCCTGCGCTGCGGGGATTAGGCTCCGGGATCCCGCCCTCGGCGATCGCCCGACGCCGGCTCCGTTGTTGCTACTTCTTTGGGTAGTCATAGAAGCCGCGGCCGCTCTTGCGGCCGAAACGGCCGGCTTGCACCATCTGCTTGAGGAGCGGCGGTGGGGCGAAGCGCTTTTCGCGGTACTCCTCGAACATGATGTTGGCGATGTAGTACGTGGTGTCGAGACCGACGAAGTCGAGCAGCGCGAAGGGTCCCATCGGGTAGCCGCAGCCGAGCTGCATCGCCTTGTCGATGTCCTCGACCGAGCCGACGCCCTCCTCGAGCGCGCGAATGGCGTCGAGGATGTAGGGCACCAGCAGGCGGTTGACGATGAAGCCCGAGTTGTCCTTGCACTGCACGGGCTCCTTGCCGATGGCCTTGACGAATTCGGTGACCTCGGCGAGGGCGGACTCGTCGGTCATTAAAGTGCGGACGATTTCGCAGAGCTTCATCACCGGCACTGGATTGAAGAAGTGCAGCCCCACGAACCGGTCAGGCCGCGGAGTAACCATCGCGATCTGGGTCAGGGTGAGCGACGAGGTGTTGCTGGCCAGGATGGCTTCGGGCTTCAGCACCTTGGCGAGCTCGGCGAAGGTCTTCTTCTTCTCGTCCAGGTTCTCGATGATCGCCTCGACCACCAGGTCGCAGTCGGCGAAGGGCTCGAAGGTGAGGGTTCCGGAGAGGTTCTGGAGCGTTTTGTCGCGCGTCGCCGCGTCGAGCTTGCCCTTCTCCACCGCCTTGTCGAGCGAGGTCTTGATCTTGGCCATGCCCTTCTGCAGGAGCTCGTCGTTCACTTCGCGCACCACGGTCGGGATCCCCGCCTTAGCGCAAACCTCGGCGATACCGGACCCCATGAGCCCGCAACCGAGGACACCTACCTTCTTGATCGCCATGCCTGCCTCCACCGAAAGATTGGAAGAATCGAACGCATACGGCCAACGCACTGCTCCGGAAGTCTATCGCGAGCGCCCCGACGCCTAATTTGCCACAACCCCCGGCGGGTGGCGTCCAGTGGCGTGAGACCTTCCGCCGCCGATCGAACTGGCGGCTGAAGCGCGGTCAGTTTTACATGCCCGTTTTCAACGGCGGTGAGTACGTACGGCCCTTCCGCGATCTCAGGCGTAGAATCAGCAGATCATGGCAAACACCTCGCAGCGCGCCAGACGCGCGCTCGCCTACGAGGACTACCTGCAGTTCCCCGACGACGGGAACCGCCACGAGCTCCTGGAGGGCGAGCACACGATGACGCCGGCGCCGAGCCCCTATCATCAGTACGCGGTAGGCAGATTGTTCCTCCGTTTCGGTACTCAGGTGAAGGAGGGTGTTGCCTTCGGATCTCCGGTCGACGTGATACTGGCGCCTTCGACGATTGCGCAACCCGACCTCTGCTACGTCGGTCCTGCGAAGCGCGACCTCATCACCCGTCGCGGTGTTGAGGGCCCGCCCGACATCGTGGTTGAGATCCTTTCGCCGCGAACGGCGAAGACGGATCTGGGCGCGAAGCACAAACTGTACGCAAGCCACGGCGTGTCGGAGTACTGGATCGTCGACCTCGAAGCGGCCGCTGTACGGATGTGCCGGCTCGAGGGAGGCGCGTACCCGCTCCAGCGGGATCGGGTGTTGCTGAGGGGGGAACGCCTGACCACCCCGCTTGCCCAGGGTCTTGACGTTGCGGCGGAGGAGTTGTTCTGGGCGTCCTAGGAGAGCTAAGTGTGAGTCGCACCGCCGAAAGCCGGCACTCAGCGAAGCGTCGCGCGGCTCCGTAGTGGGTCAGTTTTACATGCCCGTTTTCACGTGCCCGGACGCTTTCGCTCAACGAGCAGTTCGTCTCAGAAAACTGCGCACCGTTCCGTTCTGCGTCAAAAATAGTCCACCCTCCCTTGCTTCACGAACGGCCCGAACGGCTTGTACGAAGCTCCCGGAGCGTTAATCCCCGCAGCGCAGGGAGTTCAAGCCGGGGCGCCGCTCGCCGGCGACTGCGGGCGGTTCCAAGCCTGGAACCGGCAGACGACTGACACTGTCACCCCCCACCGCTAGGCTTGCCAGATGTCGATCGTCCTCGAGCGGCTCAACAAGGGATTCGGCGGCCAGTCCGTGGTTTCGGATCTGTCGCTCGAAATCGGCGATGGCGAGCTGTTCGTCCTCCTCGGCCCGAGCGGCAGCGGCAAGAGCACGGTCCTGCGGATGATCGCCGGCCTTTCGGAGATGGATTCCGGCCGCGTGTTGCTCAACGGCCGCGACGTCAGTCCCTTGCCGCCGCAGAAGCGCGGCGTCGGCTTCGTGTTTCAGAACTACGCGCTGTTTCGCGCCATGACCGTGTCCGCGAACGTCGAGTTCGCGCTCAAGGTGCGCCAGGTGAAATCGGCAGAACGCGCGCGCCGGCGCGACGAGTTGCTCGAGCTGGTCGGTCTGGCGGGTCTTGGCGCGCGCCTGCCACGCCAGCTCTCGGGCGGGCAGCAGCAGCGGGTGGCGCTCGCCCGCGCGCTCGCCCATCGCCCCGAGATCCTGCTCCTCGACGAACCGTTCGGCGCCCTGGACGCTCGCATCCGAGCGGAGCTTCGACTCACCATTCGGACGATTCAGCGCGAGCTCAAAGTAACCACGATTTTCGTCACCCACGACCAGGAGGAAGCCTTCGAGCTCGCCGATCGTATGGGCGTGCTCCATTTCGGCCGCCTGCTCGAGGTGGGTCCGCCCCAGGAGCTATATCTGCGCCCACAGACAGAGTTCGTCGCCACATTCCTGGGCACCGCCAACCTGATGGTCGGTGAAAGCACCCCGCGAGGCGTGCGCCTTGGTCCGGTCGAGTTCCCGCTCGCGGCCGAGGCCCGGGAGAGCGCGACCCGCAGGGTTCAGGTGCTCTTCCGGCCCGAGGATGTCGCCCTGACCAGCCGGCGCGACGAGCTAGCTCACCCCGTACTCGGCTCCGCGGTCGTCGAACGCAGCACGTTCGTCGGCTCGACCGAGCGGCTGCTGCTCAGGCTGCCGCCGCTTCCCGGGACTCGATCGATCGCGCCCCAGGCGCCGTTCGGCAGCGAGTCGATCCTGATCGAAGCCAGCCGGTCACAGCATCAGGTGCGGCGACTGCCACTCGAGCCGGGCAGTACGACTTGGGTCGGAGTGCGTCACGTGCATGCGCTGGCCCATCCCGGATTGGCACTGCTTCTGGTCGCCGACGGCTCCAGCACCGCGCGTCACGCCCTCGCCCTCGGCGGCGAGATCGCGCGCCGGGCCCACGCCCGGCTCACGCTGCTCGGCCCCGAACAAGGGTCCGAGTCGGCGGCGCTGCGCGAGGCGCGCGAGCAACTCGGCGCCATCGCCGGCTCGGCGGACTCGGCCCCAACTGCGTTGCCGCTCGCCGAGGCCATCGCCACCGAATCGTCTCTGCGCCAGCACGACCTGCTGGTGGTAGGCGCCGGCCCCGAGCTCGACGACTACGTCATCGGCCGCCTGATCGATGCCGGCGCGCCGAACCTTTTGTTGGTGCCCGCGGCGGCACCGATTCCCGAGCGCATCCTGATCAGCGTCGCGGTCGGCGAACCTGGCAAGCGCGACGTGTCGTTCGCCGGCCGCCTGGCGCGCCATCTGGGTTCCGAGTTGACGGTGCTGACCGTGCAGCGTGCGGATGAACCGAGCGGGGCGGCAGAGAGATTCCTGGCCGCGGCCGTCCGGACTCTGGCACAGGTCGGCGTGCAGGCCAGGTCGACTCTCCGCCGCGGCGACATCGAGAGCGAGATCGAGGCGGAGCTCGCGGCCAGCGGCCCCGGGATGCTGGTCCTCGGCATGCCCCTCACACGCCGCCGCGGGCACGTCGACTTCGGCGGCGTGGTCGCTGGCCTGCTCCATCGCGCCACGATCCCCGTCTTGTTGGTGCGGAGCGACGAGGTGCCGCTGTGAGCGGCCGCAATGCCATGAAATACCAACGAATTCTCCTCCTGGCGACCGGCGCGCTGCTCGCAACGAGTGCCCTCGGCGCCCAGCTTCGATTGCTGAATGTCTCGTACGACCCGACGCGCGAGCTCTATGAAGCGATCAACCTGGCCTTCGCCGCGGATTGGAAGACCAAGACCGGCCAGGACGTGAGGGTCCTGGCGTCGCACGGCGGCTCGGGCAAACAAGCTCGAGCCGTGATCGATGGCCTCGAAGCCGACGTAGTCACGCTGGCGCTCGCCTACGACATCGACGCCATCGCCCAATCCGGGCTGCTGCCCAAGAACTGGCAGACGCTCCTGCCCGAGAACAGCTCGCCTTACACCTCGACCATCGTGTTCCTGGTGCGCAAGGGCAATCCGAAACACATCCAGGATTGGGCCGACCTCACGCGGGTCGGCGTTTCAGTCATCACGCCCAACCCCAAAACCTCGGGCGGCGCGCGCTGGAACTATCTCGCCGCCTGGGGCTGGGCTCTGCGTCAGCCCGGAGGTGACGAGGCGAAAGCCAAGGACTTCGTCTCGCGTCTATACAAGAACGTGCCGATTCTCGACACCGGCGCGCGCGGTTCGACGGTGACCTTCATCCAACGCGGTATCGGCGACGTGCTCATCGTGTGGGAGAACGAGGCCCGGCTCGCCAGTGAGCAGCTCGGTGACGAGAAGGGTGAGTTCGAGATCGTGGCACCGTCAACCAGCATCCTCGCGGAGCCGCCAGTCGCGGTAGTCGAGAAAGTGGCAAGGAAGCATGGCACGAGCGATCTCGCCAGGGCGTATTTGCAGTATTTCTACACGCCGGCGGCGCAGGCGATCGAGGCCCGCCATTTCTATCGCCCGCGCTTGGCCGATGCGCTAACCCAGAGCGGCGTCGTCTTCCCCAAGATCGAGCTCTTCACCGTCGACCAAGTCTTTGGCGGCTGGACCAAGGCGCAGCAGACGCACTTCGCCGACGGCGGCACCTTCGATCAGATCTATCAAGGACACTGACGACGCATGCCCGTCGCCGCCCCGCAGCCGCGAGTCCGCAAGTCGCGAGGTCCTCTTCCGGGCTTCGGGCTCGCCATGGGATTCACCCTGCTCTACCTGTCGCTGGTGATTCTCTTGCCACTGGCGGCGGTGTTCGCCAAGAGCGCCACGCTTTCGGGAACCGCTTTCTGGCACACCATCGCTTCGCCCAGGACCCGGGCCGCGTTCGAGCTTAGTCTTTGGACGGCGGGCGCCGCCGCGCTCATCAATGGGTTCTTCGGTCTGCTGGTCGCCTGGGTGCTCGAGCGCTATGAGTTCCCCGGCCGGCGCCTGGTCGACTCGATCGTCGACCTGCCGTTCGCCCTCCCCACGGCGGTCGCCGGCATCGCGCTCGCCACCGCCTACAGCGCCAAGGGCTGGCTCGGCAGCTACCTGGTGCCGCTCGGGATCGAGGTTGCCTACACGCCTCTCGGCATCGTCACCGCGCTCACCTTCGTCGGCCTGCCGTTCGTCGTGCGCACGGTGCAACCGGTGCTGCGTGCGCTCGATCCGGCGCTCGAGGAGGCCGCGGCGAGTCTCGGAGCGAATCGCTGGCAGGCCGTGCGCCAGGTGCTCCTCCCCGAGCTCGTGCCGGCCGCCGCGTCCGGCTTCGTGCTCGCCTTCGCCCGCGCCCTCGGCGAGTACGGCTCGGTGATCTTCATCGCCGGCAACATGCCGATGCGCTCGGAGATCACCCCGCTCCTGGTCATGATCAAGCTCGAGCAGTACGACTACGCCGGCGCCACCGCTATCGCCGCGGTCTTCCTGTCGATTTCGTTCCTGCTGCTCCTGACCATCAACCTGCTGACCTGGCGACGCAGCCGGCGGTTGCGCGCGGAGATTGTCTGATGGGCGCCGCCGCAGCACTTCCTCGGCGCACCCGCGCGCTCACCGAACCGCGGGCGGTGCGCTGGCTGCTGCTCACCGCGGCCCTGGCGTTCCTGGCCCTGTTTCTCATCGCGCCGCTAGTCGTGGTGTTCGCGCAGGCCTTCGCCAAGGGAATCTCAGCCTACGTTGCCGCGGTGTCCGAGCCGATGACCTTGGCGGCGCTGCGCCTGACCCTGCTCACGGCTGCGATCGCGGTGCCACTCAACGTGGCATTCGGCCTCGCCGCGGCGTGGACGATCGCCAAGTTCCGCTTCCGCGGCCGCACCCTGCTGCTCACCCTGATCGACCTGCCGTTCAGCGTCTCGCCGGTGATCTCGGGCATGGCGTTCGTGTTGCTCTTCGGCCTGCACGGCGTCTTCGGCGCCTGGCTCGCCGAGCACGACGTGAGGATCATCTTCGCCCTCCCCGGCATCGTGCTGGCCACGATCTTCGTCACCTCGCCGCTGGTCGCCCGCGAACTCATCCCCCTGCTCGAGTCGCAGGGCTCCGACGAAGAACTCGCCGCGCTGACGCTCGGAGCGTCGAGCTGGCAGACGTTCTTCCGCATCAGCCTGCCCAAGATGCGCTGGGGGCTGCTCTTCGGCGTCGTGCTCTGCAACGCCCGGGCGATGGGTGAATTCGGCGCCGTGTCGGTGGTCTCCGGCCACATTCGCGGGCTGACGAATACCCTGCCGCTCCACGTCGAGATCCTCTACAACGAGTACCAATTCGCCGCCGCCTTCGCGGTGGCATCCATGCTCACCGTCCTCGCGCTGGTGACGTTGCTGCTCAAGAGCCTGCTCGAGTGGCGTTCGAGGGATGAGAGCGGCAGCGCCAGGACCTAGCTCTACATCGCCGAGTGGTAGGTTAGTCACTCCCCGTGCACCGCGTGCCCTTCAGCATCCTTGTGGCCACAACGATCGCGGGTCTGGCCCTGCTCGCCGTGGTGACCATCGCCGGCGCCTCGTATGGCCTGCTCCAACGCTCGGCGGACGAACAGGCTCTGGAGCGCGCGCGCTCGGCAGCCGATCGCGGCGCCCGCGCCCTCGAGAGCGCGGCCGATGAGCTCAGCTCCGCCGCCGACCGCCTCGGCGAACACGCCGCCCTCGAACCGTGGACCCCGAGCGGTGAGCGCGCGCCGCTTGCGGCATTTCTCGAGACGGTCCGCGCCACGAGGCTCGCCGGCAGCGAACAGACCCCAACCGCCTGCGCCGTGACACGCACCACCGCGCCGCATGGCGCCAGAGCGGATGGCGGAGTGCTCGCGTCGGCCGGACCCGAGCAGCCTTGGCCGGCGATCGCGCTCACCGCGGGAGACCCGATGGGCATCAGCGGCTCGCCGGCTCGACTGCGCGTCGTGCGCGCGGCCGACGGAGATCCGACCCTCTTTGCCTCCGCCCCAGTACCCGCCGCGCCGAATGACTGGGCCCGCGCCGCGCTCACCCTCGACAGCGCGCTCGCGGCTCGTCTGATGGGAAACACCGCCGGTCTCGAAATCCGACTGCTCGCGCGCGGCAGCGAGCCCCCCGAAGGCGAGGCGCGCGCACTGCTCCGCGACCGCGCGTTCGCGGCCGGAACCCCGGCGAGTGCGCATCTCGGCAGCGACGATCGCTACGTCGCGGTGCGGCCGCTCTCCGGCATCCTCGCCGGGTTCTTCATCGAGGCCGCAGTACCCGCGGCCGAAGTCCGCCAGGCAATGTCCACCCTCGCCAGCCGATTGACCACTCTCGCGCTGGTGATCGCCAGCCTCGCGTCGCTCGCCGGGATGTTCATCGGCCGCCGCCTCGCCGAACCGATCAACCGGCTCACCGATTCCGCCACGCGCCTCGGCGCCGGAGACCTCGAGACGCCGATCGCACAGGCCCCGGGCGCCGAGCTCGCCGTCCTCGCCGAAGGGCTCGAAGACATGCGCCGACGACTGCGCGAGCAAACCGCGGAGCTCGGACGGCGCCAAGCCGAAAGCGCTGCGGTGCTGAGCGGCATCGCCGAGGGTGTGTTCAGCGTCGATCGCGACCGCCGCATCGGCTACCTCAACCCGCAGGCCGCGGCCTTGCTCGGCATTGCGCCCGAGGCCGCCTTGGGTGCGTTCTGCGGCGATGTCCTGAAACCGGCCGCGGTGGACGGCGTCCGCCCCTGCGAGAGCCAGTGCCCGATCGTACACGCGCGCTCGCGGGGCAGCGCCCGCGCGGTCGAGCCGCTGACCCTGGTCGACGGCACGCATCGGAGCGTCGTCATCACCAGTTCGCCTCCCGCCGCCGGGCTGCAATTCCAGGTTCTGCGCGACGAAACGGACAGCGAGGCGGCGCGCCGCCTGCGCGACGTGGTGTTCGCCAACATCTCGCACGAGTTCAAGACGCCGCTCTCGGCTCAGCTGGCTTCGATCGAGCTGCTCTCGGATCAACTGGGACGCAGCGGCGACCGGCGTTCGCTCGAGCTCGTGCAGTCGCTCGAGCGCGGCACGCTGCGCCTCACTCAATTGGTCGACAACCTGCTCGAGAGCGTGCGCATCGAGGCCGGCAGCCTCTCCATCCGGCGTCGAGCGCTGGCGCTCGACGAGGTCATCGAGCAGGCCGTCGAGCTCACCTCGCCGTTGTTCGAGCAGCGCCAACAGCGCATCGAGCTCGAGCTTCCCTACCCCCTGCCGAACCTGCAGGGCGACGGGCCGCGGCTGGCGCAGGTGTTCGTCAACTTGCTCGCCAATGCCAACAAATACGCGCCGACCGGCTCGACCATCCGTATCGGCGGTCGAGTAGGCACCGGCAGCGTCGGCCTTTGGGTGGAGGACGAAGGGCCGGGCCTGCCGGATACGACGGGCCGGTCCCTGTTCGCGCGCTTCGTGCGCTCGGCGGACGAAGACGAACCTGAGCAGAGCGGGATGGGCCTCGGTCTCTGGATCGCGCAATCCATCGCCGAGCGCCACGGCGGCAAGATCGACACCGAACGGATCGACGGACGTACCCGGATCACCCTCCACTTGCCGTACGGTGAACTCTGGGGCCGGGCATGAAGATCCTGGTCGTCGATGACGATCTCGAGCTCGCGGCCCTGATCGCCTACGCGCTGCGCCAGGCCGGCTACCTGGTCGTCGAGGCGCACGATGGCGTGGCCGCGCTCGAGGCCTTCGCGCGCGAGGCTCCCGAGCTCGTGGTGCTCGATCTCAACCTGCCGCGGCTCGGTGGGCTCGAGGTCTTGAAACGTATCCGCGGCCTGAGCGCCGCGCCTGTTCTGATGCTCACCGTGCGCGCCGGCGAGGAAGATCAGGTGCAGGCGCTCGACCTCGGCGCCGACGACTACATGTCCAAGCCGTTCAGCCCGCGGACCCTCCTGGCGCGCGTGCGGGCGCTCATGCGACGGGCGGCGAGCAGCGCCAAGCCGGCGCCGCTGGTGGCCGGCGACCTGGCTTTGGACGTCGAGGGGCAGACGGTCTCGGTGGCGGCGGGAGCGCCGGTCCGTCTGACGCCGCTCGAGCTGCGGCTGTTGCAGATCCTGCTCGCCAACGCCGGTCGACCCTTGCCTGCCGAGCGCTTGCTGCGCCATGTCTGGGGCGCGCGGGGCGGCGAGGATCGCCAGCTCCTGAAACAGCTGGTGCACCGGCTGCGTCAGAAAATCGAGGTCAACGCGACGACGCCGCGCTATCTGTTGACCGTCGCCGGCGCGGGCTACCGGTTGCGACCGGACGCCGAAACCGGCGCCTCCTGAATCAATCCGCCGCGGGCGGATGGGTCTTCAAAGTCCCGATCGCCAGGACATTCTGTCGCTCTCGCGAGACTGCCCGGATGAGAATCACGTCGTCCGGTTCGAAGTTCGACTCACTGTGCTCGAACCGCCAGCGCAGGCACGGATCCAGACTCTCGACGATCCTTCCGTTGCACAGCAACTCCACCTGCGGGGCGCCGGCGTCCGCCGAACCCGCGACCACCCAACCTGCAAAGAGCAAAGTCCCGTGGCGCGAGCGCGAGAAATGATCGAGCCCGCCGGCGGGCAATGAGGCTAGGGTCAAGGGACTTCGCGCCCGCCCGGCGGCGCCGGGTCGGGCCACGGCATAGAGGTCCTGATGGGCGCAGAGCCCGCGGGGAAACGCCGCCACCGTCGCCGCACCGCCGCTCGCCGCCGCCAGCGCCGCGCGCACGAAGCGCTCGCTGACGTAGGACGTGCCGTACTCCGCGCCGTCGAGCCGACGGGTTTCGCTCTCTGGCAGGAAATAGACTCCGTCCTCCCCCACGGCCCCTCCGGCGAGCTCGGTACCATGCACGCTGAACAGCAGGAGGCCTCCCGGAGCGAGGCAGGCGAGCAAGCGCTCCGCCCAGCGCTCGAAGCTGGCTTTCGGCAGATGGCTGAAGAAGGAGGCGGCGAAGATGAACGAGAACTCGCGTCCGGGAGCGAAACCGGTGGGATCGCTCGCCGACGCCACCGCACCGACGCCGAAGGTCTCGGACTGGAAGCGCAGGGCGGCAGCGTCGATCTCGGAGGCGAAGACTCGGTCCGCCGGCAACTCGCGCACGAGATGCCTCGTCATCCGCCCCCATCCGCTGGCGAAGTCCAGGAAAGTGGGCACCGCGGCCAGGCTTCCGAAGTGCCCGCGCGCGGCCTCGCGAACGACATCGAAAATCTGGAACCCCTGATTTAGATAGAGAACGGATGCGGCGGCGAGCCCGCCTTGCTGCGCCTCGAGGTTGAAGCCCAGCATTTCGTCGCTGGGATGAATCCAACCACTCAGGCCATCGAGCGAGCCGATCAAGCTCTCGACCGACGATCGAACCGCGCGATCACCGAGCGCGTCGAATGGCCTCGGCGACCGATCCGCGGGGCCCCCGATCACGAGGTCGCGATCGCGACGCGGCCCGAGCGCCCCGGAATGGTGCCGAGGCCGACCGCACGCGGCTGCGCGCGCGGGCGAGCTTCGGCGGCGAGGGCATCGGTGCGCAGGGTTTCGATGCCGAGCTCCCGCTGCCGGCGGAGGAGATCGCGGAACAACTCGCGGTACGCCATGCCCTCGGTCTCGGCGTGCACCGTCAAGACCTCGACCCCGCCGGGACGGTAGCGCGCCAACAGCCGCTCGACGTAGTTTTGCGCGGTGACGCCGTCGCGCCCGAGCTCTTCGTCGAAGGTCGGCAGGGTGGTCGGAATCTCGAGCATCGAGAGCGTCTCGCTCGAGAGCCGCGGAAAGTACGGCGGCTCGGGTCCGCGGCTCACGGAGACGTAGTCGAATTGCCGCGCGGCGAGAGCGCGGTAGCCGTCCTCGGTGCACAGCCAAGCCGGCGCGGCGAAGGCTGTCGGCCGACGCCCGAAGATCGATTCGAAGGCATCGATCCCGGCCGCGAGCTGCCCGTCGATCCACTGCCGCGGCCGCCGTTCCAAGCGATCCTGCCAGGCGCGGTGATCCCAGGCGTGGAGACCGACCTCGTGCCCCTCACTCTCGACCTGCCGCAGGAGGTCGGCGCAGCGGCGGCCGATCATGGGTGCTGGAAGCAGCGTTCCATATAAGGCGGTGCGCCAGCCATACATGCGCGCCGCGTTGGTGCGCATCATCTTGGCCAGAAAGGTCGGGCTAGTGAGCAGACGGACGACCGCGCGCCCCGAGCGATCGGGGCCCAGGGTGAAGAAGAAGCTCGCCTGGATCCCAAACTCGCGGAGATCCGCGAGCATCGACGGCAACCCGTCCCGGGTGCCACGGAACGTGTCGACGTCGATCTTCAGAGCAACGCGGAGTGTCACTTCAACGCTCAGGCGCGCGGCGCCTGGGTCTCGAACTCGTGCTTGAACCACTCGATAGTGCGGCGCACACCCTCGACCAGCGGGGTCTCGGCGTCGACGCCCAGGATGGTGCGCATGCGGGTGACGTCCGGGTAACGCCGCGGAATGTCCTCGTAGAACTGGCCGTACACCTTCTCCTGGTTGACGAACGCGATCTTCGAGCCGGTCTGAGGATAGGCGCGGATCATCGCCTCGGCGAGCTCGAGGATGGTGGTCTCGCGGTCGACGCCGATGTTGAAGATGCCGCCGAGAGCCTCGTCCTTGAGCCCGGCCAGGGCGAGGGCGCGCACGCCGTCGTCCACATAAGTGAAGGCGCGCGTCTGCAAACCGTCGCCGATCACGGTGAGGTCCTCGCCGCGCAGCAGCTGGCCCATGAAGATCGTCATCACGCGTCCGACGTCCAAGCGGTCGAGGCGCGGGCCATAGATGTTGAAGAAGCGCACGATCGAGTGCCGCAATCCGATCTTGCCGTAGGCGAAGGCGAAGTGCTCACCGACCGCCTTGGAGGTCGAATAGCACCAGCGGTCGATCTCGGTCGAGCCGAGCAGGCGATCTCCGTACTCCTTGAACGGCGTGTCCTTGGACTTGCCGTACACCTCGGAGGTCGACGAGAACACCACTCGCTTGTCATGCCGGTGGCAGAGCTTGAACACGTTCTGGGTGCCGTTCACGTTGACGTTCAGCACTTCGAGCGGATCGCCCACATAGTGCTCGACGCCGACCACCGCCGCCAGGTGATAGACCAAGTCGGAGCGAGTGATGAAGTTCTCGAGCAGATCCATCTCGAGAACCGAGCCCTTGACGTAGTGGAACTTCGGATTATCGAGGTTGTGCCGGATCTTGTAGTCCGGAGAAAGATCGAGGGCGACGACTTCGTGACCCTGCGCCAGAAGCTGGTCCCCGAGATGGGAACCGAGAAAGCCGCCGCCGCCGGTAATGAGAATTTTCAAGGGAGTACTCCTCTTCGATGTGAGCATGGAGATTCGTGCAACTGCTGGAGTGCAAAGACTACATCATCCGGAATGTGCACCCGCCCACCGCCCTAACCAAGCAGGTCGAGACCCGCGCCGTCGTCGATCCGGAACCAGCGGTCGGCGGCGGCTACCTGCAGCGTACCGTCCTCGCTGCGCACGGTGCCGGGAGAGGTACCGGGAGGCACGCAATCCGCGGGTTCTCCCGCATGCACGAAGACGCGGCCGGCGGCGGGCGACGAGACGTCGAAGAACGCCGGCGGCCAAGGGGGGGCGACGGCGCGGACCAGGCAATCGACTCGATGCGCGTCCCAGTGCCAATCGATGCGCCCGTCCTCGGGCCCGCGGCGGCCGAACTTGGAGGCCTTGGACCCGTCCTGCGAGATTCGCGGCGCCGTGCCCGCGGCGACCAGAGGCAGCATCTCCGCCAGCAGCGAGGTGCTCTCCGCTTCGGTCTTGTAGTAGAGCGAAAGCGCGGTCTCGCGGGGCGCGATCTCGATCCGGCGCTGCCCCACGATGTCTCCCGCGTCGGCGCGCGCCACCATGTGGTGCAGCGTGACTCCGGTCTCACGCTCGCCGTTGACCAGCACCCAGTTGATGGGTGCGCGTCCGCGATACGCCGGCAGCAGCGACGGATGCACGTTGAGAGCTCCCAAACGCCCGGCCGTGAGCACGCCTTCGGGCAGCAGGTCGCGGTACATGACGCTGAGGACCAGATCGGGCGCCAGATCGCGCGCGTAGTCCGTCGCGCGGACTCCGAGGGCGTCCGAATAGATCAGGGGGATGCCCAGGTCTGCCGCGACTTCCGCCGGTGTCCTGTACCAGCGGTTCTCACGCGGGTCATCGTGGTGCGTCACCATTCCCGCGATCTCGTCGCCTCGTCGATGCAACAGCTCGAGGGCGCGGGCGCCGATCTGGCTGTAGCCGAAGAACAGGACTCTCATGGGACGGGCCGCGCCGCGGGCCCGAGGTTGATGGTCTCCTTCACGACACTGCGCGGCCGCCGGCGAACCTCGACGTAGATTCGGCCGACGTACTCGCCGAGCACACCGAGCGCCAGGAAGTTGCCGCCCAAGAGCAGGAAGAGAATCGCGAACAACGTGAACAGCCCTTCGGCTTCCGGGCCGTACAGCAGCCGGCGAATGCCGAGGAAGAGGCCGAAGCCCATCGAGGCCGCCGAAATCACCGTGCCGACCAACGTCGCGAGACGCAGCGGCCCCGACGTGAAGCCGGTGATCAGATCGATCTGCAGCTTGATGAGGCGCCAGAGCGAGTACTTGGACTCCCCCGCCGCGCGGTCAGCGTGCCCCACCGGGACCTCGGCGATGCGCCGCGCGAACTGACAGGCGAGGGCCGGAATGAAGGGCGTACGCTCCTCGCAGAGCAGCATCGAGTCGACCACCGAGCGCGAGTAGGCGCGTAGCATGCAACCGTAGTCGCGAAACTCGACGCCCTTGAGAATTCGCCGCATCAACAGGTTCACCTGCCGTGAGGCGATCCGGCGAAACGCTGTGTCCTGACGGTTCTCCCGCCAGCCGCCGACGACGTCGAAGCCCTCTTCGGCCTTCGCCAGAAGCTTGGGAATGTCCTCGGGCGGATTCTGCAGGTCGGCGTCGAGCGTCACCACCGTCTGCCCGCTCGAAAAATCGAGTCCGGCGAGGACCGCCGCGTGTTGCCCGTAGTTGCGATTGAACGAGACCACGCGCACGCGGGTGTCGCGCGTTGCGAAGGAGCGCAGCATCTCGAGCGAGCGATCGCCGCTCCCGTCGTCGACGAAGATCGTTTCGACGCCCCCCGACACTCCGTCCATCACCGGCGTCAGGCGCCCGACCAGCGCCTCGAGATTGGCTTCTTCGTTCCAGACCGGAATGACGATCGACAGCCGCAGGCGCGGGCGCTCGGCCGGCGTGGCCGCAACCTCAGGCATGACCGAGCACCGTGCGAATCGCCGTCACCACGTCCTCGGCATCGTCGTCCGTCATGTCCGGGAAGAGCGGCAGCGACACGATACGCGAGCACACCACCTCGGCGACCGGGAAGTCGCCCGGCGCATAGCCGTACGTGCGGCGATAGAACTCGTGCAGATGAACGGCCTCGAAGTGCAGGCCCGTTCCGATGCCGAGCTCCTTCAGACCGGACATGAAGGCGGCGCGGTCCGGTGGCAGCACGGTGAACAAATGCCACGGATGAACGCACTCGTAGGGCGCCGCTTCGGGCAAGACGAGACCGGAGATCCCCTGGAGCTGCGCGCGATAGAACTCGGCGATCTCGGTGCGCCGGGCATTGAACGCCGGCAACCTGCGCAGCTGGTGGATGCCGATGGCGGACAGGATGTCGGTCAGGTTGTACTTGAAGCCCGGCAGCACCACGTCGTACGTGGCCGGGGCCTTCTCGCTCGCGGCGTAGGCCTTCCAGGCATCGCGCTCGACGCCGTGGAAACGCCAGAGCTTGAGCCGTTTGGCGAGCGCCTCGTCGTCGGTGGTGATCATGCCGCCTTCGCCGGTGGTCATGTTCTTGATCGGATGGAACGAGAACACCGCGGCGACGCTGCCGTTCGCGGTGCAGGCGCCGATCGGGCGTCCCTTGTACGAGGCGCCCGCGGCATGCGCCGCGTCCTCGAGGATGTCGACCTCACCACGCCCGGCTTCTACCAGGATCGCCCGCAAGCCGTCGAGGTCCGCCGGCTGTCCGGCGAAGTGCACCGGCATGACCAGACGCGTGCGGGGCGTGAGGACGCGCGCCACGGCCTCGGGGTCGAGGTTCCAGGTGTTGCGGTCGATATCCGCGAAGACCGGCTTCGCGCCCACCGCCGCGACCATGTTCGAGGTCGCCGGCCAGGTGAGCACGGGCACGATGACCTCGTCGCCGGGGCCGATACCGAGCGCCAGCATCAAGGCGTGGAGAGCCCCGGTAGCGGAGGAGAAGCCAAGCGCATGCTTGGCGCCGACAGACATCGCGAAATCGGACTCGAAGCGGGCGGTCTTCGGGCCCGTGGTGATCCAGCCGGAACGCAGGCAATCGACCACTTCAGCGATCTCGTCCTCGCCGATCGACGGCTTGGAAAAAGGCAGTGCGGGGGCCTTGGGAAGCATGCGGGAAAGATATCATCGCGACTTGAGCGCTCCCCAGCCGCGGAACCCTTTCGCTTCGCCCGCGGCGGCGCCCGGCGCCCGGACTACGGCCGAGCGGAAACTCCTCGCCGCCCTGCTCGTCGGTCTCGCTCTCTGGCTTTTCCTGCCCGCCGGCTGGCGCACGCTCTGGTCGCCGGACGAGGGACGCTACGCCGAGATTCCGCGCGAAATGGTGGCGAGCGGAGACTGGGTGACACCTCGCCTGGACGGGGTCAAGTATTTCGAGAAGCCGCCGCTCTTTTACTGGTCCGCTGCCCTTGCGATCGCGGCCTTCGGTGTCGACGAGCGTGCGCTCCGCGCGGTGCCGGCGCTCTTCGCACTGCTCGGCGCCGCGGCCACGATCCTTGCGGCGCGGCGCCTCTGGGGCACCCACGCCGCCTTCATGGCTGGCGTGGCCCTCGGCACCATGCCGCTCTATTTCGGAATCGCCAATCTGCTGGCCATCGACATGGCGGTGTCGGCGCTGATCACGGTCACCCTCCTGGCATTCCTGGCGGCGGCCCAGAGCACCGGTCGGCGGCGCGACCTGTGGCTGGGGGCTTTCTACGGGGCCGCCGCGCTCGCGACACTCGCCAAGGGACTCATCGGCATCGCGATACCGGGCATGGTCATCCTGGCCTGGCTGAGTCTCACCGGACGGTGGCGCGACCTCACCCGGTATCGCATGGTCTTTGGCACTTTGCTGTTCCTCGTGATTGCAGGGCCTTGGCATTGGATGGTGCAGGCGCGGAACCCTGAGTGGGCCTGGTTCTACTTCGTGCATGAGCATTTCTTGCGTTACACAACCACGCTTCACAAGCGCTCCGAGCCCTTCTGGTTCTACTTGCCGGTGGTGATCTTCGGGGCCTTTCCCTGGAGCGCGATGATTCCCGCGGCCGCTCTGCGCTGGTGGCGAGAGCGTCGGTCCGCGACCGACCGCGCACAATGGGACGCGGGCTTGTTCTGCGTGATCTGGTTCGTGGTCGTGCTGGGTTTCTTCTCGCTCGCGGGTTCCAAGCTGCCGACGTACGTCGTACCGGCGCTGCCTCCGCTGGCGCTTCTGCTCGCCGCCGATGCTGCACGCGGCAACGGCCTCGGGCGCGGCGCGGCCTGGATTGTCGCCGCCACCTGTGCGCTCGTCGCCATCGCGATCGCGGCCGTCCCCTGGTTCGCCGAGAGCCGGGCGTCGTTGCAACTCGCGGTGAGCCTCCTCGGAATCTGGCGCTGGCTTCTTGCCCTGAGCTTCGTCGGAGTCGGCGCGGCGGCGCTCGTCTCGTGGCAGAAACCGGAATTTACCCGCCGGCTCGCCGGCTCTACGGCCCTGATGCTGCTCGTTCTGGCTGGAGCCGCCACGAAGTACAACGACGAGCGTTCGGTGAAGTCACTCGCTGCCGTGCTCGCGCCTCGACTTTCGGCAAGCGACCTGGTGGCCGCGTATCACTGCTATCCCCAAGACCTCGCGCCCTATCTCGGGCGGCGCGTCGCGATCGCCGGCTGGATCGGCGAGCTCGAGTTCGGCGCCTCGGTCGAGGATCAGTCCGCATGGTTGCTCGACCAGGACGCATTTCAGCGGCGGTGGAACGGCCAGGGGATCGTGTACGTCGTCGCCGAACCCAAGGACTTTCCGGGTCTTCAGGCAGCGAGCACACGTCCGCCGCGGGTCCTCGCGCAAACGCGCAAGTACGTGCTCGCGGTCAATCAGCCGGCGCCTGGGCCAGGAGCGGCGCCATGAGCTCTAAGCGCCAGCTCGTTCTCGGTGTATTCCTTGGCTTGGCGCTGCTCTTTTTTCTGCCCACCGGCTGGCGAGCGCTCTGGTCGCCCGACGAAGGGCGCTACGCCGAGATCCCTCGCGCCATGGTCCAGAGCGGCGATTGGGTCACGCCGCGCATCGATGGCATCAAGTTCTTCGACAAGCCACCGCTCGCATACTGGTGCGAGGCGCTCGCGATCCGAGTCTTCGGCACCAGCGAGCGCAGCCTGCGCCTCGTCCCGGTGGGCTTCGGGTTGCTCGGCGTACTCGCCGTGTTCCTCGCCGGACGGCGTCTTTGGGGCACGCGCGCGGGCTTGTTCGCCGCGGTGATCCTCGGCACCTCGCCGCTCTACTTCGCGTTTTCGGGGCTGGTCTCGCTCGACATCGTGGTGTCCTCCCTGCTCGCGGCGACGCTGCTCGCGTGCCTCGCCGCAATGCAATCCGAGGGGAAGCAGCGAGATCGGTTCCTCATGGCGTTCTACGCCAGCGCCGCGCTCGCAACACTCGCCAAGGGATTGATCGGCATCGTACTCCCCGGACTGGTCATCGTGCCCTGGTTGCTGCTCACCGGTCGATGGCGCGAGATCCTGCGCGGGAAGTATCGCCTGGTGCTCGGCACTCTTCTGTTCCTCGCGATTGCGTTGCCCTGGCATGTTCTGGTGCAGCAGAGGAACCCGGAATGGGCGTGGTACTACTTCGTGCACGAGCACTTCCTCCGTTTCACCACCCACGTGCACAAGCGCTCGCAGCCGATTTGGTTCTATCTACCGGTGCTTTTGGTCGGTCTCTTTCCCTGGATCACTCTCCTCCCGGGCGCGGCGCGTCGTTTCGTGGGCGAGTGGCGCGACGTCCGCGTGCCGCCCCATTTGCGCGAGGCTCGTCTCTTTCTGGTTCTCTGGGCTCTTGCGATCACCGGGTTCTTCTCGATCTCGGGCTCGAAGCTGATTCCATACGTCGTGCCGGCGCTCCCCGCCTTCGCGATGCTGTTGGGTGAAGAGTTGTCCCGACGGGAAGGCCTGTCGCGCCGTGTGTCCTGGTGGACGGCGGCACTGGCCGCGACTTTCGCCGCTGCGACTGCCCTCACTCCACTGTTTGCCAAGCCGGGATCGAGCACCGCGGGCGCTCTCGCGACCCTGGGGCCGTGGCTCGCGATCCTGGCGGCCTCGCTGACGATCGTCACGCTGGCCACGTTCTTCGCTCGACGCCACCCGCTCGCGCTGGCGGTCGCGACCGGAGGCCTGCTGCTCGCGCTTGCTGGCGGGGCTGCGCGCTTCGACGATGTCCAATCGGTGAAGACCCTGGCCGCGGGGCTTCGCCCTCGCCTCCTCGCCGACGACCTCGTGGTCGCCTTCGACGGCTATCCGCGCGACCTGCCGTTCTATGTCAAGCGGCGAGTCGCGATCGCGGGCTGGGTGGGTGACGAGATCGACTACGGCTCGAAGCAGGAAGACATGACCGGCTGGCTCTATGACTTCTCGCAATTCCGGGAGCTTTGGGACGGCCCTCGGCGGGTCTACGCCGTGCTCGACAACAAGTCCATGCCCAAGCTCGAACAGCTCACCGGAGCCTCGCCTCGCATCGTGTCGAAGGGACCGCGCTTCCTGGTCGCGGTCAATCGGCCCGACTGAGCCCTCGAGGCACCAGCACGACGTAGGGGCTCGCCTTGCGGCCACGTTCGTCGTAGGCGACGCGGGTGCTCTCGCGCAGAGATTCCGGAAGTCGGCCGAGTTCCTCGGCTCCGGCGAGCATCGCGCCGTGCGGATGCCGCGCGAAGAAGCTCGCCGCCTCCTGTTCGTTGCGAGCAACACTCAGTAACCGATCGAGATCGAAGTCGACGATCGCGGCGATCTTCTCCTCGCGCGTGCCGGGGCGGTAGAGCGCGACGGCGCCGTCCGGCGAAGCCGCAGCGAGGGCCTCCGTGGTGTCGTGCAGGTTCTTCAGCGGGTCGATCGACCACTTCAACACCAGTTGTCCGGCGAGCAACAGCGCTAGGGGAGGTCCGGCGATGATGGCCACCGGGAGAGTGATGGCCGAGAGTTTCCATGCCCGGCCGAGCCGCGGAAGAAGCACTACACACCACGCCAGCGCCAGCAGCGCCAGGAGTCCCAGCACCCCAGGCACCGGCGCTCTGCGTACGGTAAGCAGAAGCGGCGACCACTTGACTCCCGGCACCGCATCACCCGGGAGCCACGCCAATCCCAGGGCCGTGACGGCGAGCAGGAATGGCGCGATACCGGCGAAGACCATCAAGGCTCTCGCCGCCAGCCGATCAAATCGCCCGCCCGCCTGCCAGCCGCCCTCGCGTTGCTGGGTCAGCCAAGACGCGACCGCAATCGCCATCCCCGGGAAAAGCGGCACGAGATACAGCGTGCGCTTGGAGGCTGCCAGGGACAAGAGAACCACGCCGACCGCTCCGGCGCCGAGCAGGAAGCGCTGGGCCCCCTCGCGCCTCGCGGCCAGCCACGCCGCGGGTACGGCGACGATCCACGGCACGGCCGCCACCAACCCGTCGGTTATGTAGTACCACGGCGGCTGGCGATGGCCATAGCTTGCGAGCTTCGCGGTTCCGACGAACCGTCCGAGCAGGTTGCCCAGCAGACACTCGCGGACCGCATCGATGCCGCCGCGCTGCCCAAGGGCCAGCGCCCAGGGCAACCCCAGAGCCACCAGACCGAGGACAACGACCGGAGCCAACCGAAGGAGCGGCCCCAGCGCTCGCCGGCGATCTCGCAGGAGCAGGAACAAGCTCGGCGCAGCGACCGCCAGGCCGCAACCCACCCAGCCCTTGGATAGGAACGCGAGCCCATTTGCTATCGCGACGATGACAGCGGACCCTCGAGCTTGCTTCGAGCCCGCGGGCGCTCGGTCCCAAACGATGAAAGCAGCCCAGCAGGCGAAGACGAAGAACGTCAACGCCGAGTCGACTACGACACGCCCCATGTCCTCGTTGAACTGCAACGTCGAGCCCAGCACAACCAGGGCGACCAGCCCGGCGCGCTCGTTCTCGAGCCGGCGAGCGACCGCATAGGTGAGTAACAGCGTGAGCGCCATGAACAGCGCCGAAGGGAAGCGCGCGACCGCATCCGACACACCGAACGTCTCGTAGGCGAAGGCTTGTACCCACCAGTAGAGCGGCGGCTTCTCGAGGAAGGGCTCACCTCCGAGGCGCGGTACGACCCAGTCGCCGGTACGCACCATGTTGAGCCCAACGACCGCACCGGTAGGCTCGTCCGGGGTCCATAGCGAATGCGAGAAGACCCCGCTGAAGGAAATCACCAATGCCAATACGACGGCGAGCGCGAAGGCGCGACGCGGGGTCTCGACCATCAACGGCTCTCGATCAGATCGCGAGCGCCCTCGGCGGTCACCACCAGCGTCACCTTCAAGGCGCCTGCCAACGGGAACGGCAAGCGCTCCGCCCACTCCACCACTTTGACCCCCGGCCCGGACAGCAACTCTTCGAGACCCAAGCGGACCGCGTCCAGAGGCTCCAGCCGGTACAGATCCAGGTGAAAGAATTTGCTCGAAGTCCCGGCATGCTCGCGCAGGATAGTGAACGTCGGCGACTGCACTTCGCGCGAGTCGATGCCCAGACCTTCGGCGATGCCCTGTGCGAGCACGGTCTTTCCCGCGCCCAAGTCCCCCGAGAGCAGGAGCACGCCGTCCGGCGAGAGCTCGTCCGCGAGGGCACGGCCGAGCGCGCGGGTCTCTTCGGTGCTCGTGCTCTGCCAGCGTCGGGTCACGGCTGCGATCAGCTCTTCGCCAGTTGGGTGAAGGCCCGCGGCAACACCTCGACCACGTCGCTCGCGATGAGGCCGCCGAGGGCGCCGCCGCCGATGCCCTCCGCCGCGAGGTCGCCCGCCAAGCCATGCAGGTACACGCCGAGTTGCGCCGCCGCCAGAGCTTCGTAGCCTTGCCCGAGAAGGGCGGTCAAGACTCCGGTGAGGACATCGCCGCTGCCTCCGGTCGCCATCGCGGGATTGCCCGTCGGGTTGACGAAGACTTCGCCCCCGGGCGCGGCGACCAGGGAGAGGTGCCCCTTGAGGAGAACGATCGCGCCGGTGATCTGCGCCGCACGGCGGACCGCCGCCAGACGATCCTCCTGGACCGCCGCGGCGCTGATGCCGAGCAGACGGCCGAGCTCTCCTGGATGCGGGGTCAGCAACGTCGGCCCCGGGCGCGCGCGAAGCGCCGCGGCATCGTCGGCGAACGCATTCAGCCCGTCGGCGTCGAGCACCAGCGGCAGTGGACACGCCAGGACGAACGCGCGGACCGCGGCCACGGTTTCGGGACTGGTCCCCAAGCCAGGACCTACTCCAAGTGCGCGCTTGCCGACCGCCAGGCCGAGCAGGGTCGCCCCAGCCGCCGAGCCGAGGGCACCAAGGACACTCGGCAGAGCGAGCGTCATGGATTCGATCGAACCGGCGGCCACGATCGACAGGATGGCGTCCGGTACCGCAACGCTCACCAGGCCTGCACCGGAACGCGCGGCGGCGCGGGCCGCGAGCACCGCGGCGCCGCTCTTGCCCAGGGAGCCTGCGACCAGCAGAACGTGGCCGAAGTCCCCCTTGTTCGATGCGGCCGCGCGAGGCACCAGGAATGGAGACAGATCCTCCGCGGTCAGCAGGTGCAGGCCGGGTTCGATGCCTTCGGTGGCGCTCTCCAGCAGGGACGGCGGAATGCCCAGATCGGTGACCACCAGATCGCCGACCGCGTCGCGAGCCGGCGGGAAGATGTGCGCCCACTTGGGCAACGCAAAGGTCACCGTGAGATCCGCCGCGACGTGCGGGCCGATCGGCCGTTGACGGCTGGCGTCGAGGCCGCTCGGCAGGTCGACCGCCAGGACCTCCCGACCGCTGGCATTGATCGCATCGACGGCCTCGGCGAAAAAACCCTCGAGGGGCCTGTCGAGTCCGGTGCCGAACAGCGCATCGACGATCAAGTCCCCCTCGGCGCAGAGGGCGGCGACCTCTCGATCGCTCGCCAGCTCGCGAATCCAGAGACCGCTCTGCCGGCAGATCTCCAGCTGAGCCGCGCAGTCCACGCTCGGCGTTTTGCCGCCGAACAGCAGCCCGACTTCCGGAGCGTGCCCACGCGCCACCAATTGCCGGGCCACCGCCAAACCGTCTCCCCCGTTGTTTCCCGGGCCGCACAGGATGACCACGCGCGCGGCCTCGGGAAAGCGTTCGCCGAGTGCATCGACGACGCCGATCGCCGCGTTTTCCATCAGCACAAGACTGGGGATGCCGAGCTGCTCGATCGCCGCTCGGTCCACGGCGCGCATGGCCGTGGCGCTCAGAATCCTCACGCGGAAGCCTCGGTCCACTGCGCTCGACGGGGCACGGTTCGATCTTATCCGCTGGCGGTAGTCGTACACTGCGCCGGTGGATTCCCGCCGGGATTCGCCTCCCATACTGACCCTGCTCACCGATTTCGGAACCCGGGACTACTACGTCGCCGCGGTCCGAGGCACGATTCTGCGGCTGGCGCCCGGGGCGCACATCGTCGACCTCTCCCACGACATCGAACCCGGCGACCTCGAGGCCGCGGCGTTTCTTCTGGCGGCAGCAGCTCCGGCGTTTCCTCCGCGCACCCTGCATCTCGCGGTGGTCGATCCTGGAGTCGGCAGCGCGCGGCGGATGCTGTGTCTGGAAACCTCCGAAGCGACCTTCCTAGCCCCCGACAACGGCCTCCTCGGCACACTTCTGGGGATCCCCGACTCGATCCTTCGGGTGATCGATCGGCCTGACCTCTACCTCGAGCCGCCGGGGGCGACCTTCCATGGCCGCGACCGTTTCGCTCCGATTGCCGCCGCCCTGCTGCGCGGACTGGCGGCCGCCGAGCTCGGCCCTCTCTGCCTCGATCCCGTACGCCAGGATATTCCGGCGCCCGAACGGCGCGACCGCGAGATTCTCGGACGGGTCGCCCACGTCGACCGCTTTGGCAACCTCATCACCGATGTGCCCATGGACTGGCTCGGCGGCGCGCCGTGGGAGGCCCGTGTCGGGTCGCACCAGGCGCGGCGCCGGGTCACGCACTATGCCGAGCTCTCAGCCGGAGAAGTCGGCCTGTTGGCGGGTTCGCTCGGCACGCTCGAGCTGGCGCTCGCCGGCGAGTCTCTCGCAACTCGTTGGGCGGTGCGACGTGGCGAACGCGTCCGGCTGAGCTCGTCCTGAGCTGCCGGTGACAATTCCCGCGCCGCTGCGAATCACCCTCCTGTGAGCGCCTCCACCCCCCCACTCGGAGAATCCAGATTCCTCGGGCTGGTCGAGGCACACAAGGGCATTCTCTACAAGGTGGCCCGCCTGTACGCCTGGTCTCCGGCAGAACGAGACGACCTGACGCAAGAGACCGTGGTGCATCTCTGGCGGGCGTTTCCGCGCTTCGACGAGTCGCTCCGCTTCTCCACCTGGATGTACCGAATCGCGCTTAACGTGGCAATTTCCTGGCGTCGACGAGAACGTACTCAAACGCAGCACCTGGTAGCCGACGGCGAGACCCTGCTCCAAGAGGCCCGCGTGCCCGAGCGCGCCGCGGACGAAACCGACGGCGAGGATCTCGCCCTCCTATATGCCTGCATCGCGCGCTACCCGGAGCTCGACCGCGCGTTGTTGATGCTCTACCTCGACGACCAGAGCCAAGCCGACATCGCCGCGGTTCTCGGTCTCACAACTACCAACGTTTCGACCAAGCTCGGCCGACTGAAGGAGCGCCTGCGCGACGACTTCCGCGCCGCCGGGCATCGACTGGAGTGACGATCATGGAGCTCGACGCATTGCAGCAGCGCTGGCAGATGCAGGACGCCCGGTTGGACGAGATGCTGACGCTGAATCGCCGCCTCTTGAGCGCGCTCGAGCGCGGGCATGCTCGAACCGCCTTGCATGGAGTGGCGCGCACACTGTGGACACAGTTCGCGATCGATGCGCTGGCGGTCTTCGGCCTGGGGACGTTCATCGGCAATCGGTTGGCGCACTTCACCGCCGAGCTCCGCTTCCTGGTGCCGGCGATCGCGCTCTTCCTGCCCGCGATCGCGATCTTCGCATCCGTCATCTGGCAACTCGTTCAGCTGGCCGGGATCGACGCCGCGGGCCCGGTCACCGTCATGCAGCGCCGTCTCGAGCGGCTGCGCGC
>JBDTNL010000058.1:0-24990 GCA_039933785.1 Acidobacteriota bacterium
TCTTGCCGGCGCCGTTGGGGCCGAGCAATCCGAAGACTTCGCCGGCGGCGACCTCTAGATCCACGCCGGCGACGGCGAGGACCTTGGGGAATTGCTTGCGTAGGTTGCGTACTGAGAGTTGTCCGCTCATCGTCGAGAAAGCCTATCGCTCGGCGAACTTGAATGGGACTCCACTCGCCGTGGAGCAACCACCGTTCACCGGTGGCGAGCGGAATCAGTGGCTGCGATCAAGCAAGCGCAAGTCGAACTTGAAGTGTTCCGGCTTCGCGATGCGTACGGCGGCCTTGAAGCTGGGATGCGCGGGATTGAGCAGATAGTTGCGCTCCCCCTCCGCGACGACGCTCGGCACCGAGAGGACAATCGAATCCGCCTTGCGGGCCCAACCGTCGCCGAGCTTCTGCAGCGCGGCAGGAGCGGGATAGGCGCGCCAGCCTCCGGGAAGCGCCGACGCCGAGAGCGTGTTCACGGCGGTCTCGGGAAAATCGACCGCGATGAGCACGTACTCGTGGAGCAGCTCGGGCCCATTCAGGTGTACCAGCACCTCGAGCGTGGCGAGCGCCCTGGACTCCGCCGTATAGATCATGGAGGTACCCGGCGAGTTCCAGCGTCCACCCGCAAGCCGGGCGCCCTCGCCGTCGAAAGCGGACGCGGCGCGCTTGGCCTTGACGATTCGCCAGCTTCGCGGCACCGCAACCGGCCCTAGGAGAAGACGCCGTTCTCGAGCCGGTCGATCAGCGTCTCGACTTGGCGCGCGCCGACTTCGCTCTGGGCGACCGCGAGCGGTTCGGCGCCACCGAGGGCGGGCTGAGGCGTCGACAGCCACTGCCGAGCGGCCGCCACCTCACCCGCGTGGAGATCGAGCGCTTTCGCGAACAACCGCGTGACGCGGAGCAAGCGGTCGGACTCCTCGGGCGTGAAGTGCCCACCCTCCTTGCGCCGCCCGAGCGTCGTCGGCGTGATCCCGGCGGCGCGCGTCAGCTGGGTCCGCGTCAGACCGGCGTTGTGCTGCAACCTGGTGAAGGCCCGGAACGCCAACCCCGATTCGACCTGGCGCAGGACGTGCGCCGGATCGGCGTTGCGCAGGCCGAGCAGCACGACGTAGCCATGCGAACCGGAACCTCCACCCTGGTGGGCGCTGCGATAGGCCCGCAGATCGGGAGAGGTTGCGGGCTCGAGCTCGAGGGTTGCGGTGGCGGGCATGGGCACCTCCAATTGGATGAATTATGACACCCATTCGGTGGTTGCGCGCAAGATCAGGGGGACTTGACGCAGAGTGCGGCGCTGCACCAACATGCCGTCGCCCCATCCTCGGAAAGGACCGAAGGCCGATGCGCATACCTACCGAGCCCATACGAAGCCACCCCGTGCTCGGCACCGGTCTTGCGTCCGAGATCCTCGGAGGTCCGTAGGCATGGCGCCGGACGATCAGGACAAGCAACTTCGCGCCGTGGCGCTGAAGAACTCCCAAACCATCTTGGCGGCACGGCAACGCGCAGAGGGCGAACGCGATCGCGCGCAAGGGGCTCTGGAGCTCAAAACGAAGGAGTTGGCTCGCGCTCTAGCAACCATGCGAGCGACCTTCGAGTCCACCACGGATGGGATCCTGGTCACCGACAGTGGGGGCCATGTCGAGGCTTTCAACCAGAGGTTCACCAGGTTGTGGGGCCTGCCCGAGGCAATTTTGCAATCGATGGACCACCAGCAATGGCTCCCCGCCATCGCCGCCAATCTTGCGGACCCAGCAGCCTTCTCGGCTCGGATCGCCGAGATCTACGCCACGGCTCCCGACACCACCTTCGACGTCCTGCAACTTGCCGACGGTCGAGTTTTCGAACGCTTTTCGACCGTTCAGACCACCGAGGGGGAGCGTACCGGCCGGGTGTGGAACGTCCGGGACGTCACCGAGCGGCGTCAAGAGCACGAGGGGCGATTTCGGCTCGCCGCGCTGGTCGAATCCTCGGACGACGCCATCATCAGCAAGAGTCTGGAGGGCGTGATCTCGACTTGGAATGACGGAGCGCAGCGGGTTTTCGGCTATACGGCAGCGGAGGTCGTGGGTAAGTCCATTACCATTCTCATTCCACCGGATCGAATACACGAGGAACCCGAGATCCTGGCGCAGATTCGTCGCGGCGACCGCATCAACCACTTCGAGACCGAGAGGGTTCGCAAGGACGGCGGCCGGATCGACGTCTCGGTGACGGCGTCTCCCATTCGAGATGACGAGGGGCGGATCATCGGAGTTTCCAAGATCGCCCGAGACATCACCCAAGCGAAGCGCATCGAGAGAGAGAATCTGCGCCTGGTCGAGGTGCTGAAGGAGTCTGACCGGCGCAAGGATGAATTCCTCGCCATCCTCGCGCACGAACTGCGCAACCCGCTCGCCCCGATCCGCAATGCCGCCCAGATTCTCCGGACGCGCAGTGGTGAGGACCCCGAGCTCGGATGGGCAACCGAGGTCATGGATCGGCAGTTAGCCCAGATGACTCGGCTGGTCGACGACCTGCTCGACGTCTCACGGATCTCCCGGGGTAAGGTGCCGCTGCAGCAAGAGCGGGTGGACCTTGCAACGATCATCACCAGCGCCCTGGATGGGGCTCGACCGCTGATCGAGAAAGCTGGCCAGGTGTTGACGGTCGCGGCGCCCGCGCATCGAATCTTCCTCCACGCCGACCCGGTTCGCCTCAGCCAAGTGGTGCTGAATTTGCTGAGCAACGCGGCCAAATACACCAACCCCGGTGGCCGCATCTCGCTTACGACCGAAGAGGATGGCGAATGGGTCCTCATCCGGGTCAAGGACAGCGGGATCGGGCTGCCGGCGGACCGGCTAGACGACATCTTCGAGATGTTCGTTCAGGTCGACTCCTCCTTGGAGCGTTCGCACAGCGGCCTCGGCATCGGCTTGACGCTGGTCAGGCAACTCGTGGCGATGCATGGCGGGACCGTAGCGGCGCAGAGTGACGGGCCGGACAAGGGCAGCGAATTCATCGTGCGCCTGCCGACCGTTGGCGCCCTCGACGAACCCCGAAGCGCCGCCGCGGCTTCCGAGGAACAGGCCTCCAGCGGCCCGTCGACGCTGCGCATCCTCGTCGTGGACGACAGCCGCGACTCTGCCGAGAGTCTGGTGCTCCTGTTGCGACTGCTCGGGCACGAAACGCGGGCGGCCTATGACGGACTCGAGGCCGTGCACGCTGCCGAAGACTTCCGGCCCGACGTCGTGTTGTTGGATATCGGGCTGCCGAAACTCAACGGTTACGAAGCCGCCCGCCGCATTCGCGAGGTACATGGGGCGGATCTCACCTTGATCGCGTTGACCGGATGGGGTCAGGCGGAAGACCGCCGAACGTCGCGGGAGGCCGGCTTCGACCATCATTTGACGAAACCGGTCGAGTTCGAAGTCCTTCTCGGTCTGCTGAAGACAGCGAAGAAACGACCGAACCACTAGCGCGTCGTCTTCGTCGACGCCTGGCCGTCCTCCTCCACCGCCCGGCGGACCGCGAGAACGAACGCCCGCAGCCGCCCGGCGGAAGCGTCCGACACCGCCCAGTAGCGCATGCCGCCAGCGCTCCAGCGCTCGAGTTGATAGCCGCGCTCGGACTGTGCGACCAGACCTGCGCTCGCTCCCCCCGGTTCCGGCCAGACGAAGAGATTGATCACGTGAAGGTCTGCCTGATAGACCAGCGCCGCGACGCGCTCCTCACCGATCACATCGAGCCGGCCACCGCGCAAGGGAAATCCCGCCGCCGCCAGATCGACCACCGGCGGGGCGTAGTCGAGCTTGCCCTCGAACCACGGCTTCACCGTATGCCGGTCGCTGGTCGCGATGTCCTCGAGATGCTCGGCGAGCAGGGAGCGCACATGGCTCGAGATCACCTGCTCCACGATGGGGCTCCTGGTGGTGCGCCACGTCGACCACTGCCCCAGCCCGAAAGAGACCGCCGCGAGCACGAGCGCCGCCGCGAGCGCCAACAGCTGCCGACGGAACGAAGCCAGGGACTTCCCGGTTTCGCTGCCGGACGCCGCGCGCAGGGTCGCCCGCAGCGCTCGCTCTTGGTTCGCCGCCGGCTCGGCCCGAAGCGCGGGCGACGACAGTCCGGAACGCAGGGCCCGCAGATTCGCCAGCCGGCGCGCGCATTCGCCGCAGGTCTCGAGATGCGCTTCGAACGCCGCGGCCCCCGACCCGTCCAACTCGCCGTCGAGGTACGCCGAAATCCGCTCGGCCGGTGTGTTGCAGCTCATGGCACTCCTCCTTGCAAGCCCCGTTCGACGAGAAACTCCTGCAGCCGCTGGCGGGCTCTCGCCAGACGCGACATCACGGTGCCGATGGGAACCTCGGTCACCGCAGCGATGCTTTTGTAGGACAAGCCCTCCATCTCCCGCAGGACGAGGACTTCGCGCAGCTGGGCCGGGAGGTTGTCGAGACCCACCCGCATCAGGTGGCTCGCGTTCGCGAGCAGCAGCAGGCGCTCTGGATCGGGCTCGGTGGCGCGAGCCTGGCTGGCGGCTATCTCGCCCGGTGAATCGTCGAGATCGTCGAGACTGAGCTCGCGCTCGCGCCCCCGCTGCAGTCGCCACTCGCTGTAGAACGCATTGCGCACGATCGCGAGCAGCCAATCGCGCGGATTCTCGCCCCGGAAGTCCGCGCAGGAGCGCAGCGCCTTCAGATAGGCCGTCTGGACCAGGTCATCCGCCGTCGCTGGGGACTTGGTCAGCCAGCGCGCCAAGTTGAGCGCCGCCGCGAAATGCGGCAGGAAGACGCGCTCGAACGCGCGCAGACGGCGCTCCGGATCGAGGGAGTGGAGGGAATCGAGGTCGCCGCCGCTGGACATGGTCGTTGGCGTCGGCGTCTCGGGGTGCGGCACGCGCTGTGGAGCCGAGAGACTCTCGGCACTCGAGCGCACCAGCGTCGGACGACTGCGCACGTCAAAGATACCAGCGCAGGAAGGCCGCAGCGGCCAAGGGCACCAACGCGACGACGATCTCGAATTGATACATGGTCCGTCGCCCTGGGGCGGTCCAGCGGCCGGCTCGAGCGGCGACGACGATCGCCGTGCCGAGGCCGATCACCGTCGCGCCGATCTTCACCGAGAGCGCCACCAGAGCGATGCCCTCGACCTCGGGCAACGCGCCCTTGAGCGTCCAGCTCGCCAGAGCGAAACCACTTCCGCTCGCCACCTGCAGCGCCCAGGCGGCCACCAGCCACAACATCAGCCGGCGCGAGTAACGCCCGTCCACGCCTTCGCGCGCCAACGCGGCGACGGGGATACCCGTCACCGCGAGAGCGCCAAAGTTGTGCCCGAGCTGGATCAGCGCATAGATCAGGTCGGTCATCGGTCGCGAGCCGCTACTTCACGACCACGTGAATCGACTGCTCGGGCCCGGTCGGCACATGCCCCTTGTCGACCACCTTGAGCGTGATCACGTGCTCTCCCGGCGCCATCTTGGGCAGCGTGTACTTGCCCTTCTGATCGTGGATCCCGGGCCCGCGATCCTGGTCCACCCAGACATGAAAATGATCACCGCCCGGACCGGGATCCACCTCGTACTCGAGCTGATACGTCTCGTCAGCCTCGAGCTGCTCGTGATCCTTCGGACTGACAATCTTGATGCTCGCCTTGTCGCTGGCGATCGCCAAGGTCGCAAGCCCGGCGAGCAGAAGCGTCGAAATTGCGATGCGGGCGGCGCGCGCCCCACGTGAGAAAAGCGCATTGGACATGAAGACTCCTCGGCCGTGGCCAGATCCAACCGCCACGCGTCGGTGCGAGGCGGCGGTCAGGGTGCTAGACGCGGGCCGGGGAGGTTTATTCCATCGACTCTCGAGATTCCTCCGGATCAGGGCTCTGTGACTCGGCCGCACTCGTCTCGGGCTCGAGTACCGCGGGCGATCGCAACTGGTGCCACAGGCGAGCCAAGGACTTGCCACCAAGGAACAGCATCAGGCCAGCGACGAGCTCGGTCACTGTCGCGACGATTCCCGACCACTCTCGGTTCCAGACTTCCTTGTATTGCCACGAGTCGGCATGATCCTTGAGCACCGCAAAGCTGTAGATGTGCTGCGCGGCAGACGAAAGGGCGAGCACGACGAAGTAGGCGCCCAGCACGGAGAAGGCGGCCCCCTGCATGGTTTGCGGGCGGCTGGGGCTACCAGAATCAACGGCCTCGCCGGGTGCGACCCGGCCGGCCAGGCGTTCCGCATAGGAGAGCACCGTGACTCCGATAGCTAAGTGCAACGCGATGCCAAGCAACGAGGCTGCCAACCAGGTCTTCGTTTCCATCTGCGGGCTCGACGCGGCCATCGAATAGCCAGTCAAGAGACTCGGCACCGAGAGCAGCGCCACGACCACCCAGTAGCCTCCGATCAGCTTCAGGCAAACCTCTGCGAACCCTCGTGCGGTCATAGGCTCTCCTTGCGAATCCCGTCCTGAGGCTAAGCGTACCGGACTGGCTCGAGGGCTCGGTTCGCGGCTCAGGACCGAGACCGGATAACGTTGCTCCTCTCCATGCGACTCCTCCGCGCCTATCGCACCCTCGTCGTCGTCCTGGCGAGCTATCTCTCGCACGGCGCGATCGCGCTGCTGCGTGGCGCGGCGTGGTCGGAGCGCACGCTGCCGGATCTTCACCGGCGCAACGCGCGGCGGGTGGAGCGCACCATCGTTCGCATCCAGGGGTTGTTCATCAAGGTCGGGCAGCTGATCAGCATCCTGACCAATTTCCTCCCCGAGGAGTTTCGCGGCGAGCTCGAGGGCTTGCAGGACCAGATCCCTCCGCGGCCCCTGGCCGAAGTCGAACGGCGCATCGCGAGGGATCTCGGACAAGGCACGGCCGAGCTTTTCGCGTCGTTCGATCCCCAGCCGCTGGCCGCCGCATCGCTCGCGCAGGTGCACCGCGCGCGGCTGCGGGACGGCCGCGAGGTAGCGGTCAAGGTCCAACACGCCGACATCGAGCGCACCGCGAAGAGCGACCTCGGGGCCATTCGCGTCATCCTCTGGGTGGTCGGGGTAGTGACCGGAATCTCGGGGCTGGCCCGGGTGTTCCCCGAGATCCGGGCCATGGTGCTGGGGGAACTGGACTTCCTGCGTGAGGCCGAGAACCTGCGCCGGATCTCGGCGAACTTCGCCGGGCGCGAGGGGATCGTCTTTCCGGAACCCATCGCCGAGCTCACCACCCTGCGCGTGCTCACGGCGTCCTTCGTCGAGGGGGTGAAGATTTCGGATGTCGCGGCGCTCCGCGAGCTCGGCCTCGAGCCGCGGGCGATCGCCGAGCGCGTGGTCAAGGCGTATTGCGAGATGGTGTTCCAACACGGGCTGTACCACGCCGATCCGCATCCGGGGAACATCCTGGTGCAGAGAGACGGTACGCTCGCCTTCCTCGATTTCGGCGCCGTGGCCGAGCTCTCGCCGCGGATGAAGGAAGGCATCCCGCGTTTCCTCGACGCGGTCTTGCGGCGCGATTCGACGAAGATCCTGGCGGCGCTTCGCGGCATGGGATTCATCGCCCGCGGCAGCGACGAGGAGGTCGCCGAGCGGGTGATTTCGTACGTGCAGTCGCGCTTTCTCGATCAGGTGACGGCGGCGTCGTGGACCCTCAAGGACGTGCAGGTCGACGCGCGAGCGAAGCTCGAGGCCCTGGGCGACCTCAAGAAGATGGACGTCTCACTCAAGGACCTGATGGCGATCGTCGACGTGCCGCGCGAGTGGATCTTGCTCGAACGCACCAACCTGCTGCTGCTCGGCCTTTGCACCCATCTCGATGCGACGTTCAATCCGTTCTCGGTCATCCGGCCGTATCTGCAGGATCTTCTGAAGGGCGGCGAGGGCGAGCTCCTCGAACGCTTTACTGGCATCGCCAAGGACATGGCCCTCGCCGCCATGACCCTGCCGAGCGACCTGCGGCACTTCCTCGAGAAGGCGCAGCGGGGAGACCTCGAGCTTCGTGTGCGCGGCCTGCGCGAGAGCACGGAGCTGCTCTACGCGCTCGGCCATCAGCTGCTGTGGACAGCGTGCGCCATGTTCTGCGGTGTCTTCGCCTGGCAGGCCAGGCAGCACGACGACCGCGGTCTCGCGGTTTGGGTCGCCGGAGCGGGGCTCGGCTTCGTTCTCTTGCTCCTGGGCTCACTCCTCCGTGCCCGGCGGCTCCGCAAACGCGGGCGCCGCTAGCATCGCGCTTGCGATACCGTTCGCGATTCATGCTGAACGTCCGGCGAAAACTTCGCGTGCGGCACGCCGTCCGCTCCCTGCTGCTGGCCGCCCTCGCGGCCGGCTCGACGGCCTGCGCCACCCTGCCGCTCGACGTGCACCACGAGCTCTCGCACGCCTGGGCTTCGCCCGAAACCTCGGCCCTCTGGCGAGAGTGGGGCGGAGCGCTTGCCGAGCATCCTGGGGAGTCGGGTTTCCTGCTCCTTCCCGAGGGGCTCGAGGCCTTCACCACCCGCGTCGAGCTGGCGGATCGCGCCGAGCACACCCTCGACGTGCAGTACTACATGATCCATCCCGACGACACCGGCAAGCTCCTGCTGGCCCGCCTGGTCTCGGCCGCCGATCGCGGCGTGCGCGTGCGCCTGCTGGTGGACGACATGTACGCCCTGCGCTCCGATCAGGACGTGGAGGATCTCGATCAGCATCCCAATCTCGAGATCCGCATCTTCAACCCCTGGCGCTGGCGCAACAACAAGGTTGCCCAGGGGCTCGAGTCGCTGATCGATCACGGGCGCATCAACCATCGAATGCACAACAAGCTGTTCGTCGCCGACAACGCGGCGCTGGTCCTGGGCGGGCGGAACCTGGGCGACGAGTATTTCCAGCTCGACCCGAACCTCGACTTCCGCGACCTCGACGTGTTTGCCGTCGGCCCGATCGCGCGCGAGGCTTCGCGGGTCTTCGACGAGTTCTGGAACAGCCCCTGGGCGGTGCCGATCGGCGACCGCAAGGATCTGTTTCCGGCGAAACCGAATTTGCAGCGCATGCGTGCCGAGCTCTCGGCACACCGGGTGGACATGGAGAGCTCGCCCTACGCCAAGGCGATCGCCAAGTCCGCGATGACCCGCGCCCTGCACGCCGGGGCATTGCCGCTGGTCTACGCCACCGCCAGCATCGTTGCCGATCCGCCCGACAAGGTGGAGAGCGGCGGCACGCACATGCGTTCGAGCTTCATGCTGGCGCGATTCGACGCCAAGGTCCCGCCGCCGAAGAAAGAGCTCCTGATCTCGACCCCCTACTTCGTGCCCAGCCATGGGGCAACCAAACTGCTCACCGCCATGGTGGCGCGTGGCGTCGATGTGCGCGTGCTGACCAACTCCTATCTCGCCAACGACGCCGCCGTCGTGCACAGCGGCTACGCGCCTTACCGCAACAACCTGCTGCGCGGCGGGGTCAAGCTCTACGAGCTCAAGCGCCGGGAATCGGGCGCCGAGGTGGAACAGCGCGTGCAGAAGCTCGGTTTCGGTTCGACCAACGCCAGCCTGCATACCAAGGCCTTCGTGATCGATCGCGAGCTGGTCTTCATCGGCTCGCTCAACCTCGATCCGCGCTCGGTGCTGCGCAACACGGAAGACGGCTTGATCATCCACAGCCGGGAGCTCGCGGAACAGACCGCACGCCTGCTGCAGCGCGCCATGTCGCCGGAGGCGAGCTACGAGGTGCAGCTGCGCCGGCCCGGCGGTTCGCGCTTGGTCTGGATCACGCTCCGCCAGGGCAAGCTGGTGCGCTTGGAGAAGGAGCCCGGCATCAACTGGCTGCAGCAGCTCGAGCTCTGGTTCATGCGCATCCTGCCGCTCGAGAGCCAGATCTGAGCTGAGCCGAGCCCGTACTCGAGCTCGACCGATGACCGACACGACACTAGGCAAGGCGCCGGGGCCCGCGCGCGGGCTGTTCGTGCCGCTCGTCGCGGGGTCGAACTTCGATCATCGGCGATGGTGGCCGGCGCCGGAGCTGCGGCCCTTCGTCCAACACTTCTGGACGGTCGCCTGGAAGCTCGCGCCCGGCGACCGGCCCCGACCCGAGACCCTGCCCCACCCAGCCGTTCATCTGGTGTTCGAAGGCTCTGAGGCGCGGCTCGCCGGCGTCACGCGAGGGTGCTTCACCCGTACGCTGGAGGATTCCGGCCGTGTGGTGGGCGTGAAGTTCCGGCCGGCGGGCTTCTACCCGTTCCTGAATGCCCCCGTCTGGCGCCTGACCGATCGGACCGTGCCCGCCAGCGAGGTGTTCGGTGAGGCGGTGAATGAGCTCGCTCGATCGATCGTTGGTCTCGACGTCGAGCTCGCCGGCCCGAGGATCGAAGCCTTTCTCCGCGCCAGGTTGCCACCCGTCGATCCGGTCGTCGACGCACTGAACCGCGCGGTCGAGACCCTTCGCGACGACCGGGAGATCCTCCAGGTGGAAGACATCGCCGAGCGCCAAGGGCTGGGAGCACGTCAGCTCCAACGCCTGTTCCGGCGCTACGTCGGCGTGCATCCGAAGTGGGTTATCCAGCGCTATCGCCTGCACGAGGCCCTGGCCCGACTGCAGTCCGATTCGGCGCTCGACTGGCCCGACCTCGCGCTCGAGCTCGGCTACGCCGATCAGGCGCATTTCATCCGCGACTTCAAGGGCATGGTCGGGGTGTCGCCGGGCGCGTATGTGAAGCGCTTGCGGAAAGCGGCCAGTGCAGGCTCCTGACGTCACGGTGCCCGCCGCCGGACCGCATTTTGAACGCTACGTGGCGCTCGGCGACAGCTCCACCGAAGGGCTGGAGGATCCGGACGGCAACGGCGGCTATCGCGGCTGGGCAAACCGCCTAGCCGAGCGCATCGCCGCGACCCAGAGCTCACTGCTCTACGCCAACCTCGGCATCCGCGGCCGTCGCACCCGGCAGATCCTCGATCAGCAGCTGGCGCCGGCGCTCGCCATGCGGCCGGATCTTGCGACACTGTTCACCGGCACGAACGACGTGGTCGCGGCGCGCTTCGATGCGGTCGCGATCGAGGCCGATATCGACCGCATGCAGCGCGCGTTGGTGCAAATCGGCGCGACCGTTCTCACGTTCACCCTGCCCGACCTCACGCCGGTGATGCCGTTGGCTCGACGCCTCGCGCCGCGGATCGACGCGCTCAACGCGGCGCTCCATCGGGTCTCGGCGCGCAACGGCGTGCGGGTGGTCGACTTCGCCGCGGATCCATTGGCAACGGATGCGAGGCTGTGGAGCGACGATCGGCTGCACGCCAACTCGGCCGGCCACCAACGCATTGCCGCGGCGCTTGCAGAGGCCCTCGCACTTCCGGGTGGCGACGCTTCGTGGAGAGCGCCGTTGCCCCATCGAGCCCCACTCACCCGCTCGCAACGGATTGCAATCGAGGGTCTCTGGATTCGGCGTCACCTGCTACCTTGGTTTTGGCGGCACCTCCGGGGTCGTTCTTCCGGAGACGCCCTGACGCCCAAGCGGCCCAATCTCCTGCCGGTGGAAATGAACACGCCCGCCGTTCCGTGAGTGCCGGAACGGCGGGCGCGATGATTCAGGGGATTTGGAAGATCCTCAGTTGAGCGGCCAGACCACGTCCTTGACACCGGCATCGCGCAGCGCCCGCGCCACCTCGGCGTGAGCCAGGATGGCGTCGGGCTCCTCCTGGAGCAGGTGCTGGTAGCGGCTGCCGGCGGGCTCCGCCGGCGCGAGCGCCGCGCTGGCGCGGGCCAGTAGATCGGCCGCCAACGTCGAATCGAGCGGCTCTCCCGTGGTCCGAGCCTCGGCCAGGGCGGTATCGATTTCCGCAACCAGGCTAGACAGCGGCCGCAGCCACTGGAACCGTTCGTCGTGGAGCAACAGCTGCAGCATCTCGGCTGGGGCTAAGCGTCCGCTCGACCGCTCGTACGCGCCGCGCTCGATCGCGAGCAACACACCATGCAACCGCAGCAAGCCGCCACGGAGAGTCTTCAGGTCCTTCGAAACGTCAGGCATCGTTCCTGTCCTCCTTCTACCGCCTGCAACAACGCCGAGAGTCGCCTCGCTATTCCCCCGCGCTCAGAACTTGGCGGTCACCCCGAAACGCACGGCCCGCGGCGAGCCCGGCGACAGGTTGGTGTTGCTGTCGGCGTTGGCCCAGTACGCGCGGTCGAGCAAGTTCTCGACGTTCAACTGCAGGCGCACGGCCGGCGTCAGCGAGACGTACGCCGCGGCGTCGAAGCGCGTGTAGCCGGGCAACGTCACTGCGTCATCGACAGCGGCGAACATGGCCGAGCGATAGATCACCCCGAGAGCCGCACCCACTCGACGCGCGATCTGAACGTTGTTCCACAGCGACACGGTGTGATGTGGCACTTGCGCCACCCGCGCTCCCGCGCGGGCGGCCACCGTGGCGCGGGTCACGAAGGCATCCTGGTACGCATAGCCGCCGGCGATGCTCCACACCGGCAGAATGCGGCCGTTGACGCCGAGCTCGAAACCATCGGTGCGCTGGCTCCCGGTCTGCACGATGCGCGTCGGATCGTTCGCATCCGTCGACCGCGTGTGCGTGCGATCCAGGCGGTAGATGGCCGTGGTGAGAGACAGCGCGTCCGCGGCGTCCCACTTGCCGCCAATTTCATAGTTGTCGAAGCCCTCGGGCTCGACCTGCTGCGTTACCGCGGTCAGGGACGAGAACTGGTCGCCCGAGCTCGGCAGGTGCGAGACGGTGTAGCTGCTGTAGAGCGACACGTTGGCGACCGGTTTGACCACGATACCGAGACGCGGAGAGACCCGATCGTCGACCCGGCCGAGGCGGTCGCCGTTGCGGTTGTTTGCGTAGTCGAGAGCGAAACGATCGAAGCGCACCCCGGCGACGACCTGCAGGCGCGGCGAGAGCTCGATCTGATCCTGGGCGTAGAGCGCGGTGACTTTGGAGCGCAGGTGGTTGTCGGCGTCGGTCGCGCTCTGGCGAAACGTGGCCACCGTGTCGATCGTTGGGTGCGCGTAAGGCAACTGGACGGAGGTCGCGTTGCCGAAGAAACCGGTGTTGCGGAAGTTGTCGGTCAGCTGCCGGCCGAACTCGGCGCCGGCGAGCAGCGTGTGCTTGACGCTCCCGGTGTGGGCGGAGTACGTCACGTCGGTCTGGTTGAACAGATTCCGGCGCGCGGTGCGGTTGTTATACGCCGTCAGGGTCACCTTGCTCTTGTCCGGCGAAACCGCGCCGGGCACGTAGTTCTGGTAGAAGCGATCGTAGTCGCCGTAGAGCGTCCGGTTGCGTACCGCCAGCGCTCCGAAGGAATGCTCGAGGCCCACCGAGGTCAGATCGACCTGGGCCCGGACGTGGCTGTCTTCAGGGTTGCCGTAGAACGTGTCGATCGGGACATCGGCGGGACGGCCCTGGTACGACGTGATGCCGCGATCGGCCACGCGTTGATCGCGAAAGTGCTCGTAGCCGACGGTGATCTTGGTGGCCGCGTCGGGCACGTAGGTCAAGGTCGGCGCCACGCCGGAGCGCCGCAGGTCGACGCGGTCGCGGAAGCTCCCAGAAGTCTCGTAGACGCCGTTCAGCCGCAGAGCGAGCTTCTCGCCCAACGGCCGATCGAAGTCGGCGCTCACCCGCCGGTTGGAGTACGAACCGCCCTGCGCGCCCACTTCGTCCACGGCGTCGAATCCGGCTTCCTTGGTGACGCGATTGATCACGCCGCCACCGCCGCCGCGGCCGAAGACCATCGCGTTCGGCCCCTTGAGCGCCTCGACGCGATCGAGGTTGTAGAGGTCGCGGTAGTACTGCACGTCGTCGCGGATGCCGTCGAGGAAGAAATCGGCCGACGAACTGTTGCCGCGGATCACCACCTGGTCGCGGTTGTTTTCACCCTGGTGCAGGGCCATGCCCGGGACGTAACGCACCACGTCGCCGAGGCTGGTCATGAGCTGGTCCTGCATTAGTTGATGCGTGACCACGGTGATCGACTGCGGGGTGTCGAGCAGCGGGGTCATCGTCCGCATGCCGCTGCCGATCGCCTGGACCCGGTACCCGCTCTCGGCATGGACCGTGATCGAGTCGGCGATGGCGAGTTGGAGGGTGAAGTCGCGGGTCGCCGTCGCACCGACGCTGACGCCGAGGGTTGCTTCCTCGGCGGCGAAGCCCTGGCACTCGGCGCGCACGACATAGCTGCCCGGCGAAAGGCGGACCTCGAATCGGCCGTCGGTGCGCGACACCGCCACCGCCGCCGCGGCCGACCGGCCCTCCGGCGTCGCCGTGAGGCGAGCCCCCGCGAGCGGCAGGTTTCTCTGGTCGAGCACTCGCCCCACCAGGGAGCCCGAGGTCGGAGCGGCCAGGGCAGCCGGTGGATCTGCTGCGACCGCACTCACCGGACCCAGCAGCAGGGCACAAACAGTCGCCTTCACGAGGGAAAAGAACCAGCGTTGCAATACCTGTGAGCCGCGCGACATGCGAGGAATCTCCGAAAAAGACTGCATTGCTGTTTAATTGAGACATTGTCTCAATACTAGAAAACAATCCTGGACTGAATCAGTCCTGATTGTCAACTTCCCTCGACGCGCTACCTGGACGATCCCACCGGGCGACTGGCGGCTCAGGGTGCGGCGAGACTCATGTCATCCATCGCGCCGCCTTGGCGCGTTGTGGCGAGGCCGCGCGCGGTCGAGCTCTCGCTCTTTAGAATGTTGCTCTTACCGGCCTACCGTCCGCTTGACTTGGCCGAGGTCGGACTCTAGAGTCCCGTCACCATCACTAGACCAGCGATCGTGGAGACCATGAGATGAAAATGTCGAAGCTCAATGCCAGCGCGGCAGCCGTGCTGTTCGCTGTACTGCTGTCACTCGCCCCGGTCGGCGCTCAGGCCTCCGGCTTGGCGTCCCTGATCCCCAACCTCTTCGCGCGCACCATCGTCCTGGCGCCCAATGGCCATGAGGCCCACTTCACCGATCAGGACAACAAGCTCGCGACCACTGGATTGGAGATCAACTCCAGCATCGTCGCTCAATTGGCGACCTTTCCGCTCGGTTCTTCGGCGGGTGGATTCACCTACACCTTCGACGCCAGCCTCGGCGTTTTCACCCGTTCGACCGACTCGTTCGGTCCGCTCTACGCCGAGCGCGCCCAGACTTTGGGCAAGGGCAAGTGGAACACCGGCTTGAGCTACCTGCGCACGACGTACGACAAGCTCGACAGCTTGGACCTGCGCAAGGGCGACATCTCGTTCCCGCTGTTCCACAAGGACGTGAACAGCGATGGAACCAGCAACACGCTGTTTTTCGAGGGTGACGTGATCGAGGCCCGCTCGTTCCTGGCGCTCGATTCGACGACCTCGGTGCTCTTCGCGACCTACGGCGTCACCGATCGCTTCGACATCGGCGTCGCAGTGCCGTTCCAGAAGGTCGAGATCGACAGCTCCGCGACCCTGACCATCGACCGCATCGCGACCAGCAACATCCCGCAGATCCACCGCTTCCCGGACGGCTCGAGCGAGCAGACCACCGTCGCCCGCGGTAGCGCCTCGGGCCTCGGCGACGTGGTGGTGCGCGGCAAGTACCGCATGTGGGACAGCGCCAAGAGCGGCTTCGCCGTGGCACTGGATGTGCGCCTGCCCACGGGCAACGAGAAGGATCTGCTCGGCACCGGTGCCACTCGTACCAAGGCCTACCTGGTGTGGTCGACCGCCTGGGGCTCGTTCGAGCCGCACGTGAACGCCGGCTACACGGTCTCCTCCGGCGGTGGCAGCTCGGCGGTCGACGTTCCAGACGAGGTCAACTACGCGGTGGGTGCGGACTTCCCGGTGCATCCGCGGGTGACGATTGCCGTCGACGCCGTCGGTCGGATGTTGCGCGACACCGCGCGCTTTACCGAGACCACCAAGACGCTGTCGTTCACCACGTCGACCAATCCCGCGATCCAGTTCACCGACCGTCCGGACCTCACGATCAGTCGTGGCAACGTGAACTCGACCCTGCTGTCGCTCGGGGTGCGCTTCAACCCGGCAGGGAACTTCCTGATCAACGCCAACGTCCTCTACTCGGTCACCAAGGCTGGGCTCCGCGACGAGGGCATCATTCCGCTCCTCGGTATCGACTACAGTTTCTGAGGCTCGAGCCAGCGGGTTGAACCAAGGGGCGTCGCGCGCATGCGGCGCCCTTTTTGTTTCCTCTTCTGCTAACTCCGGCCCTCGATCACCCAGCTATCCCCCGCGCGGCGGAGCCGGAAGGTCGCCGGTTGGGTCGAGTCGATCGCCTTGCCGGCGCGCGGCTGCACCACTTGGTGGACGTTGCACACCGCCGTTGCGACGTCGCCGGCGGAAGTGATCTTGCAGCCGTTGATCGTCATCTGGAGAGAGTTGAAATCGCCGAGCGCGCGCCCCAGCTTGGCGGCGTCGGTCGTCGGCCAGACCTCGAGCACCGCCCCGGCGCTGAGGCGTCCCATGGCCGCGGCGTAGCGGCGTAGGGTCGACATCACCGCATCGGAATCGCTCGGCGCCGGCGGCGCGGAGACCTGAGGAGCCGTCGGCTCGGTGGTCAAAGGCTTGGTCGAGGTGGGAGGCGTGACCTCCGCGGGCCTGGGGGGCGTAACCGGCGGAGTGACCGGTGGAGTATTCACCGCGGCACGCTGCCCGGCCTCCTGCGCCGCTCGCGCGTAGAGCTCCGAGCTCGCCCATAGAGCGCGCACCGCCGCGGGGAACTTGCCGCCAGCGTTCGCTTGGTCGGCTTCGCGCAGCCGACCCGACGCTGCGAACATCGTCGCCGAGGCAAACTCGTCGCCGCGGGCCTTCTCCGCCTGGGCGCGAGCGCTCGCCAAGCGCTGGCGCGCATCGCTCTGCAGGTCTTCGAGCACCGCCCGCACCTCGGCGTTCGATGGCCCGAGATCGAACGCCGACGCAGCCGCGACGAGCGCCGCCTGGGGATCGTTCTGACGCTGGGTGCGCGCCGTCCGCAACAGGCCCGCAACCTTCTCCACCCGCGGGTCGGGCACCGCCGTCGGTGGAACCTCCCGGAGAGGCGAGACCGGCACGGCGGTCGTCGAGAGCGGCGGGCTCGCGGGCTGAGTCGACGGCTGAGTCGACGGCTGCGGCGCCACCTGCAACGGCTGGGGCGCTGGCGACGCAACGATCGTGGTGGTCGCCAGGGCGTGCGGATCGGCTTGGATCGCCGTAGACGCCCCGCCGCGGCTCATGAACCAGGCGACGCCGCCGAGGACGACCACGGCGCCCGCGCCGATCGCGATCCTCCGGCCGAGGCGGCCCGTGGGCGCCTGATCCGTCGAAAGCACGGCGGTCGTCGAAGCCTGCCCCTGCTGGCGTGCCTGCGCATCCGCTCTCGCCTTGGCTTTCGCCTGGGTATCTGCCTGCGCTTCGGCCTTCGCCTGCGCTTCTGCCTGCGCTTCGGCCTTCGCCTGGGTATCTGCTTTCGCTTCGGCCTTCGCCTGCGCTTCTGCCTTCGCTCCGGCCTTCGCCTGCGCTTCTGTTTTCGCTTGGGCCCGTGCCCTCTCCTGTTCCTCGGCCTTCGCCCGCGCCTGGGCTTCCTTCGCCGCGGCCTTGGCCTCGGCTCGCGCGGCGGCCTCTGACGCGGCGGCGGCTGCCGCCGCCTGCGCCGCAGCCTGGGCTTCGGCCTTCTCCTTGGACTTCGCCGTGGCGCGCGCTTCGTTCGCCGCCGCTACGGCCTGGGCCTGGCGAGCGCGCTCCTGCTCGCTTCGCGCCGCGTCGAGCTCGCGTTCGCGGAGCGCGGCATTCAGTCGCTTTTCGATGGCCCCAAGATCGGTCCGCGAGCCGAGCTCGCTCGCGGCGCGCTCCAGCCGGGCCTGGGCTTTCTCGAGCTTGCCGCCCTCGAGCAGTCTCTCGACCTCGGCCACCGCCTTCGCCAATGCCGCGGCCCGCGCGTGTTCGGCGGCTTCACGCGCCTCGCGCTCCCGGCGCTCCGCCGCGGCGCGCTCCTCCTCTTGACGGCGCTCGAGGAGCCGCTCGCGTAGCGGAGCCGCCGCCGCGATCGAGCGCGGATCGCCGGCGCGTTCGAGCGCCACCACGCCCGCCTCCGCTCTCGCCAAGGCGCCGCCATCGCTTCGTTGGAGGTCGCCTTCGATCGCTGCGACGTCGGCAGCGAGCTGGCGCGCCCGTTCCTGTTCCGTTTGCCGGCGGCGGAGCTCCTGCCCCGCCTGCTCGGCGAGGTCGCGCGCCTGGTGATTGCGGGGATCGATCGCGAGGGCTTGCCGCGCCTGCTCCGCCGCGCCTTCGAAGGCACCGCCCGCGAGCAGGCGCTTGCCCTCTTCGAGAGGCACCGCCACTCGCGCCGCGAGCTCGGCGGCCGCCCGCTGGCCGAGGGCCGCATCGAGCCTCCGCCGCAGGCTGGCCAGTGGCTCGGTGTCCGATGGCGCACCGGCGGATGCGAAGACTTTGCTCGCCGCTTCCAGGGCGCCGCGGTCGAGGTGGGCCTCGACTTCGGCCGCGATGCGCGCTACCTCGGCCTTGTGCCGCGCCTGTTGCTGATCGCGGGCGAAGCTTTCTTCCGTGGTGCGCAGCAACGCCAACGCCTCGGCGTTGTCCGGATCGAGATCGAGCGCCGCGACCAGGGCGAGCCGCGCTTCGCCGTACGCCCCCGGCTTCTGCAGGCCGCGGGCGCGCTCGATGAGCGCCGTGAGCTTCTCGCTGCGCCGCCGTTCGTCCTCGCGCTTGCGCCGGGCCTGGGCGATCTCTTGGAGCAAGGGATCGAAAGTCGCCCGATACGCCGGACTGGCGCCGTAGCGCTTGCCGGCGAGGGTCACTTCGAGCTCGGCCGCGGTGTAGTTGCCGGCGCCCAGCGCCTCACGCGCCTTGGCCTCCAGTTCCTTGAGCGCCGCCCTCTCCTCGGTGCGGCGCGTCGCCGTCTGGTTGGGCATGCTCTTGGTCTGGACCGCTTCTTCGCCGGTGTCGGCGATTTGCGCCTTGATCGCACGGAGCTCGGCCGCGATCTCACCGAAGCCCGAATACCGGTCGTCGGCGTTCTTCTCCAGGCAGCGTTCGACCAGGGCCTCCACGCGCTGCGGGCAGGCGGGCCACCAGTCGGTCAATGGTTTCGGGTTCTCGTTCAGGATCTGGTACAGCAGGCTCGAGATGGTCTCACCGCCGAACGGTCGCTCGAAGGTGAACAACTCGTAGGCCACGATGCCGAAGGAGAAGATGTCGGCCCGCAGGTCGACCTTGGAGCCGCGAATCTGCTCCGGCGGCAAGTACGCGGCGGTGCCCACCGTAATACCGGTCTGGGTGAGCTGGCTCTCGGCGTGCGCCAGGCGCGCGATGCCGAAGTCCATGATCTTCACCCGCCCGTCCTCGAGCACCCGGATGTTGCCCGGCTTGATATCGCGGTGGACGACCCCGTGGTCGTGCGCATACTCGAGCCCGTCGGCGACTTGCAGCAGCAGATCGAGCTGCTGATCGAGCGTCAGCAGATCCCGGCGGCGGATCTTTTGCGCCAGATCCTCGCCGGTGAGGTATTCCTGCACGAGATACGGGACACCTTCCTCGAATCCGAAGTCGAAGACGGTGGTGACGTTACGGTGCTCGAGGTTGCCGGCGATTTCCGCCTCGCGAAAGAACCGCTTGCGGATGTCCTCGTCTTCCGAGGTGCAGGTCTTGATCGCCACTGCCCGCTTGATGAACGGATCCCGGCCCTTGAAGACCACACCGAAGCCGCCGGTGCCGATCTTTTCGAGGATCTCGTATTTGCCGAATTTGTTCATCGTCTGGGGGTTGCGGTCGAAAAATCCTAACACTTGAAGACCGCTTTCCACCCGGACTCCCGGCACCTTGACCGTCTAAAGCGCCGCCTCGCTCCGCCGCGCAATCTGTTCGAGAACCCGCATGTGGATGCGGTGGATCACCCGATCGGTCCACCAGCGCCAGTACGTCGCCGGCGCGAGGTCGTGGTGGTACCAGGTGGTGCCGATCAGGCGGTTCTTCCCCCCGGCAGCGGCTCGAGGCGGAACTCGCCCCGCTCCGAGACGAAGAACCCGTCGAGGTGCTGGGGGTGCAGGTGCGGCCAGGGCGAGAGCTCACGCATCGGTTCGGGTTGGGAAGTGACGCCGAAAGCCAGTCGAACCCGCCGAACGGGACGACATGGCCGTCTCCACCAGGGCCGAGGCGGCTCGCACGACGCGGGGCGAGTCGACACGCCAGTTGCAAGGTCGAGCACAACGTGCCGCCTCGGTGTGGCCCGCACCTGGGTGAAGTGCATCGAGAAGGGCGAGTTCCCCGCCGCACGTTCACCGTCACCCGCAGCACCTACTTCGGCCGCTTGCTCCACGGCCGCTTTGGGCCCGTCTTCGAGGTCGGGCGCGCGGAGGGCTTCGTGCGCCGTTTGGGATCGGTGTCGTCGGCCACCCGAATAGTCAACACCTGGCCGCGCAGCGTCGCACCGGCGAGGCGTTCCATCACCTGCGCCGCCTGGCGCGAGCGGACCTCGACGATCGACACGTTGTCGTGGATGTCGATGCCGCCAATTTCCCGACCCGGCACGCCGGCTTCGTTGGCGATGGCGCCCACCAGGTCGGCCGGCCGGACGCCGCTCTGCCGCCCGGCATCGAAGACCAGGCGGACCATGCCGTTGCGATCCTCGACCGCGGACAGCGGACGCACCGGCGGCGGCGCGCTCACCGTCAAGGGGCGATCGCGCCGGGCGACGAACGCGGCGGCGGCGCCGATCTCCGCCACATCCAGTCCTTCCTCGACCAATTCTTCGACCAGGCCGAGGTAGAGCTCCAGGTCTTCCTTGGCGATGGTCTCGCGCAGGGTGGCCTTGAACTCCTCCTTGCGACGCGCCGCCACGTCGGCCTGGGTGGGCATCGCCATGGGGGCGATCGTGCGGCCGGTGAAGCGCTCGATCTCGCGCAGCATGTGGCGCTCGCGCGGGGTCACGAAGAGCACGGCGATGCCCTTGCGGCCGGCTCTGCCGGTGCGACCGATGCGATGCACGTAGGACTCGACGTCGTTGGGGATGTCGAAATTGATCACATGGCTGATGCGATCGACGTCGAGTCCGCGCGCCGCGACGTCGGTGGCGACCACGATCTCGACGCTGCCATTGCGCAAGCGCTCGATCACCCGTTCACGCAGCGGCTGTGTCATGTCGCCATGCATGGCGGCCACCGAATACCCGCGCGCTTCGAGCTTCTCGGCGACCTCAGCGGCGGCGGTCTTGGTGCGCGTGAACACCAGCACCGCGTCGGTGACCTCGCTCTCGAGCAGCCGGGTGAGCGCCTCGAGCTTCTGCGGGTAGGGGGCGAGCAGGAAGCGTTGCTCGATCGCCGGCAGGGTCATCGCCTTGTGCGCGATCTCGAGCGCCGCCGGCTCGTGCAGGTGCTGCTCGGCGATGCGGCGGATCTCGCGCGGCATGGTGGCCGAGAACAACGCCGTCTGCCTGCCCGCGCTCGCCGGCGGAGCCTGCGAAAGAATCCACTCGACGTCTTCGATGAAGCCCATGCGCAACATCTCGTCGGCCTCGTCGAGCACCACCATGCGCAAGCGGTCGAAGCGCAGCGTGCCGCGCCGCGCATGGTCCATGAGCCGGCCGGGCGTGCCGACCACGACCTGCACGCCACGCTGCAAGCGCCGCTGCTGCGAATCGATCGGCTGGCCACCGTACACCGGCAGGATGCCCAACCCGGGCAGGTGCTTGGCGTAGGCGTGCAGCGCCTCGGCGACCTGGATCGCGAGTTCGCGCGTCGGCGTCAGCACCAGCGCCTGGGTATCGCGCACCGCCGCGTCCACCCGCTGCAACAGCGGCAGACCGAAGGCCGCGGTCTTGCCGGTCCCGGTTTGCGCCTGGCCGATGAGGTCGCGCCCGGCGAGTAGCGGCGGAATCGTCGCCGCTTGGATGGCCGTCGGCACTTCGTAGCCAACCTCGGCGATGGATCGCAGGAGGGCGTCGTTGAGGCCGAGGCTTTGGAACGTCGGCGAGGCGGCTGGCGATTCGGCTTCGGAGGTCTTGGTCATGGCGGGCGCTCGACCTCGCAGGATACACTCCCGCCCACCGTGAACTACGGCTTCCTGATCGACAACACACGATGTATCGGCTGCCACGCCTGCTCGGTGGCCTGCAAGGTGGAGCATCAGGTACCGCTCGGCGTGGCACGCACCTGGGTGAAGTACGTCGAGAAGGGCGAGTTCCCCGAGACCCGCCGCACGTTCACCGTCACCCGTTGCAACCATTGCGCGGACGCGCCGTGCGTCGAGATCTGCCCCACGTCGGCGCTCTACCAACGTTCCGACGGCATCGTCGATTTCGACAAGGATCGCTGCATCGGCTGCAAGGCCTGCATGCAGGGCTGTCCGTATGACGCGCTGTACATCGACCCGCAGACCGAGACCGCGGCCAAATGCAACTTCTGCGCGCACAAGGTGGAAGTCGGCCTCGAGCCGCCATGCGTCGTGGTGTGCCCGACGCAGGCGATCGTCGCCGGCGACCTCGACGATCCGGAATCGCGGCTGGTGCATCTGATCTCCCGTCACCCGGTGCAGGTGCGCAAGCCCGAGAAGGGCACGCAGCCGAAGCTGTTCTACATCGAAGCCGATGCCGCCTCGCTGGTGCCTTCGGCGGCGCCGCCGGCATCGGACTACATGTGGTCGCAGGCGCCGCAAGACATCTTGCGGGCAATGCTGACGCCGTCGCCGGAGTCCATCCCGTCCGCGCTGCCCTTGACCGAGGCCGCGGGCGCGCCGCGCCGCACGTTCGGCGTCAAGGAGCAGCATCGCAACTCCTGGGGCTGGAAAGTCTCCGCCTATCTATGGACGAAGTCGATCGCCGCCGGCGTCTTCCTGGTGCCGGCCGTCCGCTCGTTGATGGACCCCACGGTGACCCTGGGCGTGGGTGCGCCGTTGGTGGCGCTGTTCTTCCTGGCCCTCACCTCAGTCCTGTTGATCGCCGACCTCCGCCAGCCCAAGCGCTTCTTGTGGACGCTGACGAAACCACAGTGGCGTTCCTGGCTGACGCGCGGCTCGTACCTGTTGGCGGCGTACGGTGGGCTGCTCACCTGGCAGCTTGGCGCCGGGCTCCGGCTGCTGCCTAATGGACGACCTCTGATCGCCTTGACCGCGCTCGCGGCCGTCGGTTCGGCGGTGTACACGGCGTTCCTCTTCGGGCAGGCCAAGGGGCGCGATCTCTGGCAGTCGAGCCTGCTCGCGCCACATCTGGTGTTGCAAGCGCTGCTCACGGGGGCCGCCTTCGTCGAACCGTCCTGGTTGCTGTGGCTGCTGCCGGTCAACGCGATCCTGATCGCCGCCGAAGTCTGGGGCCGGCACCCGACGGAAGATGCTCGGCGCGCGGCGGGCTTGATCGCCGGCAAGCCCGGCTTGTACGTCGGCGTGCTCGGGATGGGCACCGTAATCCCGCTCGTGCTGTTGATGCTCTCCCGCAGCATGCAGCATGGTGCTGTCCCTGCCGCGGTCGGCGGCGGCCTGGCGCTCGCCGGGCTGCTGCTCTGGGAAAGCCTCTTCGTGTGGGCGCCCCAACAAATCCCGAACGCCTGAGAGGACCCGAATGACCGGAGCGAGCGTGCGAGCGACTTCATGACCATCCCTCGACTCACTCCCGGCTCCGGTCTCCAACCGTACGCCCCTCCCGATCGATGGGATGACTGGCGCGAGTACGACCCCGCGCAATGGCCGCGACGGGTCGAAAAGCGCTACAGCCTGGTGCCCACCATCTGCTTCAACTGCGAAGCCGCCTGCGGGTTGCTGGCCTACGTCGATCAAGAGACGATGCAGATCCGCAAGTTCGAGGGTAATCCGATGCACCCTGCGTCGCGGGGGCGCAACTGCGCGAAGGGCCCTGCGACGATCAACCAGATCCAGGACCCCGAGCGCATCCTCTATCCCCTGAAACGCGCCGGCAAGCGCGGCGGCGGCGAGTGGACGCGAGTGACCTGGGATCAAGTCCTCGATGACATCGGCGGCCGCATCCGCAAGGCGTTTCTGGAAAATCGCCGCAACGAAGTCATGTACCACGTCGGCCGCCCGGGCCACGAGCGCACCATGGACCGCATTCTCAAGGCCTGGGGCATCGACGGCCACAACTCGCACACCAACGTGTGCTCGGGCGCCGCGCGTCTCGGCTATGCGCTGTGGAGCGGCTACGACCGCCCGAGCCCGGACCATGCGAATGCCCGCTTCATTCTGTTGCTCTCGGCGCACCTCGAGTCCGGGCACTACTTCAATCCCCACGCGCAGCGGATCATCGAAGGCAAGCAGCGCGGCGCCAAGCTGGTCGTCCTCGATCCGCGGCTTTCGAACACCGCCTCGATGGCCGACACCTGGTTGCCGACGTATCCCGGCAGCGAGGCGGCGGTCCTGCTCGCGATGGCCAAGGTGCTGGTCGACGAGCACCTCGCCGATCTCGCGTACGTCGAGCGCTGGACCAACTGGCGGCAGTTCCTCGCCGACCGCCAGCCCAACGACGAGCCCACGTTCGCGACCTTCCTCGCAGCACTCCGCGAGCATCTGAGCACCTACACCCCCGCCTTCGCCGAGCAGGAGAGCGGCGTCCCCGCGCACAAGCTCGTCGAGGTCGCGCGGCAGATCGGCGCCGCCGGCAACGCGTTCGCCTCGCACGTCTGGCGCGGCGCCGCGAGCGGCAACCTCGGCGGCTGGCAAGTAGCGCGCGCGCTGCAGCTTCTGACAGTCCTCACCGGCAGCGTCGGCACCGCGGGCGGCACGTCGCCCCACGGGTGGAACAAGTACAAGCCGACGTTCTGGGAAGAGCCACCGGGGCAGAAGGAATGGAACGAGCTGCTCTTCCCCAAGGAGTGGCCGCTCAGCCACTACGAGATGTCGTTCCTGCTCCCCCACCTGATCAAGGACGGCCGCGGCAAGCTCGACACCTACTTCACCCGCGTCTACAACCCGATCTGGACCAATCCCGACGGAGCGACCTGGATGGAAGTGCTCTCCGACGAATCGCTGGTCGGCCTGCACGCCGCGCTCACCCCGACCTGGAGCGAGACCGCCTTCTTCGCCGACTACGTGCTCCCCATGGGCCACGCCGGCGAACGCCACGACATCCAGAGCCAGGAGACCCATTCCGGCCGCTGGGTGAGCTTCCGCC
>JBDTNL010000059.1:0-24767 GCA_039933785.1 Acidobacteriota bacterium
GGAACGAGTGGTGCTCCCCGCTCCAGCGATCGGTGACGTCGATCGTCACCTCGACGTTGGTCAGTCCGGCCGCAAAGACCCAATAGCGCGGCGCCGGCTGGCCACAGGCATCGAGCACTTTGACCAGAATCTCGACGTTGGTCGCGGCGAAGAACGTGAAGTAGCCGCTGTCGTCGGTGAGGCGGGAGGGCGTTGCCGCGGCGTCGTGCTGTGAGCCGGCGGCCCAGTGGACGTCGACCTCGAAGCGACCGTTTCGCAAGAACAGCGGGCCGGCCGAACAAACCGATGAAAACAGCAGAGCACAAAGGGCCGCGAGGCCGATAACGCGCATGGACGATCCTCCCGTCGAAGTTGCTGGGTGACTGCGAATGGCGTTATAGCATATTTACTTCCGGAGCGCTGATGGGCACTCTCGACTTGCCCCTGAATTCAAGGGCGACCTCGGCGGGAGCGGCTTGCCTCCCGCCGCCGATTCACGCAGTATCCCGCCAGCATTCTGAGTCGGAGACGACCGTAGGCCTATGACGAAGTCACTTCCTGAATTCTGGGTCTCCAAGTCCCGGTTGGAGACGCTGTTCGACGGCGTCTTTGCCATCGCCATGACCCTGATGGTCCTCGAGATCAAAATCCCCGAGCTCGCCGACCGGGGATCGATGGAGGAATTCGCCACGGCGATGCGGCACAACGTCCCGAACGTGGTCGCCTTTCTGCTCAGCATGGGGATGCTCGGGCTCTTCTGGTATAGGCACCACCGCCAGTACCACTACATCGCCCGCATCACGCCCGGGTTGTTGGCAATCAATCTCGGGTTCCTGAGCGCGGTCTCCTTCTTTCCCTTCTCCGCGGGGGTCTTGGGCAGATATCCGATGAATTTCGGCGTCTACTTCGTCTACCTGCCGAACACGTTGCTGCTCGTCGCCCTGCTGTCCGCGCAGTGGGTGCATGCCCGGCGGCATGGGCTGCTGGTCGCTGAGCTGGCGCCGGAGGCTGCGCGCCGCGTGCACCTCGAGAACATGCTGGGCCTGGGAACGGTTGCTGGGGTAGCCGCGCTCTACTTGGGCGGCATAGCGGCGATCCGTCACTACGGGCTGGGCAGGGAATACTTGAGCTACGTCGGCCTGCTCGTGCTGCCGCTGGCCATCGCGGCGAAGGTAATGCGCCGACGCCTGCGGCGTAACGACGACCTTCGCGCTGGCTGAGCGCGCCGTCGCCTGTCATCCTGCTGTAATAGACGATCCTGCATATTCGCCCTCGAAGCGCGGTTCCCACGCTCGGATCGAGCGTCCGGACGACACCGCGGAGAGGACGACCCAAATGAGGATTTCCAGTCTGGCAATTGCGACGCTTCTTGGGCTCGCGGCGACTGCCACCTTGGCGGTGGCGAAAGGCGGGTCGAGTGGCCCCGGTGTGCTGCATTTCGACGAGGTTTCGTCCTCTGCGAGCGAGGCGAGCGGCTTCGTGATCGTGCTTGTCGAGCGGTCGGGCGGCGAGTCGGGAGCGGTTTCGGTGCAATACCGGGCCGTTGCCGGGACGGCCGTCGCGGGAACGGACTTTCAGCCGACGAGCGGTACCTTGAATTGGGCGAACGGCGACGAGACCACCAAGAGCTTCTCGGTCACCATCCTGAATGATTCGGTGGTCGACGGCTCGAAGACGGTTCTCTTGCAACTCTTTTCGCCCACGGGCGGCGCCACGCTGGATGCGCAGCGTGCGCAATCGACCCTCACCCTTGGAGACGACGACAACGGCGGCGGCGGCGGTGTTGGGGGAGGCGGTGGTGGTGGCGTAGGTCTCTTCAAGTTCGAGGAGGGCGGTGCGTTGGCCTTCGAGAGCTCGGGTGTCGCCGTGGTGGTGGTGGAGCGCTCGGGTGGGGAAGCCGGTGCTGTGTCGGTGCGCTATACGACATCCGATGGCAGTGCGTTGGCCGGCAGCGACTACCGCGCCTCGACGGGAGTCCTGAGCTGGGCTGCGGGCGTGGAAGGCCGCCAGACGATCAACATCCCGCTGATCAAGGACGGAGTCGAAGAGCCTTCCGAAACATTTCAGGTGACGTTGAGTGATCCCACGGGCGGGGCGACCGTGAGCTCCACGCGGGGCTCGATCGCGGTCACTATCGAGGACGGCAATACCGGTGCCGGCAATCCCTCGGATGACAGCAACAAGCCCGGCGAGTTGCGATTCGACGAGCTGACCTTCTCGGCGCCGGAAACCACAGCCTTTGCGACAATACGTGTCGAGCGTTCGCATGGCGAAGGTCCGGCGGTTTCGGTGCGCTATAGCACTTCCGACGGAACGGCCCAGGCAGGAATCGACTACACCCCGGCCTCCGGAGTCCTGCGCTGGGCGGCTGGGGACCGCTCCATCAAGACGTTCAAGGTGCCGCTGAAGACGAACCCCGCGACCGGAAGTCGGGTGGTCAACCTCCGCTTGAGCGATCCTACGGGAGGCGCCGTCATCGCCGCCAGCGGAGCGACCTCACGCTTGGTGATCCTCGATTCCAACGGCGATACCTCGGCCTGCCTGATCGACGACTCGACCCTCTGCCTTGGCGGAGGGCGCTTCCGCGCGCGAGTGAACTGGCTCACACCTCAGGGCGGCGCGGGCTCGGGTCACCGGCGCGAGCTGGGTGACAGCTCGGGAGCCTTCTGGTTCTTCGGCGACGACAACCTGGAAATGCTGATCAAGGTCGTCGACGCCTGCGACGGGTACGGTCACTTCTGGGTGTTCTATTCGGCGACCACCAACGTCGGCTTCACGCTCACCGTCACCGACACGCACTCTGGTCTCGAGCGCGAGTACGACAACCCCTTCGGCCTGAAGGCCGAATCGGTGAACGACACGTCGACGTTCGCCACCTGCCCCTGAGTCGGGAGGATGCGGAACGGAGCCTACCTACCCGGTGGGCTCCGCCAACGCCTTCTGGATCTTTGCGAAGAGTTGCTCCGCCGAAAACGGTTTCTGCAGCAGGAGCGCGGTCCCCAGCGACCGGAGCTGCGCTCCCGCTGCGAAGTCGCTGTAGCCGGTCATGAACAGCGCCGGCAACAAAGGTCGCGTTTCGCGCAGGATGGTCACCATCTCAGGTCCGCTGATTCCCGGCATCACCACATCGGTAACCACTAGGTCGAACCCCGGATTGGCGGCCGCCGCAGCTAACCCGGCCGGCCCGTCCCCGGCTGCGGTGACGGAGTAGCCGGCCGCAGCGAGCAACTCGCGGGTCGACAGACGGACGTCCACGTTGTCCTCCACGAGCAGGACGTGACCGCGCGCGCTCAGCTCGCCGGCTTCCTTCACCTCGGCCGCCTGGAGTCTCGCAGCCTCGTCAGGTTCTGCGCCGGCGGCCCGCGGAAGGCGTACCTCGAACACCGCGCCGCGCCCACCGAAGGCATTCGACGCGCGCACCGATCCGCCGTTCTGCGCCGCGATGCCGTAGACGGTAGCCAGTCCGAGCCCGCTGTTGGCTCCGCCCTTGGTGGTGAAGAAGGGTTCGAACATCTGGTCGAAAACCTCCGGCAGGATGCCCGTGCCGGTGTCCTCCACGGTCATGACCACTTCGGCGGCCGCTCCGGACGCCGCTTCGCCGCGGGTCTCCTCGGTCGTGGCGAGAGTCAACCGCCCTCCGTCCGGCATGGCGTCTCGCGCGTTCACGATCAGGTTCACCAGGATCTGCTCGAGCTGCGAGGGATCGATGAGCACGCGCCCGAGATTCGGCGCCAGGCGGCGCTCGAGGATCACGGTTTCGCCGAGGTGCTGCTCGAGGATGGGACTGAGGTCGACGATGATGCGATTGAGGTCCACCATCTGGGGATTCGCCGGCTGGCGGCGAGCAAACGCAAGCAGGCGCTGGATGAGCGTCGAGGCCTTATCGACCGCGGAGATGGCGGCGGTCAATTTCTGCCGGCGCGAATCCGCCGTCGCTTCCTTGCGTAACATGAGCTCGCATTGCGCTCGGATCGCGGCCAGGTAGTTGTTGATGTCGTGGGCCACGCCGCCGGCGAGGCGGCCCACCGCATCCATCTTCTGGGCCAGGACGAGCTGTTGGTCGCGCTCGCGCAGGGCGATCGCCGTTTGCTGGCGGCGGTTTTCGAAGCGGCGCAAGCTGGCAAATGCGATGCCGACGATGGCCGCCCAGCCGGCGAGCACCGCATACAGGTAGCCCGTGAGGCGAGCCTGGCGCTGCCACAGTCGCGCCTCGACCGCTGCTCGAAGGCTCTCGGCCCGGAAAACCAGGGCGCGGAACTCGGCATCGTAGGTCGCGTCGGTCGGCGTCCCCGGCCCCACCGCTTCGCCGCGCGAGTAGGCCTGTTCGCGCTGGCGCGTGAGCTCCAAGAAGCCCTGCAAACCGCGGGTGAGCTCGGCGGCCGAGTGGCGTAGCCCGGGTTGATCGAGGCGTCGAACCCGCCACGGCCCGTCGATCACTTCGGGTCCGCCCGCCATCGCCGCCGAGATCGCCAGGACGTCGCGGATGCCGCTCCAGACTTCCTGCTCGTTCGCGGCGTCGCCGCTGATCGCCTCTTCGACCCAAAGATGCGAGATCGCGAGACCAAGCGGAATGTGCGCTATGGCCCGTAACTGCGCCGCATCGTCGCGTGAGGCCCGGGTGCGGACGGTGTCGACGGTGAGTGTCAGGGCGATCGAAAGGGCACCGAACAGTAGGAGAACGCCCGCGAGGCGGTGGCGCGCCGTGGTCACGAGCGGTGGCTTTTCAAGATGTAGCCCGCGCCCTTGACGGTGTGAAGAAGGCGCCCGGGCTGCGCGCCGTCGATCTTGCGCCGTAGCCGGTGCACCGTGACGTCGACCACGTTGCTCATCGAATCGAACGAGTCGTCCCAGACGTGGTCGGAGATCTCGGTCCGAGACACCACTCTGTCCTTGTGCAAGAGGAAGTGCTCCAGCACCGCGAATTCCTTGGGCGAGAGTTCGATATCGCGTCCCGCGATCCTCACCGTATGCGCCGCTCGGTCCATCTCGAGGTCGTCGGCAGTCAATGCGGCCAGGTCGGGACTGCGGGTGGAGCGTCGGAGCAGGCTGCGCACGCGGGCCAACACCTCGTCGAGCGAGAACGGCTTGGTCAGGTAGTCATCGGCGCCGCCGTCGAGGCCGTCGATGCGGTCGCCGACGGTGCTGCGCGCGGTCAGCATCAGGACCGGGGTGGTGCGCCCAGCGCCGCGCCAACGGCGCAGGAGTTCGATGCCGCTCGGCGCCGGAATGCCCCAATCGAGAATGACGAGGTCGTAGTCGTTCGTGGCCATGAGCTCGTCGGCGGCGCGACCGTCGTTCGCCACGTCGACGGCGTAGGTCTCGTCGCGCAGGACTTCGGCGACCGCGGAAGCGATCGCCGGCTCATCTTCGACCAGCAAGAGGCGCATAGATTCTGTGCCCATTGTAGGCCGAGCCGCCCAGAGCCAGGGCCGACCTGGGACGAGCGCGGGATGGGAGGCTCGGCGTCTCCGCACGATCTCCGGTACGTCAGCCGCTGGCTGAGCGGAGTCGAAGTCTGCCCACAGACCGCCGGCGGCATTGCGAGCGAAAGACCCTCAGCTCTCCATCGACATCGCGGGCGCCATGCCCCTCATGGCGGGCATGCCCTTGAGCTCCATCCCCATCCGCTCGAACGCCTTGACGCAATTGCGCCAGTCATAGTGTTCCGCACTGTTCTTCGCGGCCGCCGCCTGGGTGGCAAAGGCCGCGGGATCGAACTTCACGCTCGCGAGGTCGAAGCCTTCGACAAAGGCGCGGTTACGGACCAGCGCCGGCTCGCCGACGACGGCTGCCGCGACCCAGGCAACGATGAAGCGGGCGAGCTCCTCGAGATTCCTGAGCTGGGTGGCGAGGACTTCCTTGGCTTCTTCGGGAGTCACGCCGACTTCGTAGAACGTGGTTTCGGCCGAGGCGAGCGCTCCGGCCTCGATGAAGTCGAAGAACACGGGATCGCGCGGCACACCGGCGACACCGTGAGGCTGGGTTTTTTTCCACTGGAAGTAGTCGGAGAGCAGGCGCTGCAACATCGAGTTCAGCGGACCGAGGCGCCCGAACCACGCCAGGAACGTCGGCAGGACAGCGTGGTTGGTGAACAGGTCGTTGATCATCGGGAAGACGTAGTACGCGAAGTAGATGGTCAGCTCCCAGACGTACTTGAGCGAAAACGCTTCCTGGTCGCCGAGGCAGTCGTAGCTCAGCGCGAAGGACGGCACATAGGCCTCGTACACGGCGCGCATGACCGACTCGTACGTGCGGGTCTTTTTCTCGAGCTCTTCGCGGTTGGTGCTCTTGATGGCGTCGGTGATCAGCGTGTTGTAGATCGAGATCAGGTCGCCGCCCGGACTGTAGAGCGGATCGGTGAAACGCCCGGCCTCGCCGCACATGGCCCAACGGTCGCGGTCGATGGTGCGCACGCAGTCGTGGGCGTAGCTGGTAAGTCCGCTCCAATGCACGACCTTGCGCTGCGGCAAGTCGTGGGCGAAGCAGGGGAAATGCTCGCAGATCCACTCGGTCAGCTTCTCGGCACTGCGCACGTCCAGCCGGTTGACCACCTTGTGGTCGTACACCAGGCCGATGCTGGTGATGCCGTGGAGCGGGATCACCCACAGCCACAAGCCTTCTTCGCAGAAGTGGTTGGTGGCGAGGAATGAGGGCACGTGGCCGAGCCGGTTCCGTTCGCGCCGCAGGCGCACTTCCTTCCATGAACGGCTGGTCAGGCGTTCGATGTCGAGCAGGCCCTCGACCCACATGAACGAGGAGCCGTGCTGAATCGGGCTCTCGCGCTGCATGCCCATGCGCTTGGCGAACCAGCGGGCGCGGCCCGATGAATCCACGAACCAGTCGACGTCGAACTCGCGCTTGCCGCCGGGGGTGGTGCAGGAGATCGCGTGCTTGCCCTCGGGATGAATCTCGACGTCGAATTCGGTGGTGCTATTGACGAAGGTGAACCGCGGGTTCTCGCGGTTCAGGCGCAGGAGCTCGGCCTCGATCTTGTTGCGATCGAGCTGGTAGGTGACGATGTTCGAGAGCTTCCGGATGTAGGACTGGCTGTAGTCCTCGAAGTCACGGTTGGAGCGCCCCGGCGTCTTCCAGTAAAAGCGCAGGTTGTACTTCATGTAGTGCTCGAGCATCAGATGCTCTTGCAGATCGAGGACGCGCGAGTAGTAGTAGCCGCTCGCCTGCACGGTGGCCTCGCCGTACTTTTGATCCGGAGCCGGAAGCTCGTCGCGGCGATCGAAGAGCACGATCCGCTTGTCGGTATCGAGGAGCAGGTGGCGGGCCAGCGTCAGGCCGGCGAGACCTCCGCCGAGGATGGCAACGTCGTAGGGCTCTGGTGAGCGGGTCACGGGCGGTCCTCTATGGTCGGTAAGCAGACATCGGAGAAGTACAGGAGCGACGTATAGTAACGCGGCTATCGGCCTGCGGGGCGATCGAGCCCTCAAAAAACTGCGCTACTTGCAGGTGTAGATATCGAGGCCCACCTTCGAGGGGTCCCTGGGGTCGTAAACCACCGGGACCTGGCGTCCGGGTTGAAACTGGGGCACTTGCAGAATACCGATGAGCGCCTTGGGAATCTCGGCCTCGAACGGGGCCCGGTCGTCCGCCAACACACGCACGCGAATCCCGATCACCGGCTCGTTGTTGACGCTCCATCCGGTCTCCCAGATCGCCAGGATCTCGGCCTGGGCCGGGACCCCGGTCGCGCGCAGGTCGCAGGCGGTCTTCACGCCCGTGACCCGGTCCACCATGCCGCAGCCGAGCGTGAGCAGCAGGCACAAGGAGCCGAGGGCCTTGCTCAGATTCCTGGCATCGATCACGGTCGTTCTCCCTTCCGGCCTGGGCAGCATAGAGTCAAAGCCTACCAACCCAGGAGGAATGCTATGAACCATCGTCGCTGGTCCGTCGTTGTTGCCGCCGCCGCGCTGTCTTTCGCTGTTTCTGCCCTGCCCGCCTCGGCCTCGCCGAAGACCGAGATCAAGGGCGCCGCGATTCTCGACCACGCCTGCGGCAAAGTCGCCGTGAAGCAGATGGGTCTGCTGCACGACGGCAAGTTCGACGAAGCCAACAAGATGAGCACGCAGGCGATGCAGGACGAGTGGAAGAAGATGCCCGCCGCCGATCAGAAGATGATGCAGGGCATGATGAAGGAAATGGCCTCGACCGGAGAACAGTTCGCCACCGACATCAAGGCGAGCGGCGATCTGATCGTCGAGGGTGAAGGCGCGACGCTGACCGTGGTGCAGGAGCACAAGGACGCGAACGGTTCCAGCAAGTCGACCATGACGCAGAAGTATGTGATCGACGCAAAGGGGTGCTGGATTACGCACTGACCCGTTGGTGAAAGTCGAGATCCTTCGCGGCCCGGCGAGGGATCTCGACTATGAAGGTCTTCTACTTCGCCGGCGCCGCGGTTCCGTCCTTGATAGCGCCTTCGAGAATCGCCATGAGCCTGGCCTGAGCTTCCGCGAACGCGGCCTCGTGGCTGGCGAGTTCCCGGAGCTGAGATTCGCGGGCGAGAATTTTGGACTGCAGTCTGGCGATCTCCGACTCCTGGGTACCCTGGTCGGTGTCCTGTTCAAAGAACGCCGCGATCTTCTGGATCATCGCCGCGTCGCGGATCTCGTACGGCTTGCCCTTGTAGCGATACCAGACGACGTCTCGCCCGTCGCGCCGCAGACGCTGGGTCGCAGTGTCGTAGCGGCCGGTCTCCACGGTCATCGAGCCGCCGTCCCAGATCATGGTGAAGGCATCGATCGGTCCACTCGTATCGAGCAGCAGGCGCGGCGGCTCCGGCGGCGTCGGGGGCATGGGAGGTATGGGAGGCATGGGAGCCATCGGGGTCATTGGAGCCAGCGGAGCCGTCGGAGCTGGGGGCGGCACCGGCGGCACGGGCGGAACTGGAGGTATCGGGGCGAGCGGCGCGAGCGAGCCTCTCCAGCGATAGATCGTGGTCGAACGGTGGGGCGTCGCGGGTGCCGGCGTCGCGTCGGCTTTCGTTTCGGACGTCAGGTCCGCCGGAGTTTCGCCGTTCCAGGCGGCGACCGGGTGGACGGGAATGGCCAGCAGGAACGCGGCTGCCAGGGCCGCGAGTCCGGCGACGCCGAGCTTGCGATGCTTGTGCTCGAGCATTTCGAGTCTCCTTCGCAGTGTCTTGAACGTGGGAGAGGCCGCCGCGGCGCTTGCCACGACAGTGTTGGGTGCGACGCCCCAGCGCACGAGCAGGCGGCCGTAGCGCTCCGGCGGCGGTCCGAGGGTTTCGAGCACCGCGCGATCGCAGGCCGACTCGACGGCGAGGGTGTATTCGCGCGCCGCCAAGCGGATCAAGGGATGGAAGAAAAAGAGCCGCTCGGCGATCGCGGGCACGAGTCCCCAAAGCAGATCGCGTTGGCGCAGATGCAGGAGCTCGTGGGCGAGAGCGAGCTCGAGCTCGTCGGGTGCGGATGCGGAATGCATCGGCAGCAGGACTCTTGGATGCACCAGGCCGAAGACGAGCGGGCTTTCGATCTCGCTCGAGTAGAGGAGCGCGGGGACGCGCTTCAAGCTCAGCTGCGCGCTGAGGCGCTCGAGAAGGGCTCTGGTGGGTTCATCCTCGACGGGAGTGGCGCGGCCGGCGACGCGGCGCAGGCGTGCGAGCGAAAGCACGGCGCGAAAAACAGCTACCGAAGATCCCAGGAGCCAGAGAAGGACGATAGTCAACCGCAGCCCTTCGATCTCGCTCCAACGCCGCCGCTGGCTGAGCGGAGTCGAAGCCAGCCCCCGTGACTGCCGAAGTTCCCCCCTGCTCTTTTCGACTCCCCTCAGAGAGCCGGCGCTCGGCGTAGAGGTCTCGACTTGGACCACGGCTGGCCGCGACCATTGACCCGGCAACACCGGCAAGGGCACGCTCCAGAGCAACCCCGCGATCGCCCGCGCCGCGACCAGCCACCAGAGGAACGCGCGGGCCCGCGGTGAGATCCCGATCCGCGACCGCGTCAGGACGAGTACGATCGATGCGAAGATCAGGGCGCCTGCCGCCGAGAGCGCCAGTGTCGTCGCGAATGGCGCCAGCGCCTGGATCGATTCGAGCGCCTGGAGAATGCCGCGGCCGCTCACGCTTCGTCCTCCTTGCTCTTCAGCCGGTCGAGCAGCCGCTCGAGCTCCGCGCGCTCCTTGGCGCTCACCTCGCCGCGCTCGGCCAGAAAGGCCACCAGCGGCGTGACCGAACCCCCCAGGGTCTTGGCGACGAACGACTCGAGCGCCCGCTCGGCCAGGGAGTCGGGCTCGATCGCCGCCGAGTACCGATAGGATCCGCCGGCGGAGGCGCGCTTCAGATGGCCCTTGGCGCGCAAGCGCTCGAGCATGGTGAGCACGGTCGAACGCGCCAGCGCACGCGGGCCACCGAACTGCTCGGCCGCTTCGGCGACGCTCAACGATCCGGCTGCGTCCACCTCCCGCAGCAGTGCCAGCTCCTGATCTCCGATGGTCTTCTGAGGCATGAGCACGTTTGCTCCTGATAGTTGACTACAGCTGTAATCTACTCGCGACGACAGCTGTAGTCAAGACCCAGATACGCCGCCTGTCGGGAAAAGTTGCAGTCCGGGGCGACGAACCCAGCCCGCGGGATCGCGGCCTTTCCTCGGCGCGGCCATCATTCCGCCACGATCGGTCGCGTACACTGCGAACACACTCGCCGAGGAGCTCGCCACCGTGTTCGCCACTTCGATCGCACATCGCCCAGCGCCAGCCGCGCCCAACGCCCACCGCATCCTGCGCCTTGCCTCGAGAACCGCTTTGGGAACTGTCTGGGGAGCCGTGTGGCTCCTCGCCGCCGCGCGTCCCGGCTCCGCGCAGGTGGGTTCGGAGCCCGTGGTGGCGCCCGCCTCACAACCGGCGGCCGGCCGGCACGTGGCGCGGCTGACGGTGCCGATCTTCGGGCGCTACTCGCTGGCGGTCAAGAGCCAGCAGGGGGTGAGCCTCGATCTGGTGGATCGAATGGCCGGCGCCCTAGGCACCGACGGCGACGCGGGAACGGCCGACGGCCGGCTCGATCGCTTCCTGGATCGCGGCGAGTACTTGGTCATCATCCGGGGCAGCGAGCACGCCAAGGGCACGGCGGCGCTCACGGTCGCGGCCTCGGTGGAATTGTCCGCGACACCCGGTCCGGTGCTCGCGGAGCGCAAGGAAATCGCCGCGGTGCTCGACGACCATCAGCAGGTGTCGTGGTGGGTTCGCATCCCGAAATCGCGCCCGGTGTTCTTCGAGGCCGCGGGGCGGAGCCTCGCCGACCTGCGCATCTGGCGCGAAGGCACCTGGCTCGAAGGCGCGATGCCTCGCTGCACCGGCCGCCAGCCGGTCGTCGGACAACCCCTGGTCGATTGCCAGCTCGCGGCTACCCTTGGCGAAGGGCTCTATCGCGTGAGCGCCTACGGCGGCGCCCCGCAAGCCTGGGCGAGCGGCGAGGACAGTCACCCGTTGTTCCTGCGCTGGGGGGTGCCGGAGTTGCCGGCCTCGGGGCGCCGGCGTTTCCTCGTCAGCCCGTTCGGCGTCGATCGGTTTCTCGCCCCGCCGTCGACCAACTTCGTGCGCATCGAGCTTGCGGAATCGGGCGCCGCAGGCTTGCGGGTGGGCTACGCGCTCCCCAGCGACCCGTTCTTCCGCATCGCCAAGGTCTCGGCCGAGATCACCAAGAAGTCACGGCCCTGGGTGGCGCAGGTCGACGTGCCCGAGGCGACCGTCGAGGATCGCTCGGCCGAAGACCCTGAGGGCAGTGGCGCCATGGCGACCGACGTCTCGGCGGATGAAAGTGGCAGCGACGAGAGCGCGACCGCGGAGGAGGGCTCCGACGAGAACGGCGATGCCGCCGAAGCCTCCGACGACAGCAGTGACGGCAGTGACGGGAACGGCGAAGAAGCGAGCTCCACGAGCGACGAGAGTAGCGACCAACGCGAGCAGCCCGCGGACAACTCGCCGGTCTCGCGCTGGATCGAAGTCTCGGGCACGCCCGGCCAGGCGTACGTGCTGCAGCACTTCGAGTACCGCGCCGTCTATGGCTTCCAGCGCACCGGCAGCTATTGGCTGTCGACGGTGCAGACGGGATCGGCCACCGACGAGGCTGACGCCACCGGGGCGCTGATCAGTCCGCGGGTCGCGGATGGGCGGGTGCGCGACGAGGTCGTTGCCTTGGCGGCCATGCCGCTGGATGTCGAACATGCGTACACGCGGCGCTTCAACTTGCTCGATGACGTCTCCCTGTTCTTCCAGGTCACCGAGGCCGGGTCCTATCAGGTGTCGGCGCGGAGCGCTGGAAAACCCCTCGCGGCGCGGTTTGTCCTCGAGCCGTTCTTCACCAACCCGCCGCGCGACTACAAGACGCCGGCGGCGCGGGCGAGCGGAGACTCGTGGGCTCTGTCCCCGGGGCTTTGGGTGCTGCGCATTCATCCGGACGGCAACGAAAAGTCCCGCGGCATCGTGGATCTGACGGTCGCGGCGGTGGGCGCCCCCGCGAGCTCGACGTTGTCCGCTGCGGCGACCGCGCACCGCGGTGAGGCGCGTTTCGGCCGCGTGGATCTGACGGCGGCCCGCGACTACACCGTGGTGACCGGCGTGCGGCCCGATGTGCGCGTCGGTCTGATCCTGCGGCCCTGGCCGCTCGATCTCGCGCAGGCTCTCCCGTTGACGCTCGTGCCGGGCGAATCGCTGGTGCTCGAAGGCCGGGCTCCCGCTGCGGGTTCGCTTCGCGTCGAAGCGGAGGACGGCACGCTGCTGCCGATCGCCGTCGATGGCGGGGCTCCGGAAACGGACCGTCGGATCGCCGCCGGTGCGCATTCGATCTCGATCCCTGCCCCGAGCTCGGCGACTTCGACCTCCAGATCGGCGTCGCTGGTTTTCACGGAGGAACGCTTGAGCACGAGCACTCCGGACGAACCGTTGCCGCAAGGCGAGCTCGCGGCTCTGCCACAGTTTCCCAAGCTCTCGACTGGTGAGCTGGCGCATCTCGACCTCGAGACCAGGGGGAGCGCGACGTACCTGGTGCAGGTGGACTCACCGGCGCTCTACCAGGTGGCGTCGACGGGATTGCTCGCCACCTCCGCCGTGATGCGCACGCGCACCATCCCGGAGCTCACGACCGCCGCCGGCAACGGGGTCGGGCGCAACTTCGAGCTCGCGTCCTACCTTGGTGCCGGCGACTATCAGCTGGGTGTTGCGACCGAGGGCAGCAGCGCCGGTCACCTCGGCCTCACGTTGCGCAAGACGGCTCTGCTCGACGGCGGCGAGCTCCGCGCGGGATCGACCGGACGTGCCTCGCTCGAGGCGGGCCAGGGAGTCGCCTTCCGATTCACCATCGGGGCCGCTGGGAGGTACCGCATCACCGGTGCGGGCGATGGGTTCACGTACCTCTGCCGCCTCGAGGATGCGGACGGCTGGCCGATCGCACAGCCCACGGCGCCGGCGAACATGACCCTCGAGCTGCGGCCGGGGAGCTATCGCCTGCTGTTGCTTCCGCGCACCACTCCCTCCAAGGCCTTGGCCCGTTTCGCGGTGGTCGAGACTCCGATCGTCGGTACCGGGCACGGTCCGCAGGCGCTTCGCCCGGGCATCGCGGTGGCGCATGTTTGGCAGGAGCCTCAGGCGGGCGCCGAGCGCGAGAGCGATGTCTACACGTTCCACCTGGCAGCGCCAGCGACCCTCTCGGTGCTGATCGATGGCGAGATGCAAGGCCAGTTGCGGCGGCAAGCGGAGGGCACTGCCCCCGTCGGTACGCCGCAGCTCGTACCTCCGGGCCGCGGCTTCAAGGGCGCGCTCCTTGCGGGCGACTACCAGCTCGCGGTCGAATGCTCGCGGCGCAATAACCTGGTGCCGTACAGGGTGCTGATCAGTACCGACGAACTGGTCGCCGGCACCGATCGCGCGCTCGACGCGCCGGGTGAGATTCCCGTATCGGTCGGCGAATCCGGCATGACCGAGATCGCATCTGAGTCTCCGGCCGCGGTGCGCGGCGTGCTGCTCGATGAGGACGGCAACGTCGTCGCGCAGGCCGGGACGCGGCCCGACGATTGGAACTTCCTGTTCTCGCGCCACGTTCCCGCGGGTCGCTATCGGCTGCGGGTCGATCCGGTGGGGGCGCGCACTCTGCATCTGCGGGTCGCGATGCGAAGCCGCGATGAAGTCGACGAGCAGACCGCGGTGCTGCCCCTCGAGCGAACTTTCGACCCCAGCGCGAGCGTTCACCTGATCCCGCTCGAGATTGCCCGTGGCGGCGATCTGGTGGTGGTGGCACTCGACAGCATCGAAAACGTCGGTTGCATCCTGGAGCATCAGGAGGCCGACTCGTGGCGAGCCGTCTCGTCGGCGATCGGCCGCAGCATTCGCGTGGCGGCGGCGCTCGATGCCGTGCCGGGGGCGTGGCGGGTGCGGCTGTGGTCGCTCGACGGCCGCGGGGAACCTCTGCGCCTGCGCGCCGCGGCCGTGGCGCCGCATCTTTCGCGTGAGGAGGCGCTGCGCGGCGGAATCGTTCTCGCGCCGATGCGCGGCCTGGCTTCCTGGGGGGCCGCGGCAGTGGAGCTGACGCGAATCGGCGTGCTGAGCGTCCATAGCGGCGCGAGCCTGCTCCAAGCGGGAGGTCCTGGCCAGGCGTTCGAGTCGAGTGGTGACGGCCAGCTGGTAGCGCTCGCGCGTCGGGTGTTCTGGATCGGCGAGGTCGGCGCCCGAGTCGCCGCCGAACGGGTGACGCTCTCGAGTACGCGAGGCGCCGGGACCGTCAAGCTGCGGCTTTCCACGGGAGCGTTGGCGTCGGTCGATCTCACGCCGACGAGCGGCGCCGTGGTCGGCCCGACGGTGGTCATCGCGCGTTCCTTGGCGTTGCAGCCTGGAGTTGGAACCGGGCGCTCGGGGCGGGGCCTGGCGGTTGGCGCGGGCGCGGCCACGACGGTGATCTTCGGCCGCGCGGATTCGGTCGCGGTGTGGAATTCAGGATCGCAGGCGGCGGGTGACGTCGAGCTGAGCGTCGCTCGTCCACAGCTCTCGACCTCTCAACCACTGGGCTGGGGCGTTCACACGGGCGCACTCGCAGTAGGGAGCGCGGCGCAGTTCGAGCTACCGGCGGGCCCCAAGCGCCTCGTGCTCACCTTGGGCGAGCGCACGGTCGGAGCGCTTGCCGAGGGCGACACGCTGGAGAGTGTCCACTGGCGGGGCGGCGAGGCTTTCGAGGAGCGGCTTTTGAGCTCCACTGCGCGCCTGGTTCTGCTGCGCGAGGGCGAGGGTCAAACCGAAGCTCCGTATCGAATCGAAGTCCTGCCCCTTGGAGCGGGCGAGAACGAGACCGGCGGTGAGCTCCGTACTGGGAAGCCATTCGAACGCGCGTTCGATCGCACGGGTTCGGTGCGCCTGGCCGTCGAGGCGCCGGCGGGTGCGGTGACTTGGTCCTTGCATGTGCGAGGCGGCGACGATTCGACGACCTTCCTCACCGAGGACGGCCGCGTGCTTCGTGGGCCCGACCTCACGCCCGCCCGGTCGGGTGTGCTGATTCTCGGCCATCGACAGGGCATGGTCGTGGCCTGGATCGACGCGTCTGGCGTTCCCTCCGACCCGTGGCTGGCGTCTTCGCAATCGAGCGCGGTGGTCCCGGCGAATGCACCAGGCGTGGTGCCCCTCGGCGGCCAGAGCGTTCGCCTTCGCGTGCCGCTCGGACAGGGCAGTGTCCTGCATCTCCGCACGGCGACTCCAGTCGCGACGGTGGTGACGAGTGCTGCCGGCGCCGTGGTCGAGATTCATCCCGCGGGGGCGTTGCTCCATGTGCTGGCTGAACCCAAGAGCGCTGCCTCGGCGGGCGGCGACGACTCCGTGGAGGTGGTTCTCCATGCGCTCGCCGGCGGCCAGCTCGCTGGAGTTGCCGAGCTCACCACGAGCCCGGTCGTGCCGCTGACGGAAGGATTGAACCCGGCGCTTCTCCTCGCCGGCGGCGACCGGGCGTACTCGAGCTTCGAGCTCACCGAGCGACGTCGCGTCGGCGTCGGCGTGCGCGCCGACGCGAGCTCCGTCGAATGCGAGCTGTTGGATGCCGCCGGCCGTTCACTCGGTCACGGCGTTTTGCAGCTCGTCGATCTCGAGCCCGGGCGCTACACCTTGGCGATCGGCCAGCCTGCGGACGCGCCTCCGGCCTCGGCGCGGCCCGTCATCGTGGGTCTGGCCGCGCCGGGTACCGGGCCGCCACCCGAGGTGCTGCGCACGTATCTGCAGGAATTGATCGCAACGAATGGTGTTTCTGGGGGTGTGCAATGAAGTCCGTGAGTGCGTGGCAGTTGAAGTCCGGCGCCCTGCTGCTCGGCCTGGCGTTGTGCGCGGCGCTCGCTGGCGCGACGCCGCCGGCGGCGGAGACGAAGAGCACGGTCATCGTGCCCGATCGCTTCCTGCGCGCCTGGGATCCGGTGACCGTGTTCTTCGATCACGATCTCGGTCCCACGACGGGCGGACCCGAGGACGCCGCCGCTCGATTCGTGCGCATGGCGCCGGAGCAAGCGGGAGCCTTCACCTGGCTCGATGCCCACACCCTCCAATTCCGTCCCGCGGAAGCCTGGCCGCCACTCCAGCGTTTCGCGTGGACGGTGCAAGGAAAGACCTTCAACCTGGCGACGCTGTTCGTGCCGCCGATCGACACCGCGCCGAGGAACGGGATCACCGGCCTCGCGCCGATCAACACCATACGCCTGGAATTCCCCAACGCAATTGACCCCGCGGCGCTGCGTTCGATGCTCACCGTGGAGCTGCGCCCGTTGCCCGGCTTGTCGTCCGCCTCCGCCCGTTTCTTGAACGCGCAGGATTTCGAGGTCCGTTCGCTCGCGCGGGAGTCTAGGGCCGACCGGGCGCTGTATGTCGTCGAACTGCATCAGGCGGTTCCACCAGGAACGCGAGTCCTGCTTCACTTTCGTCTGTCGCTCGATGCGACGGCTCCGGAGGCGGGCTTCGACGTTTCGTTCTCGACCGCCGAACCTTTTCGCGCGATCCGCCTCGGTTGCCGCGGCGAGTCGGTGCCGGTCGGTCCGGAAGGCGTGCGCTACAGCCGCGATCAGCCGGTGCGCTGTCCGGGGGATGCCCGCAGCGTCATCGTCGAGTTCTCCGCCCCGCCGGCGGCGATCGGCCCGGTCGAGGCGCGGAATCTGGTGCGCATCGAGCCTGCGATCGCAAATTTCGACGCCACGCTTTCCGGCACCCAGCTCGAAGTCTCCGGCGACTTCGCTCGCGACACGCTCTATCGCGTGACTCTGGCGCCGTCGGCGCTGCGCGACGAGAGCGGCCGCTCGCTCGAGATGCGCCGCGAGAGCGAGGCGTACCTGTTCTTCCCGCAGCAGCAGGCCTATCTGCGCTGGGGCGCGGGGCAGGGCATCGTCGAACGTTTCGGTCCGCAAATGGCGCCGCTCGAAGGGCGAGGCAACGAGCGCGTCGACTTGCGCATCCAGCGGGTCGATCCCTTGGACCGTTCGTACTGGCCGTACCCCGATCGCGCACTCGATGTCGACGAGTCGAGCCGCCCTCCGGGCCCGGGCGAAGAGCCCAAGCCGTGGACCTCGGCGGAGAACGACGTCCGTCCTGTCGACATCATGAACCGGATCAAGATCCTGGGCTCGCCGCCGGTCTCGACGCTGACGACCCTGCCGCTCACCCGCGAGGGCGGCGCGGCGCGCTTCGGGATCGACCTGCGGCCGCATCTGGACAAGCTCGCCGGCAAATCCGCCGCCGGCACGTACCTGGTCGGCATGCGCCGGCTGGATCGGTCGAGCTCGCGCTCTTGGCTGCGGATCCAGGTGACCGACCTGAGCCTATCGACGCTCGAGGAACCCTTCGCGGTGGTCTTCGCGCTGACCTCGCTCTCGACGGCCGAGCCCATCGCCGGCGCCGAAGTGCGTGTGGAAGGCCGCGTCGCCGAGCGTGGTTCGCCGGTGCGGTTCGAGATCCTGTGGACTGGCACCACGGACGCTTCAGGCAAGGTTCGTTGGCCCGCGCCGGGCAAGATCGATGGTCGAACGGTCACCGTGCGCCGGATCGTCGCGGTCAAGGCCGACGACACGCTGGTGCTCGACGCCGAGCATGGGCCGGATGTTTTCCACGACGGGCAGTGGGATTCGAGCAACGCCTCGTGGCTAGCCTGGACGCAGCGCGATCTTGGCAGCCGCGGTGCGCATGCGGAGAACACGGGCCACTTGTTCACCGACCGGCCGGTGTATCGCCCAGAAGAAGCGGTACACATCAAGGGTTACCTGCGCGTGAGAGAGCACGGTCGGCTGAGCGTCGCCACCCCTGAGGGCAAACTCATCGTGACTGGCCCCGGCGATCTGGTCTGGCGCTTCTCACCCGAGGTGACGGTACAAGGGTCCATCTATCACCTGTTTTCGGCCGACAAGCTGCCGACCGGCGTCTACACCGCGGCTTTCGAGGACAAGCTGGGCCGGCGATGGGCATCGACCACGTTCCGCATGGAGGCGTATCGCCTGCCGAAGTTCGAGATTCAGCTTCGTGCCGCGGAGCAGGTTCCGCTCGACAAGGAGTTTCCGGTGTCGTTGGTGGCGACGTACTACGCCGGTGGCCGGGTCGCGGCGCGACCCATCCAGTGGCGGGTAACCCAGTTCCCCTACACCTGGGCTCCGCCGGCGTCGAAACTGCCGCCCGGATTCCTCTACTCGTCCGACGGCCGCTTCTCGCGCACCGATCGGTTCGAGTCGAGCGGACGCCTCGAGAAGCACGATGCCACCGACGGCGAGGGCTCCGCGACGCTGACCCTCAATCCAGCGGTCGAGCCGACCGCGCAGCCGCGTTCCTACGTGGTCGAAGCCACCGTCACGGGTGACGACGACCAGACGGTGACCGCGACGCAGCAGATCCTGGCGCTGCCGCCGTTCGTGCTCGGCGTGAAAGTGCCGCGCTATCTCGAACAGGCAACCGAAATCGCGCCCCAGGTCCTGGTCGCGGGCCCGAAGGGCGACATGCTCGCCGGGCAAGCGGTGACGGTGCGACTCCTGCATCGCCAATGGCATTCGGTGCTCCGGGCGAGCGATTTCACCGACGGCGTGGCGCGCTATCTCACCGACGTAGTGGATGAGAAGGTCGCTGAGCAGAAGATCACCAGCAGCAAAGACGTGCAGAAGCTCTCGTTCCCGATTCACGAGGCCGGGGTCTACGTCGTCGAAGTCGAGGGCGCGGACCGTCTCGGCCGTTCGCAGATCGTCTCTGCCGATCTCTACGCCGGCGGCGCGGGTCCGGTGACCTGGGCCAAGGCACAGCAGGGCGCCTTCACCGCGAGTCCCGACAAGCAGCGCTACGTGCCCGGCGAGACCGCGACGCTCGTGCTGCAGAGCCCGTTCCAGAAGGCCGCGGCTCTAGCGGTCATCGAAGCTCCGGAGGGCAACCGCTACGAATGGCTACGTGTCGAGTCGGGATCGGCGGCGCTGCATGTGCCGATCCTCGGCACCTACACGCCGCGTTTGCCGGTGCACGTACTGTTGCTCCGCGGTCGCTTGCCCGGCAGCGCGCCGCAGCCGTCGAGCACCGCCGACCTCGGTAAACCGTCCGCGGTCGCGACCACCGTGTGGCTCGACGTCGAGCCGGTCGACAATCGCGTCGAGGTCGAGCTCAAGAACCCCGAGAAGGCCCGTCCGGGACAGAAGATCGACGTCGAGATTCGTCTGCATGACGAGAAAGCACGACCACTACCGGGCGAGGTCACTCTCTGGCTTGTGGATCAGGCGGTGCTGGCGCTTGGACGCGAGCAGCGGCTCGATCCGCTGCCCGACTTCATTCGTGCAGTGGTGACGCACTTCGACCTGCGCGACACGCGCAATCTCGCGTTCGGCTTCCTGCCCTTCGCCGAGAACCCCGGCGGCGAATCGGCGGAGCGCGACGAGTCGAATCTGCTCGATCGTGCCACGGTGCGGCGGTCGTTCAAGCCGGTGCCTTACTTCAATCCGGCGATCATGGTCGGCGCCGATGGCGTCGCCCGGGTCACCGTCGAGCTGCCCGACAACCTCACGGTGTTCAAGCTGCGCGCCAAAGTGGCGAGCGGCTCCGATCGTTTCGGCTTTGGCGTCGGCCAGGTGGCGGTGCGTCTGCCGCTGATCGTGCAGCCGGCGCTGCCGCGGTTCGTTCGCCCCGGCGACAGCTTCCTCGGCGCGGCGATCGGCCGCGTGGTCGAGGGCGACGGAGGCAAGGGCGAAGCCAGGGTCGAAGCCAAGGGCGTCACCCTCGACGGCGACCCGCATCGCAGCGTCGAGTGGACCAAGAACAAGCCTGAGCGCATCGAGTTCGCGGTCAAGGTCCCGACCCCGCCGTATCGGGAGGACGGTACCTTGGCCTACGACTCGGTATCCTTCAAGGTGGCGGTGGCGCGCAACGCGGATGGCGCCAGCGACGCGTTCGAGGCCGAGATCCCGGTGCGCGACGATCGCGAGCGCGTGATGGTGCGCAAGCTAGGTGAGCTCCAGCCCGGAGCTGCATTCCCGCTACCCGACGTTCCGGTCGAGGCTCGGCCGGGGAGCGTGCGGCGATCAGTCCTGGTGTCCGATCAGCCGGCCCTGGTGAAGATGGCGACCGGTCTCGATCTGCTGCGGGAGTATCCATACGGCTGCACCGAACAGCGTCTAAGCACGGCGCGAGCCGAGCTTGCTCTACGCGGCCTTCGTGCGGCGCTCCACACCGGCGAGGACGGGACGCGCGCCGACCGAGCGGTGACGGACACGCTGCAGTGGCTGCCGTCGGTGATCGACAAGAACGGCCTATGCGCGTATTGGCCGGGTGGCGAGGGCTACGTCTGGCTGACCGCGTACGCGGCGGAGTTCCTGCACGATGCCAAGGCCGCCGGCTACCCGGTGGACGACAAGCTGCTGCAGAACATGGCGCGCACGCTCGATCAGTCCTTGCGTTCGGACTACGGACGCTTCATCGATGGCGAGGCCTACGATGAACGCAGTGCGGCACTCAATGCGCTCGGCGTGCTCGGCAATTCGAATCCGGCGTACGCGGCGGAGCTCGGGCGCGAGCCTGAGTATCTGAATCTCGAGGCGACGGCGCGCATCGTGCGGGCCCTCGGTCCGGGAAGCGCGGCCACGCCTGCTTTGACGCAGAAGCTGTGGAGTGGGCTGATCTTCCGGCTCTATCAAGGCCGCGAGATCTACGGTGGATTGCAGGAGAGCGGAGCGCGCAACCCGCTGATCCTGCCCAGCGAGACGCGCAGCCTGGCGGAAGTCACCCGGACGCTGGCCGCATCGCCGGGCACGCCGGACCCGCGCCTGCAGCGCCTGGTCGATGGTTTGGTGGGCCTGGGTCAAGGCGACGGTTGGGGTTCGACCAACGCGAACGCGGCGGCGCTCCTCGCGCTCACCGAGATCGTGAAGCCGCCGTTCGCCGGGGCCGGCACCCACGTCGTCGACGTACATCTCGGTTCGTCACCGAGCAGTTTGAAGCTCGGGCCCGCAAGCCCGGTGGCGACGTTCAACTCGACGTCTGCGGCCAAGGGTGAGGTGGTCCACACCAGCGGCAGCGGGATGGTGCTGGTGCGCGCCGAAACCACCTATCTTCCCGCCGCGGACGGTAGTGCGGAGACCGCCGCGACGAGCGGATTTGTGGTCACCCGCGAGCTCCTGCGCGTGCAGGCAGCCGGCGAGCCGCCGGTGCGCGAGGCACTGAGCGCGGCCGGCAAGAGCTTCGAGCTGGCGGTGGGTGACGTGCTCGAGGATCACGTGCAGGTGGTGAATCCCGCGGCGCGGAACTTCGTCGCCGTAGTGGTGCCGCTCGCGGCCGGCGTCGAGCCGTTGAATCCGGCGCTCGCCACGGCGCCGCCCGAGGCCGTGACGCAGGGCCATCTCACACGCACGCCGACCTACGTCATGTTCCTCGATGACCGAGTGGCCTATTTTTACGATGCATTGCCCAAGGGCACCTTCGACTTCTACTTCCGCACTCGGGCGACGACCGCGGGCAACTTCGTGCAGCCGGCGGCCCGGAGCGAGCTCATGTACGACGCCGCGGTGCGCGGCAATTCGCCCGGCGCGCGGTTGGTCGTGCACCGGGTGGAGCCGTAGGGACGCAAGATGCGCAAGCTGTGGCGCGCCGCGCTCTGGGCGATCGCGGCGCTCGGCATCCTGGGAGCGATCGCCCTCGAGCTCGAAATCGGCGTGGCGGCCTGGCGCGCGCGCTGGGTGTCGCCTGCGCCGACCCGGCTGGTGCTCGATCGCGCCGGGCGCTTTCTCGGTGAGCTCGGCGGCAACGATTCCGTGGCCGCCGAGCTGGGGTACTGGCCAATCGAGACTCTCCCTCCGCGGGTGGTCGCCGCGACCACCGCTCTCGAGGACCGGCGCTTTCGACTGCACCCTGGAGTCGATCCGATCGCGGTCGGCCGGGCGCTGTGGCAGAACCTGCGGACCGGGCGCCGAGTTTCGGGTGCTTCGACTCTCGCCATGCAAGTGGCGCGCATGCAGCGCGGCGGCGGGGTCGGCGCGCGCGGCTATCTGCGCAAAGTGAACGAAGCGCTCACCGCCTGGATGCTGACCACGGCCTATGGCCGGGACGCCGTTCTTCGCCAGTACCTGAGCTTGGTGCCGTACGGCAATCGGATTCACGGGATCGCCTACGCCGCGCGGCGCTATCTCGACAAGCCGGTGGCCGATCTCAGCTGGGCGGAGATCGCGTTCCTGGCGGCCATCCCGCAGTCGCCGTCGCGGATGAATCCTTACCGGCCCGAGGGCTACCGGCGAGCGATCGAGCGCGGGCGTCGGCTGCTGCGCGCCCTGGTCGACGATGGCGTCTTGAGCGGCGACGAGTTTCAGGTCGCCGATCAGCAGATCGCGACACTGCAGGTGCCATTCCTCGAACGCCGACCGACGGAAGCACTGCACGCGTTGATGCGCGTTGGCCGCGAGCTCGGCGGAGGCATCGCCGGACCGCCCATCGTGCGCTCGAGCCTCGATCTCTCGCTCCAGAAGGAAGCCTCGTGGATCGCGTATCAATCGGTCGGCGCCTGGGCGGCGCGCGGGGCGGGCAATGCCGCCTTGATGGTGCTCGACGGGCACACCGCTGAGGTCCTCACCTATGTTGGATCCGCGGACTATTTCGATGCCGATCGATCGGGGGCCATCGACTACGCCCAGCTGCCGCGCTCGGCGGGGAGCACGCTGAAGCCGTTCCTGTATGCGCAGGCGCTCGATCGCGGTGTGATCACGCCGGCGACGATTCTCGATGATCTCGGTCGGGCGGCGGGCGGCATCACCAACGCCGATGGACGCTTCCTCGGGCCACTGCTGCCGCGGGTGGCGCTCGCCAACTCGCGCAACGTGCCGGCGGTCGAGCTGCTGGGCCGGGTCGGTCTGCAGCAGGGTTATGGGTTCTTTCGCGAGCTCGGTCTACATGACGGAGTAGAACCCGCCGAGCGCTTCGGCCTCGGCCTCGCGATCGGTGGCCTGCCGGTGACGCTCGAGAATCTGGCCCGCGCGTACACCGCGCTCGCCGACGGCGGCACCCTGCACGAGCTGCGCTGGTATGAGGCGCAGCCCGCCAAAGCGTCGCGCCGAGTGATCTCGGAGGACAGCACGCGCCAGATCGCGAGCTTTCTCTCCGATCCGCTGGCGCGCATGCCGAGCTTCCCGCGCATGGGAGTGAGCGAGTTTCCCTTCCCGGTGGCGATCAAGACCGGCACGTCGTCCGGATTTCGCGACGCCTGGGCTGCGGCGTGGTCGACCAAGTACCTGGTGGTCGCTTGGGTGGGCAACGCCAGCTCTCGGCCAATGAATCGCCTGTCGGGGTACCGTTCCGCGGCCGAGCTGGTGCAGCGCATGCTGCTGCTATTGCATCCCGATGAGGCCGACGGTCTCTCGGATTTGTCCTTTCCCGCGCCGCGTGGATCGGTTTCGGTTCGGATCTGCGCGCTCACCGGCGCCCGCGCCACGGCTGCCTGCGATCGCGTGTTCACGGAGTCCTTCCAGCCGGGCAGCGAGCCGCAGGAGGACTGCACGGCACACCGCCGGCGGCTGGTGGATCGCCGCAACGGTCTGCTCGCGACGCAGTACACGCCGCCGGTTGAACGCGAGCTCCGGACGTTTTTGGAGTTGCCGTCGCGCTACGCCGAATGGTTGAAGTCGACCGCGGTGCCGCGCGAGCCCGATCGCCCCAGCGCGATCGGGCTCGGCAAGTCGAACCTCGGACGTCTGACCACAACTCAAGACCTCGCCGCGGTCGCGCCCACGCGACCGGTGCACCTGCGGATCGTCTCGCCCGAGGGCGGCTCGACCTTGCTGCGTGATCCGGAGACTCCTTTCGGGTTGGCGACGCTTGCCCTCCGGGCAGTGATCGATCCGCCCGCCGCGCAGGTCGTCTGGTACGTCGATGGGCGTCCGTTCGAAGTCACCGACCGCCCGTACTCCGCGCGCTGGCCGATCACACCCGGAGACCATGTCTTCCAGGTGCGGCTACCGTACTCCGACCTGATGTCGAGCCCAGTACGAGTGAGAGTCGAGTAGCGAGGGGGCCTCACCGGAGCGAGCCCGCGCCCCGGGCGGTCTCACCGGCGGTCTCACCGGGGACAGGTTCCGTGGCCGCATCGATGCCTTCTGCGTGACGCAAAGTACCTGTCCCCTCTTCGCAGTCCACGCACGGATCCGGCGGGGACAGGTTCTCTACGAAACGGCGCCGGCGTCTAAGCGGCCACGGAACCTGTCCCTGCTGGCCTGCGAGTGTTTCGATTGCCGAGCACGTCCTCGGTTTCACCGGCAGTCTCACCGGGGACAGGTTCCGTGGGCGTATCGACGCCCTCTGCGTCACGCAAAGTACCTGTC
>JBDTNL010000060.1:0-24616 GCA_039933785.1 Acidobacteriota bacterium
GAAACTTATCCCGATTGCGAGAGCCTCAGCGGACCAAGATTCGGGGGGAAGGGCCAGGATGGGCGCGCGAGGGCGCGCAATCGTCCATGAACACTTGGAGAGAGTGCTCACCGAGCTGATCGCGGACGCATTGCGGCCGGCCCTGGAAGGCCGGCCGCCAACAACGACTCGGACGCCTTCTGACCTCTTCGCGCGTTACGTGGCCTCAACCTTCGTCCTGGTCCTGAACTGGTGGCTCGAGAGCAAGAGCCTCCTTCTCCCGGGCGAGGTCAATGAACTTTTCCTGAGGATGATTGAGCCCACGCTGAAGGCCACGCTGTCCGATCGGTAAAGCTCCGAACGAACGTTCTTGGCCCTCGCAGCAGCTACATCCAAGGCCCCAAGAGACCCCCGCGAAAGGAGTCGCATTGCTACGGCTCGATGCCGCTCCAAAGCGCAGGAGCCGAAGAGCGACGGCGCCAGCAAAGGCCCCGAGCAGTTGTGCGCCTACGAACGGCAGTACGTCCGCGAAGCGAATTCCCGCAAAGGTATCGGAGGCCGCACGCGCGAGAGTGACAGCAGGGTTGGCGAACGAGGTCGACGAAGTGAACCAGTACGCCGAAGCGATGTACGCACCCACTGCCGCGGCGGTGACGGGGATGGACCGATACTTCGCGCAGGCCAAGATGAGGAACACGAGGCCGAACGTAGCCACGAACTCTCCCAGCAACTGGCCACCTCCATGGCGAGCGTGGTCCGATGCGATAAACAAAGGCATTTCAAACATCGCGTGAGCTGTCGCCACACCCGCGAAGGCTCCACCGAGTTGCCCCACGATGTAAAGGGGCACCTCGGGCCAGGGTAAGCCGCCGTGCGCTGCGACTGCGAGGGTCACTGCTGGATTGAAGTGAGCCCCCGTGAGCGGAGCCAAGGCGAGGATGAAAGTAGCAAGGCCGAGACCAGTCGCGAGCGAGTTGCAAAGGAGAGCCAGGGCGACGTTTCCGCCTGCGAGTCGCTCGGCCATGATTCCCGAGCCCACAACGGTGGCCACCAGGAGAAGCGTGCCTAGCCCTTCTGCCGCGCTACGTCGCAACGCTACCGAGGTACTCACGAGGGTCGCTCGGTGGACCGGCCCAACAGAATGAGCAGGTAGCGAATTCTCGTGCGCAAGTCGAGCAACGCGTTGCGGAACGCTCGGTACCGGCGTTCGTTGGATCCCTCGACGGCAGATGGATCCGGGATGCTCCAATGGATGCGCTCCGGCTCGCCGGGGAATACCGGACAGGACTCGCTAGCGCGGTCGCAGACGGTGATCACGTAGTCGAAGTGCTGGCCGAGGTACTCGTCCAGGTGTTTCGATCGCTGCGCGCGAATATCGATGCGCTCGGCGTTCATTGCGCGGACCGCTAGCGGATGAACTCGAGATGGCTCGGTGCCGGCGCTGAACGCAGCGATTTTGCCTTCGCTCATCGCGCGTGCGAGCCCCTCTGCCATCTGCGAGCGCGCGCTGTTGTGGGTGCAGAGAAAAAGTATCCGCAGGCCAGGTCGAAGTCTGGCGACGGTCGCGTCACCATCCTCGGACTCGCCTAGCGCAGGATGAAGACTCTCGCCGCTCTCCGCGAGGAGTCGGCGCAAGGCGTCGAGATTGAGGGTGTAGTACACGTCGCGACCGTCGGCCGAGCTGCGTCGCTCGCGCACGAGGTTGTGCCCCCGCAGGAGCCGGAGGTGGTAAGAAACGAGATTCGAGGGCTGCTCGAGGAGGGCAACGAGCTCCGTCACCCGCAGGTCACTCTGTGACAACGCTTGCAGGGCGCGCCAGCGGTGCTCGTGGGCTAGGAGCTTTAACCGCTCTGGAGCAGGGATCAGTCTCATGGGGTCAAGACTATTGTGTCAAAACAGTTTGATGCAACAGCACCCAGCAACGACCCCGGGGCGCTGAAGATCGCTCACGACCTTGAAGTCCTCCCGCGTGAGCCTTCTTCGGTCCCTTCGTCCAAAACCAACCGCCGGGCATTGGCCGAAGGCGCAACTAACTTGGGCACGCGAAGGCACTGCGTATACTCGGGTCTCTTCAGCTTCCTCGAGCGCCGCGTGGAGCGTCGCCTCGTCGCCGAGGAGATCCTGCAAGCCGGGCAGAGAGCGTGGTTCTACCGCTTGCTCAGGAACGCTGTCGTGGACCACTACCGTTCAAGGGGCGCCGGCGCGATCTGCCGCTGTTTCGAAGCGATGCTGCGCTTCGGCCGGAGTCCGTGGAAATCGCGCGCCGCGTAGACTTGGAAGGAGGCCTGCCGCCGACTTCGCCCGCGGGACTAGCTTCACCGTCAACAATGCGATGGTGCGCCCGCACCGAGCCTGTAAGGCGTTGCGCCTCGACCTCCAGCGCGCGTGCTGCACCTGCGCTGACCACGGCTGCCTCAACCGCAGCTGCGGTGCAAGGGTCTTGGTGTAGGGCTGAGAGCGCCGACGAGGAGAAATCGAAACCATGAGAGCACACGACGAAAATAGCCCCCACGGACACATGGACCATGCGGCCGCGAAGGCCACGAAGGTCGCGTCCGGTGTGCGGGACCCGGTCTGCGGGATGACCGTTGACGCCGCGACTTCGAAGCACCGTTCCGCGCGTGGCGCTGAGACCGTCCACTTCTGCTCGGCGCAGTGCAAGGCGAAATTCGACGCCGACCCGACAAGGTATCCCCAGGCGGCGCAGACCGCCGCGGCGGCAACGGCCGGTCTTGCGGGAGAGCCCGTCCCATCCGTCGAGCCCGATACGGTGGCGGGCGGCCCGGGTGTCACGAAGTGGACCTGCCCGATGCACCCGGAGGTCGAAAGCGACCGCGCCGGTGCTTGTCCGAGTTGCGGGATGGCGCTCGAGCCGAGGGTGCCGACCGCGGCGGCAGCGAAGGCCGAGTGGACCTGTCCGATGCACCCGGAGATCGTTCGCGACGCACCGGGGAGTTGCCCGATCTGTGGCATGGCACTCGAGCCGCGAGTCGCCTCGATCGAGGACGGCCCGAGCCACGAGTATCTCGAAATGCGCCGGCGATTCCTGGTCTCTGTGCCGCTCGCCCTGGGGACTCTCGCGCTGGTCATGGGCGACGCGATTCTCCCCGGCACGCCGGTGGCGAGCTCCCTCTCGCCCGCTACGCGCCTTTGGCTCGAGCTGCTGTTGGCGCTTCCGGTCTGCACCTGGGCCGCCTGGCCGTTTTATGTGCGAGCCATTGCGTCGGTTCGCAATCGCAGCCTCAACATGTTCACGCTCATCGGCCTCGGGGTTGGCGTCGCGTTCGGGTTCAGCCTCGTGGCGGCCCTGGCGCCTGGGCTCTTTCCGCCTACTTTCCGTGACGAGAACGGTCACGCGCCGGTGTACTTCGAGGCTGCGGCGGTGATCACCGCGCTGGTGCTCCTCGGCCAGGTGCTCGAGCTCAAGGCACGCGGCGAGACCGGTGCCGCGATCCGGAAGCTCCTGGGACTGGCCGCGAAGAGCGCGCGCCGTGTAGGAGCGAACGGCGGTGAAGAGGACGTGCCCCTGGAAGCTGTGGTGGTCGGTGATCGCCTGCGGGTTCGTCCCGGCGAAAAGGTGCCGGTTGACGGCGTCGTTTTGGAGGGCACCAGCGCGATCGATGAATCGATGGTCTCCGGAGAGCCGATGCCGGTCGACAAGGGACCCGGCGACCCGGTCGTCGGCGCTACGGTCAACGCCGCGGGCAGCTTCCTGATGCGCGCCGAGAAGGTTGGGACCGAAACACTCCTCGCCCGCATCGTGGCCATGGTGGCCGCCGCGCAGCGAAGCCGGGCCCCGATCCAGAAGCTCGCCGACAGGATCTCCGGCTGGTTCGTCCTCGTGGTCCTTGCGATCGCAGCCTTGACCCTCGCGGCCTGGGCGCTCGTCGGGCCCGAGCCCCGGCTGGCGCACGCCCTGGTCAACGCGGTCGCCGTGCTGATCATCGCCTGCCCCTGCGCCCTCGGGCTCGCCACGCCGATGTCGATCATGGTAGCGACGGGCCAGGCGGCGTCGATGGGAGTGCTCTTCCGTAACGCCGAGGCAATCGAGCTGCTGCGCAAGGTCGACACCCTGGTGGTCGATAAGACAGGAACGCTCACTGAAGGCAAGCCCAAGCTAGTCGCGCTCAGGCCGGCGAGCGGCTTTGAAGAGAACGAAGTGCTGCGGCTCGCAGCGGCGATCGAGCGCGGCAGCGAGCACCCGCTGGCCGCGGCCATACTGGCCGGAGCGAGCGAGAGGGGCCTCGACCTCCCGGAGGTCGGGGACTTCGAGTCGTTGACGGGGAAAGGAGTGACTGGACGCGTCGCGGGCCGACGCGTTGCCATGGGCAACCTCAAGCTTATGCAGGAAAGCGGCGTCGACATCGCAATGCTGGCCGAGGAGGCCGATCGACTTCGCGGTGAAGCGCAGACGGTGATGTACGTTGCGGTGGAGGGCCGGTTGGCTGGTCTGCTCGGGGTTGCGGACCCGATTAAGACGACAACATCCGAGGCACTGCGCGCTCTGCGGGCTGAAGGCATCCGAGTGGTCATGCTAACCGGCGACAGCCGCAAGACAGCGGACGCGGTTGGCAAGAAACTCGGGATCGACGAGATCGTCGCCGAGGTACTGCCGGATCAGAAGGTGCAAGAGGTCGAGCGCCAGCAAGCCGCTGGGCGCTTCGTCGCCATGGCCGGTGACGGCATCAACGACGCACCCGCGCTGGCGCGGGCCCAGGTCGGGATCGCGATGGGCACGGGCACGGACGTCGCGATGGAGAGCGCGGGAGTCACCCTGGTGCGCGGCGACCTCCGAGGCATCGTTCGCGCACGCAAACTCTCGCGTGCGACCATGGCCAACATCCGGCAGAATCTCTTCTGGGCGTTCGCCTACAACGCCGCGGGAGTGCCGATCGCCGCAGGTCTGCTCTATCCGTGGACGGGCTGGTTGCTGTCGCCGATGCTCGCGGCGGCGGCGATGAGCCTGAGCTCGGTGTCGGTGATCGCCAACGCGCTCCGTCTGCGACGCCTGACTATCGACCAAGGGGACGATTTGACAAGCCGGCCCGTCGGCGCACAAACTGACCTCGGCTGATGGCGATGCTCCGCTCCTTCGTTGCTGTTCGCCGCTTCGCGGCGGCTTTGGGCTTGGCGGCGCTCGGAAGCGTGGCCTTCGGGATCTGTCTTTGCGACGATGATGCGAGCCCAGAGGCCAACCCGGGCTGTCACCAATCAACGCCCGCGAAGACGCCCTCCAACAGGGCCTGGACGAAGACCTGTTGTTGCGCCGACGCGGCAACGCTCCAGTTCACCACGTTGGACTCCCGTGCTCCCGAGCCGCATCGGGTGCCGGGTTTGTTGGGCTTGGCCAGCGTCGCAGTCCTCGCTGGCGAGGGCTCCGGCCAGTGGGCCGGTGATTCGGCGCCCTTGTGGTTGATCGAGGCCTCGCCACCGCAGGCACCACCCCCGTCGTTCGTCCTGCCGCTTCGAGTCTGAGACGCACCGTCGTCGTGCCCTCGTAGGGCACCGGCGACGCTTGTGTCTTCTCTCTGCCGGAAGTGCCGGCAGAAGAGCCTCCCTACTGGACTCGAGGAGATCGGTCTCTTGCGCATCACCACAATCATTCTCGCTGTCTGTTTGTCGGCCGCGGCGGCGCGCTCTTCGATGCCGGCGCCGACCGCGGAGCGAGCACAAAACCCCACCAATCCGTCGGCCGCCGAATCGCCGCGGCCATCGTTTCTCGCCGAGGCTCCAGCTCCGCCTGCGGAGCCGGCCCCCCAGGCGGTGGCCCACGACGATCGCACTCCCGGGGCACAGGCTTCCACGGGATCCGCAGCGCCCGAAGGCGCCGCGGTCGTCATCCTTCACACCTGCCCAATGCATCCCGAGGTTCGAGCCTTGGAGCCTGGCAGCTGCCCCAAGTGCCGCATGACTCTCGTTCCGATCACTGACAAGTCGAGGGATCCGTGAAGCGCGCACGACCCATGGCGGCGCTTGCCCTAGTGCTCGCGTCCGGCTGCGCCTCGATTGACGCGAAGCCGTCTTTCGACGCCGTCGCTTCGACCGTGGCGAATCGCACGGGGCTCGAGCCGACCTGGTCGCGCACCGACGCCGAAGAGGACGCGGCTGAGCAAGCGGCAGCGAAGCTGCTCGCCTCCCCTCTCGACGACGCGAGTGCTGCTCGAATCGCGCTGCTCCGGAACCGCGAGCTGCTCGCCCAGATCGAGGAGCTAGGCATCGCACGAGCCGACTACGCCCAAGCGACGAGGATCGCGAACCCGACGCTCTCCGCGTTCCGCCGCTCACCCAGCTCTGGCTCGGGCACTAACGTCGAAGTGGAGCTCGTCGAAAACCTGCTCGACATCCTGGTTCAACCAGCCCGCAAGCGCATGGCCGCCGTCGAACTCGAGACGGCAAAGCTCCGCCTCGGCCAGACCATGCTCGACCTCGTCGCCGATGTGCGCACCAGCTTCTACGACCTGGTGGCTGCCGAGGAGACCGTTGATCGATTCACCCTCGTCCGCGACCTCACCGCCGCCGGCGCCGAGCTTGCCCGTCGACAGCGCGACGCGGGAAATCTCGAGGAGCGTGCGGTCGCCATGTTCGAGGCGAGCGACGCGCAAGGAGCGATCGACCTTACGCGAGCGCAACTCGCCGAAGGCGGCGCCCGGGAGAAGCTCAACGTGCTCCTCGGGCTTTCCGGAGACGAAACCAACTGGACGGCTGCGCGCCGTCTTCCCGAGCTCCCACCCCAGGAACCGGACCTGACCGCGCTCGAGAGCCGCGCGATCGACACCCGGCTCGACCTCGGCGCCGCGAAGTTCGGAGTGGAGCTCGTCGGCCGGGCGCTGGCCTTGAAGCGGGGAACTAGGTTCTTCCCCGTCGGCGTCGACATTGGCTTCAATCGCGAGAAGGAGAGCGACGGTGTCCGGCTGCAGGGCCCGCAGATTGCGATCGCTCTGCCCATCTTCGACACCGGCGCCGCGTCAATCGCCCGACTCGAGGCGGAGCAGCGACAGACACAGCGGCAGCTCGAGGCGCTGGCGATCGAGATCCGCTCGGAAGTACGTCTCGCCCGCGACACCTTGATCGGGTCTCGCGCGATCGTGGAGAGCTATCAACGCGTGCTGCTGCCCAAACGAAGAGCGGTTCTCGATCAGACGCTGCGCCACTACAACCTGATGCTGCTCGGTGTCTACGACCTGCTGCTCGCCCGCCGTGAGGAGACGGAGTCGGCTCAAGGGGCGACCTCGGCGCTGCGTGACTACTGGGTGGCCAGGGTGCGGCTCGAACGCGCCGTGGGCGGACCCTTGACCGGCCCCGGCTCGGCGCCCACCGCTCCGGCGCCCGTTCAACACTCGTCAACCCCAACTGGAGGCGAACGATGATCTCTCGCAGAACCTGGATTTCCCGCGCCGCGCTGCTGGCCTCCGGCGCGGCGTTCATGGATCGGGCTCGCTTGGTTCTCGGCGGCGGCGCGGCGCTCGCCCAGGATCCGCCCGCGGGGCATGACATGGCCAACATGCCCGGGATGACCGCTCCGCCCCCGGTCGCCAAACTGCCACCCCCGGTCGCGGCACCGGCTTCAGCACCGCGCGGAGACTTGCCCTACACGCCCGTCATCACTCCGAACGGCTCGACGCTGCCGTTCCACATGAACGGCGCCGTTAAAGAATTCCGCCTCGTGGCCGAGCCTGTCGAGGTCGAGTTCGCCCCGGGAATGAAGGTCAACGCCTGGGGCTACAACGGTTCATCTCCCGGGCCTACGATCGAGGCGGTCGAGGGTGACCGCGTTCGCATCTTCGTCGAGAACCGGCTACCCGAGCACACCACCATCCATTGGCACGGAATCCTGCTCCCAGCGGGGATGGACGGCGTGGGTGGCCTCAATCAGCCCGACATTGGTCCTGGCGAGACCTACGTCTACGAATTCACGCTGCGCCAGCACGGCACGCACATGTACCATCCGCACGCCGACGAGATGGTGCAGATGGCGATGGGGATGATGGGCTTCTTCATCATTCACCCGCGAAAGCCGGAGCGGCACATCGATCGCGACTTCTGTGTCTTCCCCCACATGTTCTTCGTCCAGCCCGGAACCAAGACACCGAATACCGCGATCATGCTGGACTTCAATCTGTTCACGTTCAACGGCAAGGTTTTCCCGGGCACTGAGGCCCTGGTCTGCAGGCTCGGAGATCGGACCCGCATCCGTCTCGCGAATCTCAGCATGACCAGCCACCCGATCCACCTGCACGGTCACCAGACCTGGGTCACCGAGACCGACGGCGGGCAGATCCCTCGCTCCGCCTGGTGGCCCGAGACGACGATCAATATCATTCCGGGCACGACCCGTGCCTTCGAGTTCGTCGCCAACAACCCGGGCGACTGGGCGCTTCACTGCCACAAGACCCACCACACCATGAACGCGATGGGGCACGGCATCCCGAACATGATGGGCGTCGACCAGCACGGAGTCTCGGAGGAGATCTCGCGCCTAGTCGACGGATACATGGCGATGGGGTCCTCCGGCATGGCCGAGCACTCGGAGCACTCCGAGCACATGCCCGGCCTCCCCAACACGCTTCCGATGATGACCGGGAAGGGCCCGTTCGGCCCGATCGAGATGGGTGGAATGTTCACTGTGCTGAAGATCCGGGAACACCTGAAGGGATACGCGGACCCGGGCTGGTACGACTATCCCGCGGGCACTGTCTCGTGGAAGGAAGGCTCGATCACCGAGCCCGGCAAGGACGGCGAGCATGCGCACGGCGGGTAGGTGAGTCGTAGACCCGCCGCCAGCTTCAACTCGAAGTAGAAAGGAGCCATCCATGGAAAAGGCAATGAAAGCGGGCAAGGACAGCATGTCGTCGCAGCACTACAGGCGCCTCATCCTCATGATTCTGCTGTCTTTTGTGGCGATGTACTGCCTCATGTACGCGATGGTGAACGTCTTCGCCAACGTGTACCCGAGCCTCAATCAACTCTATATGGCCGGCCTCATGACCGCGCCGATGGCGATCGTCGAGATCGTCGTCATGGGCGCAATGTACGGTAACAAGAAGTTGAATGCCGTTCTCGTTGCCGGCTTCGCTCTAGCGGGAGTCGCCTTCTGGCTGGCCATTCGCCAGCAAGCCGCTATCTCCGACCGTCAGTTCCTCAAGTCCATGATTCCTCATCACGCGGGGGCGATCCTGATGTGCCAGCAGGCCTCTCTGCAGGACCCCGCGCTCAAGGAGCTTTGCACCTCGATCATCTCAAGTCAGCAGTCGGAGATCGATCTCATGAAGGCCAAGCTGCAAACAACGGGAGACTGACGCGCCGAGCCCGGAGTGGCACCACAGCACCGAGCGATCGGCACTGCTGTCTAGTGCACCCCTGTTGAGCTCGCCCGGGGCAGATAGGCCTTGAACGTGCTGCCCTGCCCCTGGCGGCTCTCGACCCGAATGTCCCCGCCGTGCAGGCGAGCGATGCCAAGGGCGATGGCTAGCCCGAGCCCTGCCCCGCCCGTGTCGCGGCTTCGCGCGTCGTCGACGCGGTAGAAGCGCTCGAACAGTCGAGCCTGCTGGCTTTCGGGGATTCCGGCGCCGCAGTCGCTCACGCTCAGAATCGCGGCGTCGTTCTGCAACTCGATCGTTAGCTCGACCCGCCCCTCGGGACCAGTGAACTTGATGGCATTGTCCACGAGGTTGTAGAGCATCTGGCGGAGCCAGCGCTCGTCCGCCACCAGCGAGATGGACGCGGACGCTCCTACCTCCAGGGACACGCCGCGGGCGCTTGCGACGGACCCCATGGACACCGCGACCTCGCTCACCAAGACGTCGAGTTGCACCGGTTCTTTCTGCAGCGGCAGATTGCCCGAGTCCGCGCGCGCGAGGAACATCAAGTCATCCACGATTCGACTGGTTCGGATGACCTCTTCGAGCAGAGCCGCGAGCGTTTGGCGATACTCGGTCGCGTTTCGCTCGCGCCCCAGGGCCACGTCGATCGCCGTGTGCATGATCGTGAGGGGCGTTCTCAATTCGTGGGACGCATCGGCGGTGAAGCGCCGCATCGAGGAGAAGGACTCCTCCAGCCGGGCAATCATCTGGTTCAACGTGTTGGTGAGCCTCCCCAGCTCGTCGTCAAGACTCGGCACGGGAAGCCGCTGGCTCAGGTTGGTGGCTTCGATCTTGCGCGCCAGGCTGGTGATTTCGTCGACGGGTCTCAGGGCGCGACCGGCGAGCCAGTAGCCGACTGTCGCGGCGACGAGGAGAGCAAGAGGCACCGTCAGAAGGAGCGACCATCGGAGCGTGCTCAGGGCCTCCGTGACGTGGCCGAGGGAGTCCATGACGAGAACCACGCACCGTGGTCCCTCCGGCGACGCGACCGTCGTCGAATACATTCGCACCGCGCCGGCACGGCCTTCAAAGGTCGAGAACGAGTCGGCTTCGATATCGGCAATTCGAGGTGCGAGCCCTTCCGCCGGCAGTATCCGGGCGATACCCGAGGAGCGGAAAATCTCCTCTTCCCCGCGACCGAGCTCCCGCAGAAGTATCCGGCTGTTGAGCAACGCTAGACGTTCGACCTGCGCCGGAGCCAGCTTCGAGCAGTCGGGACGCAACAGCAGGATCGCCGATACCGCACGGGCGTCGGCCCGCAGGCCTTCATCGTGGTGGTGCAGGTACTGGTAATGAACAGCGCCGTACAGGAGCGCCCCCCAAACGAAGAGTACGGCGCCCACCACGCCGCTGTACCACGAGGTCAGGACGAACCGAAGAGATCTCCGGCGCCGAATCACTCTGGGCTCCGAATCGAATAGCCGACCCCGCGTATGGTCTGAATCAGCTTGGTTTCGAAGCCCTGATCCACCTTGCGCCGAAGGTAGTTGATATAGACCTCGACGATGTTCGAGGTGCCTTCGTAGTCGAGATCCCACACGTGGCCGGCGATCATTGCGCGTGTGACGACATTGCCAGAGTTGCGCATCAGATACTCGAGCACCGCGAACTCTCTCTGCGTGAGCACTATGTCCTGTTCGCATCGTCGCACGCGTCGTCCGGCTGGGTCGAGCTCGAGGTCTGCGACGCGCAGCAGGTTTTGTCGTTCCACGGGTCCCCGACGCAGCAGCGCCCGCAGTCGCGCCAGGAGCTCATTGAAGGCAAACGGCTTGGTCAGGTAGTCATCGGCCCCGAGGTCGAGAAGCCGCACCTTCTCGTCGACTGCCGAGCTCGCCGTGAGAATGAGGATCGGGGCCTTGTTGGAGCGGCGCCGCAGCTCGGCACAGACCTGTGCGCCGTCTCGGACCGGTAGCATCAGGTCGAGCACGACGGCGTCGTAGTCGGTCACCATCGCCAGGTCCAACGCGGTCTGGCCGTCGGCGGCAAGGTCAACAGCGTAGGCGTGCTCCTCCAGGCCTTGCTTCAGGTGAGCCGCCAGTCGGTCTTCGTCCTCGACGATCAAGACACGCATGATGTTCTGGGCCGATCTTAGCCGCTGCCCGCACCGTTGCGTCGCGGCAGCGATGACGGACGCGTCGTTTAAGGTGCCTCTAATCTCACGCTGCTAGCTTCCCTGTTGGTATGAACAGGCGACGGAACCAGAAGTCGTGGGCAATGCTCCTCGTGGCCATAGCGGTTGCAACTACCGTGCGCCCCCAGGAGGCCCCGCGCAGCAGGGAGAGCGCTCCCGGCGCCGGCAGTCCAGTGACCCTGGACGGCGCGATCCAGGAGGCGCTGGCGCACAACCTTTCCTATCAGTCCGAGTTAGAGCAAGTCGGTGTGGCACGCGGCCTCCTCCTCCAAGCCAAGGCGATCCCGAACCCGGTCGGTTCCGGCTCGGCGACGTCGGATCGCAGCTTCGCGAACGAGGGGGAGAAGGGTTGGACCGCCGGGCTCGAGCAAGAATTCGAAACCGTGCACAAGCGGCGCTATCGAATGCTCGGCGCGCAGAGCGAGCTGGAGCGCGTGCAGCACGCCAGCGAGGCAGCGCAACAAGACATCGTGCGGCGCGCGACCCAGGCCTTCTTTGCCCTATTGCGGAGCCGTCGCGATCTCGACCTGGCGAACGAGGATCTTACGATCCTTCAGCACCTGGTGGACCTCACCGACAACCGAGTGCGTCTGGGGGAAGCCGCGGGGCTCGACCTTAACTTGGTCCAGATCGAGCTGGCGCGCACGCAAAGAGAGCTGCTCGAGTTCGGACGAAGCGCTCATCAGGCCCTGGTGGAGCTCGACCTGGTTCTCGGGCGGGAAGCCGAGCGCCCAATCCATCTCGCCGGCGACTTCCCGCCGCCAAGCCCGATTGCATCGACCGACGGGTACTACCTGGCCGCGACGCTTCAGCGCCGGCCGGAGATTCTGGCAGCGGAAAGCGAATTGGTTGAGCGCCAGCATCAGGAACAACTCGCGAAAGCACTCGGCGTGCCGAACCTCACCCTCGGCGCCGGCTACCAGGAGGACAATCGAGTCGTCGCGACTACGGCGGTTGGCTCCGTCGGCATTAGGAAGGATCGCGCGTTCGTGCTGAGCGTCGCCGTTCCGCTGCCGATCTTCAACCGCAATCGAGGCAACGTCGAAGCCGCACACCACGAGGCGCTGTCAGCTGACGCAGGCCTGAAGTACCTCCGCTCGGCGGTCGAAGCCGAAGTGCGCGTGGCCTTGGCCAACTATCGGTCACGGCTTGCAGTGCGCGATCTGTACGAGAGCTCGATCCTGCCACCGCTCAGGAAGAGTCTGGACTCGATCGTGGAAGCCTACCGGCTCGGCAACGAGAGCGTGTTCGCGGTCATTCAGGCACAGCGGACCTTTTTCGACACGCGGCACGAGTACCTGGCGGCTTTGTTCGACGCCGAGAATGAACGGGCACAACTCAGAAGGGCTCTCGGCCTTTCGCCAAGTGAGTCCTTGCAAGACCTGGGCGCGGCACCTGCCGCCAGCAGCAGAGGAATCGAATGATCGAACAGGGTCTGCAGGGCGGCACGCCGATCGAATCCCCCGAACCGCGAGGACGGGGCCCATGGCGGACGGTTGCCGCGCTTGTCCTGGGCGGCCTGCTGCTGGTAGGCGCCTACTGGCTCGGGGAGCGCAGCAGAAAGGAGCTACCGGCGACCGGCGGCGCCGGTGAGGCGGCCGGTCCGGTCAGCCTCCCTCCGGGGGTCGAGATGGAGGATGACGCCGCGGCTGCGATTGGCCTCAAGCTCGAGCCGGTCGAGATTCGACCCGTCGACCGAACCCTGCGACTGACGGGCAGCATCGTCGCTCCGCCGGATGCTCGCGGGTTCGTTGGATCCCGGCTCGAAGGCCGCATTGCCAGCGTGCTCGTCAACGTGGGCGACCGGGTCAGGGAGGGCGAGACGCTCGCCACGGTGCAGAGCGCCCAGTTCGAAGACCTGCAGGTCGAGTTGCTGCGCGCGGCCGCGGAACTGCCGGTGGCACGGGCGGCCGCCGATCGACTGAAAAAGCTCCTGGAGATCCAGGCCGTGGCCGCCAAGGAAGTGGAGAGCGCCAGCGCGCAGTACGAGGCCAAGAGAAGCGAATACGCCGGCGTCCGCGAGAGGCTGGAGATTCTGGGCCTGTCAAAAGCGCAGATCGGCGCGATCGAGTCGTCCCAGGAGCTCATCCGCACGCTAGCGATCAAGGCGCCCCTCGGCGGTGTCGTCGTGAGTCGCACCGCGGTCGCTGGCTCTCCAGTGAACACGAGCGATCCGATCCTCGAAATCGACAAGCTCGACACGCTGTGGGCCGAAGGGGACGTCTTCGAGACTCAGCTCGCCGAGATCAAGCCCGGCCTGAAGGTCCACGTGACCGTCCCCGGCGTCTCGCGCGTGGCGGCGGGCACGGTCCAGGGCTTGGTGCCTTCGCTCGATCCGGCCAAGCGCACGGCTCGTCTGAGGGTTGTTCTCGACAACTCCGTCGGCGACCTGACGCCTGGGATGTTCGCTTCCCTTGTGGTGACCGTTGGCACCGAGGCCGCTGGCGTCAGCGTTCCCGTCGGCGCGCTCATCGAGCAGGGCGGAGCCGCTTTCGTGTTCGTCAAGAACGGCACGCAGCTCGCCAAGCAGGACGTGGTCGTCTCGGCGCGGGATGACCGCTACGCGCAGATCTCCCGCGGCCTGTTCGAGCACGACCTGGTCGTGACTGACGGGAAAATGCAGGTCTACACGAAGAGTCTCTACCAGTAGCTGGCGCCGCACGAGCCCATCGCGCCCGGAAGAAGAGACTGATGTTCGATCGCATCATCCAATGGTCGTTAAGTCACCGCCTGCTGGTGATCTTTGGCTACGTGGTCCTGCTGGCGGCGGGGCTCGTCGTTCTCCAGACGCTGCCGGCGGATGTGTTTCCGGAGTTCGCACCGCCGCAAGTCGTGATCCAGACCCAGGCGCCGGGGATGTCCCCACAGGACGTCGAATCGCTCGTGACTCTGCCACTGGAGACCGCGATCAACGGCACGCCGAACGTCGAGAGCGTCCGCTCGTCCTCCTCCGTCGGCTTGTCGACCGTGACGGTCGTATTCAAGTGGGGCACGAACATCTACCAGGATCGACAGCTCGTGAGCGAACGCCTGCAGAGCGCGCGCGAGCGCTTTCCCCAGGATGTACAGGCCTCGGTCATGCTGCCGGTGACGTCGGCCGTCGGCTGGTTGATCAAGTACTCGCTGACCAGCAGCACCGTGTCACCGATGGACCTGAGGACGCTCTCGGACTGGTCCATACGCCCCCGCATCCTCTCGATCCCCGGCATCGCGTCCGTCGTTTCGATCGGTGGGGGCGTGAAGCAATACCAGGTCGAGCTCTCGCCCGACAAGCTCCGCGCCTTCGGGTTGACTCTGGAAGACGCGCTGCATGCCCTAGAGAGCGCCAATCGCAACGTCCCCGGCGGCTTTCTCGTGCGCTCCGGCCAGGAGTACATCACCACAGGCCTCGGGCGCATTCGCCCCAACTCGCTCGCCGATGTCGCGAACATCGTCGTGGCGGAACGCGGCAACACGCCGATCCTGGTTTCCAACATAGCCGACGTGAAATTTGGGGAAGAGCCGAAGCGCGGCGACGGGGCGTTCATGGGCGACCCGGCCGTGATCGGCACGGTGTCGAAGCTTTACGGTGCCGACACGCTGTCCACTACCTACAAGGTGGAGGAAGCGCTGAAGGAGATCAAGGCAGCCCTGCCACCTGGCGTCTCGATGGACATCGTCTTCCGCCAGGCGACCTTCATCGAACACTCGATAACGAACCTGAATCACGCGTTGGTCGAGGGCGGCATCATCGTCGTGCTGATCCTGTTCCTCTTCCTGCTGAACCTGCGCACGAGCTTCATCAGCTTCCTTGCGATCCCGACCTCCTTGCTCTTCGCCGTGATCGTGATGAAGATCATGGGCATCGGAATCAACGTGATGACGCTCGGAGGTTTGGCGATCGCCATCGGCGAGGTGGTCGATGACGCGATCATCGGGGTGGAGAACGTCTTTCGCCGCCTCCGAGAGAACCGAGCCCTCGAAACTCCGGAGCCGGCGTTGCGCGTCGTGTCGCGCGCGTCCAGCGAGGTCCGGAACTCGGTGGTCTACGCCACGTTGATCGTGCTCGTCGTCTTCTCCCCCATCTTCTTTCTGTCCGGCATCGAGGGCCGCATTTTTGCCCCTTTGGGCGTGGCGTATATCGCCGCTCTCATCTCCTCGCTGATCGTGGCGCTCACGCTTACCCCGGTTCTCTGTCATCTCCTCCTTGCGGGGCGCTTTTCCACCGCCGAGCACGAGACCAAGCTCATCGCCTGGCTCAAGAGGAAGTACCTTCGAATCCTCGAGCCGTGCCTGCGTCACCCGGCACGCGTCATCAGCCTGTCCCTCGTTCTCCTCGCCGCCGCCGTTGGAGCAGTACCTTTTCTTGGCACCTCGTTCCTGCCTGAATTTCACGAGGGCAACTACATCCTCGCCCTCACGACCTTGCCGGGGACGTCCCTGCCCGAGTCCATGCGCCTCGGGAAGATCGTGCGTCAGCGCCTGATGAAGTATCCCGAGGTCGTATCGATCGACCAGCGCGCCGGGCGCTCGGAGCTGGACGAGGACGCCCAGCCGCCGAACTTCTCCGAGTTCGACATCACCCTCGCGAAAGGCAAGAACGGACGTTCGCCCGAACAGTTGAGCGCCGAGCTACGCGAGCAGCTCGAGAAGATCCCAGGCGTGGCGACCAACCTGGGCCAGTTCATCGCACACCGCATCGACGAGGTCCTCTCAGGAATTCGGGCCCAGGTCGCGGTCAAGATCTACGGCCCCGACCTGGAGACCCTTCGCAGACTCGGCGACGCCAGCCGTGATGTCATGGCTGGAATCCCCGGAGTGGTCGACCTGCAGCTTGAGCAGCAGGTCGATGTCCCGTCTGTGCATATCGAGTTCCGTCCCGACGACGCCGCGCGCTACGGAATCACCGTCGCCGACTTCGCGCGGGTGATTGCGACTGGATTCAACGGCGTCGCGGCGTCGCAGGTGTTGGAAGGGCAGAGGTCCTTCGACCTCTTCGTGCGGTTTCCGGCGGAATATCGCGACAGCCCGGAGCAGATGGCGGCCGTTTTGATCGATACGCCGTCCGGGGCAAAGATTCCGCTGTCACAGGTGGCAAAGATTTCGCTCGAGAAAGAGCCCTACTTCATTAATCGCGAAAACGTGCAGCGCCGAATCGCGGTGCAGTGCAACGTGCAGGGGAGAGCGCTGGGCGACGTGATCGCCGATATCCAGTCGCGCATCAAGGCCGGGGTACCTCTGCCGCCCGGTTACTTCGTCGAGTACGGCGGCCAATTCGAAAGCCAGCAGCGTGCGCAGCAGACGCTTCTTTGGCTCGGCATCGCGGCGATTATCGGCATCTTCGTAATCCTGTTCCAAGCCTTCGGCACGACGACAGAGGCGCTCCTGGTCATGACAAACCTGCCCTTGGCACTGATCGGCGGAGTTCTGGCCGTGGTTCTGGTCAGCAGGGAAATGAGCATCCCAACGATCATTGGCTTCATCAGCCTGTTCGGGATCGCGGCACGCAACGGCATCATGCTGGTCACTCACTATCGTCATCTCAAGCTCGAGGACGGCCTCTCCTTCGAGGATGCGATCGTCAAGGGCTCCATGGATCGCTTGATTCCGATCCTGATGACGGCTGCCACCGCTGCTCTGGGCCTTCTGCCTCTCGTACTCGGTGACGCCACGGGGAAGGAGATCGAGCGCCCCCTGGCCGTCGTGATCCTGGGCGGCCTCTTCACGTCGACATTCCTGAACATGATCGTGGTCCCCACCCTGTTCAAGCGCTTCGCGCGTCGGGCGTTCGACTCGGCGCGCGCCGAGGGCGCAGAGGCTGCGGTCTTCGCGGGAACGCAAGGAGAAGGAAATGGGTAGACACGCCGATGAACGACGCACTGGGCTCTGCGCGCTGGGCACGGCGACCTGCCTGGTTCTATTACTCGTGACCCCTCCCGTCTTCGCGCATGGCGCGGCACTGGAAAAGAAGTCGGGCGGTGCAGCCGCTCGGGAGCGCGGCCCCCACGGGGGCGCCGTGCTCGACATTGGAGACGGTCACCTCGAGTTGGCAAGGGACGGTACTGGAGCGCTGTCGCTGTACCGACTCGACGACAGCCTCGCTCCGATTCCAGCGGAGGACGTCGATTCAGCCATCGTCCATGCCCTTCTTGCCGACGGAACGACAGCAAACTGGAGCATGGACAAGATCGGCAGCGCGCCGGAACAGTCTCACTTCAGTGTGACACCGGCTGCAGTCCGCGGGGGCTTCCTTGCGGTCGTTACGGTCGCGATGGGCGACGAAGTTCACAACGTGCGCTTCCAGGTCAAATAGCGCCTGGGAAGAAACGGAGATCGAGTATGAGACAAGCAGGAATTCTGTTGGTTCTCGCGGCGCTCATCGCGCCAACGGCAGCGCTGGCGCATGGCAAGCCGGGGTCACATGGCGGCCAGATGCTCCTGGCCGGCTCGCATAGGTTCGAGCTCATCGCCAAGGAGACGACGTTCGAGATCTACATCTCGTCGCTCAAGAAGGAGCCGATCACAGATCTCAGCACCGTGACGGGCTCGGCGACCATTCACTCGAACAACGACAAGCGGACAGACGACGTCGCACTCGCGGCCAACGGCGACCATCTTGAAGGCAAGGCGAACCTCAATGCGCTGAGCCCGGCGGAGATTCACGTGAAGATCACCGTTGGCGGGACACAAGCCACGATGGCTTTCGAGTACCCGCCCGACTGAGCGCTGCGCGACGCGAGGATGAACGTGACGGCGGAGCGCGCTGTCCTTACGGGTCATGAGGATCCACCCATGAAGAATCGATTCGTGCCCGCCCTGATCGCTGGAGTTCTTCTCTCGACGAGCGCATTCGCTCACGATACCTGGCTGTCGCCGGTAAAGACCTCGATCGAGGCCGGGGCCGAGGCTGCTTTCGACCTGACAAGCGGGATGGCCTTCCCCGCGCTGGACTATGCCATCAAGGCGGAGCGGGTGACATCTGCAGCCTGCCGGTTGGGAGGACGCAGTTGGCCTCTTGCTTCGTCGGCAGCGACGAAGTCCTTGCACCTGACGGCTCGCCTCGAGACGGCGGGAGTCGCCGTGTGCAGTGTCGAGCTCGCGCCGAAGGCGATCGAGCTCAAGTCCGACGAGGTCAAGGAGTATCTCGACGAGATCGGCGCACCGCCCTCGGTCCGGGAGGCCTGGGCGGCGATGCACCCGCAGCGTTGGCGGGAACTGTACTCGAAGCATGCGAAGGCAGTGATGGTGGTCGGCACGGGAGCGGACGAATGGGCCAGCGCGTCGCTCGGCTCGGCGCTCGAACTCGTTCCCGAGTCCGAGCCGGCGAAGTGGACGCAGGGGGCCGAGCTGGTCGTGCGTCTGCTCAGACATAGTGTGCCCGTCTCCGGTTTCGCCGTGGGCGTCATACGCCAAGGTGCTCCCGGGGTCAACCTCACGACGGATGGAGACGGTCGCGTGCGCCTACGCCTCGAGAGCGTGGGAAGCTACTTGTTCAGGGCGACCGACGTGCGGAAGGCGTCGGCTCCGAACACGGATTGGGAGAGCGACTTCGCGACGCTGACGTTGACGGTCGCGCGCTAGCGCTAGCTGCGAGCGGCCCCGCGGTCGCGGGAAAGGAGCATCGATGAATCTTCAGAGCAACCTTCGCGGGCGCCTGCTCGTCGCAGGCTTCTCGCTGCTTCTCACCTGGCCCGCTGTCGCTGCCGATGCGCCCACCAAGAGGACTATGGGCACGATCAACGCCGTCCAGGCGTCACACCTCGACGTCCAGACCACGGCGGGTCCGATCACGTCGTTCCTGCTGACTGCGACCACCGAGTACCGGCGAGGCGACGCGGCGGTGAAGGCGGCGGACCTTAAGGTCGGAGAGCGCGCCGTTGTTAGGTACGAGTCGAGGGATGGCTCGAACGTCGCTGTCGAGGTCAAGCTCTCGGCCGGCGGCACGGACGCTGTCGCCGTCGCCGACCGATTCGCGTCTGCCCTCCAGTCTGACGACCGCGAGGGCGCCCTTGCGTGCCTGGCTCCCGACGTCGTGATCTTCGAGCATGGCAGCGTGGAATCATCGCGTGACGAGTACGCCAAGCATCACCTGGACGGTGATCTGGAGTATCTGCGCGCGATCAAGATCAGGGTTGTCGACCGACGTGTCCTGCCAGGCGCCGATCGCGCCGTGATCATGACGCGCTCGGAAAGCACCGGCGAGTTCCGTGGCAAGCCTGTGTCGTCGATAGGAACGGAGACGCTCGTCTTGGAGCGCCGGAGCGCCGGATGGCTGATCGTGCATGTTCACTGGTCGTCAGGGAAGCGGAGCTGATAGCGACTTCGGGGCGGGCCCAGCCACGAAGCCCTCGGAAGCCCCGGGGCCGGGCATCATGCCGGTCGTGGTAGCGGACGTTTGACGAACTCACTGGAGCAGAGGCTCGGGCCGTGGAACAGCCAGAAAATGTCGGCCAGACCCGTAGGCGAGACAGATGAGTGAACACGGCCATACACACGGGCAGCAGGATTTTGGCAGCGCTTTCGCGATCGGCGTGTCGCTCAACTTGGTCTACGTGGTGGTCGAAGCCGCCTACGGGCTTCACGCGCACTCCCTTGCTCTGGTCGCTGATGCTGGGCACAACATGGGGGACGTGCTGGGGCTTGCCCTGGCCTGGGCAGCGGTGACGCTTGCCCGTCGTCGGCCGACGCGGCGGTATACGTATGGCCTCCGGAGCACGTCGATCCTGGCGGCCCTGATCAATGCGCTCGTCCTTCTTCTGATGACCGGCGGCATCGCATGGGAGGCCGTCCGACGGCTTTCTGCGCCGGAGCCGGCGGGAGGGCTGACGATCATAGTCGTGGCAGCGATCGGCGTTCTTGTGAATGCTTTGACCGCCCTTCTTTTCGCGTCCGGAAGGAAGGGAGACCTCAATATTCGCGCGGCCTTTGTGCACATGGCATCCGATGCCGTCATCGCTCTCGGAGTCGTGATCGCCGGAGCGCTCATGCTTTGGAAGGGATGGGCTTGGCTCGATCCTGTCGTCAGTCTAGCGATCAGCCTCGCGATCGTGCTGGGTACTTGGGGCCTTCTGCGCGACTCGGTGAATCTCGCGCTTGCCGCGGTACCCGAGGGCATTGACGGAGCCGAGGTCGAGGCCTTCCTCGCCGGATTGGCCGGTGTCGAGGCGGTACACGATCTCCACATTTTGGGTATGAGCACGACGGAAGCCGCGCTGACGGCGCATTTGGTATGTCCGATGCCGACCGAAGGGGATCGGCTCGTGACCCAAGCGAGTCTAGAGCTCCACGAGCGCTTCGGGATTGAGCACATCACGATCCAAGTGGAGACCGGCGCGAAGCCCTGCAAGCAGGCTTCCGCGGAGGTTGTCTGAAGAGAAGGAGGCGGTCAATGAGAGCGGCTTTCGTGGCCCTGGTGGCACTCCTGGTGAGCGTTCCAGTGGCCAGAGCGAGCGTCGGTAGTGACGAGGAGGCGATCAACGCCGTGATCATGGAGGAGAGTGCGGCATTTCGTGCTGGAGACTTGCCGAGAATCGCGGCGTGCTGGGATCAGGCGGAGACGACGAGCGTCATCGAGTCTGGCCATGCGAGTTGGGGCTGGTTCGACTATCGGGACAAGCACCTGAAGGCTGAGTTGGCGAATATGCAGGTGGCGACCTACGAGTTGTCGGACTTTCGGGTAATGACATCGGGTGACATGGCCTTTGCGACGCTTCACTACAGAATCGTCGCGAACTATCGAGGCGTGGGTTTGCGGGCCAATGGCCTCAAGACCGTCGTGTTGAGGAAGCGCGATGGCCGCTGGCGCATCGTTCATACTCATACGAGCGTTGTACCGAGTTGAACGGCAATGACCGCAACGGTCCGACCCTCAGACGTCCGCGACTCAAGCGCAGTTTTGCGGGCCAGCGTCGCAACAGCCGCAGCTCTCTCCACGCCATGCCTCGCGCCCCTCGCGGACAGCAACAAGGGCGATCAAAAGCGCCACGGCCGGGTCCAGCCACCACAGTCCAAACAAGGCATTGCCGGCGAGACCAACGAGCAAGGCAATCGAGAGATACGCGCACAACATGTTCTGACGCCCCTCGCTCTTTGTGGCGGACGATTTCAGGCGCTCCCCAACTCTTGCTTTGGCGATCGCGAGGGGCGGCATGGTGGCCAGCGTCACGATGGCGAGCCCAATCCCGAGCCAGCTGGCCTCTGGGTGGCTCGCCGTTGCCAGCGATCGGATCGCCTCGAAGCCGACGTACGCTGCGATGACGTAAAAGCTGATCCCGATCAGGCGCTGCGCGTTGCGTTCGGCGCTCTCGGAACGAGACCTGGCGCTGGAGAAGCGCCACAGCAGGATGATCCCGGCTGCCGCCTCGATCAAGCTGTCGGCCCCAAAGCCAATCAGCGCAATCGAGCTTGCCGATACCCCGGCTCCGATTGCGATGGCCGCTTCGGCGAAATGCCAAAGAAGGCCGAGCCCAGCAAGGAAGCGAGCCCGCTGCACGAAGCGCGTTCGCTCGAGCGGGTCCGTTCCAACGGCTACGTGTCCGATCACAGAGTAAGTCTACTGGTTGTCCGCATCGTCCAGACGGCAGTGATTGCCGGGTGGAGGTCGATTTGACAGGACATGCGAGGCGACGAGCGTTGCTGCTCTGGTGCGGCGGCGGCCTGATCCTCAACTTCGCGTGGGAACTGCTTCAGCGCCCGTTCTTCGATGGATACGTCGGAGGGAAGACCAATCTATTGGGATGCTTCGTCGCTTCGCTTGGGGATGTGGGGCTCTTGGCGGCCCTCTATGTTGTTCTCTGGCTGGCCACCGGGGACTGGGATTGGGCTAGCCACATGACACTCGCGCGATGCCTGCTCCTAGCATCTGCTGGATTCATCGCCGCGACCTTGGTCGAGTGGCATGGACTGAGCAACGCGCGGTGGAGCTATCGCCTTGCGATGCCTTTGATCTCGGGTCTGGACGTTGGTTTGGTGCCCGTCCTGCAGATGGTCCTGGTGCCTGGCGCTCTCGTGCTGATCAATCTGGGTCTTGTTCGGTTTGGTCAAGAACCTCGACGCTGAGCGGGCGAGGCGTGTGGCGCAGGTCCGTCGTTGTCGCTCCATTTCGGCCGGAGGGGAAGGAAACCGTCTTCCAGCGAGGGGCGTATGCATCTACGATGCGACGTCTCGCCCTCCCGATCCTCTTGGCCATGGTCTTTGTTGCGACCACTGCCCAGAGTACGCCCCTTGGGGGAGAGAAGGGCTGCGCAATGGCGCGGTCGTGCCCGATGGGCGCAGGGCCCGCTGGTTGCAAGGCTGGGGTTACCAGCTCGCGCAGTTGCTGCCAGCAGAAGGGCGCCCAGTCGTCCTCGCCGCAGGTTCCACCGCCCGTGGAACTGGGCCGAGGCGGGGAGCTTCCTACGATCGCAGAGGCCCAGCCGGCTCACCGAACCGTGTCGGGCGTTCTCCGGTGTTGCTCGGGTAGTTCTCTTCTCGCGCTTCTCGACACCTTCTCACTCACCGCGAAACTCCTGGTGCTCGCGTTGCTCGCGACCCTAGCCTTCATCCCGATCGCCCATGCTTGTGGATTCCTCGCGGGTCTGATCTTCTAAAGGCGCAGAACCCTCTCTAAAGCGGCGAAGACCCGGGTGTCCGGGCCGCCGCTCTTTTTTTCCGGCCCCCCACAGCTGCGGCCTGGCTGACCCCGGCGTACAACTCGAATCTTTGCCTCTGCTCCTCTAGCTAGCGTAGCTGCCGCTCTGCTAGCGCGGCGACAGCGTGGGTTCACTCCGCCAGAGGACGAGCCGCCGGCGCCGGGCCAACGGCGATCGGCAGGTCGACCGTGAAGACGCAGCCCTGTCCGGGCAGATCGCGCACGCGAAGCGTGCCTCCATTCGCTTCAATACCCTGGCGCGCGATGAAGAGCCCGAGTCCCAGTCCGCTCTTGTTCGAGCCCCGCTGGCGAAAGGGCTGAAACAGCTCGCGGGAAAAGGCCGGTGGGAGGCCGCCGCATTGATCCTCGACCTCGATCAGCACTCGGCCCGCACTCGTGGTGGAATCGATACGAAGCTCTACCCGACCGCGCGGGCGCGAGAACTTCAGGGCATTCTGGAGCAGGTTCCCCATTGCAGCGCCCAGCAGCTGCTGATCGATGTTGATCGTCACTCCTTGGGCGACCGGCGAGACACTCAGCTCCTGGCCCCTCGAGCCCGCCTCGATCCCCGCGATGAGCTCGATTTCCTGGATGAACTCGTCGAGTGCGACGGGTTCGCGGCGATGCGCGCCGACCTCGAGCCTGACCTCCGCCAACGACTTGTCGACCAGCTCGCGCAGACCGTTGAGGGCGCGCCCAAGCAGGAGGCCCGTATTGCTGGCGATTCCGATCGTTCCCGTTCTCAGAGCTTCGTAGGCGAGGACGGCGTTGTTGAGGCCGTTTCGGAGCTCGTGCGCGAAGACTCCCAAACGTTCGTTGTTCTCGCTGGCGATCGTCCGATCGCGCTGGCGCGCGAACTCGGTCACCGCTTCCGCGGTCACTTCGTCGAGACACCTGTTCAAGCTCCGAAACTCGTCGGCGGCGATCGGAACGTGCAACTCGTCCGCGAGCTCCGTGATCGCCTGGCAAATGTCTCCATAGCCCTGCACGACTTGAGCGATGCTGAATCCAGCGTGCCCAAGCGCGCCGCCGCGACGACTAGCGCTTTCTCCCATTTCAGACGGTGCGCCGATCTCGGCGGCTGCCTCGGGACGCTCAGTGGTCAGTTGCTCGCGGCGCAGGATCTGCCCGAGCTGCCGGAGGAAGGTCGACACCCCGTCCTTGATTTCCCCCTCGGGCGCAGCCGGACCGTGGCGGGCCAGCAGTCTGGCCTGCGATCGCGCCACGATCGATTCATGGTGTGCAGTTAGAAACTCATGAAGCACGGAGACCTCTTCCCTCGCGCCACACGGGCTGGGCGCCTACGGCGAGTCGCTAGTCTCAAGAGTGTACACCCCGGCCTCTGCGGATGCGCCGGCGGGCGGAAACGGCTCGGGTCCGTGCGCCAGATCGCCTTGCGCACGGTCGACTCCGATGTCGGTGAGCAATGCGAGCGTGGGCTCGTCCTCGACACACTCGCCGACCGACGATGCTGCCGTCGATTTTCAACAACCTGACCGCCTTCAGCACCGCGATCTGGTACCAGGGCACGGAGGGAGC
>JBDTNL010000061.1:0-24286 GCA_039933785.1 Acidobacteriota bacterium
CGAGTGGGGAACGACGGCCTGCGCCTACCTCGCGCTGCATGGGACGTACGCCATCTTGTGGCTGCTGAAGGACGCGTCGTTCCGCGACCGGCGGTTCGAAGAGGAGATTTCGTTTCCGATCGGCTTCTTCTTCTGTTTCGTGCCGCTGATCGGCTACTACATCGCCCCGTACATCATCACCTCACGCCATGTGGTGGTCGAGCCCTGGCTGCTCGGGCTGGCGATCAGCCTGGTGATCTTCGGGGTCTTCTTTCACTACGTCGGCGATGCGCAGAAATACTACGTGCTGAAGATCCAACCCGGGCTGATCACGGACGGGCTCTTCGCGCGCGTTCGCAACCCCAACTACCTGGGCGAGATGTTGATCTACTCGGGCTTTGCCCTGCTCGCCAAGCACTGGCTGCCGTGGGTGGCGATGCTCGGCTGGTGGATCTTTTTCTTGCGCAACATGCTGCGCAAGGACGCGTCGCTATCGCGCTATCCGGAGTTCGCGGCCTACCGGAAGAAGTCCTGGCTGGTGCTGCCGAAACCGTAGTCGTGGGCTAGGGCCGCAGCATCTCGTAGCGCCTCAGATGACCGCACTCTTTGAGGCGATGGACTTGTCGTCGTCGTCGCGATCAGCAGGAACCGCGACCTTGGGTTTCGCGTGCTCCACCCGCAGCACGACCGTATTCACTACCCGATCATGCGGCAGTCGTCGGTTCGGGTCTCGCCAGAGATCTGTCAGTGAATATCCGAGCGTGCCGGGGATATGCAGGTAGCCAACAAACCGTTCCAGAGCCTCGAGCAGATCGAGGCGATGGCCGTCCATGCGGGCAACCCGGATTCCGGCGAGGCGTTTTCCGAAGGTGGCGCCTCGGCGGCCGCGCAGGAAGAGCGTGAAGTAGAGCGCCGGCACCCCCAGGATCGAAAGCGTGCGCACGCCGCGCGGGATGAGCGCGGCGATTTCGCAGCGGATGTGGCGCGGGTGTAGCTCCGGCTCGAACTCGGGAGCGGTGAGCACGAAGTCCAGGGAATAGTCCTTGAGCGCTGCGGCCGCATCGTCGAGCCGGCCTTCTTCGACCGCGGCTGCGGCCGCGTGCGGTAGACCCGGCGCTTCGATACGGGTGAGTAGCGGCGCCATGGCGCGCCAAAAGGCGAGGGTTTCGCCTTGGCGTGCGGCGGTTGCCTCGGCGGTCTCGGGCATAGTCGCCGCGGGGCTTGGATGGAAGATTCCGAGCATGGCGTGCAGTGCGACCGGATCCGATTGCCGCAGCACGAGCCACGACACTCCGAGAGCGACGATGAGTGTCGGGATGAAGACCAGAACGAGATCGACCGCCATGGCGAAAGCACGCCGGGAGGGCGAGGCGAGGACCTGGCCGATCAGGCGCGGGTCGTATTCGTGCGGCTCCGAAGTGACGAGGCGCGGCTTCATCGAGAGCTCCCTTGGCCGTGACGAGGGCTTGGACTGCCAGCCCGCTCTTGCTGAGATCTGAAGAGGCCAATTCTACGCAATTCGCTCTCGACGGCGCGCGTGGGCGCTATTGCTCATGCAGACACCTCACAACAACCAAGCGCCTCTTGCCATCATCGCGGCGACGAACGGAATCACGAGGACCAAGACGGTTTGGGCGTCGTTGAGCGCGATGAGCATGGCCAAGTTCGCGTTGGCGATGCGCGCCCCGCCGCGAGGTTTCTCGATTCGCCAGCGAATGAGGGTGGTCATCGGGATCGTCTCGAGGAGAAGAACCGTTCCGAAGAGCGCCATCTTCACCCAGAAGAAGCCGTTGTGCAGATAGAAATCTGACGTCTTTTCGATGTGGCCGAAAGCGCGCGTCAGGCCGGTGACGATCCAGAGCAGTGCGGCCAATCCCCAGAAGCTGTCCGCGCGAAGGACGCCGGCGAGTGCAACGGGGTCGGCTGGTGAGCGGCGCAGGTCGCGCAGCCGGCGGCCGCGGGCGAGCACGGAACTGAATCCGATGGCGAGCGCGAGGACATGGAGGGCGGAGAAGACAGCGGGCGTCCACATTGGGTCGTGCTCTCGTGTTCTCGGGGGTTACGGGATCGCGGGAGTCACGGCTTCACCCGAAAGTGCACGCGATAGATATCCATCTTGCCAGCGCTCACTTCCGCTCGGTGGCCGCTGAAGTAGAGGATCGAACGATCCGTCCAATCGATCGTCGGCCCGAGCGTGTAGCCGGCGTCGACGTTGACCGTCTGCGGAAGCACCGTGCCTTCGCCGTAGCGACCGGCGTCGAGCGAAGAGAAGTACAGCGCGATGGGATCGTTCTCGGCGTCTCGGGAGCGCGCGAAGACGACGGCATTTCCGTCGGCGACGAACGTGGCGTCGAATTCATCGCCCGGAGTATTGATCGCACCGGGGAGGCCGCGGGCAGTCGCGAAGCCCGTGCCGTCGATTCGCGCGGTGAACAGGTCGTGCTTCCCGGCGCCGCCGCGGCCGTTGGTCGCAAAGAGCAAAGTCTTACCGTCCGGCGAGAGGCTTGGCGCCCACTCATCGCCCGCGCTATTGACCTCCGGGCCCAGTCGCTCGGCGGCGGCGAAACCGTCGGAGGCTACGGGCGCGCGATAGATATCGTCTCCACCGAGCCCCCCGGGGCGGTTCGAGAAAAAGTAGACGTAGCGTCCGTCCGGTGAAAAGGTTGGATCGAACTCGTTAGCCGTCGAATCGAACGGTGCCGGTTGCGGTACGGACCATCCAGCTTGACTCCTACGGGAAAGCCAGATGTCCCAGCCACCGATGCCGCCGGGGCGGTTGGTGCTGCCCCAGAGCAGAGTCTTGCCGTCGGGGCTCTTCGCTAGTCGTACTTCCGACGCCTCCGTCGAAACGACTCCCGGCATGAACAGCTCGGCCGTGGAGATCAGGTCCAGCACTTTTGGCTTGCAGAACGTCGCTTGGGACAGGCAGCAGGCCCCCATCACGCTCAAGGTCAGGGTTGTGATGAGGGATCGGCTGAGTCGACGAGGGGCGGGACTCGTGGAAGCGATTTTCATGGCGTTGCGGGAGCCTAGCCTGCCGACTCCGCCCCGAGGCGAAGACCTGCGCCGAGCAGCGAGGTTGGCAGGCCGGGCGCGGGGGTGTCGAGGCCTGGCCGCTTCGCCGGTCCAAGAAACCGTTCGCATCAGCACAAGCCCACCGAACCCTGCACTTCGGTCCGTATGAACCAGCCTGGCTGCCGAACGACCGTAAACGGCGGCTGTGTTCGTGTTCGCGGAGGCTCCCCAGCGATCGCCACCGGTGGCACGCTTCAACCCGCTGAAGCCGGGATCGGTGCCTGCCGGCGGTGACCAAGTGCAGACAGGTGATCCGAGTCACGCCGCGTTCAGGTCCGATCGGATGGAATAGCGGTACCGACCGCGTCGGCGGGTCGTTCAGCAGGTCGAACCGAACTGCCTGCGCGGGCTCGTCAAGGGCCGCTGGACCATGATCCACAATCCCGCTATTTCACAGATTCTAAAGCCATTACAGGCCTTCGCGCCCGCGTGGCACTGGCATTGCTCTTGGCCTCGCCAGTGTTCACTTTCCAACCCAAAGGAGGAAACCGGCCGCGAACGCACACTCGTCGCATCCCTGGTACCAGTGAAAGCTCGAGACTTGCTTTTCGATCAACTAAAGGAAGGAAGAGACATCTCATGATTAACCGCACCGTACCCAAGGTTCTCGGCGCGTCGTTCGGGTTGCTCCTGCTGGCTTGCGCGGCGTTCGCGCAGGTGCAGAGCGGCAACATCTACGGCACGACCAAGGACGACAAGGGCGCGCTCCTGCCGGGCGCCAGCGTCACGCTAGCCGGCTCCGGAGCGCCTCAATCGACCACCTCGGACGTCCAGGGGCAGTTCCGTTTCATCGGCTTGTCCCCGTCAACCTACGCCATCAAGGCGGAGCTCCAAGGCTTCTCGACCGTCGACTACCCGAACGTGGTCGTCAACGTCGGCCGCAACACCACCATCGAGCTGGCGCTTTCGGCCGCGGCCGAGGACGTCATCACGGTGACCGCCGAGTCGCCGATTCTCGACGAGCGCAAGATCACCACCGGTGCCAACCTCAGCCAGATCGAGCTGACCAAGGTGCCGAGCGGGCGTGACCCATGGTCGATGCTGCAGACGGTTCCCGGCGTGCTCGTCGATCGCATCAACATCGGCGGCTCCGAGTCCGGCCAGCAGTCGAACTTCGTCAGCCCCGGCGCCATGGCGACGCAGTCCACCTTCGCCATCGATGGCGTCGCGATCACCGACCTCGGTGCGCAGGGCTCCTCGCCGACGTACTACGACTTCGACGCCTTCGAAGAGCTGAACTTCGCGACCGGCGGCAGCGACGCGCAGACGTCGACCCCCGGCGTCACCATCAACATGGTGACCAAGCGCGGCACCAACGATTGGCGTGGCAGCGGCAAGGGCACCTACACCTCGGACAAGTTCCAGTCGAACGCGTCCTCGGTGCATGGCCTTCCAGCCGCTCAGCCGCAACCGCAGAACGTGACTCGCATCGACATGATCCGTGATCTCGGCGCCGACGTCGGCGGTCCGATCTGGAAGGAACATGCCTGGTTGTGGGCGGCGTACGACAAGCAGCAGGTCAACCGCCTGGTGCCGGTGAACGGCACGGTCGCCTCGTTCTCCCACGACAAGACCCAACTCGAGTCGAAGAACGGCAAGCTGAACTTCCAGTTCGGTGCCGGCAACTCGGCGAGCGGCACGTACTTCAATAACGACAAGATCAAGCTCGGCCGCAACATCGGCAACTTCGGCGCGGTCGGCACGTCGGGCGATTCTGCCTCGCTCGCCAACCAGGGTCACGCGGGCGACCTGCCGTCGTTCTGGAAGGTCGATGACACGCAGGTGTTGAACTCGAACCTCTTCCTGAGCGGCACCTACAACATCGTCAACGGCGGCTTTGGATTCGTCCCGGTGGGCGGCGATGTGCAGCCGTACTGCGACGCCGACGGCACCTGCTTCCACAGCACGGTCTTCTTCAACAGCCTGCGGCCCCAGAAGCAGTATCGGCTCGACGGCTCCGCGTTCATGAGCACCGGATCGCTCAATCACGAGTTCAAGTTCGGCGTCGGATATCGCAAGGCAGACGTGACCTCGCTGTCGAATTTCGGCGGCTCGGGCATCATCACCAACGACGCGTACACTCAGGTTATCGACCCAGCAAATCCGCTCGCTGGATTGGCGACGACGGGTATCTTCGTTGCCTCCCGCGCCGCTGGCGTGGGGTACACCGGCAAGAACAAGACGGCGTTCCTGCAGGACACCATGACGACCGGCTCGTTCACGTTCAACGTCGGCGTGCACTACGACAACCAGAAGGGTCAGACCAACGTACTGACCATCGGGGCCAACCCGTTCGTGTCTTCGGTGCTTCCAGGCCTGACCACGGTGGGCAGCGAGAACAGCTTCACCTGGACCAATGTCACCCCGCGCCTGGGCATGACCTATGCCCTCGGAGCGGAGCGCAAGACTCTGTTGCGCGCCAGCTACTCCCGGTACGCCGACGGTCTCGGCGCCAACGCCATCACGCAGACCCAAGTGGGCGGACCGCTCACGTACGCGTACTTCTACTCCACGAACTCCAACGGCCAGCCCTTCAACCCCAATCAGATCGGCGCCATCGTTCCCGGCACCGCTCCGCCGCTGCCGAGTACCGTGAGCATCAACCGCGTGGCCTCCAACCTGAAGGCCCCGACCACGGACGAGCTCCTGCTCTCCGGGGAACATGCACTGCTGCCCGAGTTCACCGTCGGCGTCAACCTGACCTACCGCAAGTTGAAGGACCCCCTCCAGCGTGAATTCCTCGTCGGCGACGGCTTCACGCCCAACGCGGCCACGCCCCTCTGCGGAGCCGGCGTCACCGGCAACTGCCAGCGTCGCGCCACCCGCTCGGACTACGTCCCGACGCAGGTGACCCTCCGCAACGGCCACGTGGCCACGGTCTACCATCTGTCGAGCGCGGTTGGCTTCAGCACCGGCAACGACATGTTCAATGGCAATTTCGGTCAGACGTACAAGGGTATTTCGCTCGTGGCGACCAAGCGGCTCTCCAACCGCTGGATGCTGCGCGGCAACATCTCGTACAACGACTGGACGTACGACGTGAAGAGCAACTCGTTCGCCAACCCGACCGAGATCGTCCAGCCGGCTGGCTTGCAGAGCACCGGCGGCTACAGCAACGGTGACCAGGTCCTCAACCCGCTCGGCGGGTCGGGCAAGGGCACCGTGTTCGTGAGCAGCAAGTGGGCTTACAACATCAATGGCCTATACCAGATCGCTCCCGATCGTCCGTGGGGCTTCGATGCCGCGGCTTCCGTTTACGGCCGTCAGGGCTACCCGTTCGCCGACTTCCAGTCGGTCTCGACCTCGTTCGGCCGTGACAGCCGTCCGGTCAGCCAGAGCGTGCAAGCGACGGACGAGCCGGATTCACACCGGTTCGATACCGTCAACCTGCTCGACCTTCGCTTCTCCAAGGATCTCAACTTCTCGCACTTCACCGCGAATGTCGGGATCGACGTGTTCAACGTGTTCAACAAGTCGATCGTGTTGAACCGCACCAACAGCGTGACGTCGAGCAGGTTCGACTTCGTCACCGACACCACTAGCCCGCGCGTGTTCCGCCTGGGCGTCAAGCTCGGCTTTCAGTAAGTCGGGCGGCATTCCCAACACCCGCCGGGAGAGTCCCGGCGGCCCTATTCTCAAACGCGGCCGCCGGAGTTTTCCGGCGGCCGTCTTCCTTTTTCACGCGGTACTGAGGGCCAACCTATAATCGAGCTCCTCGGGCCTCGCTGAGTTCTTGCCGAGCGGCTCGAGAGCAGGGTGGGATGAAGGCCTCTGAATGGGTAGCGATCGGTCTGCTCTCCTCGTGCGCGCTGGCGGGCGCGCTTCGTGGCGCCACGCTCGAGGTCAAGCTCGAGCAGCAGAGCGGAGCTCCGCTCTCCGAGGCAGTCGTAGCAGCGTACCCGATCGACGCCAAGCTTCCCTCGACGGCCCCAACCGTCGCGATCATGGACCAGCGCGACCGCCGTTTCGTGCCCCACATCCTGGCGGTGCAGACCAAAACGCACGTGAGCTTCCCCAACTCCGATTCGGTTTCGCATCACGTGTATTCATTCTCCAAGGCGGGCCGTTTTCAGATCTATCTGACCAGGGGGCAGCCGGCCAAGGAGGTGGTGTTCGATCAACCCGGCGTTGTCACGTTGGGTTGCAACCTGCACGATTGGATGCTGGGTTACATTCTGGTGCTCGACACGCCCTACTTCGTGTCGACGGACAGCGCGGGAGCAGCCCGTCTCGAGCGACTGCCTCCCGGGCGCTATCGCTTTGAGGTCTGGCACCCGCGGATCACCGATGGTGCGGCGTTGCTGCAGCGCGAGCTCGAGCTTGCGGACGCCTCACCTGCGAGTTGGACACTTCGTCTTTCGCACGCCCTCCTGGTAGCCCGCGATCAGCGGCCTGGGCTTTCCGGATACTGAGCCGCGATGACCCTGCAACAGCGCGTACTCGCCTTGTTCCTCACCCTGCTGCTCCTCGTCCTGGCGATCACGATGGTGACGGTTTCGCAAGCGACGTACAGCCACACCATGGATCGCGCCAAGGAGCAGATGGTGTATGCGCGGCGCATCTTCCAGGACAAGCTGCAGACGCGGCAGAAGGCGCTCGACGAGTCCGCTCGCACCCTGGCGAGCGAAGAGGCGTTGCGGCAAGCCATCTTCGCCGATGCCGGCGATCGCGAATCCATTCTGGTCGCGCTCAACAACCACCGGCATCGCACCAGCGCCGACCTTTCGTTCCTGGTTGATCTCGACGGCACGGTGATCGCCGACACGGCGGATGCAAAGCGCCAGGGCCGACCGTTCCCGTTTCCCGAGCTCCTGAACGAGGAACCGACCCCGACTGAGATGCACGTGCTAGCTCTCGACGGCCGCGCGTATCAGATGGTCGCGGTGCCGTACTACGTGCCGGTGAGCGCTCCGCAGCCGAGCTTCTGGCTGATCCTCGGCAAGGCGCTCGATGATGGAACCGCGCGCGACTTGCGCGATCTGATGGGGGTCGAAGTCTCGGTACTGGCGAGCTCGGCGGCGCATCCGGACGCCGCGGTGCTGGCGTCATCGCTCGGCCCGCTCGAGCGCGGAGCCTTGGCCCACGCGGCGCGGCCGCGGGGCGATACGGTGGAGTTGGTCGAGCTTGTCGGCGGCGACTATCTCGCCGCCACGGCGCCGCTCTCGCCGGGGCCAGACGGCGGCTTCGTGGCCGTCCTCCTGCGTCCGACCGCGGCCGCACTGCTCGACTTCCGCAAACTGAGCGGCCGCTTCCTGATCATCGGTCTCGCCGCGGCCCTGCTCGCGATCGTGAGTGCCGTGCTCTTCTCGCGTGGAGTGACCCGACCGATCCGCGGGCTCGAGGAGGCCGCGCAACGGATCGCGGCGGGAGACTATGCCGCCGAGCTGCCGCTCGAGGCCGGCGGCGAGGTCGGCCGATTGGCCCGCGAGTTCGCGGCAATGCAACGCGCCGTGCGCGAACGCGAGGAGGCGATCCAACACCTCGCGTTTCACGACGACCTCACTGGCTTGCCCAACCGCATCCATTTCCAACGGGCACTGGCGCGACACATCGAGCTCGCGCGCGAACAGCACGGTCGCCTGGCGGTCCTCGTGCTCGACTTGGATCGTTTCAAGGACATCAACGACGCCCTCGGCCACCACGTCGGCGATCGCCTGCTCATGGAGGTCGCCGGACGGTTGTGCCGGGCGGCGGGAGACGGGCCGGTCGACGTGGCCCGGCTTGGCGGCGACGAGTTCGCGATGCTCCTTCCGGTGCGCGCGCTCGGCGAGGCCCGCGAGGCGGTCGACGCGGTGCAATCGACGGTGAGTGGAGCGGTTGAGATCGAGGACTTGCGCGTCGATCTTCAGGCGAGCGTCGGCGTCTCGCTCTACCCGGATCATGGCGCCGATCCGGCGACTCTGCTGAAGCAGGCCGAGGTGGCCATGTATGTGGCGAAGGGGCGCCGCCTCGGCGCGGTGTTCTACGAGAGCAGTCAGGATCGCCACAGCATCGAGCGCCTGAGTCTGGTGGGCGATCTGCGTCGCGCGGTCGAGGACGATACGCTTTCGCTTCGTTTCCAGCCGCAGATGGAGCTCACGACCGGAAGAGTCGACGCGGTCGAGGTGTTGCTTCGCTGGAATCACCCCCGCTTGGGCGAAGTGAGCCCGGCGGAGTTCATTCCGATCGCCGAACAAACCGGCTTGATCCGGGACCTCACCGCCTGGGTCCTACGGCGCGCCGTCGAGCAAGTGGCGGCATGGCATCGGCAGGGCCTCGCGGTCGTGGTGGCGGTGAATCTGTCGGCGCTCGACTTGCATGATCCCGACTTGCCGGGGCGCATTCGCGAGCTGCTCGACCGAAACTGCGTTGCGGCTGAGAGTCTGGTGCTCGAGGTCACCGAGAGCGGCGTCATGGCGGAGCCTGAAACCGCCCGGCGGCTGCTCGACGAGCTCAACGCCATGGGGGTCGCGATTTCGATCGACGATTTCGGCACCGGCTACTCCTCACTGTCGCAACTCAAGCGACTGCCGGTGCAGGAGCTCAAGGTCGACAAGTCGTTCGTGCTCGAGATGGAGCGCTCGGCGGACGTGCGCCAGATCGTGCGTTCGACCATCGAGATGGCGCACAGCCTCGGCTTGCGCGTGGTGGCCGAGGGTGTCGAGTCAGTCGAGGCCCTGGAGTCGCTGCGTGGAATGGGTTGCGACATCGTGCAGGGCTACTACCTGAGCGAGCCGATCGCGGTCGCCGAGGCCACGAGCTGGTTGCGCGCCGCCGCCGATCGGCGCGAGGCCCGCACGCTCGACGCGACATGACGCGGAGCCGCTCCGTCGTCCTGTTCTTCCTCGTGGTCGCCGGGAGCGCAGCGCGCCCCGAGTTGAGCCGCGCCCAAACTCTTACCGGTATCTTCGACATGCGGGTGCTAAGCGCCAGCGGGAGCGCTGACGGACTCAAAAAGCAACGCTTAACCCGCGACGACCAACCGTTGGCGCTCGGCCAAGCCCTGCTGGAGATTCGTGGAGATTTGTCCTCCACGGTCACGGCGCGAGCGACTGGAGCGCTGTACGACTCCGCCGATCCGTCGGCCGGCGTCACCGAGGCCTTTCTCGAGATTCATCCAGTCCCGCGCTCGGCCTGGCGCTGGCGGAGCCGCATCGGGGCGTTCTACCCCGCGCTGTCGATCGAAAACACCTCCGCGGGCTGGACGAGTCCTTACACCCTCAGTTTCTCGGCGGTCAACACTTGGTTCGCGGAGGAGATCCGCGCCCAGGGCGCGGAGGTGGACTTGGAGCGCATGGGTCGCTTCGTGGGCTCGGCGAGCGACTTCGGCCTCACCGGTGCGGTGTTCCGCGGCAACGATCCGGCGGGGGCGCTGCTCTCGTGGCGAGGGTTCGCGCTGCACGATCGCCAGACCCGACTCTTCGAGCGGCTCGATCTCGCGTCCTTGCCGGCGTTCGCGCCCGGTGGCAGCTTCTTTCCCGTACAGGGCGCGTTCGAGAAGCCTTTCGTGGAGCTCGACGGGCGTTGGGGCTACTGGCTCGGCGCGCGTTGGTCGCACCTCGGGGCCTCACAGCTCAGTGCCACGTACTACGACAACCGCGGCGACCCCGCAGTGGTCAAGGACGGTCAATGGACTTGGCGCACGCGCTTCGGCCATCTCTCCTGGCACTGGCGGCCCTCGGAACAGATCGACATCCTGGCGCAGGCCCTCGACGGCGACACCGAAATGGACGGTTTCACCGGCCCCTTGGTGCACGCGAAGTTCTGGGCGGCGTATCTGCTGGCAAGCCGCACCTGGGGACCGCATCGGCTCAGCGTGCGCATCGATGGCTTCGGGATCGCCGACGCAGATTCGACACCCGACGACCCCAACCAGGAACACGGCGCCGCCGTCACCGCCGCGTATTTCTTCCTGCTTTCGAATGCCGTCGAGCGCCGCGGCAACTGGCGCTTCGGTCTGGAGTTGCTCTCGATTCGCAGCGACCGCCCGGCGCGGCGCCTGCTTAGAGAGCCCGCTCGAGGGAGAGAGACCAGCGCGCAGCTGACGGCGCAGTGGCGCTTCTAGTCTCGTTGCTGCCGCCGTTCAGGAGCGGTAGAGGTCGCGGCGCAGGATCTGCATGAACGGCTTGGCGTCGGTGACCTGTTCGAAGCCTACCGCGGCGTACACCGAATGAGCGTCGCGGGTCGCGAGCATGAGCCGCCGCATGCCCACCACTTCGGGCAGGTCGAGGATCGCGCGCGTCATCCGTTGCCCGAGCCGCTGACCGCGGTGTTCCGGAAGCACGAACACGTCGGCGAGATAGCCGAACGTCGCGTGGTCGGTGATCAGGCGTGCGAACCCGACCTGGGCGCCTGACGGTGCGTAGCAGCCCACCGCGAGGCTGCCCGCGATGGCGCGCTCGACCACCTGACGAGGAATTCCTGCCGACCAGTACGCCGCGCTGAGAAAGGCGTGAATGACGTCGAGATCGAGACGCGAACGCTCGAACGACACTTCGTAGGCCTTAGTGGAGGGGCTCATCAGCCCAGCGTAGGCCAGAGACTCGTCGGTGGACAAGACTCGACGGCAGCGTACGATATCCGCCATGACCTCTGCGCCGGCCGGAACCAAGAACGCGGGCCGTTGGATATCGACGGTGCTCACCGTGGTGTTCTCGGTGTTGGTGTGGCTTCTGGTCGGACTCGGCAATCCAGGCTTTCTGCGCCTGCGGATGTTGGTCTTCTCGCTCATCGTCGGCTCTGCGATCCTCGGCGCGTGCAAGCTGCTGCACGCCTTGCTGCAAGCCCGGCTCGGCGCCTTGCCCCAAGGGCGGCAAGGCTTGGCGTGGGCGGTGGTGTATGGCCTCGGAGGAACGCTCGGCTACTCTCTCGGCGTGCCGCTGGCGGGTCTGTTGACCAGGGTCAGCATCGGCGCGCCGCCGCGAGTCGTGCTGGTGAACCTGACGGTCATGGCGGCGTTGGCCACGGTGGTGGGACTGGCGTTGCATTTCTACGGGCGGCTGGAGGCGCGCCTGCGCCAGAGCGTGGCGCGCCTGCATCAGGCGGAATTCGCCGAGCGCGAGCTCGAGTTCGCGCGTGCCATCCAGCGCCGCTTGCAACCGCCGGAGGAGATCAACGGGCCCGGATTCCGGATCGCGGCGCGGAGCCTGCCGGCGGCCTACGTGGCGGGCGACTTCTACGACACCTTCTCGCTGGCCGACGGTTTGCACGGGGTCGTCGTCGGCGACGTTTCCGGCAAGGGCATGGGCGCGGCGCTGATCATGGCTTCGGTCAAGTCTCGGCTGTCGCTGCTTGCCGCCGGTCGCTCGGTTGAGACGACGCTCGCCGCGCTCAATGAGAGCCTGCTCGAGGAGCTCGCACCGCGCGATTTCGTGGCCCTGGCGTATGCCCGGTTCGACCCCCGCAGCGGTGCGCTCGAAATCGGAAACGCGGGGTTGCCGGATCCCTATCTGGTTTCTGAGGACGGTACGCTGATGCCCCTCTCCGTCCCCGGTCCCCGCTTGCCGCTCGGTATTTGGCGTGGCATTGCCCATCAGAGCCTGTTGTTGGAGGTGCCGCCTGGAGGACGAGTCCTATTCCTCACCGACGGCGTCGCTGAAGCGCCGACCGAACGTAGGGAACCGCTTGGCTACGAGGAACTGGCGAGCTTGCTCGAAGCCCAGCCTCGGGCTCCGATCCTCCCCTGGCTCGACGGCATCCTTGCCGCGGTCGAGCGCCAGGCTCCTGGCGACCGGGCGGACGATTGGACGCTGTTGGTGCTCGAAAGGCAGTAGAGGAAACGCCAGACAAGACGGGCGGCGAACCTTCCGCCGCCCGTGCCACCTGCTTGCCAGCGCTCAATCCTGAGCGCTAAATCCTGAAAGCTAAAACCTAGAAGCTGAGCTTGACCGCCAACTGCACGATGCGGTTGTCGGAAGCGCCGATCGACTGTCCGAAGTTGGCTTGCGGCGTCAGGCTGTTGGTGGTCGAGCTGTAGGTGTAGAACCCGGCGCGCTGGGAGCTGATGTTGTCGCGGTCGAACAAGTTGAAGGCCTCCGCGATGAGCTCGGCCTTGAACGTCTTGTGGATCGGAATCTGCTTCGACAGCCGCAGATCCAGCGTCTCATTCCAGGGCAAGTAGCGCGAGTTGCGGCTGCCGGGAACGATGTCGTTGCGGCCGTTGCCGTCGCGATTGAGGTCGCCGGTGACCAGCTTGGAGTAGGGCTGTCCGCTGCCGGCGCTGGCGATCCACGAGACCGACCAGCCGCCGAGCAGGGCTTCCTTCACGCCGCCCGCCGATTCGAAGAAGGGCAGAGCCCACACCCCCGAGAAGACGAAGCGGTGGCGCTGATCGTTATTGCCCGGCGCGTTGTCGGCGTTGAAATCCGCGGGGTTGGAAGCGAACTTGGCGTCGTCGCTACCGCCCGGCACGACTGCCGTAGCGTCCGGCGCCGTGTCCGTTACCTTGCCGAGCGTGTAGGCGAAGCTTGCCTGCCAGTTGTGGCTGTAGCGCTTGCGGAGCTCGAGGGTCACGCCGTTGTACTCCGACTTGGCGCTGCTCTGGAACTCGATGATGCGGCCGAAGTTGGTGAATGGCCGCGCGGTCGGGAACTGCTGGACCGAGATCGAGCCGCCGCCTTGGACCGCCACGTTGGTAGCGACGGGAGTACCGATGTTGATGTCGGTCGAGCGCTGGAGCTTGCTGCCGTGCACGTAGAGGTAGCTCGCGCCGACCGCGAAGTCGTTGTCGAGCGCGTACTCCGTGCCGACGCTCGCCTGCTGCACTTCGGGCTGCTCGTAGTTGGGATCGAAGACGAAGATCGTCGGCTTGGGCAGCGCGGCGCCCGTGGGCAGCGTGGGGAAGATGTTCGGATAGCTCGGCGCCTGGTTGCCCGTGAAGGTCACGGTCTGGACGTTGATGCCGTTGTTTGAGTGCGCCGTGCCGACCATGATGGCCGGCGTGCGGCCGTAGAAGATGCCGTAGCCACCGCGGACGATGAGCTTGTCGTTCGGCGTCCAGGCGATGCCGAGCCGCGGCGAGATGTTGTTGCGATCGGTCTTGAGTTTGCTGGTGTCGATGCCCGCCGCGGCGAGCTGCGGGTCGGGATTGCGCACCGGCGGCTGGGCGAAGTCCTGCACGTCGTAGCGCAGGCCGAGAGTGAGCGTCAGGTTCTTGCCGGGCCGCCATTCGTCCTGCGCGAAGACCGCGAGCTCCTTGGAATTAGGCTGGGTGAGCGCGCCGGTGGTGCCGGGGCCCGGGAAGGCCTGCACGTAGGTTTCGCCCGCCGCATTGGGGATACCGCGGTTCCAATCGGCGATCGAGTTGAAGGTGTAGGAGCCACTGAAGTTGCCGGGGAAGAAGTTCTTGATGTCGTCGTGCAAGTAATCGACGCCGCCCTTGAGCGTGTGATCGCCGCCGATCCAGGTCGCGGTGTCGGCCGCCTGATAGCGCTCGATGTTGGTGTAGCGAGGGCTGAAGAAGTTGCGGCCGACGGTAAGGATCGTGCGGCCGCCCTGGCGGACGGTCGCCTCGGGCAACGCGCTGTTGGCGAGGCCGGGCTCGTCATCCTTCGCCCACTGCGCCCGGATCTCGTTGAAGAACGTCGAGCCGAAAACGGAAGCGAGCGATGCGTTCAGGGTGTCGGTCTTCACTAGACTGCTGCCGGTGTGCTGCTCGGAGTTGGTGGCGCCGCCATTCTCGAAGTTGAGCCCGGTGAACTTCTGGCGGTTGTAGCGCACGGACAGACGATTGTCCTCGGTGATCTGAGCGTCGGCCTTGGCGAGGAAGACGTCCTGGTCCTGGCCGCGCTGATAGCTGTTCGCCAAGCCTCGCAGCTTGCTCAAACCGGCTACCGTGTCGGCATCGGTCGGCAGTGTCAGTCCGGCGAGGTTGGTGTTGAGGTCGACCAGGTTTGGAATGCTGTTGCGCTGGCCGTCGTAGTTGACGAAGAAGAACAGCTTGTCGTGCACGATGGGACCGCCGAGCGAGCCACCGTATTGATTGAAGTGGTACGGCGACTTGGGCTTCTCGGGGACCGCGATCTTGTTGACGAAGCTGTTGGCGTTGAGCGACTTGTCGCGGTAGAACTCGAACAGCGAGCCGTGGAACGCGTTGGTGCCCGACTTGGTGACCACGTTGATCACCGCGCCGCCGGCACGACCGTATTCCGCCGAATAGGCGTTGCGATTGACCTGGAACTCGGCCACCGCGTCCTGGCTGAACTGATAGGGCGCGCGGCCCGAGCCGGTGCGTCCGAGAGTCTGGCCGAAGAAGGTGTTGTTGTTGTCGGCGCCGTCGACGACCAGGCTGTTGAGCGTGCCGCGCTGGCCGGCGAAGCTGATGTCGCCCTGCCGCACGTCACGGGTCACGCCCGGCGTGGTGAGCACGAAGTCGATGAAGTTGCGGCCGTTCACCGGCAAGTTCGCGATCGCCTTCGGGCCCACGTTCGAGGCTTGTCCGCCGCGCGTGGTCTCGATGATGGGAGCCTCGGCGGTGACGGTGATGCTCTCCGCGGTCGCCGCGACTTTGAGGGTGATCGCGAGGCTTACCGTCTGTCCGATGGCCACCGTCACATCCGGCTGACGGACCGTGCCGAAGCCCTCGAGGGCGGCGGCAACGTCGTAGCTGCCCACTGGAAGGAGCGGCGCGCGGAAGATGCCACGACTATCGGTCGTCGTATCGCGGGACACCGCGTTGGCGGGGTTCCTGATCGTCACCGTGACGCCGGGCAAAACGGCGCCCGATTCATCGGTGACCGTGCCCTCGATACTGCCGCCGGACGACTGCGACTGCGCAAAGGCGGCGAGCGGCGCGAGAACGGCAAGCAGGAGCAGAGCAAGCGTGAGTCGTTTCAAAGCGCACGGCGGGTGTGGATGCATGGTTGCGTCTCCAGTGGGGGATGGGTCCAAAGTATCTCTCGATCACGAGCCTGATCAAGTACAGTGCGAGGCGATGCTAGCAGCGACGACAGGGCGAGGGAATGAGCCCGCGGAGTCAGCTTCGTGACGATCAAGCGGGTTCTCGGGTGGTTGTATTCGGGCCCCCGGGGGAACGCGCCGCGGGTCGCGAACCCCTACCGGGACGGCGTGACGGGCCTGGACCGGCCGGGGGCCTGGCGAGCGAGGCGGCGCAACCTGGAGGCCTATCTCGAAAGGGTCGGCCCCGTGCGAGTGGTACTGGTGGGGGAGGCGCTCGGCTACCGTGGGGGGCGCTTTTCGGGCATTGCTTTCACCAGCGAGCGCCAGCTTGCCGGGCCCCCTGGAGCCCGCCTCCCGTGGGCTCACGATGCGTTTCGCGCCACTAGTACCAGGCCGAGCCTGTGGACCGAGCCCTCCGGCACGATCGTCTGGCGGGCCCTTGGCGGGCGGCCGGATGGTGTACTGCTTTGGAACACCTTCCCTTGGCACCCCCATGGACCGCCCACCGCCCGCCCCGCCTCGGGCGATGGTCGGCTGACCAATCGCACTCCCGAAGCGGTCATGGTGCACGAGAACCTGCGGGTGCTCGGGGCGGTGCTCGACTGGGCGCAGCCGCGGCGAGTCGCGGCGGTGGGCAGGGTCGCCGCCGGCGCTCTTGCGACGATGGGCCTCGAATGCGAGCCGCTGCGGCATCCGGCCCGAGGCGGGGCGGTGCTTTTCTCCCGCCAGCTAGCGTCCTTGCTCGATCGCGAAGCGTGCTAAACTTGCACAAATTATTGGGCACCAGCTCGTGCAAGGAGAACTCGTCATGCCGGCATCCAACTTGATGCGTCGTTCCCTGGTCGTCGCCCTCATCGTCGCAGTCGGCGTTCCGCTCGTCGCCTTGGCCGAGTCGTACACGATCACAATGCGCAACGGTTCGGTGTTCCACTCTCGTCAGCGGCCACAGGCCGCTCCGTGGGATGCGGCCAAGGTACTCCTGCGCACTGACGTCGGAAACTGGATCTCGCTAGTCAACGCCGACGTGGAGAACGTGGTCAGCGATACCGAGAATCGCGGCTTCGGAAAGACCATCAACAGCACCACCATGATGCTGGGCGAAGCCCCGAACGATGCGCCGAGCGGCGACGACGGTGGTGGCGACTACGGCGAGAGCGAGCAACCCAACTACAACATCAACCAGTTCGTCGAGCCCGGCAAGACTCAAGGCTTCCCGGGCGCCTGGCTGGGCAGCGGATCCGCCGGCGGCTCCTCCGGTGGTGCCCCGCGTCCAGCCCCAGCTCCGGCGCCCCGCGCGGCGACCCCGCCGGCCCAGGCGCCGCCGAATGGGTAGTGTAGAGTCGACTGCGGTACGGCTTGGGCGTTCCAGGCCGGCTCTTTGACAAAACCGACGCTGTGGTGACCCGCGAAGTCGCGGGTCGAAGAGGGAAGCCGGTGACATGCCGGCGCGGCCCCCGCCACTGTATCCGGGAACGAAACCGGTCGATGCCACTGCGCGGCGCGATCGTCTGAGCAGCTCTTCCAGCGTGACTCAGACGGTTGCCCGAGTGGGAAGGCCCGGGAGTAGAACGATCCGGAAGCCAGGAGACCTGCCCAGCGTCCGACGTTTCCATCCCCCGGGGTGAGGGGAGCGGTCGTGCGGCCACGCCGGTGCCTTGCTTCATCCCCCGGTCACGCCCCACTCTCCCGACTCCTCGAATTCTCGCGGCGGGAAGTGGGGCGTCGCTGTTTTCAGAAAGGACGTCGCCCGTGCGCCGTTTCCTCCTTCTGACCGGGCTCCTCGGGGGAGCGTTCCCGGTCTTCGCGCAGTCTGCCCCCCAACCGGTATTCGATGAGTCGATCGTCGTGACGGCCTCTGTCGATGCGCAAACCAAGACCGAGACCTCGGCGACGGTCACTGTGATCGACGCCAAGGAAATCGCCGAACGACAGGCGACCACCGTGGCTGAAGTGCTGAGAACCGTGCCCGGCCTGGCGTTCTCCCAGTCTGGGTCCGTCGGACATGCAACGTCGCTCTTCACGCGTGGCACCGACTCCAACCACACGCTGGTGCTTTGGAATGGCGTACCGCTCAACGAGCCCTACATCGGCGGATTCGATTGGTCGTCACTCTCGACGGAAGGCGTCGAGCGCGTCGAGGTCGTCCGCGGACCTTTCAGCTCGGTCTACGGCAGCGCCGCGCTTGGTGGGGTTGTGCAGGTGCTCGGCGCAACGCCGGAGGGTGTGAACCTGCGACTCGAGGGCGGCGACAAGGGATGGGGCCGCGGCGCGTTGGTAGCGGGTCACCGGGTCGGCAACCTCGAGCTCGGCCTCACCGGGCACGTCCAGCGCGGTGACGGCGAGCTGCCCAACGACTTTTACGACACCGACGAGGCCTCCGCGAACGCCCGTTGGAGGTTCGCGCCCGGAATGAACGTGGCCGTGCTGGCGCGTTGGAACAGATCTTCGATCGGAATTCCGCGGAGCGGCACGACACTCACGCCGCACCAACAGCAGGATGCCAACGACACGCAGATCGCGATTCCAGTGCATATCGATCGCGGCGCCTGGCAGATCGAGGGGCTGTTGTCGCAGAACTCGACCGACCTGGTTTACAAGAACCCCGGCGATGCTTTCGGCTTCACGCGCTCGGACACCGAGACCGAGGCCGACCGAGGCCGAATCGCGGCGACGTATCGCCTCCAGGGAGGCCTGGCGCTGTCCGCGGGCGGCGACTGGGAGCTCCAGAAAGTGACCGCGGGCTCGGTCTTCGGCAGCAATCTCGACGACACCCATCGGCGCAACTGGGGGACCTTCGGCGAAATGAGCTGGACCGCGAGCCGATACACTGTGGACGCCGGGCTTCGTCGGGACGACAACCAGGCATACGGTGTTCACACCAGCCCGCGCCTGGGGGTGCGGGTGAGCCTGCCGGGTTCCTGGAGCCTGCGGGCCAACTATGGCGAAGCGTTCCGCGCACCTTCCTTCAGCGAGCTGTACTTTCCCTACAGCGGCAACCTGAATCTCAAACCCGAGACCTCGCGCGGCTCGGAGCTCGGCGTGGCGTTCGAGCCCGGAGCCTGGACGGTGCGGGTGACCGGCTTCCGCAACGACCTCCACGAGCTCATCGACTTCGACTTCGCGACCTTCACCAGTGTGAACGTGGGTCGGGCCCGAACGCAGGGTATCGAGGGCGAGGTGGGCTATGTAGCCGGATGCTGGTCGGTGCACGCTAACGCGACGTATCTCGATGCGACGAACCTCGATGACGGCACCGAGCTCCTCAACCGGCCGCGGTGGAACGGCAGTGTGGTGCTCGCCTGGTCGCCGGAACGTTGGACCTTGAGCAGTACCGTGCGCTACGCCGGGGAACGGCGGAGCTACCCCTACATCGCCCTGCCGAGCTACACGCTGCTGGAGGTCGGCGCTGCGTGGCGCTGGAGTCCGCTCTTGCAGCCCTATGCGCGGGTCCAGAATGCGCTCGATCGGCGCTATCAAGAGATCGCCGGGTACCCCAGTCCGAGACGAGCCTTCGTCGGGGGGCTCGCGCTACGTTTCTGAGATGATGGCCAAGAGTACGCGGCTTGTTCTCGCCTCGCTCCTGCTGGTCGGGGCCGCGTGCGCTCGTCAGGAATCGACGAGCGCTCCGGCGCCGGGGCTTCGCATCGTGGTGATGGCCCCGTCGGCGGCGGAAATGCTGGGAGCCCTTGGCCTTTCGGAGCAAGTTGTGGGCATCGGAGATTTCGTGTCGGAGCCGCGGCAGCTCGCCAAGTTGCCGCGCATCGGTGCGTTCGACGCGCCGAATCTCGAGAGCGTCCTGGCTTTGCACGCCACCCATTTCGTCACCGCGCGCCAAGTGGCGGGCTCGGCTTCGCTCGCCAAGCTGCGGGCTCTGGGTATCCAGGTCATCGAGCTCGACACCTCGACGTTCGATGGCACTCTGCTGGCCATGAAGAGCTTGGGCGCGGAGCTCGGTGCTGGAGATCGCGCCGCGGCCCTTGTGCACACCATTGAGAACCAGGTCGCCGAGGTGCGGCGACGAAGTCTCGGCGCCCTCCGCAAACGCGTTCTCTTCGCGGTCGGCCGCGAACCGCTCTACGTGGCTGGACCGGGATCTCACATCGATGCGCTGATCCGGGCGGCAGGCGGGGAGAACATCGCGGCCGACGCCACCAGTCCCTATCCACAGGTCTCACTCGAAGCCATGCTGGCTCGCCGTCCGGAGGTGATCCTGGACAGCGCCGACAACCGCCCTGGATTGCCGCTCGGGCGCGAGCTCGGAGCCTGGGCCCAGTGGCCGTTCCTCCCCGCGGTGGCCGAGCGTCGCGTGTATGCGCTCGATCCCGCCTGCATCTCAGTGCCGGGGCCGCGTCTCGGCGAGATGGCCCAACTGATGGCCAAGCTCGTGCACCCCGAGATCTTCGGCGAGGCCACCGCCGAAGAGCTCGGGCCCCCGCGGGAGGCGTCGCCTGTTACGCGCTGAGCCCTTGCGCGGCCGAGCGCTCGTGACTGCGCTCGGCGCGCTCGTGCTGGTGCTCTTGGCGTGCCTGCTGCTCGCCGCGAGCCTGGGAGCGGGCCGCGTCCCGGTGCTCGATCTCTTGCGTGGCCGCGCCCTCGATTCCGCGGGGGCTGCCATCCTCTGGCAAGTGCGACTGCCGCGCGTGCTCCTCGCGGCGGTCCTCGGCGGCGGCCTCGCGGTCGCCGGCGTGGTGTTCCAGGCGCTCTTGCGGAACCCTCTCGCCGATCCCTACGTGCTGGGTGTTTCCGGCGGCGCCAGCCTCGGCGGTGTCGCGGCGCTCTTGGTCGGCCTCGGGCGCGCTCCGGGTCTGATGGGTGAAATCGGGGTCGCCGGCTTCGCCTTCTTGGGCGCGCTCGGCGCGCTGGTCGTGATCGAGCGCGTGGCGACGGTCGATGGCCACCTGGCGGTGTACACCCTGTTGCTCTCGGGAGCGATCTTCAACGCCTTCAGTGGCGCGGTGATCTTCTTCGTGCAGAGCATTGCGTCGCTCGAGCAGCTGCACGCCATGGTTTTCTATCTGATGGGTCAGGTCCCCTCGCTGGGCTTCGCACACGTGGGCGCCGTCGCCGCTGTCGTGATGGTGGTTTGCGCCGTGCTCTGGCGCATGGCGCGAGACTTCAACGTCGCGAGTTTGGGTGAAGAGAGCGCCGCGCAGCTCGGTGTCGATACCGAACGCCTCAAGCGCAAGGCGTTCGTACTCGGCTCCCTGCTCACCGCGATCGCGGTTTCGGTCGCGGGACTCATTGGCTTCGTGGGGCTCGTGGTGCCGCACGCCTTGCGGCTGATTCTCGGCCCCGATCACCGCGTATTGGTGCCGGTTGCGTTTCTGGGCGGCGCAAGCTTCCTGGTCCTCGCCGATCTCATGGCACGGACCGTGGCAGCCCCTAGCGAGCTGCCAGTCGGTGTGATCACCGCCCTCATTGGAGGACCGTTCTTTCTCTACTTGCTGCGTGCCCGGGGCGGCGCGGTGAACCGTGGCTGAGGCGGGGGGCGTGGGTCTAGAGGGCCGCGACATCAGCTTCGCGTACGGCGGCGCAGCGCCGCGGGAGATCCTCCGCGGCGTGAGTCTCAACGCGTCGCCAGGCCAGGTCTTGGGCCTGCTCGGCCCGAACGGGTCAGGGAAGAGCACTCTGCTACGAATCTTCGCTGGGCTGCTTCCGAAGTACCGCGGCGACGTGTTGCTGGGCGGCGAGAGTCTGCGCCGCCTCTCCCGTCGCGCGGTGGCGCGACAGCTCGCGGTCGTGCCGCAAGAGCCGGTTTTCACCTTCCCGTTTTCGGTGCTCGAAACCGTACTCATGGGCCGCCATCCTCACCTCGAAGGGTTGCGCTTCGAGTCCGAGAGGGACCTCGACCTCGCCCGCCAAGCCCTGGCTCGCTGTGGCGCCGCGGACCTCGAGCGGCGCAGCATTCTCGACCTCTCGGCCGGCGAGCGCCAACGGGTGGTTTTCGCGCGGGCGCTCGCGCAGCAGCCGCGGGTGTTGCTGCTCGACGAGGCCGGAAGCTTCCTCGACGTTCGCCACCAAGTGGAAATGTACGAGCTCGTCCGCGAGCTCGCGGCGCAGGGCGTGAGTATCCTGGCTGTGCTCCACGATCTCAATCTGGCGGCCGAGTACTGCGACCGAATCGCGTTGCTGCGCGAGGGGCAGCTGCTGATCGAGGGGCCGACGGCCGAAGTCTTCACGTACCAGAACCTGACGCGCACCTTCGACACCGAGGTGTACGTCGACCAGAACCATCTCACCGGGTCTCTGCTGGTGACGCTGCTCTCGGGAAGAGCGCGGCGGGCGCTCGAGGCGAGCGCAGAGGGGAGAGGTTCTTTGAAGTAGCCCACCTGTCCCCGATAGAATTCTTCCCATGCTGCTCTATCGGTTGGGCCCCGAAGGATTTCATGCCGTCGCCGAGAACGAGACCGGCGAGCTGCGGCTCTTGCACTGCGACCCGCTATCGACGCGCCCCGGCGGATTCGAGCTCGGACGCGCGGTCGACCGCGAGACCGCGGTGTTCCTGGCGCCGGTCGCTCCGAGCAAGATCGTTTGCGTGGGCCGCAACTACCGCGCGCACGCCGAGGAACTGGGCAACCCGATGCCGACCGAGCCGATGCTGTTCCTCAAGCCGCCGTCATCCATGATCGGCCCGAACGCGCCGGTGATCCTGCCGCCGGAGAGTGCGCAAGTCGACTACGAGGGCGAGATCGCGGTCGTGGTGCGCGATCGCATCTACCGCGCGAGCAGGGAGACGGTGAGGACGGCGATTCTCGGAGTGACCTGCGCTTGCGACGTTTCGGCGCGTGATCTGCAGAAGCGCGACGTGCAGTTCACGCGCGGCAAGGGCTTCGACACCTTCTGTCCGTTGGGCCCGGCCATTCGACTCGACGCCGATCCCGAAGATGTGACCGTGGTGACGCGCCTGAACGGAGCCGAACGCCAGCGAGGTCATACCCGGGAGATGGCTTTCGGGTTGATCGACCTGCTGGTCTACATCTCTCGCATCATGACGCTCGAGCCCGGGGACGTCGTACTCACCGGGACGCCCGCGGGCGTGGGGCGGCTGGCGGACGGCGATGTCCTCGAGGTAGAGATCCCGGGCGTCGGCGTACTGCGCAATCCGGTCGAGGCGCGGGCGGCCGAGGTCAGCGCCGAAGACGACGGCTGACGCTCGCACCGCCTCGGCGCCTCGGGCTACGAGTTCTTGCCCGAGAGCAACAGTCCAGCGCCGGCGACGATCGCGACGACGCCGAGCCACATCGGAACATCCACGTGTTCCTTATCCTTGAGGCTGAACTCCAGCGGGCCGATCTTCGCTTCCTTGGTGTTCTTGGTATAGGTAAATCCCTTGTAAACCAATCCCAGGATCCCTGCAACCAAGAGCGCGATTCCGAGCATTCGTCGAGTGTTCACTTTCGAGCCTCCTTCCATGGAAAAAGCCCCACGGCCGCCAGCAGGAAAACGAAGATGGCGCCGCCGAAACGATGACCCGACAGCAGCAGGACCATCCAAGCGGAGAACGAGGCGCCACTGGCCGCCACGCGCGCACTGGGACTCATGTGATCGACGAACATATCAGGCGGCGATCCAACGGACCAGCGCGGCACTCCTGTTGAGGTATCGTCGTGAGGCATGCCTCTGATGCATGAATGGCAGGTTGCGCGGCGCGAGGTGCTGTTCGACCATCGCCTGTTTCGCCTCGAGCGCCAGGCGCTCGAAGCCCAAGGTGCAAAGCGCGAGGCCTTGGTCCTCGAGGCTCCGGATTGGGTGAACGTGATCGCCCTGCTCCCGGACGAACGGGTGCTGCTCGTTCGCCAATGGCGTTTCGGGCTCGGTGCGCCGACCTTGGAAATCCCTGGCGGCATGGTCGATCCTGGGGAGTCGGCGCGCGCCGCGGCCGAACGCGAGTTGCTCGAGGAGACCGGCTATCGGGCGAGCGCCGTGGAGTTGCTCGGTGAGGTGCATCCGAATCCGGCGTTCATCAGCAATCGCTGCTCGACATTTCTCGCCAGCGGTCTCGTATGGGTCGGTGAAGCCGCCGGAGACGGCGAAGAGGAGATCGAGATCGAGACCGTACCCCTAGCCGCGATCTCGACCCTTGTTGCGCAGGGTGCAATCACTCACTCCCTGGTGATCGCGGCGTTCTACCACCTGTTGTTGCGGAGCACCCCGTGAGAAGCGATCGAGCGGAGCTTCGTGCCGTGAGCTTCGACGTCACACGGACGTTGATCCACTCACCACGCCTGGGCGCTATTTACTCGGAAGTGCTGCTTCGTCACGGCATGACGGTCGAAACCGCCGAGGTGGAACGCCTGGTCCCGGTGGTCTGGCAAGAGCTCGCCTGCTCGGTGCCGAGTGGCGCCGACCGCTTTGC
>JBDTNL010000062.1:0-24047 GCA_039933785.1 Acidobacteriota bacterium
CTCAATCTCTTCGGAGCTGCCATGCGAAAGATCGTGCTGACCTTCGGACTCATTGCCGGCGCCATGATGTCGCTGATGATGGTCATTTCCTTGCAGTTCCACGACCAGATCGGCTTCGGCAAGGCGGGCTACATCGTCGGCTATACGTCGATGGTGCTCGCCTTCCTGATGGTGTTCTTCGGAGTGAAATCGTATCGGGATAACGTGGCCGGCGGATCGGTGACCTTTAGTCGGGCGTTCAAGGTCGGCCTCATGATCACGGCGATCGCGAGCACCTGCTACGTGGCCACCTGGCAGGTGGTCTACTACAAGTTCATGCCCGATTTCGTCGACAAATACGCGGCGTATTCGCTGGACAAGGCGAAAAAGTCCGGCGCCACGGACGCGCAGCTCGCCGAAGTGACCAAGCAGATGGCGGACTTCAAGGAGATGTACAAGAATCCGCTGCTGAACATCGCCTTCACCTTCCTCGAACCTCTGCCGGTTGGACTCCTGTTCACGCTGACCGCGGCAGGTGTCCTCAGCCGCAAACGCCGAACGGAGGCCGTCTGACGTCTCTTCCCCACCACTGCGCATCGGAGGTCCCATGAAACGAGTCACTGGCATCGGCGGCATCTTCTTCAAGGCCAAAGACGCTCCAGCACTGCAGGCTTGGTACAAGCGGCACTTGGGCATCGATGTCCAAGCCTGGGGCGGCGCGGCCTTCGATTGGACCGACGCCGAGGGCAAACCTGTCGCAGGTACAACTGCCTGGTCAATCGATCCGCCAGAAAGTAGTCACTTTGCTCCGAGCTCTGCGTCCTTCATGGTCAACTACCGAGTGGAGGACCTCCACGCCTTGCTCAAGGCCTTGAGGGAAGAAGGCTGCAATGTGCTCGATCCGATAGACGAATCCGAGTATGGGAGGTTTGGCTGGGTTATCGATCCCGAGGGGAACAAGGTCGAGTTATGGCAACCGCCTGACGGACAATGAGCAGGGTCGGTTCGTAGTCGAGAAGAATAGACGGGCTTCACTTTTCTTCCCACGAGCCGCTGTCTGTACTATGTTGAAGTCATCAAGCGGCCCACGAACGCACTCGCTCCCGAGGCCATCTACCGCCTCCACCGCCGCCCAAACGAACCTCCGTTCGCCTCCTCGTGATGATCTTGCCGCGCCGGGACGTGCGGGCGAGCGTCCTGCTGGCGCTCCTCTGCCTGCTGATCTACAACTCGAACCTGCGCGGCATCGGTGCCGGCGACACCTTGCCGGCGCGCTACCAACCGTTCGCCATCTGGCAGCACGGCAGTCTTCTACTCGACCGTCTGCGCGACGCCGTGAGCGAAGGCGCGCTTCGCCCCTTCTGGATCGTCCCTGGACGCAATGGTCACTCGATCTCGCTGTATCCGGTCGTCGTCCCGCTGGTCGTCGCGCCGCTCTATCTTCCAGCGGTCGGCTACCTCCATTGGCGAGGCTGGACGGAATGGCGCCTCCAGCATGTCGCCATCGTGATGGAGAAACTCACCGCGTCCTTGCTCGCCGCGTTGGCGGCGGGTCTGTTCTATGTCTTGTTGCGACGTCGAGCCCCGCCGGTCGATGCGGCGATCCTCACATTGGTTTTCGCGCTCGGCACGAACACTTGGATGATCGGCAGCCAGGCGCTCTGGCAGCACGGCTTGGCAGAGCTGCTACTAGTCGGCGCACTGCTGCTGCTCACCGGCGGGTGCACCACCGCGAGAGCCCTTGTCGCCGGGGCGGTTCTCGGGTTGATCGCGTGCAACCGTCCGCCCGACGTTCTTCTCGCGGCGCCGCTGGCTCTCTACGGAACACATTGGGCCGGGCGCAAGGCATGGTGGATCGCCGCGGGCGCCGCTCTGCCGCTCAGTCTGGTGCTGGTCTACAACCTGGCCGTGGCAGGGAATCTCCTCGGCGGGTATGGCATTCCGGGGCGTGGCGACTTCTTTCGTTTCGGACTCCTCGCCGGCGTGGCTGGCATGCTATTCAGCCCGGCGCGCGGTCTGCTGGTCTTCTCACCGTTCCTGTTCTTGGTGCCTGCGGCGATACGGCACGGCTGGCGCGACCGGGGCGCCCGTGCTCTGACTCTGGCGATCGGCCTCGGCGCGCTCGCTCAATTGCTCTTCTACGCCAAGGCCGATTGGCGAGGCGGCTACAGCTGGGGGCCTCGCTGGTTAACCGATGTCCTGCCGCTGCTGGTATGGCTGCTTCCGCCGGCATTCGCCGCCCTGCGCGGCTTTGGCCGTGCAATGTTCGGGCTCGCCGCGTGCGCCTCGATTGCGGTGCAGTGTGTGGGAGCCTTCTGGTACACCGGCGCCAGCGAACGGGCGATCTTTGCCGGCTCAACCGGGCCCGACGAAATGCGCGGGGCATGGGAGCCGAACAACTCGCCGATCCTCGCCGAGTTGCGCCACCCGCCGGCGCATCCTGATCCGGCGTTCCTGCCTTGGCGCAAGATCGCGGTGCGCGGCACCCTCGATCGAGCCACCGCAAACGGCCTTCCGACCGAGCCCGTGACGGCGGGCGCGCAGCTGCTCCTCGAAGGGTGGGCGCTTGCGGGTGACGCCGCGCCGGGCGCTGTCCAGGCGACGCTCGACGGCAGCTTGCGGAGCAGCACCGACGCCTTCATCGACCGCCGAGACGTTCGGGCGGTTTTGCACACCAGTGCGCTCGCCGGCTGGCAGCTGGCCGTCGATACTCACGGCCTGCGCGAAGGGAGGCACGCCCTCGTCGTACGCGCGCGGCTCCGCGACAGCGCGCTCACCATTCCGTTCGCCTGGCGGGAGATTGCCGTCGCCGCCGCGGGTGCGCCGGTCGTACCGCGGGTCGACAGCGGCACCGATCCGCTCGCCGAGGCCGCGCGGAAGGCGGCGGCGTTGCTGCGGTCGCACCAGCAGCAGGCGGGCTATTGGCTCACGCAATACACCGGGGTGACGCGTTTCGAGGCGCCACATCCGGAGATGAACACTTTTCTCACCGCGATGATGATCGACCAGCTCGAGCCCATCGCAATGAAAGTGGGCCTCGAAGCGAGCCTGGCCGAGGCGCGCGCCCACCTGCGCGGTCAGATCGAGGGCGACGGGCTCGTGCGCTATCACGGACTGCCCGACGGGCCCACGATGGGGACCCTTGGCTGCCGGATCACTCCCGACACGGACGACACAACGCTCGCCTGGCGGCTGGCGCCGGGGGATCGCGCGTTGTTGCCGCGCGCGCTCGCGGCTCTCGCCAGGTATCGCACCGATGCGGGCCTCTACCGGACGTGGCTGGCGCCGCGGGAGCGCTACGAGTGCATCGACCCGGGCAAGGATCCGAACCCAACCGACGTCGGTATTCAAATGAACGCCTACCTGTTCCTGGCCCACGCGGACCCAGCGGCCGCGCGCACGCTCTGTCGCGCCCTCGGCACGGCGCTCGCGCAGGATCGGCTCTGGGTCTACTACGACCGGGCGCCTCTCGTGCCACTGCTGCGCCAGGCCGACCTCGGGCGCGCGGGCTGTGCCCTTCGCCTCCCATCGGGCAGGCTGACGACGACCGTGGCCGGTCAGGAAACCTGGATGGCAGTCGCCAAGTCGCTCACCGCGCCGGCAGCGAAGAGTGGGTCGGTCGCCGCGTCCCGCGCGCGGCTCGACCTTCTACGCAGCCTCGCCGACGACAACTTCGCCGCGGTCCGCCAAACGCCACCGTTGCTCTACCACAACGATCTCTCGGCCGGTGTCAGGCGGTACTACTGGTCGGAGGACTTCGGGTACGCGCTTTGGCTGCGGCTCTATCTCACGAGCGCACGGGAGCGGCGTGCTGCCGGCGAACGACAGTAGCCTCGACGCCGCGCTCGCCAGGGTCCGTGCCTATGCATCCTGGATCCGCTACCGCGACATCCTGGCCCTGCAGGGCGCGCCACTCCTCGGCGCCGTCTTTGCCCTCCGCGAGGTGACTGCGGAGCGGCTCTTAGAGCTACCAGTCCTGGGGCTGGCGAACCTGCTCCTCGTGGCGCACATCTTCGTGATCAATGACTGGGCGGGCGTCGACGCCGACTTGAACGACGTCAACAAGAGGGCCGGCGTCTTCGCCTCGCGGGGACTGAGCCGCGACGGCATCCGCCGGCTGGGGATCGCGCTCCTGGCCTCCAGCCTTGGCCTCTTCGGCTTCCTCGGTCCGGGCCCCCTGGCGCTCGCTGCCGCCATCGTCATCCTCAGCGCTCTTTACTCGCGGCCGCGGTCGCCCCTGAAGGGCGTCCCGATTCTGAGCTCGGTGCTGCACATCGGCGGCGGCATGTTGCACTTCCTGGTCGGGGTCTCGCTCTTCCGGGCGATCGACGGCCCGGCCATCGGCTTCGCGTTGTTCTGCGGACTCGCGTTCGCAGCCGGCCACCTGAACCAGGAGGTGCGGGATCTCGAAGGCGACCGGGACAATCGCATCACGACCAACGCCGTTGCCTTCGGCAAGAGGCGCACCTTCATCGCGGGTCTCGTGCTCTTCACCGCGGCGTACGCTCAGCTGTTCGCGCTGGCGGCAACCGGCGTCATCCCGGGCCAGCTCGCGATCCTCGGTTGCCTTTACCCAGCGCATCTCTACTGGTCGTGGAAGACGATGGCGGAGGGCCTGAGCTTCGACAGCATTCGCCGTTTTCAGGCCCGCTATCGCGCGCTCTATGCAGTGATCGGAGCCGCCGTGCTCTCGACGCTCCTGGTCACGGCCCTAAGGCCGATCGGCACCGGGCGCTCGCTGCACAGACCAGACCCCAGCAAGGCTGGACTGCACTGGGATCGCGATAGCAGCCGCTCGGACCACAATTGAGACTGCAGACCGCCGCGAAGCGCGATACTCGCGAGTCACATGCAGAGCACGAGAGAAGGGGCGATACGGATCGCGAGTCCGGGCCACGCGGTCTTCGCTGCGGCCATGGTCGGCCTCGGACTCGTGGGCCTGATCCAAGGCAAGTTCACTCCGACATGGTACGGCGTTCCCAAGGGCTTCCCCGGCCGCGAACTACTGGCCTATCTCTGCGCCTTGGTCTCGCTGGTGGCCGGCGTAGGCCTGCTCTGGCGGCGCACGGCAGTCGTCGCCTCCCGCCTGCTGCTCGCCTACCTCTTGCTTTGGCTGTTGCTGTTTAGGCTCTCTCACATCTTCACGGAACCGAAGGTGTTGGATAGTTGGTGGTCGTTCGGCGACACCGCGGTGATGGCGGCGGCCGCGTGGGTTCTGTACGTCTGGTTCGCTGGCGCCACCGGGGACAAGGGCCTGCGCATCGCCAGGGCGCTCTACGCCTTGGCCCTGATCCCCTTCGGGGTGGCCCACTTCATCAATCTCAAAGATACGGCCGGGCTGGTGCCGGGTTGGATGCCGTGGCACCTGGGCTGGGCGGCATTCACCGGCGCCGCCTTCCTTGTGGCCGGCGTGGCGATGCTCTTCGGCGTGTATGCGCGGCTAGCAGCCACGCTCTCGGCGGCGCAGATGGGCCTGTTCACTCTGCTGATCTGGGTGCCCATGGTGCTCACGCCGAACCCCAACGCCTTCCAATGGAGCGAATTCATCGACTCCTGTGCGTTGACTGCCGCCGCCTGGGTGGTCGCGGATTCCTACCGCGGAGTACCTTGGCTCGCGGTTCGCAAGCGCTAGGCGGTCCTCGGACTCGACTTCAGGCCCCGCGCCGAGCCTTCAGAATCGCGGCGAAGGACCGCGAGCGCAACTCCTCGAGGCTAAGCCCGCTCCGCTCGACCGCCTCATCCGGAGAGAGTGCACCGCAGGCGAGAGCCCGAAGAAAATAGTTGAGCAGGCCTTGCCCGGTGGCGGCGTCGTCGAACACCTCGCCCACCAGCGTCGCTTGCGCCGCCTTGCCGACGAAGTTGCGCAGACGTTCCGACGCCGCATCCAGCCCAGCGAGGAAGAAGTCGTAGAGCGTCGCGTAGCGCGTGACGAGCTGTGCGGGATGCAGATCCCAACCCTGGTAGAACCCCTGCACCAAGGAGCGCCGCACGTGCTCGGAGTGCAGTCTCCATGCCGCATGAATCGAGGCCCGCTGGCCCTCACGATCAGCCACCCGCAAGGGACCCTCTGACACCACCACCGGAAGAACGTTCGTGGCACCGTCGCTGATCCAAACTCCCGTTCCCGCGAGCGTCACCTGCATGACGTGCTTGGCGAAGTCGCAAGCCGGGTGCGCCATGTGCTGATGGGCGGCGGTGATATCGCAAGCGGCCGTGTAGTCGTACGTGCCGAAGTGCGCGCCGCGGCAACGCCCACGCGCAGCTTCGACCAGACCGCGCACCGCGCAACGACCCGTCGAATCGATCACGGATTGCGTGGTCTCGATCATGACTTCCACGGCAATCTTGCCCCGTCGCAGACCCTGCGCGTCCTCGATCGCGTCCAACACATCGGCGAGGACGGCGCACTGGCCGGGGTCCACGACCTTCGGGAGCGTGACGACGAAGTTGTCCGGCAGCTCGCCGGAAGAAGCCGCGACCAGGGCGCCGAGGAACCGATCCAGCGTCCTGAGCGAACGCGAAGCCAACTCGATCGTGAAGGGCTTGATACGAATGCCCACGAACGGCGGCAGGGTGCCGGCGGCGAGGCCGGCGGCGACCTCGCGGGCCGCGGACTCGGCGTGCCCGTCTTCCTCGGCGTCGCTCCGGTTGCCGTAGCCGTCCTCGAAATCGATCCGAAAATCCTCGACTGGCTCGCGGCGAAGCTTCTCGATGACACGAGCGCGGAGTGCTTCCGCGCGACTCGATTCCCCACCCACGACGTTGGCCAGAGTCTCCGCATCCGGTGCCCAATCGTCGAGTGAACGCAATGCGAGCTCGCCCAAGCGCTTGGCCGTGTCGGCCTTAAAGAGGTGCGCGCCGCCGTAGACGGTGTGCACAGGCTGACGCTGGCCGGCATCGCCCGGGAACAGCCGCAAGTACTCCCGGCCTAGCAACTCGACTCGCGCCAACGCGCCGGCCAACTCGGTTTCGACGCGTCCGTCCTGTTTCAAGAGAGTCCTCCGAGCTCCAACACCAAGCGGCGCGCGACCCGCTCGAGCGCGAAGCTCCGATACTCCGCTGTCGAGCGTACGTCGTCGATCGGCCGCACTTCCGAGGCCGCGGCCTTGCCGACGGCGGTGGCCAGAGCCTCGCTCACCGCGTTCGCGATCGCCGCGGTCTCTGCGGCGCGTAGCCGAATCGGCGTCGCGGCAACGCTCCCGGCGCCGATTCGCGCCTCGACGATTCTTCCCGCCTCTATTCGAACGCTCATCGCCACGGCGATCTTGCTGATCGCCTGCGCGGCCCGGGTGCCCACCTTGCGGAAGGCCTGCCTGGATCCCGGCACCGGCCAGGGTAGGCGCACCGCGCGCACCAGCTCTCCCGGTCGCAGCGCCGTCTTGCGGTACGCCACGTGGAACTGGTCGTACGGAATCTCGCGCTCTCCGGCGGTACTCGCGGCGACGACGGTCGCATCCAGCGCCAGCAGGACCGGCGGCGAGTCGCCGGCAGGGCTGGCGTTCGCGATATTCCCGCCGATCGTGGCGCGAGCTTGGATCTGCCAGCCTCCCACCGCCCGGGCTGCGTCGGACAGGGCCGGGAAGCACTGTCGAATCACCGCATTCTGTCCCAGGGCAGCAAAGGTCGCTGTCGCCCCCATCTCGAGGAAGGCGCCGGTGTCGTGGACGTCCGCCAAGCCAGGAACCGAGAGCAGGTCGATCACTCGCGGCATTTCGGATCGGCGCAGAGTGTCGGCTACCATAAGATCGGTGCAGCCGGCCACGAGCTTCGATGAGGGCTCGTCGCCGAACCACCGGAGCGCTTCCGCGAGACTGCGGGGCGAGAGCGCCGCGGTCATGGTCGCGGTTCCTCGTCGCACACGGCGCGCAGGATCCCCTCGTAGCCCGTGCATCGACAGAGATTGCCCGCCAGGGCGCGAGCGGCCTCTTCCCGCGTCGGCTTGGGATTGCTGCGCAGCAGCGCGCAGGCCGTGACCACAACCCCCGGAGTGCAAGCGCCGCATTGAACGCCGCCCAGCGCCACGAAGCGCTCCAGGAATTCGCGCTGCGGGCCCATCGCGACGCCCTCGACGGTCTCGATCGAGCGTCCCGCGCATTGCATCAAAGGCACCAAGCAGCTCACCACGGGGGCGCCGTCCATCAACACGGTGCAGGCGCCACACTCGCCTTCGCCGCAACCCTCCTTGGTGCCGGTCAGGGACAACTGCCAGCGCAGCAGGTCGAGCAGGCGGTCCATCGGCTCGCCTGCCAACGAGACACTGCGACCGTTCACGGTGCACTCGATATTCATCGCGCGGCCTCGACGCAGCGACCGCTCCGTTGCCAGCCCAACAGGCGCTCTGGCGTCGCCGGGATCTCGTTCGGGATCAGCCCGGAGGCGTTCTCGATCGCCTGCGCCACGGCCGGCGCGCCGCCGTCCATCGGCAGCTCACCGACGCCCTTGGCGCCGAACGGGCCGCCCTCCCAGGGGCGTTCGAGCAGGTGGACCGCGATCGGCGGCGTGTCCTGGATGGTCGGAATGATGTACGTCGCCAGGCGGTCGTTGAGGTAGCGCCCGTGCTCCATCTTGACCTCCTCGAGCAGCGCGTAGCCCAAGGCCTGCAGCGTGCCGCCCTCGATTTGTCCGGCGCACAGCACGGGATGGATGACGCGACCGACCTCGCACACCGAGGTGACTCGCGTCGGCATCACCGCCAAGGTGTCGCGATCGACTTCGAGCTCGACGACGTCGGCGCCCCAGGAGAAGGTCGGATACGCGGCGCCCCGATACGCACTGTCGTCGAACTCCTGCCAGGCGGGCGGCTGGTTCCTCCGCGTGATCTCGATCCCGCCGACCTCTTGACGGTACTTGCGCGCCGCCTCCCGAAAGGTGACGCCTAGCGGCCGCAGCCGCCCGTTCTCGTCGGTCATCCACACTCCCGAATGACTCGACCGCCACCACGAAAAGACGCGCTCGGCCATCTCGCTCGCGACCTGCGCGATCAGGCCGCCGACGATCATTGTCGTGCGCGAGGCCACGGTCGGTCCGGAATCCGGAACCAAGGCCGTATCCGGGGGCGCGAAGACGACATCGTCGGGCTCGAAACCGCCGGCCGCGATCGCAATCTGCGGAAAGATCGCGACACAGCCCTGTCCCATGTCGGTCATCGCCGTCAGCACCTCGATACGCCCGTCGTCGAGCAGACGTGCGCCGACCGGAGACTGCATGTTGCGCTCACCGTTGCCGGTAAATCCGGCACCGTGGAAGAACAGGCTGAGTCCGACACCGCGACAGGCTGCCGCCGGATCCGTGCGCCGCCGATCCTCGGCCTCGCGCCATAGCTTGCGGAACCCAGTGCGGCGCTCGACTTCCTCCAGGCACGCCCGGGCAGCGGTGCTGGCATCGAGCACCTGTCCCGTCGGCAGGCGATCCCCCGGCTCGAGTGCGTTGCGCAGCCGAATCTCGAACGGATCGCAGCCGACGGCACGCGCAATCCCGTCCATGTGGCGCTCGATCGCGAACTGCACCTGCGGCGCGCCGAAGCCGCGGAAGGCACCGTTGGGAGCGGTGTGGGTCCGCAGGGCGCGCGCCTGCACGCGTACGTTCGGGCAGCGATACGGTCCGGCCGCATGGAGCGCGGCGCGTGAGAGCACGACCGGCGACAACGTGTTATACGCGCCGCCATCGAGCACGATGTCGATATCGAGGCCGAGCAGGGCTCCTTGGCGGTCGACTCCGCTCACGATTCGCACGCGGGCAGGATGCCGCTTGGTGGTCGCCACGATGTCTTCGTGCCGGTCATAGGCGAGGCGCACCGGATGGCCGCAAGCGCGCGCGAGCAGCGCGGCGTGGATGGCGAGTGCGCTCGGGAAGTCCTCTTTGCCGCCGAAGCCGCCGCCCACCGTGTTGGCGAGAACGCGAACCCGTTCCGCGGGCAGGCCGAAGGCATGAACCAGGGCCTTGTGGATGTAGTACGGGCACTGCATGGAGCCCTCGGCCACCACGGTCTCGCCGTCGAACCACGCGGTCATAGTCTGGCACTCGATGTAGATGTGCTCCTGGTGGCCGGTGCGGTACTCACCGTCCAAAATGGACGCGGCGCTCGCCAACGCTCGATCGACGTCGCCGCAGCCCAAGGACAGGCTCGAATGCGGCGGCAGGGTTTCGGCGTCCTCGAGCGAGAAGACCGCGGTCTGGGTTTCATACTCGACCGAAACCGCTCGGGCGGCGCGGAGCGCGTCGAGCCGGCTGGGCGCGGCGACCAACGCCACCGGCTCGCCGACGTGTCGGGTCAGGCGGTCGGCGAGGATGGGCCAGGAGTCGTCGAGGAGTTGAATGCCATTGACCGCCGGAAGATCGCCCGCGGTCACGAAGACCGCTTCGGGCACCACGCTCGGGTCGTAGCGGATCGAACTCACCACCGCGTGCGCATGCGGACTGCGCACCGTAGCCCCGAACCAGAGGCCGCTTGGCTCGAGGTCGTCGGCGTAGAGCGCCGCGCCAGAAACCTTGGCCCATCCATCCGGCCGCGGCGGGCTCGAGCCGATGCCGTTCAAACCCTGCTCCCTAGACTGAAGATCATCGGTAAATTATAGGGGACTCGCGCGCCGCCGACGCCATCTCCTCGACTTGGGGTGGCGCCCTGGCTTGGACTCCCGGAGCGTTAATCCCCGCAGCGCAGGGAGTTCAAGCCAGGGCGCCACCCCAAGTCGAGGAGATGAGCCGCAGGGCCAAACCCTACATGTACATGCCGCCGGACACGTTCAGCACGTGGCCAGTGACATAGGCCGCTTCGTCGCTCGCGAGATACACCACCGCCGATGCGATGTCGTCGACCACGCCGAACCGCTGCAGTGCGATCGCATCGGAGAGACCCTTGCGTGCCGCCTCGGGAAGCGCCGCGGTCATCGCGGTCTCGATGTATCCCGGGGCCACCACGTTGACCGTGATGCCTCGCGAACCGAGCTCCCGCGCCAGCGACTTGCTGAAACCGATCAGCCCGGCCTTGGCGGCGGCGTAGTTCGCCTGCCCGGCGTTGCCCATCAAGCCGACCACCGAGGACACCGTGATCACGCGGCCGTAGCGGCGCTTCATCATGCCGCGCACCATGTCCTTGGTCATCGCGTAGGCGCCGGTCAGGTTGGTGCGCAGTACGGCGTCCCACTGCTCGAGGCTCATGCGAAGCAGCAGATTGTCCTGCGTGATGCCGGCATTGTTGACCAGGATGTCGACCGCGGCGAAATCCTCGGGCAGCGTCTTCAGACGCTCCGGGATCTCCGCCGAATCGGCGAGATCGAGGCTCAGCACGTGCACGCGCGCCGCGCGCGAGCGCAGCTCCGCGGCCAGCGCCTCCAGCTTCTCGACGTTGCGCGCTGCCAACACCACTGCGGCGCCTTGATGCGCCAGCTGGCGGGCGATCGCCTCCCCGATACCTTGCGACGCGCCGGTCACCAGTGCCGTCTTGCCGTCCAATCGGAACATCGTGCCTCCTCGAAGAATGCTGGAAATTCTTTACCCGGCCACGAATGCGCCCAGCGCCGCGAGCGACTCGGGCTCCGCCAGACTGAGGGTCTTCGCCTCGGGGCTGATCCGCTTGATCAGACCGCAGAGCACCGCGCCCGGACCGACTTCCACGAAGCGGTCGACGCCGAGCTCGTTGACCATGAAACGGACGGATTCCACCCAACGCACCGGGCCATCGACTTGGCGAACCAACGCCTCACGGGCCGCGGCGCCGTCTTTGACCGGCTCCGCATCGATGTTGCAGACCAACGGAACCGACGGAGCGGAGAACGACGTCGCCGCGAGCCTCGGCGCGAGGCCCTCGCGAGCCGGACGCATCAACGGGGAGTGGAACGGCGCCGATACGGGGAGCGGCAGCGCCCGCTTGGCACCCCGCTCCTTGGCGAGTACCATCGCGCGTTCAACCGCGGCCTGGTGGCCGGCGATGACCGTCTGCTCCGGAGAGTTGTAGTTCGCGACCGCGCAAAGCTCGGTGCCGGAGCTCGCAGCCATGGCCACGGCGAGGACCTGTTCGGCATCCAAGCCGAGGATCGCGGCCATGGCGCCGACTCCGACGGGCACGGCGGCCTGCATCAGCTCGCCTCGTTGCCGTACCAGGCGGAGAGCATCACCAAAGTCGAGCGCGGAGGCGGCGACCAAAGCCGAATACTCCCCGAGACTGTGACCGGCCACGACATCCGGCCGATAGCCGGCGCTCTCGAGCGTTCGAGCGATCGCGGTTGATACGGCCAAGATCGCCGGCTGGGTGTTGGCCGTCAACTGAAGACGAGCCTCGGGGCCCTCGAAGCAGAGTTGGGAGAGCGGCTCGCGCAGCGCCGCGTCGGCTTGCGCGAAGGTCTCGCGCGCGACGGCGAACGCATCGTGCCAACCCTTCCCCATGCCCGGCTTCTGCGAGCCCTGCCCTGGAAACACGAAGGCGATCTTTGCCAAGTGCTCAGCCCCCCAAGTCGTACTTCTGGAGCTCGGCGACCTTGGCGCCGATCTTCTGGTGCAGCTCGGCGGCGGAGAACTCCACGGCGCGTCGCACCGCGTTCATTACCGCCTTGGCGTTCGAGCTGCCGTGGCCGATGAAGCAACCGCCCTGGAGCCCGAGCAACGGCGCCGCGCCGTATTCGGTGTAGTCGACTTGACGACGGAACTCGTCGAACGCGGGTTTCGCGAGCGCATAGCCGATCCTGGTGCGCAGGCTCTTCGACAGCCCATCGCGCAGCATCTGCCCGAACAATCCGGCCATCGATTCGGCAGCCTTCAACACGACGTTGCCGACGAAGCCATCGCAGACCACGACATCGACGTTGCCGTTGAAGAAGTCGCGTCCCTCGCAATTGCCGATGAAGTTGAGCCCCGTCGTCTTGAGCACGTGGAAGACCTCTTTGGTGAGGTCATTGCCCTTGACGTCTTCTTCGCCGATCGACAGGAGTCCGATGCGGGGGGTGGCAGTGCGCAGCACTTCTTGCGCATAGAAGTGGCCCATGACCGCGAACTGACGCAGGTTCTCGGCCTTGCTGTCGATGTTGGCGCCGACGTCGAGCACTACCGTGCGGCCCGAGCGGCTGGGGAATACCGCGGCGAGCGCCGGGCGGTCGACTCCTGGGATGGTGCCGATGACCATTTTCGCCGCGATCATCACGGCACCCGTGTTGCCGGCCGACACCATGGCCTGGGCGCGGCCGTCGCGCACCAGCTCGGCACAGATGCGAATGGAGGAGCGACGCTTCTTGCGCAGCGGGGTGATCGCTGGCTCGTCCATGCCGACGACTTCCTCCGCGGCCACCACCTCGATCCGACCCTTGGCGTCGCCGAGCAGAGCGAGCTCGGCAGTAACTACGTCGGGTTGGCCGACAAGCAGGATTTCGGTGCCGTCCTCGACCGCGGCGCGGAAGGCCCCGGCGACGGCTTCCTGCGGCGCGTGGTCGCCGCCCATCGCGTCGACGGCAATCTTCATGAAGTTGATCTCACCAGAAATGAAATCAGGCCGCCTCCGTGGATAGAGCGCGGCCCCAGGCGCGCGGCCCGACGACGACGGATTTAGAGACTGTTCTTCACTTGCACGACGTCGCGGCCACGGTACTGGCCGCAGTGCGTGCAGACCCGGTGCGGCAACTTGGCTTCGCTGCAATTCGGGCAAATCGAGGTGGCCGGAGTGCTGAGCGCATCGTGCGCCCGGCGCTTGTCACGGCGGGCCTTCGAGTGGCGTCGCTTGGGATTCGGCATCGTAGTAACTCCTTGAAATCAATCGAATCAGGGGGATCAAGTTCAGTCGCGATCATTCATGCGTTCGCGCAAGGCGGCAAGCGGTCCCCAGCGAGGATCCACCACCTTTTGCTCGCAACCGCAGGGCCCGAGATTCAGATCCGCGCCACAGGTGAGACACAACCCAGCGCAGTCCTCGCGGCAAAGCGGCTTCATCGGCAAATTCAACAACAGCTGCTCGAGCATCAACGGCTCGGTTTCCAACACTTCATCGGGGAGGTACAGCACCCCGAGATCGTTCTCGTGCAACTCGTGCTCACCAGACGTCGGTTTCGGCGCCGAGGCGAAGATCATCAACTCGATGTCGCTCGCCACCTTCTCCTCAACCAGCTTGAGGCAGCGGTTACAAGTCAGAGTCTGCTCGTACCCCAACCTCGCCTTGAAGTGAAATGCCGGATCGGCGTAGGTCACCTGCCCGCGCCACGTCACCGGGCTGAGCGTCAGCACTTCAGGGCGTTGGAGCGACTCGAGTGCAACTTCGCAGGTCTCCTGCCACCGGAAGGGCTCGAACCTGACCTGGTCTAGGCGGATTTTCATACGTCCTCCCGTCCTTCGACCGGAAAGCTAACGCTATGAGAAACCATGGCTGCTGTCAAATTGTGTCGCTCAGTTACGCCCTAGCCTCAGGCGGAGACCAGGGGGCTCGGCCGAAGCCCAGAAGGCGAGCTCCCCTGCCGGCGCGAACGGCGCGAGGAGGCGCTCGGCATCCCGCCAGCGCTCGGCTTCCTTCCGCGAGAGAATCGGGATGGCCGCCAAGGCGGCGTTCATGGCGTGGAGTTCCCCGAGAGTGGCGGCGAGGTCGATCCGGGCCGCGAGCGAGGGCGCCCCAGGTCGCGCCGGATCAAGCCAAGGCCCCAACGAGGGCGCCAAGCTCGCGGCGAGCTCCGCCGCGCGGGAGTCGAGCGCGGTCAGCTCGAGGCCCCCCGCGATCGGCCGATCGCGCACGCCTCCAAGCCAATCGGCCGCCGCCGCGCCGGGGAGCTTCCACCCCTTGGCTCCGGGTTCGCGGAGCGCCGCGAGATGCGGCAACGACAGGGCCTCGCCCGCCCGCCCGCCGTAGAGCACGAACGCTCCCCTGCTCAGCCCGTCCGCCGCACTGCCCGCCGAAGCCAGAAGCAGGATCGGCGGCTCTCCGGATGGGTTCGGAATGCCCGCCAGGTCGGGTGCGACGCCGCCCTCCGCCTCGAGCGCCGCTCCTCTGCGGAAAACGCGGTAGCTCCCCGGTGGAACGAAGCCTCGGCCGGTCGCCAGGCGAATCCAGGCCAACGCGGGGGCCAGCCCGCTCGACCTCTCCAGATGCTCCAGCGGGGAGGTCTCGGTCGAAACAGACCAGAGCGTGCCTTGCCACTCGACTCGCGCTGGGCGCCCACTCAGACTCACTTCGCCGCCCGCCATCCAGGGGTTTCCCGCCAGCTTCCCGGCCAGACGCGCGATGGCAGACAGCACCGGGTAGACCCGCGCTACGGCGACGAAGCGATGTCGATCCGGATCGGCCGCGATGCACACTTCTCGCGCCGGCGGGGCAAGGAATGGTCCGAAATGGGGCCAGTTCGGCGCCGTGGTACCGGCTAGGCGCGCCGCGGCTTGCAGCCACTCTTCGGGCTTCGGGGTGCCGCGCACCAAGGCTCCGAGATTCTGATGAGGAAAGGCCAGCCAGAGCGCCTCGGGAAACTCCTGGTCCGCCAGCAGGCGAGCAGGAACGTCGTCCCCGGCTGGCGTCGCCTCGCGTTCCCGCGGCCAGTACCAGTACCCAATGTGCGCCGAGGTCGAGACCAGCAGGACCGCCGCGGCCAGACTCCAACGGATCCGCCCGCTGCTAAGGAGCTTGACCATCGAGGCTTAGGAACACGCCGAGGTAGCGTTCATCCGCGTTGTGACGCCAGGTTCGCACGGGAATCGCCCCGCTACTGCTATCGAGCAGGACCCGATAGTAGAACTCGTGCGAGGGGGCAGGAAAAAAGCCGCCTAGATCCCGGGCTACCGGTTCGACTGGGAGGAGAATCGCGACGCCATCGGACCGCTTCGCCTCGCTGTCGAAGCGCACGCTGACCTCCTGTCGGCCACAACTCGCTCGCACCTGGTTGTCTTTCGCGAACGAATAGAGCTTGAACTCGAGCTCACCGAGCGCCCGCGGGCTGACCACGAAGATCTCCGCTCGCGCGCCGCCCTGCATCCAGAGGCCGTGACTCCGGTTCTCTTCGAGGAACAGTTCGCGCTTGGGTAACCACCAGGTGAGGTCGCCCTGAGATCTCGCGCCGTAGGCCTCGAGCCGGTGTGCGCCAAGCAAAGTGAGCTCGGTCGGAAGAGCCGACCGTGACCACGAAGGCGCCGCGGCATGCCCAGCCCTCTCGAACCGGGGCAGAGACGCAGGCAGCACCCAAAACCCAGCCGCCACGGCGGCCAACATGAGCCAGCGTCGGCGAACCGCGCCGGCGGGGAGAAAGAACAATGCCGGAACGAGGCCCGCCAGACGAGTGAACCCAAGATCGCCGATCGGCGCGGACCAGGCCTCCGTGCGCAGCAACGCCAGGCCCAGCATCCCGGCGCCGAACGCGGCCACCAGAAGCCAGCGCACGCGGTCGCGGGGACCGAGTACGAACATCAACAGCGCCGCGACAGCAAAGGGATAGAACGCGAGCATGCCGCAATTGCGGCCCATCAACAGATAACCCAGGTTCCGTGCCACCACCCGAGGCTGACGCTCCAAGGCGTGAAACCCGCGCAGTCCATTCAGAGAAACCCCTTCCGAGAACCCATCCAGGCCGCGATCCAACGAACCCGCATCGAAAAAGACGCGAACTTCGGTAGCGCCGCTCCTCCACTCCGCGAAGGACTGGCCGGCGAGCCGTGACTGGCCGGCGCCCAGAAGGGCCCACGATAGCGCCAGGGCGCCAACCAACGTCGCCCAGTTTGCGGCCCGCTGTCGGAACAGCAGATCGATAAGGACCGCCGCCGCGACCGAGGCGGCCATTGGTTCCTGATGCACCAGCACGCCCAAGAGCGTGCCCACGAGAATCCATCGCGACCAGCGGCCGTTGGTCAGTCGACGCTCGCGCCACCACAGCCCGAGGGCCGCGAACGCACAGGTGAACTCGAAGCCGTGCGCCCCCAACCGGAGCGCGTACCCGAGTGCCGCGGACCCGAGGACAAAGCCGACCGCGAAAAGGCCTCCGGCGTCGCCAGCGCCGTCCCGCAGCCGCCAGGCGAGCGCGGCAGCGCCGAGAATCAACAGGGCATTGAAGAAGACGACGCCCTTGAACCCAAATACCGCGTACCAAGGCAAGGCCAGGAGAGTGAACGCAATCGGGCCGGCGAAACGGCGCGTCACGCCGCCATCCGTCGACGTCAGGACCAGCCCCTCCGGTCCCGAATGAAAAGTTAGATAGGACCGATCGAGGTCGGCTGCGTCAACTCGAAGGTCGTGGTCGTGCCACAGGCTGGCGATCTTCAGGGCTTCCGTCGCCTCGTCTCCGAGGGGCGTCGAGGCGGGAAAACGCTGCAATCCAACCGCGAAACCGAGCGCCACGAGGGCCAGCGCGGAGGCGGCAATAAAGCGGCGTCGCATGGCGCGGGCACGCTAACACAGCGTCTTCGGGTCGCTGTCCGCCCCACTTGACAAGGCGATCCTCCCGGGCGAAAATCGCGGTTCCTCTTCAAGAGTCGTCGTCCCGGAGGTTAATCGATACCGCTTTGCCCGTTGCCGAACGATGGAACTGAAACATCACACCATCATCCTCGTCCCCCACGAGCGAGCTCAGTTCCGCAAGTGGCGGATCAGCAATCGACAGGTCTGGGTCATCGCGTCCACCTTCGCGGCCGTAACTCTCGCCGCCGCGTTCATCACGGTCTCCTTCTTCAGCACCCGACTCGATCAGAACGAGCTCGCGTCCATCCGTCAAGAGAACGAGCAGCTCAAGCAGGCCAATAGCACCTTCGAGCAGAGCCTCTCGGCCCTGCGTTCGCAACTCGGCGAATACGAAAACCGCACCCGCAAGCTCGCTATCGTCGCCGGCCTCGAGAATCCCCCGTCCGGCGGCGAAGGCGGCGTTGGCGGTGTGGAGACTCCGGCCAACAGCGACGCGCACGGCCTGCGCACGCTCGCCGTGCGAGTCGACAGTCTGTCGAGCAGCCTGAGTCAGGTCGAACAGCGGCTAGAGGATCGCAGTCGCTGGATTTCAGCAACGCCAGCGATCGCCCCGGTGAAGGGCATCGTCACCAGCGCCTTCGGCATTCGCCGCGACCCCATCAACGGCAACCTCGCCAACCACTTGGCCATCGACATCGCGGCGCCGGCAGGTAAACCGGTTCTGGCGGCTGCCGACGGTCTGGTCACCCGCTCGGGCATGGTTCCCGGCGGCCTCGGCATCGCGGTCTTCCTCGCCCACGGCTACGGGCTCACCACGCACTACGGCCACATGTCCCGCATCAACGTGAAGCCCGGACAGCACGTGAAGCGCGGCGACGTCATCGGCTTCGTCGGTAACACCGGTCGCGCCACCGGCTATCACCTGCACTACGAGGTCTGGCAGGACGGCAAGCCGGTCGACCCGATCGCGTACATCCTCGACGCCGGTCGCGGCTCGTCCTAGGTCGCCCCCCAATCCCTCTCGTGAGGGAATCTTCTTCACCCGAAAGACGTTGCAGGAATAGGCCGGCGGCGGACGCCGGGGCCTTATGGAGGCTCTGCTAAACTCGCCTTCTCGAGCGCGTCGTACGCCTGACCTCAATTGATCCGCCCGCTCGCACCCTCGGATTCCCGGAAAGACTTCCCATGATCGATATGGTTTTGACCAAGATTTTTGGCAGCAAGCATGGGCGCGACATCAAGAAGATGTTGCCCTCGGTCGAACAGATCAACGCGCTGGAGCCCTCGCTGCAGAAGCTCTCCGACGAGCAGCTGGCCGCCAAAACGGTGGAATTCCGCGAGCAGCTGGCCAACGGCAAGACCCTCGACGACGTTCTGGTGCCCGCATTCGCCGTCGTCCGCGAGGCCTCGCGACGGACTCTCGGCATGCGCCACTTCGACGTCCAGTTGATCGGCGGCATGACGCTCCACAAGGGGCGCATCGCCGAGATGAAGACCGGCGAAGGCAAGACCCTGATGTCGACTCTGCCGGTCTACCTGAACGCGCTCGAAGGCAAAGGCGTGCACGTGGTCACGGTCAACGACTACCTCGCCAAACGCGACGCCGAGTGGATGGCGAGCATCTACCGCTTCCTCGGCATGACGGTCGGCATCATCCAGCACGACCTGCCGGACGCCGAGCGCAAGCGCGCCTACGCCGCGGACATCACGTACGGCACCAACAACGAGCTCGGCTTCGACTACCTGCGCGACAACATGAAGTTCGACCTCGAGTCCATGGTGCAGCGCCCCCACCACTTCGCGATCGTGGACGAAGTCGACTCGATCCTGATCGACGAAGCGCGCACCCCGCTCATCATCTCCGGCCCCTCGGAAGAGTCGACCGACAAGTACTACAGCATCGATCGCATCATCCCGAAGCTCGTCCGCGGCGAGGAGCACGAGGACAAGGATGGCAACAAGAGCACCACCGGCGACTTCCTGATCGACGAGAAGGCGCACACCGCCACGTTGACCGAAGAAGGCGTCGAAAAAGTCGAACAGCTGATGAACATCCAGAACCTCTACGACATCGACAACATGGAGATCCTCCATGGCGTCAACCAGGGGCTGCGCGCACATCACCTCTACCAGCGCGACGTCGAGTACCTGATCAAAGACGGCCAGGTCGTGATCGTCGACGAGTTCACCGGCCGCATGATGCCCGGCCGGCGTTGGTCCGACGGCCTCCACCAGGCCGTCGAGGCCAAGGAAGGCGTGAAGATCGAGAAGGAGAATCAGACTCTCGCCACCATCACCTTCCAGAACTATTTCCGCATGTACAAGAAGCTCGGCGGCATGACCGGCACCGCCGACACCGAAGCATCCGAATTCGCGCAGATCTACAACCTCGATGTGACCGTGATCCCCACCAACCGGCCCATGGTCCGCGACGACCGCGCCGATCTGGTCTATCGCTCGGCGCGCGAGAAGTGGAACGCGGTGGTCGAAGAGATCACCGACTGCAACCAGCGCGGCCAACCGGTGCTGGTCGGAACGGTGTCGATCGAGAAGAGCGAAATGATCTCGACGATGCTCAAGAGGAAGGGCGTTCCGCACGTGGTCTTGAACGCCAAGTACCACGAGCGCGAAGCCTCGATCGTCGCCCAGGCCGGTCGTAAGGGCGCTGTCACCATCGCGACCAACATGGCGGGCCGCGGCACCGACATCGTGCTCGGCGGCAACCCCGCGGGCCTGGCGCGCGCCGAGGCTGACCCGGAGACCGAGCCCGAAGCGTTCCAAGAGTCGCTGGCGCGCTATGACGCGGGCTGCGTCGCCGAACGCCAGGACGTACTCGACGCCGGCGGCCTGCATATCCTCGGCACCGAGCGCCACGAATCACGCCGCGTCGACAACCAATTGCGCGGCCGCTCGGGCCGCCAGGGCGACCCCGGCTCCTCGCGCTTCTTCCTCTCGCTCGAAGACGATCTGATGCGCATCTTCGGCTCGGATCGCATCCAGGGCCTGATGGGCCGTCTCGGCATGGAAGAGGGCGAGGCCATCGAGCACAACCTGGTGAGCAAGGCGATCGAGCGCTCGCAAAAGCAAGTCGAAGCGCGCAACTTCGAGATCCGCAAGCACCTGCTCGAGTACGACGACGTAATGAACAAGCAGCGCGAGGCGATGTACAAACTGCGCCGCGACATCCTCGAGGGCCGCGAAGGCCGCGACTACGTGCTCGGCATCACGCGCGACATCGTGGATGCGGTCGTCGACACGCACTGCCCGGAGAAGGTCGACCCCCGCGACTGGAACCTCGATGGCATCAAGACCGACCTGTTGGCCTACTTCAACCTCGACGCCAACAGCTTCGATTTCGAGCTCACCGATTTCGGTATCGACGAACTGCGGACGGTGCTCAACCAGCAGGTCGAGCAACGCTACGACCAGCGCGAGGCGCGATTCAGCGCCGACCTGATGCGCATGTTCGAACGCGACATCATGCTGCGCGTCGCCGACCATTCGTGGAAGGACCACCTGTTGGCCCTCGACCACTTGAAGGAAGGCATCGGCCTGCGCGGCTACGGCCAGCGCGATCCCCTGAACGAGTACAAGAAGGAAAGCTACGACCTCTTCCTGGGCATGAAGGACCAGGTCGAAGACACGGTGATCAAGACCCTCTTCCGCCTCGAGCCGGTGAGCGAAGAGCAACTCGCCGAAGAACGCCGCAGGCAGGCAGCCCCCGCCAAGCGCTTCGAATTCACCGCCCCGGCAAAGACCGCGGAACCGGCAAGCGCCACCGTTGTCCGCAAGGACGTCAAAATCGGTCGCAATGACCCCTGCCCCTGCGGCTCCGGCAAGAAGTACAAGAAGTGCCACGGCGCCGTCGCCGGCGCCGTGTAGCTGGTTGCTCAAAGTAGCAAGAGGTCGATCACCGGTTCGGCGGGTGACCGGGCACGGAGGGCTCCCGCTGATGCGCGGAGCCGCAGAATCCGTTCGCCTGTGCGAGCGTCTCGTCTCCGGCGAGCACACCAGCGGGATACCGCGCCCGGGCAGGACCCGCCGAACCGAGTGATCGGCCGCTGCCCGAGCGCGGCGATAAACTACTTCTTCCGCGTGTAAACGATCTCCATCATCTTCATCTGCTTCCCGTCCGGCCCCGGCCCGGAGAGCTCGAAGGCCTGCTTATCCGCTCCGTCCGGCTTCAGCGTCATGTGGAACTTTGCCGCCTTGCCGGTGATCGGATCGTTCGAGGTCCCCTCGTAGGTGCAGGCGCCGGCTGCGTCGCAGGTACCCCAGCTGGTCAGCGGTCCCGTCGACATACTGTCCATCCAGATGCTCCAGTACTTCTTCGACACGTTGTCGTAGCCCTGTGTGCCCATACCCTCGTACGGCTGCCCCATCATCGTCGAATGGACGGTCTGGGTGAGCACTCTGCCGCCCAGGAGGCTGGCGAATTCCGCCGTGCCCTTGTCATGCTCCGGCGTGGGACCGCCGTACGCGGTCACGTCCATGTCCCAGGTGCCCACCATCTTGCCCATCTGCATGTGCTCCGGTCCGGGAGTGCCGGCCTTCGCGTACGCCTCCATCATCTTCTGCTCGTCGGCCGACATTTGCGGAGCCTTCGCTGGCTCCGCCGCCATCGCCGGCTTCGCCACCACGCACAACAGTAAAACTGCGTAGCTCATCCATGAACGCTTGGAACGCCTAGTCTTCATACTCTCCTCCTTGACGGTCAGGGTTACACCACCAGTCTAAGACTCTCCTTCCGCCTTTGGGAGCCGTTCTTTTTTCCCCGGTCTGTTATGATTCGCCAAAGGGCCGGGGTTTCCTCCCCGTCCCTTCCCCCAGAGGACCCGCCGATGCACCGCGAAGAGCCTCGCTTGGCGCTTACCTTCGATGATGTCCTGATCGTGCCCGGTCTCTCCGAAGTGCACCCTGGCATGGTCGATCTCAAGACCCGGCTGTGCCGGCGCATCCAGCTCAACATCCCGATTCTCTCCGCCGCCATGGACACCGTGACCGAGTCGCGTCTCGCGATCGCACTGGCGCAGGAAGGCGGCTTGGGCGTCGTCCACAAGAATCTCTCGATCGACGCCCAAGCAATGGAAGTCGACAAAGTGAAACGCAGCGAAGCCGGCATGATCGTCGATCCGATCACCATGCGCCCCGACCAGAGCATCAAGGAAGCGCTCGCCATGATGGCGAACTACAAGATCTCGGGCGTACCCGTCACCAACACGCAAGGCCAGCTGGTCGGCATCCTCACCAACCGCGACCTGCGCTTCGAGACCGATCTCTCGAAGCGGATCGGCGACCTGATGACCAAGGAAGACCTGGTCACCGTTCCCGAGGGCACCACCCTCGAAGAGGCCAAGGCGCTGCTCCACCAGCACAAGATCGAAAAGCTCCTGGTGGTCGACCGCAGCGGCAATCTCAAGGGCCTGATCACCGTCAAGGACATCCAGAAGATGATCGAGTACCCCAACGCGTGCAAGGACGAGCTCGGCCGCCTGCGCGTCGGCGGCGCCGTCGGTGCGAGTGGCGATTTCCTCGAGCGCGCCCGCGCCTTGGTCGACGCCAAGGTCGATCTCCTGGTACTCGATTCCTCGCACGCCCACAGCACCGGCGTGCTCGACGCGACCGCGCGCCTCCGCGCGGCTTTCCCCGACACCGCGCTGATGGTCGGCAACGTGGCGAGCGGCGCTGGCGCCACGGCGCTCATCGAGCGGGGCGTCGACGCGATCAAGGTCGGCATCGGCCCGGGCTCCATCTGCACCACCCGCATCGTCACCGGCGCCGGCGTGCCGCAGATCACCGCGATCACCGATTGCGTGAACGCCGCGGGCGAGAAGGATATTCCAGTGATCGCCGACGGCGGCATCAAGTTCTCGGGCGACGTGAGCAAGGCGATCGCGGCGGGAGCTGCCACCGTGATGATCGGCTCCCTCTTCGCCGGAACGGAAGAGAGCCCGGGCGAGACCATCCTCTACCAGGGCCGTACGTACAAGGCCTACCGCGGCATGGGATCGCTCTCGGCCATGGCGCGCGGCGGCGCCGAGCGCTACTTCCAGGACAGCAACGGCCAAAGCGCGGGCGGCAGCCTGAGCAAGCTGGTACCCGAGGGCATCGAGGGCATGGTGCCGCACAAGGGGAGCGTCCACCAGATGCTGCCCCAACTCACCGGTGGCCTGCGGGCCGGGATGGGTCTCGCAGGCTGCGCCACCATCGACGATCTCCGCACCAAGGCGAACTTCGTCCGGGTGACCGCCGCGGGGCTCAAGGAGAGCCACGCCCACGACGTGGTCATCACCAAGGAAGCCCCGAACTACTGGGTGGAGCGGTAGACCGCAAAGGTCTAGGGAATCAGCAGGACCTTCCCCGCCACGGTCCGGCTTTCCAAGAGAGCGTGCGCCTTGGCGCCATCCGCAAGCGCAAACCGGGCTGCGATCTCGATCTTCAACTCACCTCGACCGATCCACCCAAAGAGCTCTCCCGCGCGGCGCAGGCGCTCGTCGCGACTGGTCAGGACATTCCATAGGTCGCCGCCGGTGACCGACTTCGAGTTGTCCATCAAATAGCGCGGGTCGATGGCGGGAGGTTCGCCACCGGCCATGCCGAAGAAAACCACGTGTCCACCGATGCGGGCCGCGTCGAGGCTTCGCTGAAGCGTCTTCCCGACCGAGTCGAAGACCACATCGACGCCAGCTCCGCCGCCAAAGCTCCTCGCGGTCTTCACCCAATCCTC
>JBDTNL010000063.1:0-22923 GCA_039933785.1 Acidobacteriota bacterium
GCACCAGATACTGCGCGGTCAAGCCTTGGAGCAGCGCCGCGGCCGCGACTTCCTCATCGATCTCGTCGGGCAGCGGAATGATCCGCTCGAACGGCACCGCCACCAGTTCCGCGTTCGCGAACGGGCTGTCGGCGAACGCGACACGATCACCGACCTTCACCGGGCCTTCGTCCTCTACCGCCTCGACCACGCCCGCAGCTTCGTATCCCGCAATGAAGGGTGGAGACCCCGCGAGGTGATAGGTACCGCGCCGCCGATAGACGTCGGCGAAATTCAGTCCGATCGCGCGGGTGCGCACCAGGACCTCGCCGGGGCCGGGTCGAGGATCGGGGACTTCTCCGTACTTGAGTACCTCCGGGCCACCGAAGGTCGAGAAGTAGAGCGCTTTCATTGCGTCGGTTGCCTCAGCCCCAGCTCGGATCCAGGGAGCCGTCGGCCTGCCGGCGATGAGGCGCCCAGGCCAGTGCGACGCGTCGCACCTCGACTCCGCTCTTTTTGGGACGCACCGCCACCACCTCGAGGGGAGTGGTCAGCGGATCGGCGCGCTCGCCGATCGCCTTCACCTGCGCGTCAAGCTCCGACTGCAGGGACTGCAATTGCTCCGTCAGGGCGCCGGCGTTGTCCTCGGCCCGGTTCACGTCACTGTGCTGCCCGAAGGCACGGCCGACTCCGCGTGCGGCAGTGACCGCCTTGTTGGCCGTCATCCTCCCGCGGCCGAAAAGCGAGCCCAGCACCGCGGCACCCACCGAGAGGGCAGCCTGCACCGTTTGTTGCGTGGTCTGGGATTTCTCGCGATCGACCGCTGACTCCGCCTTGCGAATCCGCTCCTGGAGAGCCGCCACCTTGGGCCCGTACTTCTGGCGCAGCGCCTCGATCTGGCGATCGCGCTCCTGACGGCCCTCGCCCCCTAGACGAATCCGGAAATCGCGCTCGCTCTCGCCGGGCTTCGACGCGAGCCCGAGCTCGGCGCTGCGGCGGATCTCCAGCTGCTGGGTGCGAAACAGAGCGTCCGAGAGATCCCTCTTCCAACCGGCATAGCTCTTCGACTTGGTCGCGGGAGAGGGAAGATCTTCCCAGTCCGCCTGGGCAACGGGCTGCGTCTCGAGGTCGCTCTCGGCGAGATCGAGATCCTGCAGCCCATCCCAATCGAGCCCTGCGGCACTCTCGGTGAGCGGCGTGAGGGTGACGAGAGCTTCGTTCTGGTCGACGCCGATCTTCGCGTCGGAGAAGGTCACGCTCGCGGTACCAAGCAGGAACGGGCGATAGACCACACCGCCGCTCGAGCCCCGCAGGGGCAGAAAGACTTGGTCGATGTCGGGCGGCACCACCGGCCGTGCCTTGGCCATCGTCGAAACTGCAGGAGCCGCAGCAGTCGCCGGACGGGATGCGACCCCCTGTGGCGTGAGCTTCTGGATCTGCTGCAGAGTCAACGGACCGCGGAGATAGGACATCGCCCAGCGTGATTCGAACAGCACCGGATGCTCGTCGTGAACGTTCTGCATGATGAACTGGCGCTTGCCGAGGTTCGACAGCATCTTGTCGATCTCGCTCCGTTCGAAGCCGCTGCCCACGATCTGCGAGACACCTTCGAGGCCATCGAGCACGCGTTGCTTGTCACGCTCGGTCTGCAGGCGGCCGAGCAGCCAGGTGCCGGCGTTGGAGAGCGCCTTGTAGTCGAGGTCGACCGGGTTCTGCGTGGCCACGACGATGCCCAGTCCAAAGGCCCGCGCGTGTTTGAACAGCGACAGGAACGGCGGCTTCGAAGGCGGGTTGGCGACCGGCGGCATGTAGCCGGACACCTCGTCCATGTAGAGCAGGGCCCGCAGACTGGTGGTCCCGACTTGCGATTGCATCCAGGTAAGCACCTGGCTGAGGAGAAGCGAAACGAAAAACATGCGCTCTCCGTCGGACAGATGCGCGATTGACAGGATGGAGACTCGTGGCTTACCCCGCTCGCCGTACAAGAGCCGTCCGACGTCGAGCGGCTCCCCCGCCGTCCACGCCGCGAAGCTGGGCGAAGCGATCAAGTTGTTGAGCTGCATGGCGAGCGTGAAGCGCTCCTTGGCCGGGTAGAACGACTCGACGTCGAGCACTCCGACCTTGGTCACTGGTGGATTCTGGATCAGGCCCACCAGTTGGGCGAGATCGAGATCCTTGCCCTGAGACCAGAACTGATCGAACAACGTCGAGAGCAGGATGTGCTCGCGGCTGCGCAGTGGATCGGCGTCGATCCCGAGCAGACCCAGCAGACTGGTCGCGGTGGTGGCGATACGTTGGCGGTAGAGATCGCCGTCGGCGCGCGCCTCCTCGGGCGGCGCGGCGAATGACGCGATCACCGAGAGCGGCCGTCCCGACAAGCTGCCCGGGGTGTAGATGGCGAACTCGGCAGCATCGCGCAGGCGTTGAATACGATCCGGCTGCTGGCCCCAATCCGCCAGGCCCTTTTTCCAGAGCTCGGCCTGTTGTTCGGCGAAGGCATCCGGTTCGATCCCCTGCCGCCGGGCGTCGTCCTCGTTGATCCAGGGCCGAAAATCGCTGCCTTGAAGCCTAGGGAACGTCAGCAGCAGGTTTCCCAAGTCGCCCTTGGGATCGATGAGCAGTGCCGGCACGCCGTCGATCGCGGCCTCCTCGATCAGGTCGAGGCACAGCCCGGTCTTGCCGCTGCCGGTCATACCGACACAGACGGCGTGCGTCACCAAATCGCGCGAGTCGTAGAGCAGGAGGTCGTCGGTGCGCTTGCGGGTCGCGGGATCGACCTCGGCGCCGAGGTAGAACACTCCGAGCTTCTCGAAATCCTGCATGCAGTTTCCTCCGAACGTCGAAGCCACAGTCTACCGGGGCCGATGTGCAACCGATCCCCTTTTCGGGGCCCGGGCCCTACCAGGATTTCGGGTCGAGGTCGTACGGCAGCGGCGTGAGGCTCTCGGCACCGTCCGGGCCGAGCCAGACGAGATCCTCCAGGCGGATTCCGTAGCCACCCTGGGGGTTCGGATCGTAGAGACCGGGCTCCAGGGTCAGCACGTCGCCGACCTCGAAGGTGCCCTCCCCGCCGGCTTCCTTGCGAAAGCTCGGCTCTTCGTGAAGCTCGTAGCCAACACCGTGCCCGAGGCCGTGCACATAGCCAACTGTCGTCCCGGGGCTGGTCAGAGGCGTTGCATAGCCCGCCGCGTCGAAGGTCGCGCAGGTCTGCTCCTGGAGATCCCAGCCGCGTACGCCGGCCCGAGTTTGGGCGTGGGCCTCGCGCAGGGTCGCGAGGACCGTGGCGTGGGCGCGGAGCAGAGACTCCGCAGGTTGACCGACGCAAAAAGTGCGCGTGCAATCGGCGAAGAGGCGCCCCTTGGGGAACAGGTCGACGAGTACGGCCTCGCAGTGGCGGACGACACGCTCGTTGCTGCCTTGGTTGTGCGGTACGCCGGCATCTCCGGCGCAGGCCAACAGGTTGCCTTCGGGCTGCTCCAGTCCGTACCGGGCGAAGACCTGGGCGATCTCCGCCCGCAGGCGAGCGACCCGCAGGCGTTCTCCATGCATCCAGAGCTCGCCCGCGTGATCGGCCGTAGCCGCGGCAAGCAGCTCCGCCACCCGCCGCATCGCCTCGACGGTGCCGCTGGCCGCGAGGCGAATCGCTTCGATCTCGTCCTCGGACTTTTTCTTGCGCGCCCGTCGAAGCAGGCCCGAACCATCGACGAACCGCCAGCCCTCGCCGCCGAGCCGCTGGCAAGCCTGGTGGAGCGTGCCAGCGGCTGGATGGCCGGCCAGCGCCACCCGGCTCCTGGGCGCTAGCTTCTGCAGCGCCGTCGCGAGAACTCGAGCCAGCATGCTCTCCGCAGCAAGCAGCTCGCGCGCCCAGCGTCCGATCTCGAGCACCTCCGGTGACAGCAGCTCGAGCCCGGTCGACGCCGCCTCGTCGCGCTCCATGGGACTCCAGAAGCCGAGCTGGACAGCGCCGACTCGAGGCACCACGAGGAGCGACTCGCCGAGGTGGGCGGAGCCAACGAAGGGCGCCAGGTCCGGATCTCTCGCCGAATTCGCCACCACCAGCAGCGCATCGAGATCGCTCGCAACCAGGAGCTCCTGCACTCGGCCACAAATAGAACGAGGGAGCCCGGACATCAGGCTCCCCCGCCCACCGGCTCGAATGCCGCTCGCCGGATCACACGTTACGGTTGATGAAGTTCTGGAACTGGCTCTTCGGCATGGCGCCGAGCATGCGGTCGACCACCTGGCCGTCCTTGAACAGGATGAAGGTCGGGATGCTCGAGACCCGGTACTGCATGGCGATCGCCTGCTGCGTGTCGACGTCGAGCTTCGCGATCCTCACCTTCTCGTTCATCTCGTTGGCGAGCTCGTCGAGCACCGGCGCCACCATGCGGCACGGTCCGCACCACTCGGCCCAGAAGTCCACCAGCACGGGGGTCTTCGAGTCTAGGACCTCGTTCTTGAAATTCTCCTCGGTGATGTGCACGATCTTGTCGTTCATTGGGATGACCTCACATGTTGCGGTTGATGAATTTTTGGAACTGACCCTTGCCCATCGCACCGAGCGCCCGGTCGACCATCTGGCCATCCTTGAAGAGGATGAAGGTCGGGAAGCTCGAGACCCGGAAACGGAGCGCGATTTCCTGGTTCGACTCGGCGTCCACTTTGGCGAACCGTACGGTGCCTTTCAGTTCGGCGGCCAACTCGTCGAGCACCGGAGCCACCGTTTTGCAGGGGCCGCACCAGGCGGTCCAGAAGTCCACCACCACGGGAAGCTTGGACTGCAGCACTTCGCTGCCGAAGTTCTGGGCGCTCAATTCGACGATCGTCTCGCTCACGGGTCCGCTGTCCTCGACTGAAATCCGTCAGGCCTGATCGCCGACGGGGGCCGCTTCTTGCTCTCTCTCTAACCGACGGCGCCCGGCGAAATATTCTCGAGTCGAGTCCACATCCCGGGCGATTTGGGCCGAAAGGTCCATGACGCTGGGGAAAATGCGCTCTTCTCGCAGCCGTTTGTGGAAACCGAGCTCCACCCGCTCCCCATACACGTTGCCGCCAAAATCGAGAATATGGCCTTCCATCACTCTCTGGTAATTCTCGTAAATCGTCGGGCGGGTTCCGATGTTCGTCACACAATCGAAGCTCGCGGGGTAGCTCGGGAAGAATACCCGGCAGGCGTACACCCCGTCGGCGGGCAGGAGCTTGTTGTCCGCGGCGACGTTGATGGTCGGCCAACCGAGGCGCTTGCCCATTCGATCGCCCCGTTGGATCACGCCCTCGACCGCATAGGGTCGACCGAGCAGCTCCCAAGCCTCGTCGACCCGCCCGTCGGCCACGGCGTTTCGAATGCGCGTGCTCGAGACTGGCTTACCCTTGGCCCTTACCTCGTCCACACCGAGCGCCGTGAAGCCGAGCTTGCGCCCCAGGCTCTCGAGCAACTCCAGAGTGCCTTCGCGGCCGCGGCCGAAAACGAAGTTCTTGCCGACATAGATCTCGCGCAAAGCCAGCTTGCGGTGGAGGAATCGGGTGATGAAGTCTTCGGCGCGGGTCTCCGCAAACTCGGGAGTGAAGCGCACTCGCAGTAGCGCATCCATCCCCGCGGCTTCGAAGAGCCGGTCCTTCTGCGCCGGTGTCACCAGCAGTGTGGGCGCCTCCGCCGGTCGCAATATCGACAACGGGTGCGGCTCGAAAGTGATCGCCAGAGCGGACTCGCCGAGCTCGCGCGCCCGCGCGACCACTTGGTCGACGATGGCGCGCTGGCCGCGATGCAGGCCATCGAAGTTGCCGATAGTGGCGATACCGCCGCGCGGCAAATCGCTGCCGTGGATTGCGTCGTTGACGACCTGCACGAAGTCTCTAGAACGCTGGCAGCGCTTCGGCCGCCGCTTCGGTCAACGCTTCGGTAAATGCCGGCTGCACACGGGGATCGCCAGCCGGGCCGACGATGCGGCCCACTAGGTCGTGCGCGAAGGCATCGGTGATTTCCACATCGACGAGCATGCCGGCGGGCGCGATGCCGTCGTTGATCAGCAGGCGGCCGTCGATTTCCGGCGCCATGCCGTGATGGCGGCCTTGGAGGAGGTGCTCGCTCTCGTCGCAAGGTCCCTCGACCAGGGCGCGAAGCGTGCTCCCGATCAAGCGCTGCCTCTGGGCCAAGGCGATCGGCTCCTGTGTCGACAGCAGCTTGGCGTGTCGTCGGCGAGCCACGCCGCGCGGGACGCGCCCAGTGAGCTCGTTGCCGGGAGTCCCCTCTTCGGGGCTGTACACGAAGGCGCCGAGATGGTCGAGCTGGGCCTGTTGCACAAATTCACGCAGATGCTCGAAATGCTCCGCCGTCTCGCCCGGGAAGCCGACGATAAACGTCGAGCGCAGGAAGACATCCGGCGCGAGCTCGCGCGCACGGTCCAGGATGCGCAGATATCGATCCGGAGATCCGCCGCGGCGCATGGCCCTCAGGATGTCGGGATGACTGTGCTGGAGCGGCATATCGAGATAGGACACGAACCGCGGCTCGCTGCCCATCAGGCGGAGAAGGTCATCGTCCAGAGTGGTCGGGTAGGCATACAAGAATCGCAGCCAAGGAATGCCGGTTCCCGCGAGCAACGCCTCGACCAAGCGGGTGAGGCCGTGCTTGCCGTAGTCCAAGTCCTCGCCGTAGCGAGTGGTGTCCTGCGCGATCAGACAAAGTTCTTGGATGCCGGCGCGCTCTAGGTTCCTCGCCTCCTCGACCAGACTTTCGATGGTGCGACTGCGGAACCTGCCCCGCCAGATCGGAATCGCGCAGAACGTGCACGGGTTGTTGCAGCCCTCCGCGACCTTGAGGTACGCGAAGCCGCGCGTGGTCAACAGTCGAGGCGCGGTGTGATCGAACACCAGATGGGAGGGTGCCGGCAAGGGCGGCCCGCCGCCGATCTCGACCAGCTGACCGACGTCGCGCAACTGATCCAGGCTGACGAAACCGTCGATCTCGGGAATCTCCTTGGCGAGCTCAGGGGCGTACCGGTTCACCATGCAACCGGCGACCAGGAGCTTCTTCACCCCGGTGCCCTTGCGTCCGGCGACCTCGAGGATGGTGTCGATCGACTCCTGTTTCGCCTCGTCGATGAAGGCGCACGTATTGACGATCACCGTGTCCGCCATGTCCATGTCCTGGACGACTTCATGACCCTGCCGGCGGAGCTCGCCGAGCATGACTTCGGCGTCCACCAGATTCTTGGCGCAGCCGAGCGAAATCATCCCGATGCGGTGCTTGTTCGCGAGGTCGGACATGGACCGCCGAGTCTACCAGAGCCCCCCCGCAGGGGCTGGGCGAGCCGGGGGCGACCGGAGTGAGCGAGTGGTCGGCTGCAGCGACCCTTGCTCCGGATTCGACCTAACCACTAGTCTCACGGCATGAGTCGCACATCGCTTGGAGTCCAGCCGGTGATTGCCGTCGATCGCTCCCTGGCAACCCCGCTCTATCGCCAGATCTACGATGCCTATCGCGAGGCCATCGTCGATCGCCGGCTGCGGGCGGGGCAGCGCCTGCCCTCGACTCGCGGCCTCGCTTCGGCTCTCGGCATCTCGCGCATCCCAGCGCTCGGAGCCTTCGAGCAGCTTCTCGCCGAGGGCTACTTCGAAGCCCGCAGGGGCGCCGGAACCTTCGTCGCTCGATCGCTCCCAGATGATTTCTCGACGGCAGAGGCTGCAGAGGCCGGCCGGCCGAGCCGCACCGCGCCTGCGAAAGCGAAGGGACGGACCCGCAAGCGCGCGCTTGCGCGTCGACCTGACGCGCTCCTTCGTCGCGCCCCTGAACCCTGGCTCGCTGGATTCGGCGCCTTCCGGATGAGCCAGCCCGCGATCGACGCGTTTCCGCTCGAGATCTGGTCGCGGTTGGTGTCACGGCACTCGCGCAATCCGCGTCAGAACCTTTTCCGCTACAGCGACGCCATGGGCGCACTGCCCTGCCGCGAGGCCATCGCGGAGTACCTGCGCACCGCCCGCGCCGTGCGCTGCGAAGCCGATCAGGTCATGGTGGTGAGCGGCTCTCAGCAGGCCCTGGAGATCTCGGCGCGCGTGTTGCTCGAGCCCGGAAGCCCGGTATGGGTCGAGGACCCCGGGTACAGAGGAGCTCGCGACGTGCTGACCATGGCCGGCGCGAAGCTGGTGCCGGTACGGGTCGACGCCGAAGGCCTGGACGTGAGGCAAGGCATCGCGCGCTCACCTCGCGCCCACGCCGCGCACGTGACGCCGTCGCACCAGTATCCGATCGGTGTGACCCTATCGGCGTCGAGACGCCTCCAACTGCTGGACTGGGCACACCGAAGCGGCGCCTGGATCCTCGAGGACGACTACGACAGCGAGTTCCGGTTCGAGAGCCTACCGATCGCGTCGCTCCAAGGTCTCGATCGCGATGCACGGGTGATCTACATCGGCACCTTCAGCAAGGTGCTCTTTCCCGCCCTTCGCATGGGCTACGTGGTGATTCCGAGCGACCTGCGCCAGCGTTTCTCGGTCGTGCGCGAAGCCATGGACATCTGCGCGCCGGCGCTCTATCAGGCGGTGCTTGCCGACTTCCTCTCCGAAGGACACTTCGCGCGTCACCTGCGCCGCATGCGTCTGCTCTATGGTGAGCGCCGCTCGGCGCTGGTCGAGGCGCTCGACGAGCACCTCGGCGACGCCATCGAGGTGCTCGGCGACGCCGCCGGCCTCCATCTGGTGGTTGCCTTCAAGCCCGAGATGAATGACCGCAAACTGGCGAACGAAGCGGCCCAGCGCGGCCTGTGGACAATGCCGCTCTCGCCTTCCTACGCCGGGCGCGCGGGCCGCCGGCCAGGCCTGGTGCTGGGCTACGGAAGCACGAGCCTGGCCCAGATCCGCGATGGCGTGGCGGCTCTCGCCGCGGTCCTGACCGCGAGCCGCTAGCCTCCGCAACGACCGCGGCGCAACCGGGCGCGGGCTTTGCTAGTGTGTCAGCCGGGATGGCCATTCTGTCGCAGCGGTTTTGGGGAACGAGGGCGCTGCTGGCGCTTCTGCTGGTCGCTCTCCCGGTCGCCGACGTGCACTCCCACTGCAATCTTTGGAGCGTCGCCCCAGGCACTCTCGTCGCGATGGCGGCGGTACACCCGGGCGCGGCAACGCACCTCGAAGCCTCGACCACGCAAGCGGTGCCGCGCTGCCCTGCCTGCGACCTCGCGCAGCAAACGACCGCCGCCCTGGATGCCATGGCGCAGGGCGCCGTCGAGCCGACTCCCAGTCCTCTGGTCTTCCCAGAAGTCGTCGAACGCTCCGCCACCGCGAGCCCCGCCGTCGCGGTCCGCGGTCCGCCTTCGGTCTGAAGTGTCCGCCGCGCCGCCATTCCGGCGGTCGCGAACGAGACTTCCTCCGGAGGCAGCGGTATGCCGAATTTTCGGCCGCCCGCGCGCGAGCACCGTGCGCGCGTGCACCATTCACCATGCAACGGTTGGCCCACGACTGCACTGATCCTGCTCGCGGCGTTCGCCGTCGGCGCTCCGGTCACGGGTCAACAGGACCCGGCTTCCCCCGGAGCGCTCTCGCGCGCCGACGCGATCCAGGAGGCCCTGGCGCACCACCCCGCCCTGCTCGCCTCGCGCGAACAGATCGAGCAAGCCAGAGCGCAAGTGGTCCAGGCCACGGCGCTCGCCGACCCCAGCCTTTCCGCAACTACGCTGGGGCAGACCAAGGCTCTGCGCGTGGGTTCGCGCGCCGAGGTCGATCTGGCGCTCGGTCTGACCTTGCCCTTCCCGGGCAGGACCGGACTTCGCCGGTCGGTGGCGACGGCGGATCTTCACTCCGCCGAACTCGCGCTCACCCAATTGCAGCAGCAGATCGCCAGCCAGGCCGTCGAGGCCTACGACGGGCTGCTGGTCGCCATGCGCCACGCCGAGGACCTCGAGCAATCTAAACAATTCGCCGCGGACTTCCTCGACAAGACGCGGGCTCGCTTCGCCGGCGGTACGGTGGCGAAAGTCGACGTGCTCAAGGCGCAGGTCGACCTGGCGCAGGCGCAGAACGACCTCATCGCCAACCAGCGCGACACCGCCTCGGCTCGGGCTACGCTCAATCGACTGCTCGGACGCCCGGGCGGCACACCGCTCACCACCAGCGACGCACTCACCCCACCGGCGGATCTGCCGGCGCTCGAGCTGCTCGAGCAACTCGCCTCGGCCTCGCGACCGGAGCTCCGCAGCCTGACCGCCCAACAAGCAGGCGCCAAGGCGGCGAGCCAACTTGCCCGCCGCTTCTGGCTCCCCGACTTCAGCCTCAGCGCCGGCCGGAACGCGGTGCAGGGCGAGCCCGCGACCTTCACTACGGGCCTCGCGATCGGTTTTCCGATCTTCTTCTGGCAGCACCAGAAGGGTGAGATCGCGACCGCCAACCATCGTGAGCAAGAGCTCGCCGCCGATCTCGTCGACCAGTCGGCGCAAGTAAGTCTCGACGTACGGACCAACTACGCCGCCGCCGCGACCGCGCTCGAACAGGCGGTTTTCATTCGCGACGAACTCTTGCCCCAAGCGCATGAGGTCTATCGCGTGGCGGCGCTGAGCTACGGGCTGGGCGGCTCGTCGGCGCTCGAGCTTCTCGACGCCAAGCGCACGCTGCTCGATGCCGAGAATCAATACGCCGAGGCCCTGGGCGCCGCCAACGACGCCCGCGCGACGCTGGAGCTCGCGGTCGGCGCCCCACTTCCTCTACCCGTTTCAGGAGCTCATCCATGAGCGTCAGTCCATACTCCTCGCGCCATCCAATCGCCGGCACAGCGATGGTCCTCGCCGCCGTCTTCGCCGCCATGGTCGCGACCGCCTGCTCGCATCAAGATCCGCCGGCCCAGGAGGCGACGCACGAACAGGCCGCCGAGCTCCGCCTGAAGCCCGACCAGCTGGCCGCCGTACGCACCGCACCGGTGATCAGCGCGCCGTTCACCCGCCTGATCACGGCCTCGGGCACGGTGGCCTTCGACCAGAATCGCTCCACCCAGGTGCTGGCGCCACTCTCCGGTCCGGTGAGTCGCTTGCTGGTCGACGTGGGCGCTCGGGTGCGCAAGGACCAATCGCTGGCGATCGTCGCCTCGCCGGACTTCGCGGTCAATGTGAGCGCCCTGCGCAAGGCCGAGTCGGCCGCACGCAACGCGCGGCGCATCGCAGACATGGATCGCCAGCTCTTCCAGAACGACGCCATCGCGCGCCGCGACATGGAGCAGGCGGAAACCGACGCGGTCGCCGCGGAGGCCGATCGCGACGCGGCCATAGAGACTCTACGGGCGCTCGGAGTCGACGCCAAGACGCTCGCGGACCTGCGCGAGAACCGGCCGATCGCCCGCGTCGGCGGCGACATCCGTTCACCCCTCGCGGGCACCGTGGTCGAGAAGCTGATCTCGCCGGGGCAGCTGCTCCAGGCCGGCTCGACGGCGTGCTTCACGGTCGCCGACTTGTCCCGTGTCTGGGTCCTGGCCAACATCTTCGAGGCCGACCTGCCGTTCGTGGCAGCGGGCGATTCGGCCGAGATCTCGACCGGCTCGGGAGCCCCCGCGCTGCCCGGCACCGTCGAGTACATCGCCGCGGTGGTCGATCCGAACACCCGCGCCATCGCGGTCCGCCTGGCGGTAGCCAATCCCGGCGAAGTGTTGAAACGCGACCTCTACGTGCAGGTGACCCTCCGCTCACGGCGCCCCGTCGTGGCGCTCCTGGCGCCGGTGTCCGCGGTGCTGCGCGACGACGAGAACCTGCCCTTCGTGTTCGTTGCCGGGCCTGGCGGCGCTTTCGCGCGTCGGCGGATTCAGATCGGCGCCCGCAGCGGCGATCAGCAGGAGATCACCGACGGATTGAAGGCCGGCGAATCGGTCGTGGTCGAAGGCGGTATCTTCCTGCAGAACACCGAGGTCGCGCCATGAGCGGCAACGGCACCGAGACTGAATCGGGGCTGGTCCCCTCGGCATCGATCATCCATCGCATCGCGGCCACTGCGCTGCGTCAACGCTTTCTGGTGCTGCTCGCCTCGCTCTTCCTGATCGCGGCGGGCATCTATTCGTTCCGCCGCCTGCCGGTCGATGCCTACCCCGACCTCTCGCCGCCGCGGGTCGAGCTCATCACGCAGTGGCAAGGCCACGCCTCGGAAGAAGTCGAGCGATTGATCACCGTGCCGCTCGAAGTCGAGATGAACGGCATCCCGGGGATGACGGTCGTCCGTTCGATCTCGCTCTACGGCCTGTCAGACGTCCGCATGACGTTCGCCAACGGCACCGACAACTACTTCGCGCGCCAACAGGTGCTCGAACGGATCGCCGGACTCGGACTGCCCGACGGGGTCACCCCTTCGATCGCCCCGTTGTTCTCGCCCTCTGGATTGATCTACCGCTACGTTCTCGAAAGCCCCGACCGTACGCCCACCGAGCTCAAGACGCTCGCGGACTGGGTGGTCGAGCGCCAGTACAAGTCCGTCCCCGGCGTCGCCGACGACTCGGGATTGGGCGGTTCCACCATGCAGTATCAGGTGCTGCTCGACCCCGGCAAGATCGCCGGCAGTGGACTCTCGGTGCCCATGGTCGTGACGGCGCTCGCCGCCAACAATGGAAATTCGGGCGGCGGCTTCTATTCGCAGGCCGGCCAGTTCTACTACGTGCGCGGCCTCGGTCTGCTCAAAACCCCGGAGGACATCGGGAACGTCGTGCTGGCGGTTCACAACGGCATCCCGGTGCTGGTGAAGGACGTCGGCAATGTGCAGGTGGGCGAGGCGCCACGCCTCGGTCAGTTCGGCTTCAACGACAAGGACGAAGCCGTGGAGGGCGTGATCCTGATGCGCCGCGGCGAGCAGGCGCAGGTCGTCCTCGAACGCCTGGAAGAAAAAACCAAGGAGCTCAACCAGTCGATCCTGCCGCCGGACGTGAAGGTGCGCCCGTTCTACGACCGGCGCGACCTGATCGCGCTCACCACGCACACGGTTTCGAACAACCTGTTGCACGGCATGTTGCTGGTGCTGGTCATCTTGATCTTCTTCCTCTACGACGTGCGCTCGGGGCTGATCGTGGCGATCACCATCCCGCTGTCGCTCCTCTTCGCCTTCATCTGCCTGGACCTAAAACACGTCCCGGCGAGCCTCTTGTCGATCGGCGCCATCGACTTCGGCATTCTCGTCGACGGCGCCGTCGTCATGGTGGAGAACATTTTTCGACAACTCTCCGAGCGCCGCGACGGCATGACAACCAGTGAAGTCATCTCCCGCGCCGCGGCCGAGGTGGACCGCCCGATCTTCTACGCCGTGGCGGTCATCGTGGCCGGATTCCTCCCCATCTACGCCCTCGCCGGCCCGTCGGGCGAGCTCTTCAAGCCGATGGCGGATACCACCATCTTCGCCCTCATCGGCGCCTTCGCGCTCACCGTCACGCTGGTACCGGTGCTTTGCGCATGGGCGCTCCGCAAGGGCGTGCGCGAGCGTCGGAATCCGGCGTTCGAGGCCATCCGCTCGCTCTATGTCAAGGGGCTCGATCGCTGCCTGGCGCGGCCCTGGACCACCACGTTGGCCTCCGCGGCGCTGCTGGTGGCCTCGCTGTTCTTGATTCCGGGCATCGGCGCGGAATTCATGCCGCACCTCGACGAGGGTTCGTTGTGGGTCCGCGCCAATCTGCCGGCGACGATCTCATTCGAGGAAGCGGCCAAGATTTCGCCCAAGGTGCGAGCCGTTCTGCGCTCGTTCCCGGAAGTGACGGTGGTCGGATCCGAGCTTGGGCGTCCCGACGACGGTACCGATCCGACCGGCTTTTTCAACGACGAGTTCTTCATCGGTCTAAAGCCCTATTCGGAATGGAAGGGCGAATACCACTCGAAAGCCGCGCTCGTCGAAGCCATCAACCACAAGCTCGAAGCCTTCCCGGGTGTGGTTTTCAACTTTACCCAGCCCGCCGAGGATGCGGTCGACGAAGCCGAGACCGGCCTGAAGAGCGCGCTGGCGGTGAAGATCTTCGGCTCCGACTTGAGGGTGCTCGAGGAACGCGCCAATCAGGTGAAGAACGTGCTCCAGAAAGTACGCGGCATCGCCGGGGTCTCGGTGATCACGCAGCTCGGGCAGCCGACGCTGACCGTCGAGGTCGATCGCAGCAAGATCGCCCGCTACGGCCTCAACGTCTCCGACATCAATGGCCTGGTCGAGGCCGCCGTCGGAGGCGTGGCCGCGACCCAGGTGGTCCAGGGCGAGAAACTCTTCGATCTCGTCGTCCGACTGCAGCCGCAATATCGACAGAGTCCCGAGGCGATCTCGAACATTCTCGTCGCCACACCCACGGGCCAGCAAGTGCCTCTCAAGGAGCTGGCGGACATCCGCGTCGCCAGCGGAGCGTCGTTCATCTATCGCGAGGACAACTCGCGCTACATCGGCGTGCAGTATTCGGTCGAGAAGCGCGACCTCGCCGGCGCGGTTCAGGACGCGCAGAAACAGGTCGCCGACGCGGTGAAGCTTCCGCCTGGTTACCGCGTCGTATGGGGCGGTGAATACGAGCAATACACGGCCTCGCGCAAGCAACTGCGAATCATTCTTCCGCTCACCCTGCTGCTGATCTTCATGCTGCTCTTCCTGCTCTATAACAACCTGAAGTTCCCGCTCATCACCGTGCTCGCGGTCCTGATGTCCGGTCCAATCGGCGGATTGTTGGCGCTCGCCGTGACGGGGACGCCGTTCTCGGTCTCGTCGGGCATCGGCTTCCTGGCCCTCTTCGGGGTCTCGGTGCAGACCGCGGTGATCTACATCTCCTACGCCAACGAATTGCGCAAGAGCGGCCGGGGAATCGCCGAGGCGACGCGCGAGGCCGCCATTCTTCGACTGCGCCCGATCATGATGACCGCCCTGGTCGCGGCCCTCGGGCTGCTGCCCGCCGCGCTCTCGACCGGTATCGGCTCGGACGCACAGCGCCCGTTCGCGCTCGTCATCGTCGGCGGTCTGCTCTCGCGGCTCTTGATCAGCGTGTTCCTGATGCCGGCGCTCTACGCCTTGGTGGCGCGGCCTACGGATGCTCTCGAGGTCTGACGGGCACTCCCCGAAGGCGATTCTCGAGCGCGCCCGGCGACGCTCGGGGATCGCCTCGGCGCTCGCGTTTCTCGCGCTCGCCGGTGTCTTGCCGTTTCACGAGCACGCCGCGCGGCTGGGTGAGCTTGAGTCTCTGCAGGACCGCACCCTTTTCACCGCCGCGGTCCACCCCAATGCGCCGCATCACGCCGAGGCCACGACGTACGCCCTCGAGCGGAGCTGTCCCGCCTGCCTCAGTACCCTGCAGGCCTCGGGAGCCCGCACTCAACCGACGGACTCCCTGCCGGCGCCAGCGCTCGCGAGCCTGAAGTTCGCGTCGACGACATTCGTAGCCAGCGAAAGAGCTCGGACCTCAGCCTCGGCCCGCGGGCCGCCCTCCGCGTAGAAGCACCTCCTTCAGTACACCCGCTGCCGACCGGCACGGCAATCTAGCCGCCGCCGGCGGCGTCCCGTGAACTCTATTCGCTCGCCGTTGGACCCTTTGTGGCCGCGGCGCGGACACCTTGGAGGCTTCATGCGCAACGGATTCAGCACTTTCGCGTGGCTCGTTCTGACCCTGCTCGGACCGACGGCAACGCTCGCCGGTCAGATTCATGGCAAGGCTCTAGATCCCGACGGCGCCGTCTTGCCCGGCGTGACCGTGGCTCTCAGCAACACGGTCACCGGCTACGCCCAGCAGACGATTACCGGAGCCGACGGATCATTCCGGCTCTTCAACGTTCCCGACAATCCATATCACCTGATCGCGTCCCTCGATGGCTTTCTCGACGCCCACGCCGACGTCGAGGTTCGCGGCGCCGTGCCGGTGGAGCACGACCTCAAGCTCGTCCCCGGTTTCACGGCCAGCACGACGGTCAAGGCCGAGAAGGAGGTTGTAGCCCTGGAGACCGACACCTCGTCGAGCCACGTGGACATCGACCGCTCGCTCATCCAACGCTTTCCCGCAGCGGTCGCTTCGCGCGCCTTCGAGGCCATCGTGCTCTCGGCTCCGGGCTTCAGTCAGGACGAGAACGGGCGCTACCACTTTCAAGGCGGCCACTCGCAGCAACTGATGGTCATCGACGGCCAACCGATCGGGGACCAGACCGGCGTTGCGTTCTCCAACTCGCTCAATCCGGCGATCGCCGACACAGTGGAGATCGTGGTCGGCGGGGTGCCCGCGGAGTATGGTGAGAAGGCCTTCGGCGTCATCAACCTCACGACTCGCTCGGCGCTTGGCCACCTCGGGTTCCACGGCGATCTCGGGCTCGGCGCCAGCCGGTTTGGTACAAGCGAGGGTTCCGCGAATCTCGCTTGGGGCGCTCCCAGCCAAGGCCTGTTCGTCAGCCTGGACGGCTCTCGTTCCGACCGCTTCCTCGACCCCGTCTCGTTTGACAATTTGCACAACCACGGGGACACACTGAGGGGCTTCCTGCGCTACGACAACCTCTTCGACGGCGGCTCCGACTCCATTCGCCTGACGGGCAATCGGGGGCGAACCCACCGGGACGTCCCCAATCTACCGTCGCAGGAGGCCTCCGGTCAGAGTGAGGACGTGCACTCGGACGACTGGAATCTCAACCTGGGCTACGAGCACGTCTCGCAGCTCGGGGCAGTGTTCGAGGGCCAGGTCTACGGACGCAACAACACCCTCGACCTGTCCGGCTCGCCCGGCGACACGCCGGTCACCGCCAGCCAGCTCCGCTCGCTCGCAAACCGGGGCCTGAACGCGTCCATCTCCAGACTGGTGGGCAACAATGAGGTCAAGATCGGCCTGCAGGCCAAGCGCTTCCCGATTCGCGAGCGCTTCGCCTTCGGCATCACCGACCCGGAGCTCAACTCGCCCGGGGCCGACGACTACAACCCCAACCTCGCGCCGTTCGATCTCACCCGTGGCGGCGATCTGTTCCGCTTCAGCGGCGCGAAGACCGGAACCTACCTCGCCGCCTACGCCCAGGACACGCTGAAGTGGCGGAGCGTGGCCGTGAATGCCGGCGTGCGCTACGACGACAATCGGCTCCTCGAGCACGAGTCCCAGCTCCAGCCCCGTATCGGCATCGCGTACTCGATCGCGCGCACGCATACGGTGCTCCGCGCCTCGTACAACCGCATGTTCATCACTCCCGAGTACGAGAACATCCTGCTCTCGTCGTCGTCGCAGGCGGCCGCTCTGGTACCGCCTCAGGTCCAGGCGGCCAACCAGCTTGGTTTCGGGCAGCTCGTCAATGTGTCCGAACGTCACGATGCCTACGAGGTCGGCCTGCAGCAGGGCGTCGGCTCGTATCTCCGTGCCGACCTGTCATATTGGAAGCGCAAGGTCGAGAACGCCGCCGACCAGGATCAGTTCTTCAACACCGGGATCGTCTTCCCACTGAACTTCAAGTCCGGCGATCTCGAGGGCTGGAACGTCCGGCTGGATGGCGGGCCGTGGAAAGGCTTGCGGGGCTATCTCTCTCTCGGCCATGTGCATGCCTTGTACACGCCGCCGTTCGTCGGCGGACTGTTTCTCGACGCCGGGGCGCTCGACAGCCTGACCGCCGGTCCCTTCCTGATCGATCACGACCAGGATCTGCAAGAGCAGCTCGGTCTCTTCTGGGACATTCCCCAGAGTGCTTTCTGGCTCGGCGTCACCCAACGCTACGATTCGGGTCTGGTCACCGACGCCGGAAATCTGGACGACGTCCTGGCGAGCCCCGATACGGCGTTCGCAGCGCCCTACCTCCGTTTCAACGAAGACCCTCAGCGCGTGAAGCCCCGCACGGTCTGGAGTGCCTCGCTCGGCGCTCGATTGAAGCAATACCACTTGCCGTTCGAGGTGCAAATGGATGTGCTCAACCTCACCGACGAAAAAGGCCTCTACAACTTCCAGTCCGTGTTCGGCGGAACCCATGTCATCCCGCCGCGAACCGTTGCCGGCCGGTTGAAATTCGTCTTCTAGGGAGGGTGTGTCATGCGCAAGAGGCTTCTTGTCATCGCCTCCACCTGTGCAACGCTGCTCGTCTCGAGCTCCATGGCCGGACGCGGCCGAGCGGTCGATATCACCGCGGTCTTCGACCACCAGTAACGCCCGACTCCGGAATCCTCATCCCACGGCCCGGGCGTCCTGCCCCGGGCCGCTTGCCGGTTGCAACACTCGTCTCAAACGGCCGTATAACATTCCTTCGGTTGTTTCGGTAGCTCCATTGGATCCGCCGCGCTTGCCCACACCCGGTTGGGCTCGGCACCCATTTCGACTGTGAGGTGCGCTAGATGAGCAGAAAGTTCTGGCTCGCGACGTGGAGCATCGCCTTGCTCGCCTGGCTTGCGGCGCCGCCCGCGCAGGCGGCGAAGGCCGTGCGAGTTCACGCCATCACCGGAGTCCGCATCGTGGTTGCGCCGGGCAAGATCGTGCCCGAGGGCACGGTCGTCATGCGCGACGGTCTCATCGAGGCCGCCGGATCCGGCGTCAAGGCGCCCGCCGATGCCCGTCTTTGGGACGGCAAGGGGCTGACGGTCTACGCCGGCCTCATCGATCCCTACACCGTACGAGCGACACCTGAACTGAAGGACGGCGACAAGGCCCCGCAGTGGGCCAACGCCAACGCGCTGGTCCGGCCCGAGCGCGACATCCTGCCGTGGGCGGGAGACGCCGCCGCCGCCAAGAAGCTCCGCGAGGCCGGCTACACCACCGCCGCGGTCTCGGCCAAGGACGGCATGTTCCGCGGCCAGGGGGCGGTGATCGACCTCGGCGACGGCAGCGCGCAGGACAATCTCTTGCGGACCGGGTTCGCGCAGACCGTGACCGTGAAGCCGCTTGGTGGCGGCCGCGACAACGACGAATACCCCGCGTCCTTGATGGGCGCCGTGGCGCTCTTTCGCCAGACGCTCTCCGACGCGGCTTGGTACAGCAAGGCGAAGAGCGCCTACGCCAAGAACCCCCGCCAGGAGCGCCTGTCGTACAACGCGGCGCTCGAGTCACTGCAGTCGGCGAGCACCGGGAGTCAGCTCGTACTCTTCGAGACTGACGACGTGCTCGACGCGCTCCGAGACGCCCATCTCGCCCAGGAATTCAAGCTCAAGGCCGCCCTCCTCGGCAGCGGCGAGGAGTACAAGCGCCTCGACGACGTGAAGGCCACGGGCCTCGCAATCGTTCTGCCGCTCGACTTCCCCAAAGGCCCAAAGCTCAACGGCGACAAGGATCCCAACGTCGAGATCGAGGACCTGCGCCATTGGGACGCGGCGCCGGAGAACCCGAAGAAGCTGCTCGCCGCGGGCGTCGACGTGTCCTTCACCAGCTATCGTCTGGACGATCCCAAAACGATCCTGCCCAATCTCGCGACGGCCATCAAGCGTGGACTCACCGCGGATCAAGCACTCGCCGGAGTGACGACTTCCCCTGCCCGTTTCCTCGGCTTGCAGGATCGCATCGGTACCGTCGAAGCCGGCAAGTTGGCGAATCTAGTCGTCGTCGACGGCGACCTCTTCGTCGAGAAGCCCAAGATCCGCGAGGTCTGGGTCGAAGGCAATCGCTACGAAATCAAGGACTCCAAGCCGGCCGAGATCGAACCCGCCGGAACCTGGGAACTCACCGTGAAGACTGCTGACGGTCGGGACATCCCCGGCGTCCTCGAGCTCAAGGGGAAGGCCGACGCCCTCACCGGCAAGATCGCCGCCATGGGCAAGTCCGCCGAGGTCACCGCCACGGTCTCGGCCTCGAACCTCGAGATTGGGTTCGAGGGCGCGGCGTTCGGCCAGCCGGGTGCATTCACTATGACGCTCGAAATCAACGGCGACAACGCGACCGGCAGCGGCAGCTCGCCGTCGGGAGCGCTCACCGTCACCGGCTCGCGCACCACGAAACCGTCCGCGGGGTCGACGCCCCCGGCATCCTCGGGGGTGGCACAGTGAAACTCAACCCGTTCAAGCTCACGCTGTGCTCGCTCGTGCTCGCGGCGCCGATCCTCGCGAGCGGCGATCCTGAAGCCTGGAAGAGCACGATTCCGGACCAGCCAGCGGCGGTGGTCGTCCGCCACGCCACGATCTGGACCAGCGGGCCGCAGGGCACGATCGAAGACGGCGACATCCTCATCCAGAAGGGCAAGATCGTCACGCTCGGCAAGGGGCTCGCGGCGCCCGCGGGCGCGGTCGAGATCGACGGCACCGGCAAGCACGTGACTCCCGGGCTGATCGACGAACACTCGCACGCTGCCATCGTCGGCGACGTCAACGAAGGCACCCACATTGTCACCGCGGAAGTCCGCATCCACGACGTGGTGAACTCCGAGTCGATCAATCTCTACCGCGAGCTCGCCGGCGGCCTAACTACCGCCAACCTGCTGCACGGCTCAGCGAACTCGATCGGTGGCCAAAACCAGGTCATCAAGCTGCGCTGGGGCGCCGATCCCGACGGCCTGATGTTCGCCGGCGCTCCCGAGGGCATCAAGTTCGCTCTCGGCGAGAATCCCAAGCAGAGCAATTGGGGCGTCGAACGAAAGCGCTATCCGCAGACCCGCATGGGCGTCGAGCAGTCGATCCGTGAACGGTTTCTCGCCGCTCTGGACTACAAGAGGACCTGGGACGAATACAACAAGTCAGGATCTCAGAAGACCTCGGACCGCGTGCCGCCGCGGCGCGATCTGCAGCTCGACGCCATCGTCGAGATCCTCGAAGGCAAGCGGCTGGTGCATTCGCACTCCTACCGTGCCGACGAAATCCTCATGCTCATCCACCTTGCCGATGAGTTCGGCTTCAAGGTGGCGAGCTTCCAGCACGTGCTCGAGGGCTACAAGGTTGCCGACGAGCTTGCCAAGCACGGCGCCGGCGCCAGTACGTTCAGCGACTGGTGGGCGTACAAGTTCGAGGTCATCGATGCGATTCCGTACAACGGCTCGTTGATGACCCAGCGTGGCGTCAATGTGTCGTTCAACTCCGACGACAGCGAGCTCGCTCGCCGGCTCAACACCGAAGCCGCGAAGGCCGTCCGCTACGGCGGCCTGTCGGAAGTCGACGCGCTCAAGCTGGTGACCATCAACCCGGCGATACAGCTCCACATTCAAGGTCAGGTCGGGTCGCTCGAGCCCGGCAAGGACGCCGACTTCGTGATCTGGAACGGCCATCCGCTCTCGAACTACACGCGCGCCGACCAGACCTGGATCGACGGCCGCAAGTACTTCGATCGTGCGGATGACTTGGCGCAGCGCGACCAGCTCGTCGCTGAGCGCAAGGCCTTGCTCGCCAAGTCCAAGGCATCGAACAAGGAGAAGGACAAGGACAAGAAGTCCGACGGCGCGGAAGCCAAGAAGCCGGAGTATCTGCTCTGGAGCGACAACGAGGACACGACATGCCGCACGGAATCGGGTCGCAACGCGCACGGCATCGACGGTCTCGACACGCAGGAGGTGTGGCAGTGAAGACTCTGAAAGCCATCGCGCTGGGTGCGCTGCTGCTGTCCGCGGCCTCCGACTTGCGGGCCGCCGACGAGATCTCGGGCTCCTTCGCCCTCGTCGGCGCCACCGTCCACACCGTCTCGGGACCCAATATCGAGAACGGCGTCGTCCTGGTGCAGGGCGGCAAGATCACCGCCGTCGGCGCCTCGGTCTCGGTTCCTAGCGGCGTCAAGACGATCAACCTCGCCGGCAAGCATCTCTACCCGGGCTTTGTACATCCAGGAACTCCGCTCGGCCTAAGTGAGATCAGCAGCGTCCGCGGCACCGACGACACCACCGAGGTCGGTGACAATAACGCCAACATCCGGGCCGAAGTGGCGGTCAATTCCGACTCTCTGCTCATTCCCGCGGCGGTCGCCGGCGGTGTCCTCACCGCCCACGTCGTCCCGTCGGGCGGCATTGTGAGCGGCACCTCCGCCGTGATCACCCTCAAGGGCTGGAACTGGCAGGACATGACGCTTGCGGCGCCGGTCGGCATGCACTTGACCTATCCCAGGATCGCGATCGCTCAGCGGCGGCGCCGCACACCGTCGGACGAGGATTTTCAGAAGCAGAAGGAAAAGGCCCTCAAGGCGCTGCAGGACATCTTCGATTCAGCGCGCGCCTACAAGACGGCGCGTGAGGCGGCAGACAGCGGCGGCGGCCCGAGAGTCGAGCTCAACCTCCAATTCGAAGCGATGATCCCACTCCTCGACGGTCGGATGCCGCTCTTCCTGCACGCCGACGAGCAGACTCAAATCGAGAGCGCGCTCGACTGGGTGAAGAAGGAGAAGCTCACCCAGGTGATCCTGGAATCGAGCGAGGACGCGCAATATGTCGCCGAGCGCTTGGCGAAAGAAAGAATCCCCGTCATCCTCGACGGCGTCCTCGCCATGCCCAATCGTCGCGGCGAGCCCTACGACGCCGCCTATGCCGCTGCCGCCACGCTCAACGCCGCGGGCGTCAAGGTCGCGATCAGCGATGGCGGCGGCGATGCTTCGAATGCCCGTAACCTTCCATTCCACGCCGCTATGGCCGCGGCTTTCGGACTGCCAAAGGACGTTGCCCTGCGCTCCGTCACGCTAACCCCCGCCGAGATCCTCGGCGTGGCGGCCCACGTGGGCTCGATCGACGTCGGCAAGGACGCCACCTTCTTCGTCAGCGACGGCGATCCTCTCGAGGCCCGCACCCACATCGAGCGGGTGTGGATCGGCGGCACCGACATCGATCTGACCAAGAACCATCAATGGGAGCTCTACCAGAAGTACAAGAACCGGCCGCTGCCGGCGAAGTAGGTATCACGCTCGGATCCCGCCCAGGGCGTTGCCCTGGGCTCGAACTGGATCGCCCCTGACGGGGCTGGGCGTACAACCCGCGTTTTGTCTTCGCCCCGGAGGGGCAGACCAACCGGAGCCCGGGGCAACGCCCCGGGCGGGGTTCATCGGCGGGGCGACGGCCACGCAATCTCGATCGCCCGGGCGGCGGCGCGGCACCCATCCGCCCAGGGCGTTGCCCTGGGCTCGAACTGGATCGCCCCTGACGGGGCTATGAA
>JBDTNL010000064.1:0-22646 GCA_039933785.1 Acidobacteriota bacterium
GCGACGACCAGGCCGGCGCCCCAGAGCGGCATCCACAGACTGAGCACCGCGATGCTCACGAACACCAGCACGGCGAGGAGGACCGCGGCGACGGCGAGCGCGATCAGGACCATGAGCAGCCCGCGCACCACGCGTTTCCCCGCCGCCGTGAGGTCTTCGCTCAAGGCGTCGAACTCGGCACGCAGCACGCCGAAGAACGCCGTATTGATCGCTCGGAGCTGATCGAAAATTTTCACTGGGCACTCCGGCCAGCGAAAATCATGGACGGCCTCCGCCGATATTGACCGTGCGCAGCAGGAACGACGCCGTGGTCGCAACCTCGTCGCGAACCGCGACCCCCAGCTTCTGCTCGCCCGGCGGCATGAGCAGCTTGAGCTCGTAGGAGTAGTACTGCTTCTGCGCCGTCTCGACCTGTGCCGTCGGCACCTGGATCGGAACGGTGGTTTCCTGCACCGGGGTGCGATCGCCCTTCCCGTCCATCACTCCGACGAAAATCTTCGCCCGCGCCGCCTGGCCGGTTTCGTTGGGCACCAGGGCAAGCTTGCCGATCGGCATCTTCACCACCACCGGCACCAGGAAGTTGCCGTCGTCGCGCGGCGAGGGCTGGCCGATCTCGAGCTTGATGTCGAGCGGGTTTTGCTCGTAGCTGAAGAGCAGCGACGACATGACACCGTCGGCCATGCGCGCCTCGTTGGTCTTGTCACGGTAGCCGTCGCGATGGCGCAGAGCGACGCCTTTCGTCTTCACCCTCAGCTTGACGTCGATCTTGTGATACCTCCCATCGCCGGCATGCGCCGGGGTGTAGCCCAGCGAGTAGTAGGTGTCGAAGTCGAGCGCCACGCGGTCGAGCGCCGGTCCCACGTTGTTGGTGTTCAGGATGGCCATGCCGCCGGTCGACTCGGCCAGCATCTGGAGCGGCGCCTGCACGTTCGAGGTGGTGATCTGGTCGATGAATGCGGTGCCCGGAGTCTGGCTCTGGACGTCCGTGCTCGACGCCGAGCGCAAGCCCGCGGCATCGATGGTGTAGAACGTGACCCGGTTGGCGTTGGCGTCGGCGGCGAGCTCCTGGAACTTGCGGCTGGCATCCCATTCCTGGGTCTCGAGCAGGCTCACCTGCTCGCGGAATTTCTCCTGCAGGACGTAGTAGATGTCCTCGCCCGGGCGCATGGCCAGTCCATCGCTCACGTACAGCAGCGCCTTGCGGCCGGGAAGCCCGGCGAGCGAGCCGACGAAGTCCTTGAGCGCCGAGACCGTGAACGCCAGGTCGTTCGACATCGACTCGGAGTACGCCCGCACGCGGCCCGCCATCTCAGCATAGGACTGCGCGTCGTCGATCTCCTTGATCAGGTCACGCCGATCGCCGTCGGCGGAGACCCCCTGGGCCGAGACTTTCTCGAGCTCGAAGGTCGCCGCGGCGATCGCCTGCGCGTCGGTGGTGAACGTCCGGCGAATGTGCAGCTCGCGGTCGTAAGAGACCAGCATGACGCTGTCGCCCTTATGCACCTTTTGCGAGAGAAACGCCCGCACATCACGCAACACGCGGTTGCGGTTGAACGGGCGGAGGTTGAAATTGTCGATGTAGACCACCAGGTGCAGCCGTTGATCGTCCGGCGGAAGCTCCGCGGCCACCGGCTCGCCCGCCGCCGGCGCCACCGCGGTAGGGTCGGGCGTGTTCGCCTTGCCGCCATCCACGGCATAGAAGTTGGTGATCGCGACCGGCTTGCCGTCTTCGCTGATCTGGAAGTCAGCCGGCTTGAGTCCGTGGATCCGGTTGCCCTGCTTGTCGGTGACGTAGACGTCGACGTTCACCACGTTGACACTGACCGCTTCGAAGAACTCCTCTCCCGAGGAGGGCGCCGTCGGGGTTGCCGCCGCACCGGACGGAGGACTCGTGGCGGGCTGGGCACTGGCGACGAAACAAAACATCAGGGCCGGAAGCGAGGCCCACCTGAGTTTGCGAGAATCGGTCAAAGCGTCCTCCTAAAAGACCAAAGTATAGAAGTCTGGGGCCGCGGCCACTCGTCGACTACGGAGTGACCTCGAGCGTGCTGGACAGCAGGCTCCCGCTGGCCTTGTCGTAGAGCGCCACCACCAGGCTCTGCTTCGCCTTGCGCAGCTCCAGCGTGGTCTCGTAGCGCGAAACCTGCCCCGGCGCGGGATTGCCATGGCCGGCGATTTTCACCGGTATCACCGAGACCTCCGAGCGCCGACCGTTCTCGTCCAGCGCCGCGACCCGCAACTCCAGCTCGGCCATCGTCTGGCCCGCGATGGTCAGCATCGTCAACTGATCCAAGGGAATGAAAATCGTCAACGGAAGCTTGAACGTGCTCCGGCTGGCCTTGAGGGGCTTGCCCAGCTCGACGCGCAGCGGATGCGTCGTGGGCGGATTACCGAACAGCAGCGCGCTCTCCACCTGCATCGAGACCTCACTCGATCGAGAGAAGTCGAGGAAGCCCTCGCGCGAACGGATCTTGAGCCCTGGGCGCCGGACTTCGAGCTTCACCGAGTAGCGATGGTCGTCGCCTTTGCGCTGCGGGGTGAATCCCAGCCAATAGTAGGAACGGGTATCGCCCACCACGGTCTCGAAGGCCTTGTCGCGCAGGCCGTTCAGCAGCGCCTTGCCGCCGGTTTGCCGGGCGATGTAGAGCATGGTGGTCTCGCCGTCCTGCTCGCGATTGCGCGCGTTGAGCGTGGTCGTCGCGGCGTCGTCCACGGTCTGATCCTCGGCATCGAGGCCCGAGCCCTGGAGGCCCGGCACGTCGACCGGATAGACCGTATAGCCGAGCAGATTCGCGGTGTCACTCAGGGGTCGGATGAGCTTGTCGCCGCTCGGAATGGACGGCTCGCTCACCAACTTGGTGAGGTCGTTGATTACATACTGCGGCGGATCGTAGGGCCAGCTGCCGGAGAGCAGGAGCATGACCTTTCGGCCCGGCGGCGCCGCGAAGCTGCGCAGCGTCGCCACCGCGGCGTCCACGGCGCCGGAGACCTGAGCCGCCAGGTCTTCGGCGAACGACCGGTCGGAAAGCTCGAGCTGCGTGGTTACCGTCCCAGCCCCGAGCGTCGATGCCACGTTTCCGAAGCTCTGGTCGCGCAGCTGCCGATCGCGGTCGGCGCTGCGCAGCTCGGTGATCCGGCGCAGCCCGTAGGCCGGACGGTCTTTGGCCTTCTCCAGCACGCGCTCGAGCGCCGGCACCGACTGGCTCCAGGTGGTCAACATGTCGAGCTTGCGACCGTCGTACGCGACCACGGCCATGCGGTCTTCCGGCGAGAGACGCGCTAATTCACTACGCAGCTTGTCCAGGGTCCGGTTGCGATCGGCGGCGACCGGGAAGAAATCGTCGACGAACACCAGATAACTCGTGCCGACGGGGGTTCCGGGCTGGAGACTGGGCATGCCGCTGGTCACGGGAGCCCCGCCGGCCGTCGCGGTGCGTTCGACGGCCTGACCGCCACTCACTTCGGTGAAGTACTCGATCGGCACTTCCTTGCCGTCCACGCGCAAGAGAAAGTCGGCGGGCGTCAGGCCATTGACCCGGTTGCCGCTCTTGTCGACCACCACCGCCTCGAGGTTCACCACCCGCACGTCGAGCGTTTCGCCGAAGCTCGGCGACGCGATCGAAGTCGGCGGAGGCGCGGGCGCCTGGGCGGCGGAGGATAGTGACGAGGCCACGACGAGCAGCCCGCAGCCCAGGGCCGCGCGCGTTCGAGTCCACGAATTTCCGGGCAAAGGCATGGGATTCGCTCCTTCTCGCGCCGCCAGCGCGGATTCGCCTATGAAGTCCATAAGATCGCTGCAATACGCGTACCCAATCGGCTGCCCCGCTGCCGTCGGGAGTCGATCAGCGCACCGTCTCCAAGGGGCGACGCAGTCGTCCGAGCAGGTGCTGCACGATACGTCCGCCGTGATCGCGAGAGTTTTCGATGAAGATCTTGCCCGTATCGCGTCCCGACTGCAGGGTCCCGGCCACGTAGACGCCCGGGGTGTTCGATTCGCAGGTCGATGGGTCGTGGTCTGGAATCAGGGTCACCGGATCCACATGGACGCCGAAACGGCGCAACAACTCAGCATCCGGCGTATAGCCGATCAGGACATAAACGCAGTCCGCGGTCAGAGATTCCCGCCCGCGCGGCGTCTCGAGCTCGACCTGGTGGTCGGCGAATGCCACGACGCGGCTTTCCATGCGGGAGTCGATCTGGCCCGCCGCCAGACGATTCTCGATGTCCGGCTTCACCCAGTACTTGACCGTCGGCTTGACCGCCGCCCCGCGATGCACCAGCGTCACCCGGCTGCCATTGCGCCAGAGCTCGAGCGCCACCTCGGCCGCCGAGTTGCCGCCGCCCACGACCACCACGTGCTCGCCGAAATGGCCGTAGGGCTCGAGGTAGCGACCCCGCACCCACGGCAGGTCCTCACCCGGGACGCCCAAGCGACGAGCCTGCCCGAAGTAACCGGTCGCGAGCGCCACGGCTCGCGTGCGGCGCAAGCGCTCGCGGCCGTCGTCGCCGCGGCTCGAGACCACGAAGCCAGCGCCATCGGCGCGCGCGGAGAGCATTTCCTCGTGCAGCGCGAACGGCAGGTCGTAGCGTGTCGCGACCCCGCGGTAGTACACCAGTGCCTGTTGGCGGTTGGGTTTGTCGTCCGGCACCGAGAACGGCATGCCGGCGATCTCCAGCAGGTCGCGGGTGGTGAAGAACGTCATGTTGGTCGGAAAGTCGAGCAGCGCCTGGGTCACCGCGCCGCGGTCGGCGATGAGGAATTGCAGATTCGCCTGACGGGCTTCGGCGCCGATCGCGAGCCCGGTAGGGCCCGCCCCAACCACCAGCAGATCGAGGTCGGACATCCGCGCCTCAGCTCGCCTCGGCGCCGGCCGCGGCACCGCGACGGCGCGCGAATCCCAGTCCGACCAGAGCGATCAGAACCGCGGCACTGATGACCTGCGCGAGAGTGAATCCGCCGAACAGGCGATCGTCCTTGGCGCGCAGGAACTCAACCGCGAACCGCTCGCAGGCGAGCAGGCTCAGGACCACGATCGCGGTGGTTCCGGAGGGAGTGCCGGAGGCTCGCTGGCGCCGCAGTAGCTTCCAGCCGATGCCCCAGATCATCAAGGCCAAGGCGGTCTCGTAGAGCTGCGTCGGATGAACGGCGAGGACGGTGTCCCCGGAGACGCCAGCCGGGACTGGCACACCAAACTGGCTGTGCAGGGTGTCGGCCGTCGACGGCGACGGACCGACCTTGAACTTCACGCCCCAGGGCGCGTCGGTGGGAACACCGTAGTCGTCGCCAACCAGGAAACAACCGATTCGCCCGATCGCGTAGCCCAGGGCCAAGGCGGGCGTCGCGGCGTCGAGCGTCGGCCAGATCGGCAGGCGCCGCCGGACCATCACGAAGATCACGCACGCGGCGCCCAAGAGGAAGCCGCCGTACCAGACCAGGCCCGCGCGGTCGAACAGCACATGCCAGTCGCGGTAGAGAATCGCGAAGTAGATCTTGGCGCCCGCGATACCACCCAAGCCACCGGCGAAGAGCAGCGCGCTCGCGTCGTCCTCCTCGCCGGCGCGCGCCACCTTGAAGCCACTGCGCAGCTGCAGATACGCCGCCCAGAAGGCAAGCACGAGCAGCACTCCGAACGGGCTCACCGAAAACGAGCCGATGTGAAAAACCTCCTCGATCAACTTCCCGCTCCCTTCTCAGTCTTCGCCGGTGCCGCGAGATCGACGAGCTCGTGCGTGCCGCCGGCGGTCTTCCCCAACCAGTCGATGTAGGCCACGACCGCGTCGAGGTCATCCTTCGACAGATGATCGCCGAAGGCCGGCATGGCGATCTTCTGGCGCCTCCAGAACCACGTCGCGAACGGCAATCCCGCAACCCGCGGGCTCGAGCCGGTCTTGATCCACGCACGCAGCTCGGTGTCGTTCTTGACCAGATCGTGGAAGTCGGGACCGTAAAACGCCGGAATGTAGCCGAAAGGCGACCGCGGATTGCGCAGCCCACCCGCCCCGCCGACGTTGTGGCACGACATACATTGCTGACGAGCCACTTCCTCGCCGCGCTTCGTGACCTCGTCGCCAGGCGAGAAATAGTCGTCCACCGCCAGCAGGTACGCCTGCAAGGCCTCGATTTCAGCCTCGTCGACCGAATCCTTGAAGGCCGGCATGTGAATCAACTGCAGCTTGCGCTCGGCCTCGTGCTTGGGATCGGCGCGGCGCGCGGCGGTGTTGCCATCGCGGATCCACTCGAGAATTTCCTCGGGACGGTCGATGTACATCATGAGATTTCCGCCGGCGAACGACGGCACGGTCTCGGCTGGACTCCCCGGGTTGGTGAGCTCACGGTTGTTGGGCGCGGAATGGCAGTTGAAGCAGCCGTGTTCGTTGGCCTCGCGCATGCCGCGCCAGATCGGATTGTCGGCCCGGTGGCGCATGGCCGCCGGGAGGGCCAAGGCGCCCAAGCCGACCGCGACCAACCCCGTGAGACCGACGAAAGCCAAGCGACGCATCGGCCGGCATCGTATCGCAGCGCGTCATAATCGACCCGGATGACGACTCCAGACCAGGCGGCAAGCAACCCCGAATTGGCCCGCGAGCTGCGGCGAGCCCTCGGTCCAGATGCAGTGCTTTCCGACCCGGCGGCCGTCGAGCGCTATGGTCGGGACGAGACCGAAGCGCTCTTCTTCCGTCCGGAGCTCGTCGTCCTCCCCGCATCCCTGGATCAGGTCTCCGCGGTCCTTTGCCTGGCCAGCGCGCATGGGGTGCCGGTGACGCCGAGGGGCGCGGGCACGGGACTCTCGGGCGGCGCGCTGCCGGTCCACGGCGGGATCGTCCTCGGTCTCGAGAGGATGAATCGCATCCGCGGCATCGACGAGCGGAACTTGACCGTGGAGGCCGAAACCGGGGTGGTTCTCGCGCACCTGCAAGATGCGGTCGAGGCTAAGGGCCTGTTTTACCCTCCCGATCCGGCGAGCCGGGAAACCTGCCTGATCGGAGGCAACCTGGCCGAGGACTCCGCCGGCCCGCGTTCCTGCAAACACGGCTCGACCCGTCGCTGGGTGCTCGGCCTGGAGGCGGTGCTCCCCGATGGCTCGGTCATGCGCACCGGAGGCGCCAACCGCAAGGACGTGACGGGCTACAACCTGACCCAGATCCTGGTGGGCTCCGAGGGCACACTGGCGGTGCTCACCGCCGCGACCCTGCGGCTGATCGCCAAGCCGCGCGCCACGCTCACCATGCTGGTGCCTTTCGACTCGCTCGACGCGGCGGCCGCGGCGGTCGAGTCGGTGTTTCGGGAAGGCCACGATCCCGTGGCTTGCGAGCTTCTCGAGGAGGCGGCACTGCAGGCGGTCGAAGCCGTCCTACCCATACCACCGCAGCTCATCGGCAAGCAGGCGCTGCTCCTGCTCGAGCTCGATGGCGACGACTCCGAGGCACTTCTCGAACGCGCCGCAGGGCTCGCCGCGACCACCGAACGCCTCGGTGGCGGCGATGCGATCGTCGCTCAGGACGTCGCGGAGCAACGCCGCCTGTGGGCCATTCGCCGCAAGGTCGGCGAGGCGGTCAAGCACCGCTCCCTCTACAAGGAATGCGACACCGTCGTGCCGCGCTCGGCACTCGCCGACCTGGTGCGCGCCGCCCGCAGCGCAGCCGCCCGGCACGGCCTCGAAGTCATCTGCTACGGCCACGCCGGGGACGGCAACCTGCACGTCAACCTGCTCCGCGGCAACCTGCCCAACGCCCAATGGGAAGCCAGCCGCGACGCCGCCGAGGCCGAGCTCTTCCAAGCCGCGGTGGCCCTCGGCGGGAAGATCACGGGGGAGCACGGTATTGGGCTCGTCCAACGGCGCTACCTGCCGTTGGCGGCCGATCCGGCCTCCCTGGAGATCATGCGGCGACTGAAAGCCGCCTTCGATCCGCAGGGCATCCTCAATCCAGGCAAGATCTTCCTCTAGCGGAGCGATCCCAGGTGGCCCCCGTCAGGACGAGCCCCAGCCTCCGGGATAAGATCAACCCTCCCAAATGATCACCGACGCGACGCGCGCGCGCTTCGCCGCCCTGGCGGAGTTCGTCGAGGGCCACCCAGGCCGCGGGCGCTGGCTCGTGCTGACGCACGACAACCCGGATCCCGACGCCATCGCGGCCGCCGTGGTGCTTGCCGGTTTGATTCGGCGGGCGTTCGGCCGGCCGGCGACCGTGGCCTACGGCGGGCTCATCGGCCGGGCCGAGAATCGCGAGATGGTGCGCAGCCTGGGCCTCACGCTTACCCATGTGCGATCGCTCCAGTGGTCGCGCTACAAACACTTCGCGCTCGTCGACACGCAGCCGCAGACCGGCAACAACCAGCTGCCCGAGACCATCACACCCGATCTGGTCATCGATCACCACCCGCAGCGAAAGGCGAGCTACGCCGTGCCGCTCGCCGACGTGCGCAAGGGCTACGGCGCCACCGCCACCATCCTCGCCGAGTACCTGTTGGAGTCCGGCACGACGATCAATCGCCGGGTGGCGACCGCGTTGGTTTACGCGATTCGCTCCGAGACCCAGGACTTCTCTCGCGGTTTGGGAGTCGGCCCGGACAAGGAGATCTACGACCTCCTGATGCCGCATGCGGACAAGCGGCTCCTCGCCCGTATCCTCTACCCGCGGCTGCCACAGCGATATTTTCACGACCTCCAGCAGGCGCTCGAGAACCTGGAATCGGTCGGCTCGCTGATCATCAGCCACCTCGGGGTCGTCGAGCAGCCCGACATCGTGCCCGAAATCGCCGATCTCCTGCTGCGCCACGAGGGCAAGACCTGGTCGCTCTGCACCGGGGTCTACGAGGATCGCGTCTATCTCTCGATCCGCACCAGCAATCCACGGGCGGAAGCGGGGCGCTTGATGCGCAAGCTGCTCGGCAAGCGCGGCAAGGGCGGTGGCCACGGTCAGCTCGCCGGCGGCTGGTTGCCCTCGGCAAAAGCCGCGGGCGGCGACGTGCTGGCGCTCCAGAAACAGCTAGCGGCGCGGCTCGCTCAGTTGCTGAAGAAGAATCCCGAGCGCATCGAGCAGCTCTCGCTCAAGACGCCAGGGAAAGAGGAGACGGTGGCTACTCCCACTCGATAGTGGCCGGCGGCTTCGACGTCACGTCGTAGACCACCCGATTGATCCCGCGCACCTCGTTGACGATCCGGTTGGCACAGCGCCCGAGCAGCTCGTAGGGCAGCGGCGCCCAGTCGGCGGTCATGAAGTCCTGGGTCTCGACGGCGCGCAGAGCGACGACGTGCTCGTAGGTGCGAAAGTCGCCCATCACGCCGACGCTTTTCACCGGCAAGAACACGGCAAACGCCTGGCTCACCTTCTCGTACCAGCCACTCTCGCGCAGCTCGTCGAGGAAGATCGCGTCGGCTTCCTGCAGCAAGCGCACGCGCTCGGGAGTGACTTCACCCAGGATGCGCACCGCCAACCCCGGCCCCGGGAACGGATGGCGCGCGATGAACGCCTCGGGAAGCCCGAGCTCACGGCCGAGCTGGCGGACCTCGTCCTTGAACAGCGAGCGCAGGGGCTCGATGAGCTCGAACCCCAGCCGCTCGGGCAAGCCACCCACGTTGTGATGCGACTTGATGACCGCCGAAGGCCCCTTCACTGAGGTGGACTCGATGACGTCCGGATAGAGCGTGCCCTGGGCGAGGAATCGAACATCAGTGAGCTTGGCCGCCTCCTGCTCGAAGACCTCGATGAAGACGCGGCCGATGATCTTGCGCTTCTGCTCGGGCTCTTCCACTCCCGCCAGCGCGTCGAGGAATTGCTTCTGCGCCTGCGCCAGCACGATTGGGATACCCAGCCCCTCCCGCAGGCTGTGGCTAACCTGCTGTCCTTCGTTCTTGCGCAGCACACCGGTGTCGACGAACACCGCGGTCATGCGATCGCCGACGGCGCGCTCGAGCAGCGCCGCCACCACGGAGGAATCGACGCCGCCCGAAAGAGCGCAGAGCACGCGGCTCTCGCCGACCCGAGCCCGCACCGACGCCACCGCCTCCTCGAGGTAGGACGACATCTGCCAGTCACCGGCCGCGCCGCAAACGCGATAGAGAAAATTGTGCAGGATTTGGGAGCCGTTGACGGTGTGCGAGACCTCAGGGTGAAACTGAATGGCGTACGTTCCGGTGGCCAGGTTCTCGCAGCCCACGGCGCCGGCATTCTCCGAAGTGGCGGTAAGCCGGAAGCCCGGCGGCAGCGTCCGAACATGGTCACCGTGGCTCATCCACACGGTCTGCTGCGCCTCGAGGCCGTCGAAAAGCGGGCCCGGTTCGACCACCTTCACTTCCGCCCGGCCGTACTCACGGCGGCTGGCACTCACCACTTCTCCACCCAGCAAGTGCGCCACGATCTGCATGCCGTAGCAGATCCCGAGCACCGGAATGCCGAGCTCGAACAGATCGCGCTGCGGGAGAACAGCGCCCTCGTCGTACACACTCTGCGGCCCGCCCGAGAGGATGATGCCGAGCGGCTTGCGGCGACGAATTTCTTCCGTCGACAGCGATCCCGGGTGAACTTCGCAGAACACGCGGTTCTCGCGCACTCGGCGCGCGATCAACTGGGTAAATTGACTGCCGAAATCGAGGATGAGGATGGTCTGGTGGGTGGCCATGGGCAACTGTATCAACTTGATGGTCTCTCGCGCTTCGGCTTCAGCCCAAGCGCAAGGGACCATCGATCACAACGCGTTCTCGCGCTTCAGTTCTCGTCGCATGAGGTCTTCCAGACCTTGCCGCGGGGACTTGCCCTCGTACAGCACGGCCACCATTTGCTCGGAGATCGGCATCTCGACGCCCTTGCGCTCGGCGAGCTTGGCGACCGCGATCGAGTTGCGCACGCCCTCGGCGACCTGCATCGTCGACGCCGAAATCTCGGCCAGCGTCTTGCCCGCTGCGAGCTCGAGGCCGGTGCGGCGGTTGCGCGACAGGCCGCCGGTACAGGTAAGCACGAGATCGCCGAGGCCGGCGAGCCCCGAGAACGTGCGCAGGTCGCCGCCGTACGCGACCCCCAGCCGGGACACCTCGTGCAATCCGCGGGTGATGAGCGCCGCCAACGTATTGTGTCCAAGGCCGAGGCCACTCACCACGCCGGCAGCAATCGCGATCACGTTCTTGGTCGCACCGCCCAGCTCGACACCCACCAGGTCGGTCGAGGTGTAGAGCCGCAGAGAGCGCGTCGACAGTTCGTCCTGGAGCTCGCGCGCCAGCGCCTCATCACCCGCCGCGATCACCGCCGTCGTCGGCATCTCGACCGCCACTTCGGCGGCGAATGTCGGGCCGGCGAGCATCGCGAAGCGGATGCGACGCCCCACGCGGGCGGCTTCTTCGGCGCAGACTTCGCTCATTCGCGCCAGCGTCACGGGCTCGATGCCTTTCACCGACGAAACCAGGCGCGCCGGGTGATCCGTGGGCAGCAGCGGCAGCAGCTGCCGCACGACGTCGCGCAAACCGTGCGAGGGCACGACGATGAGAATTGGGTCGCAGCGCACCAGCGCCCCGAGATCGCTCGTCGCCAGTAGGCCGGTCGGAATGCCGACACCCGGAAGGTACGGACTACGCCGGTCAGAGCGGAGCTCTTCGACCAGCTCTTCGCGCCGCGCCCAGAGCACCACCTCGCGCCCGGCGAGCGCCTGATTGATCGCCAGCGCGGTTCCCCAGGACCCCGCGCCCACCACTCCGAGCGGCGGCCTCTCCTGGCTCATACGATCGCCTCCCGTTCATCCGGCGTCGGGGTCTCGCCGAGGCGCCGTTCCGTGCGGTCGAAGAGCCGGCGAATGTTCCCGGCGTGCTTGATCACGATCAGCAGCACGACGGACGACGCCGAGATCAGCAGTCCGGGCGAGGGCGGGGCCGTCCAGGCCAGCACGCCGAAGAGCCACATGTAGAACGGAAACGAGCAGACGGCGACGATCGAGCCGAGACTGACCCACCGGCTGAGCTTTACGACCAGGAGAAAGGTCAGCAAGGTCAGCCCGAACGGCAAGATCCTCAGCGACCCGAGAGCTCCCGCGGCCGTCGCGACACCCTTGCCGCCATGGAAGCCCAGGAACACCGGATACATGTGGCCGAGAACCACCGCCACCGCGGCGGCGGCGAAGAGCGGCTCGCTCGCACCGAGAAGCCGAGCGAGGAATACCGCCGCGACGCCCTTCAGGGCATCGAAGAGCAAGGCGAGGAATCCCGCGAGCTTCCCTCCCGTACGCAGGGCATTGGTTGCGCCGACGTTTCCGCTGCCTTCCTGGCGCACGTCCTTGCCGGTCACCAGACGCACGACGATGTAGCTGAAGGGAATGGAACCCAGCAGATAGGCACCGACGAGGAGCAACACGACGTTCAGCATGGATCGGATCCGGGGCTACGCGGCGGCGCGGCGCAAGTGACGACGCAGCAACTCGAGCGCCACTTGGCTGGAAAAGAATCGCACTCGCTCGCGATCGCCTGGCACCGTCACCTGACGATGAACGGTGGCCCACGACACCGCGCTCTCTCGATGCGCCAGCGCAAAATGCACGGTACCGACCGGCTTCGCCTCGCTACCGCCGCCAGGCCCGGCGATTCCGGTGACCGAGATTCCGAAGTCGCTGCCGGTGAGGCGGCAAACACCCTCAGCCATGGCGCGCGCCACCGGCTCACTCACCGCACCGTGCTCTTCCAGAAGCTCGCAGGAAACGTCGAGCAACTCTTCCTTGAGGCGATTCGAGTAGGTCACCGCGCCGCCTAGAAAGTAGTCACTGCTGCCGGCGATCCGAGTCAGGCGCTGTGCGATCCATCCTCCGGTGCAGGACTCCGCCGTCGACACCGTCGCGCCGAAGCCGCGCAGGAGCGCGCCCACCACGGTCTCGAGATCGTCCTCCTCACGCCGGCTGTAGAGCGCTTCGCCAAGCAGGCCCGCCACCCGGTCGGTCATGCTCTTGAGTCGCGCCGCGCGCTCCTCATCGCGGCCGGAGGCGCTGAGGCGCACGCGAACGTCTCCAGGCGAGGCGAGCACTGTGATCGTCTCGCGGCCGAACTCGGCGTACGCCGGCGCGATCTGTTCTTCGACGTCGGCCTCCGGAACGCAGGCCACACGCAAGGTGACCGATTCGAGAGCCACCTCGCCGGCGCGCTCGCGCAACCAAGGCTCGAGGTCGCTCTTGATTAATCCAAAGAGCTCGTGCGGCACGCCCGGAAACAGGAACACCGTACACGCTTCGAGCTCCAGGCGAAGAGCCGGCGCCGTACCGCGCGGGTTAGGAATCACCGTCGCGCCGCCGATCACGAAAGCCTGCCGGCGATTGACCGCCGCCATTTTCCGATGCATGCGAGTGAAACGCTCTTCGATGACTTTCAAAATGCTCTCGTCGAAGATCAGCCCGCGACCGAACGCGGCCGCGGTGGCCTCGCGCGTCACATCGTCCGCAGTCGGGCCCAGGCCACCCGTGACCAACAAGACCTCGCACTCAGCAGCCGCCAAGCGGATCTGGGCGGCGATTTCGGACTCGCTGTCCCCGACCACGACCTTTCGACGCAACTCGACGCCGTGCCGAAGAAGAGTCTCGGTCAAACGGAGGGAATTGGTGTCTAGACGGTCGGTGCCTAAGAGCTCCGTTCCGACCGCGATGATGATGGCCCGCATGCCGTCGAATCATACGTCACGGGTTTCTCTGCTTCGGCTAGAATCCGCCGAATGCGCCCAAGCCTGCCCACCCGCGCCGCTTGCCTGGCGCTCATTCTAGCTGCGCTCCCGGCCCACGCCGGGACGATGACGGCACGTGCGACTCGGGGCGACTCGCTGGTGCTGCTCGCCGACTTAGGCACTGCCGCGGTCCAGGTCGCAGACGCGCGAACCCTCACTCTGTCCGTTCCCCCGAACACGCAGCTTGAATCCCTCACCGGGACGACGGCGAGCTGGGTCGCGACCGGAACCAGACCTCTCCAAACTAGAGCCGTTCGCAAGGGGAGCGACATTGTGGTCGTGGTCGGAGATTCGTCTGAATCGCGGGTTCTGCCGCGAGTGCCGGGGCGCCGCGGCCGCGAGCGAGCCGAGCCTTTGGCGCTGCTCGAGCACGATCAACTCACCGGCTTGGTGTGGCTCGAAGGCGAGGCCCGCAACGCGTACGCCGTTCGTTCCGCGGCCTGGAACGGCGAGCGCTGGGAAGCGCCGCAGACCATCGCCGAACGCGCCCCCGGCAGCCAGCTGGCGCTCTCCACCGCGGTGCTCGCCGATGGTTCCTGGCTCGCGGTTTGGAGCCGCTTCGACGGCGAGGATGACGAGCTCTACTGGTCGCGCCATACCGCCTCCGGCTGGAGCCCGGCCGCACGCCTGAACGCAAAAAATCACGTACCCGACATCACGCCGTCCCTGGTCGCCTCGAGTGATGGTGCCCTCGTCGCCTGGAGCCAGTTCGACGGCAGCGACTTCCGACTTCGAGTGGCGCGGTTCGACGGCCATGCCTGGCAGGAGCCGGTCACCGTGGGCGGACCGGGATGGCTGTATCCCGAGACTGCCGCCGGCGAATCGGGCGACACTGTCGTGCGGGTGCGTCAGGCCTACCCCCGTCAGTGGGCTTGGATCGAGCTCGACACGCAAGCGCGCTTGCGCCGCATCGCGTCGGCATCCGACCGCGGCGAGGGTACGCCGCTCCTGCGCGGCAGCGCCGAGAGCGGCGTCCGGGTGCGCTGGACGACCAGCGGCGCCGAGTCGACCTTGCCCTGGAGACCGCTGCCTTGACGCACCGCATCTTGATCGCCGGGCTGGTGGCGGTGCTGACGTTTCAATCGTCGCCCTCCTCCGCACAGAAGGTCTATGTTGCCTTCGGCGACAGCATCACCTTCGGCTTTCCGGTTCCCGAGAGCTCCTACCCGACCCAGCTCCAGGCGCTGCTTACTTCTCGCGGCCTCACTGACGTCGTTCGCAACGAGGGTCTGAGCAACGAGACCGCGGCCGAGGGCGTCTCGCGCATCAATAGCGCCCTGCACGTTGGCGACACCACGCTGCTGTTGATGGAAGGCACCAACGATATCAAGGCCAAGGTCTCGGTCGAGACCATCGCCTTCAGCCTCGACCAGATCGCCAAGAAGGCCGAGGCGCGCGGCCTGACCGTCGTGCACGCCCCCGTCATTCCTCGCATGCCAAGCGCCGGCACGGACGGCACCAACGCGATCAGCACCGCGCTCGCCGCGTCGGTTCGCGAGCTCGCCTGGAGCTCGACACGCCGGCTGGCCGATCCCTTCGAGGTCTACATCACGACCAGCGACGTGTTCAACAAGTACTACTCTGGCGGCACCGACAGGCTGCATCCCAACGCCGCGGGTTACGCGCGCATGGCGGAGACCTTTCGCGACGTCCTGGTGGGCCTGGATACCGTGCCGCCCGTGCCGGGTGCGTTCAGCCCCGCGGGCGAATCAACCGGCGTGCCGGGCCTGGGGCCCTTCACTGCCGTGCTCTATGACTTCGGGCAGGGCATCGACCTCGCCAAGGCCACCCTCCTGCTCAACGGGGTGGCGGTGCCGACGACGCAGACTGGCGACACCAAGAAGCTCACGCTCACTCACATTCCGACGATCGCCCTGCACGGCGCCTTCACCCTCGCGGTGAGGGCGAGCGACCTCAACGTTCCTGCCAACGCTTCGGATCACGTCCTGGGGACCTTCATCACCGAAGGCACCACGTTCCTGCCCGGCGACCTCAATCGCGATGGCCGGGTCGATGGCGTCGATCTGGTGAGGATGGGTGTGGCGTTCGGCGCCCGGAAGGGCGATCCACGATTCTTCGCCCCCGCCGATGTCAACGGCGACAACCTCGTCGACGGCCTCGACTTCGCGATCCTGGCCTCGAACTTCGGCCGCTCGTCGTTCTAGCGCCGAGCGCTGCAAGCGCGCCGGATCAACCGCGCTCGATCAACTCAGGCGCGCTGGCGTAGTCGCCCACCTCGAAACAGCCAGCGATGCCAGCCTCGAAGTCAGCGTCCCGGTGGCGCGCGTGGATCTCGCACAGGATGTCGCCGGACTGCACCGCGTCACCGATCTTCACCGGACACCGCAGCGCGATCCCATAGTCGATCCCCTTCCCGCGGCCATCGGCTCCCGAGGCCTGGGCAAACAGCACGCCAAGCTGGTGGGTCGCCACCGCGGCCAGCACTCCAGAACGCGGCGCGAGGATGGGAATGCGCTCCGCGGCCAGCCTCAAATCCGGCCGCCGCAGCCACTCGGACGAGGCTCCCTGCGCCTCTGCCCAGCGATCGAAGCGCTCGCGAGCCGCGCCGCTCGAAATTGCCGTCTCGAAAGCTCCGCCCGCGACCTCGCGACCGACGAGCCGTGCGGCCTCCTCGGCGAGGACGAACGTCACCGCCATCAGGTCGCCAGGACCTCGGCCCTCGAGCGCCGCCAAGCTCTCGGCGACTTCTGCCGTGTGCCCTACCCACTGACCGAGCGGCTGGCTCATGTCGGTGATCACCGCCTTGGCCGGGCGGCCGAGAGCAAGACTCGTCTCGACCAGGGCGCTGGCGAGATCGGCGGCATCGCTGCGCTTCGGCAGAAACGCGCCGCTGCCGGTCTTGACGTCGAACACGATGGCCTGGGCGCCCGCCGCCAGCTTTTTCGACAGGATGCTCGCCACAATGAGAGGCAGCGACCCGATGGTCGCCGTGCGGTGACGTAGCGCGTAGAGGCGACGATCGGCCGGCGCGACCGCCGCTGTGGCGATCCCGATGGCCATGCCGGTGCGGCGCAAGAGCTCCAGCGTGCGCGTCCGGTCGAGCGCCAGATCCAGCCCGGGGATGCTTTCGAGCTTGTCCGCCGTGCCGCCGGTGTGCCCGAGGCTGCGGCCGGTGAGCATCGCCACCGGCACGTCGCAGGCCGCGAGGAGCGGCGCCAGGATCAAGGAAACCTTGTCGCCGACGCCACCCGTCGAGTGCTTGTCGACCACTCCCGGGAAAGCGGCCGCGAGATCCCACTGCTCGCCCGACGCGAGCATCGAGCGCGTGAGCTCGCCGGTCTCCTCGACCGAGAGCCCCTGAAGAGCGACGGCCATGAGAAACGCCCCGAGCTCGGCATCGCCCCACGAACCGTCGGAGGCGCCGGCGACCAGCGCGGCGATTTCCTGTGGGTCGAGGGTCTGGCCAGCGCGCTTGCGCTCGAGAACGGTGAAGGGCGAGATCACGGTCCGCCGCTGCGTTTTTTTGAGGTTAGGCGTCTAGAGATTGCGCGCCAAGTTGGCGGCCGTGCTGCTCTTCTGCGCCTCGGCGAAATACGGCGACCGCGGGAACTCGTCCGCGATGCGCTGCCAGGCCTGTCTGGCCTCGTCGGCCTTGCCCTGCTGCTCGAGCGTCTTGGCAAGCTCATACAGCAGCGTGTCGAGCGGCGCCGCATGATCCGGGTCGGCGATCAGGCGCTTGAGCTCGGTCACCACTGCATCGGTCTTGCCTTGCGAACGATCCAAGCGCACCAGGTCGAGTTGCAACGAGGCGGCCAGCATGTCGCGCGGATGATCCTTCACGTACGCCTGCCAGAGCTCCCGAGCGTGGTCGGTCTGGCCCTGCTGGATGGCGATCGAAGCGAGATAGAGCTTGCCGACATCGGCCGCGGTCGAGCCTGCGTGCTCCTTGACCAGCGCCTCGAAGAGCTCCTGTGCCCGCTTGCGGCGCGCATCCTCGCTCACGAAGGTCGGCGCGTCGACGTCCAAGGGCTTCGGAGACGCGACATCGATCCCGGCTCCCCAGACTCGCATCGCCCCGGCGAGCGCGTCATTCGCGCTGTAGCGCACGCTGGCGCGCCAGGCATAGACGCCCCACGCGGCGAGGGCTACCGCGACCACGGCGGTCCCCGCCATGACCATGGTCCGGACGTGACTCTGGGTATATTCAACGCCCTTCTCGAGCGTCTCCATGAACTCGTCGCGGCGAAGATCCTTGCGGGCAATGCGTTCGTTCATCGTGTCCTCAGCCTGTGATGGGTAGTCCGTGCCGGTGCGGCAGGCGACACGTAACTCTATGACAGTGCCCGCCTTTCGACAATGCTCAGCGGCCCGGCGCGGTCGCCACCCAGAGGACGGCTCGCGCCTCGCGGAGCTCCTCCACGGCGAAGCCCGCGCGCTTCAGCCGGCGGGAAAAACCGGGGTCAAAGCCCGCGCCCCAGACCGCGAGCACTCCACCCGGACGCAAAGCCTCCAGCGTTCGGACCAATCCCGACTCACTGTAGAGCCAGCGGTTGCCCGGCGCGCTCAGTGGATCGGGGCCGTTGTCGACGTCGAGCACGATGGCGTCGTAGGCCCGCGACTCGCGCTCGAGCAACCGCGCCACATCGATCAACCGAACCGTGACTCGCGGATCACGGAGCGGGTGCCCCGCAAGGCCGCCCAGCGGGTCGCGGTTCCAGCGCTCGACTGCCGGAATCAGCTCGGCGACCACCACCCTGCCCGCGGGTCCGAGGCTCCGAAGCACCGCGGCCAGGGTAAAACCCATTCCCAGTCCGCCCAGGAGAACGGCCGCGGATGGACGCTTCGCAATGCGCTCGCAGGCCAAGCGCCCGAGCTCGTCCTCGGAGGCATGGGCGCGGCTGCTCATGAGCTCGAAGCCCGCGACGCGGATCGAGAACTCATCCCCCCGGCGATACAGACAGATCTCGGCGCCGCCCTCGACCGCGGCACGATCCAGCAATAGCCAAGGCTTCATCGCGAGAGGAATCTGCCACCGGTCATGGTCTCGATGCAAACCCGGCTGCGCAAGGGTCTCGAGGCCGGGTCCGCGCGGCAGACCGTCGCGAGTCACTCACGACGGAGCCGTAGCGCGTCTTGATCCTCGTTTGTAGAAATCGCATCGCCGTTCGACGGCTGCAGCGGCCAATTCCTCCCTTTTCCTCTGCGCTGAGGATTTCGGCGTCGGCATTGCGCTTGCACCTGGTAGATGGTCAGCACCGCCGGGAATGAACCCTCGCGGCAAGCGAAGGAGAACGCCCCATGACGTACCGCAGAATTCTTCTCACCGCGACGATGGTCGGTTTGCTGCCGGCTGCCGCGGCCTTGGCGCAGGCCACCAACCCCACGGGCTCGACCACCCCGCCGCCGGCGGACAGTACGGTTCTCGTGCCGGCGACGGCCGCGCCGTCAACGATCACTGTCACCGGCCAGGTCGTTTCCACCACCTCGACGGAGGTCGTCATGCAGACCGATGCCGGGCAACGACTGACCCTCGCCACCGACTCCGCGACCTCCATGCCGGCGCTCACCGCGGGCGATCGGGTCAGCGCGCGCTACTCGACCCTGCTGAACGGTTCGTATCACGCCGAGGGCATCGCGTTGTCGACCACTGGCGCGAGCAGCGCGGCGAGCGATAGCTATGCCACGTCGCCTTCCACCTCGTCGTCCGCGACGACCGACACGCGCCCGAGCGCTTCCAAAAAGGCGTCCATGCCGAAGACCGCGAGCTCGCTGCCGCTCGTCACACTGATTGGTTTGATCGCCGGCCTTGGCGCCGCCGCGCTTCATCGCAAGCAGCGCAACGCGTAGACGACGAACCCAACGCCCTCCATGGCAATCGTCGTTTCATCCGGCCCTCCGCTTCCGTCGGTGGGCCGTTTCTCTCTCCGCACGCTGCTCGAGTTGGCGTTGCTCGCCACGTTCGTTGGCTGTCTGGGCTTCGTGGCCTATGTCGCCATGGAAGAACGAACCTTTCAGGCCGATCAACGGGCGGGCTTCGAGGCGTTGCTGGCTCGAAGCCTTCGAGAACCACGCGTCCCCGAGCTCGCCGGACGCACGGTTCGTCCAGCAGTCGGCGCGCCGGTCGGCTATCTCCAGATTCCAAATGCAGGCATCGCCGTCATGGTCACGGCCGGCGACGACAATGCCACGCTCCGCCACTCGGTCGGATGGTTGACGGAAACAGCGCTTCCGGGCGAACCCGGCAATGCAGTCCTCGCCGGGCACCGCGACACGTTCTTTCGCGGCCTCGAGGATCTGCGCCAGAACGATCCCATTTGGATTACCACCGCACGCGGCAGGTTGGAGTATCGAGTCGCCGGGATGGAGATCGTCGATCCTTCACGTCTCGACGTGCTCGCGCCGACGGGCACGCGTACGCTGACGCTCGTCACCTGTTACCCATTCCACTACATCGGTGCGGCGCCGCAGCGCTACATCGTCCGCGCGAAACAGGTGTCTTGAGGCAGGCCCTGCCCCTGAAGGTCTAGTGACCGCGCACGACGAAGAAGAATTCCGCTCCGCCCTGATGACTGGCCCAGCGCAGGGGAGCGAATTGAGGCACCGTTGCCGCGGCGCAGGACTCGGCGAGCCGGGTGGCGATGCGACGCTGGAGAGCGGACGCTTCGAGAACCGGCCCGCCCTCGGCCAGAGCGTCGACGAAGGCCTTGCCGAAGGACTCGCAAGCTGGATTCGCGGCGGCCGCGGCATTGACGGGCGCTTCGCCCGCGGTCAGCACAAGGCGACTGCGTTTGGCGAGCGTTTGCCGGACGAAGGAGAGCTGACCCTCGGGCGTCGCACCGCGCGGCAGCTGCGCCAACGCGGAGCGCGTGAGGAGCGCGGGAAAGGCGGCGTTCGCCACCACCAGGGCGTGCTTGGCGGGGATGAGATCCAGGTGATCGCTGATCACGTCGAGCGAAATCCAGTTGGCACGACTGTCCGCCTCGGCGTCGACCGGTAGCCACCAGCCGCGCTGGCTCGCGCTTTCTTCCTGGCTCCGGCCGGCGTAATAGACCAGCAGGTTGTACTTCTCGTTGAGCGATTCTCGGAGCTCGTTGAACGCGGTCATGATCTGGTAGCGCGTGGCGTCGACTAGAACTCGAACCTTGAAGCCGTAGCGCCTCTCGAGCACCGCCGCGACGTCCTTCGCCTCGCCCGGAGCCGCAGGCATACCGGGGAGATGGGCGTAGCTCCCGTTGCCAATCAGCAAGGCGTAGTAGGGCCCGAAGTCGAGCTTCGCCGCGGACGACGGTGCCGCCGTAGTCTGGCTGGCGTTGGCGACCAGCTGAGCTTCGAGCTGGGCGACGCGCGCGCGTTGCGCCTTCATCGCCTGGCCGAGCGCCGCGAGCTTCGCCTCTGCGGCGTCGCGTTCGCGGTTGTCGGGCGGCACCACTGCCTTGGCCCGGAGGTCGAGCTCGAGCACCTGGCGCTCGAGCGCGTCGATCTCGGTCTGCTTGCCGCGCAACTCGATCTGGGCCGCGCGCAACTGCTCCACCTCGGACGCGGGCATGAGCACGACGTTCTCTGCGAGGCCGGCGGATTTCCTGTACCACTTCATCGCCGCGACGGAATCGGGGTCGACGCCAAGACCCTTTTCGTAGAGGTATCCCAGGCTCACCTCGGCCGCGACATAGCTCTGCTCGGCGGCCTTGCGGTACCACATCGCCGCTTGCGCATAGTCGGGCGCCGAGGCGCCGAGCCCCTTCTCGTACATCCGCCCGAGGTAGTACTGCGCCTCGGCCGAGCCCTCGTCCGCCGAGGCTTGCCAGACCGCACGAGACGTCTGGTAGCTCGCCCGATCGTAGGCCGTGTACTCGCCGCCGCGGATCGCGCAGTCGAGCGCGGTCGTACGCACGGGCTGGCGAGGCGCCAGGTAGTTGGTATTGCGACCGAGGCGGCGGATCTTCGCTGGGAGCGCGCAGTCGACGACCAGGTAGCTGTCCGAGTCGTTGGCGCTCGGAGCGGCGTGGGTGGAGGACGTTGCATCGGGAGCCGCCCCGCGGCCTTGGTTCGCTACCAGCAAGGCGGCGACCAGGGCTACTCCGCTCACCGGACCCCATCGGCGAATCCACCGCTCAGCACGCATCGCGCGACTCCCGTTTCTCTAGCTCGAGACCCGGCGCAGACTCCGGGGCACGAAGAAGAATTCCCCGCCTTCGTCGCCGGCCGTCTTGAGCGCGCCGAACGAAGGCTTCGCAACCAGACCCGGACGGCCCTGGCCTTCGAGGCCCTGGGTGACGAGATCATACAGTTGGCGTCCGCGCAGGATGCCGCGGTTCTCGCGCAGTACGTCGAGCAGACGGCGGGCGAAGATCGAGTGGCCGGCGGAGCCACCGTCGGGAACGGGATCGACGCCTCCCGAGGTTAGTACCAGCCGCCCATGCTTCCCCAAGCGGCTCTCGAACCAACTCCGCCGGTCGGCCGCGGAACCCGTCGGGCCGGCATCTTCTGGCAGCGCGGTGGCCATCGCTCCGGAATAGCAGGAGTCCGCGACCACCAAGACGTGCCGGGCCTTGGCGTCGAGCAATACGTCCGACACCTCGAGGCTCGAAATCCAATTGGAGGTATTGGCCGGGTCGGCGTCCACGGGCTGCCAGTACGCACGATCGTTCGGCTCCTCGAGGCGTCCGTGTCCTGCGTAATAGACCAGCAAGTGATCCTCGGGGCGCGTGGCTCTGGCTTTCAGCTCGAGCGCTCTCACGAGATCGTGGCGAGTGACATTCTCGAGGCGCTCGACCTCGAATCCGTACTGGCCCTCGAGGACGCTGGCCAGCGCCTTGGCGTCCGGGACCGCGGTCTGCAGTTGCTCGAGGTGCTCGTAGGCGTTGTTTCCGATGACCACCGCTTGGTACTTGCCGAAATTCAGACTGGCGACGAGAGCCGCATCTTCGACGCCAGGACTCGGCGAGCGCAGCACCAGCCAAGCGGTGAGGATCAACAGCGCCGCGCCCACCGCGATGGCCGTC
>JBDTNL010000065.1:0-22607 GCA_039933785.1 Acidobacteriota bacterium
GCTCAGGCGCTCTTCAACACCCAGTCGGCAATGACCATCTTCTGGATCTCGCTGGTGCCCTCGTAAATCTCGGTGATGCGCGCGTCGCGGAAGTAGCGCTCGACGTTGTATTCCTTGGTATAGCCATAGCCGCCGTGGATCTGCAGCGCTTTGTTGGTAACGCGCTGGGCCATTTCGGACGAGTAGAGCTTCGCCTGCGCGGCCTCTAGCGTGTAGCGCTTCTGCGTGTCCTTCGACCAGGCTGCCTTCCAGGTCAACAGGCGCGCGGCATCGATCTCGGTCGCCATGTCGGCGAGGTAGAACTGAATGGCTTGGAACTCGGAGAGCGCCGAGCCAAACTGCTTGCGCTGCTGCGCGTAGGCGAGCGCCTCCTCGAACGCGCCGCGGGCGATGCCCACCGCCTGCGCCGAAATGCCGATGCGGCCACCGTCGAGCGTGCTCATGGCGATCTTGAAGCCCTCGCCCTCCTCGCCTAGCCGTTGGCTGGCGTGAACGCGCATGTCGGTGAACGCGAGCTCGGTGGTGCCCGAGGCATTCACGCCGAGCTTGAACTCGTGCGTGCCGTGACTGTAGCCCGGCGTGTCGGCCGGGACCAGGAACGCGGTGATGCCCTTGTGCTTCTTGGCAAGGTCGACCGAGGCGAACACCAGCGCCAGATCGGCGTCGGTGCCGTTGGTGATGAAGACCTTGTTGCCGTTCAGGATGTAGCCATCACTGTCCCGCCGAGCGGTCGAGGACAGGCCGGCAGCGTCGCTGCCCGCTCCGGGCTCGGTGAGCCCGAAACAGCCGAGTTGCTTGCCGCTGGCAAGGGGCTTCAGATACTTCTGTTTCTGCTCTTCGTTGCCCCACTTGAGAATCGGGTCGCAGACCAGGGAGTTGTTGACCGACAGGATGACGCCGCTGGTGGCGCAAACGCGGCTGATTTCCTCGATGATCAGGCAGTACGAAGCGGTATCCATCCCCGCACCGCCGTAGGCCTCGGGGACGCACACACCGGCGAGGCCGAGCTCGCCCGCCTGGTCGTAGTAACCGCGGGGAAATACTCCCGTTTCGTCGATCTCCTTGGCGTTCGGCTTCACCACTTCCTCGGCGAATCGGCGCACGTTGTCGCGCAGGAGGACTTGCTCCTCGGAGAGTTCGATCTGCATGCTTCGGGATCCTTTCCGCTGTGCTCTTCGGCGAGGGCCGCCGCTTGGCGATGCTAACAACGCCATGACTGGTTTACAATGCGCTCGCCATGACCAATTCCATCTCGTACCTGCCGATCGAGGTACGGAGCTACCTGCCAGGCGGCTGGGTGCTTCCAGACAACAGCTTCGGGACCTTCGATGCGAAGCAGGCTACTTGGGAAATCACGGTCATCGACGGCGCCGACAGCGATCACAAGATCAGGGTCGAAACCAAGGCGGCGACCAGCCTGGGCCGGCTGCCGGCGCTCCGTCAGGCGATCGACTCGACCTACCGCAAGTCCCTCGGCAAGAAGGGCCTTCTGGGATAAGCGGATAGGCGGTTAGGCGGGCTCGGCGTCAGATCGGAGGCGGAAACTCCGTCTCTATCTGGTGATGCTAGCCAGAGCGCTCACCGCCACACCCTGGGGGATAGAAGCCCGTCCCGTCCAGGTCGAAGTCGACGTCCACAACGGGCTCCCCCAAATGTCAATCGTCGGTCTGCCCGACGCCTCGGTTCGCGAGAGCCGGGAGCGCGTGCGATCGGCGATCAAGAACTGCGGTTTCGATCTCCCCGCCCGTTCGGTGACCATCAATCTGGCGCCAGCCGACCTCAAGAAGGAAGGCAATCACCTCGATCTCGCGATCGCGTTGGCGCTGCTCGCCGCGCACGGCCAGATCCCACAGCAGGCCCTGGACGGCCGACTGCTCTGTGGTGAGCTCGGCCTCGACGGCGCGGTCCGCTCGGTGCGCGGCGGCCTAGCGATCGCCGACCTCGGCGGCCGGTTGGGCGCGCGCGAGCTCCTGCTTCCCGCCGCCAACGCCGGTGAGGCCGCGGCGCTCGGCGGGATTCCGGTCATTCCGCTGGTCGGCTTCGGGGAGGCAATCGAACACATCCAAGATGTCACCCCGCTCGGCGGTGCCCGAGCCCCAGCCGCCGATCTGTCGATCGATCCCGAGTTCGTGGATCTCGCCGACGTGCAGGGTCAGGAAGCCGCCAAGCGCGCTCTCGAGGTCGCGGCCGCGGGCGGACACAACCTCATCTTCATCGGTCCCCCAGGCTCCGGAAAGACACTGCTCGCACGCAGGCTCCCGGGACTCTTGCCGCCGCTGACGCTCTCGGAAGCAATCGCGGTGACCAAGATCCACTCGCTGGTCGCCGACGAGCCTCCCGCTGGATTGCTCCGCAGGCGACCGTTTCGCAGCCCTCATCCCGGCGTCAGCGCGGCCGGGATGGTCGGCGGTTCCTCCCAGCCGCGCCCCGGTGAGGTCAGCCTGGCGCACTGCGGCGTGTTGTTCCTCGACGAACTGCCGGAGTTCCGCCGCGATGCGCTCGAGGCTCTCCGCCAACCGCTCGAGGAAGGGCGCGTCACCGTCGTTCGGGCTCGCGCCCGGTTGCAGTTCCCCGCCCGATTCTCCTTGCTCGCCGCGATGAATCCTTGCCCGTGCGGTCATCTCGGCGATCCCCGCCACGAGTGCCGCTGCCCAGGGCCGATGATCGAGCGTTACCGAGCCCGCGTCTCCGGTCCGCTCTTGGACCGCATCGACCTCCACATCGAAGTGCCGGCGGTCACACTGCGCGAGCTGCGGGGTGGGGGCGGAGAAAACTCCGCGACCGTCGCGAAACGGATCGCGGCCGCACGAGAGATTCAATTCGACCGCTTCGGTGGCGAGAACCCTCACCCCTACAACGCTGCAATGACCCCCGAAGCCGTCCGCCGCCTATGCCCGCTCGATTCGGCGGGCCAGTCCCTGCTCGACCGGGCCTTCGAGCGCCTAGGACTCTCGGCCCGCGCCTTGGCGCGAATTCTCAAGGTCGCGCGAACGATCGCCGATCTTGCAGGGAGCACCGGGATCCAGACCGCGCATCTGGCGGAGGCGATCCAGTACCGAACGCTCGATCGTCGGATCGAGAGGTGAGACTCATCGGTCGACGGGTCATACCAAAGATATACCCGATATATACTTGCGACGTGAAAACAGCCATTTCGATCCCTGACCCCATCTTTCGCAAGGGTGACAAGCTGGCCAAGCGTCTTGGCGTCTCGCGGAGCCATCTCTATGCCATGGCGGTCCAGCGCCTGATCGACGCCCATGACGATGACGCGATCACGGCTGCGATCGATCGCGTCCTGGCCGACCAAACCTCCGAGCTCGACCCCACGATTCAGCAGCTTCAAGCAAGGACTCTCGCCGAGGACTCGTGGAAATAGCGCGCGGCGAGATCTGGTGGGTAGAGCTCCCCGAGCCCGTCGAGTCGTCGCCCGGTGGCCGCCGGCCCGTGCTCGTGATCCAAGCCAACGCCTACAACCGCAGTCGCATCTCGACGGTGCTGGCCGCGGTTGTGACCTCGAACGTTCGCTTGGCCGAGATGCCAGGGAACCTTCTCCTCCAGGCACGTGAATCGGGCCTGCGGCGCCCCTCGGTCGTCAACGTCAGCCAAATCGTCACGGCCGATCGCTCCTTCCTGCGCTCACGAGCTGGAAGGCTGCGCCCCGAATCGATGGCGCGAGTCGACCAGGGCCTCCGGCTGCTGCTGAACCTGGGCTAGCCAGGCGATACACTTTGCCCCGCCTTGGCCTACACGATCGGCATCGACGCTCGGAAACTCGACGACTTCGGGATCGGGACGTACGTCCGTAATCTGATCCTGGGCCTGGCCAAGCTCGATACCGAGAACCGCTACGTGCTCTTCGTCGGCAACACCCAGATGGAGGGTTTGCCGGAGAACTTCCGGCAGATCACGGAGAGCGCACCGGTCTACTCAGTGCGCGAGCTCTATTCCCTATCCTGGCAAATTCTGCGGCTGCGGTTGGACCTCTACCACGCGACACATTACGTGTTGCCGGCGTTCCTGCCGTGCCGGGCGGTGGTCACGATTCACGACATCATCCACCTGCTCTTTCCGGAGTTTCTTCCCAATCGGCTAGCGCTTTTCTACGCCCGCCGCATGATTCGCCGCGGGCTGATGAAGGGCAGCAGGGTGATCGCCGTGTCGCACAACACCAAGGCGGACATCAAGGACTACTTCGCGATCGACGGCAAGAAGATCCGGGTGATCTACAACGGCGTCGAGGATGTGTTCCGCAAGCAGCTGCCGCGGGCCGAGATTGACGCCTGGCTGGCGAAACTCGGGATCGCCCGCCCGTACGCCCTTTTTCTCGGCAATCCGAAACCGCACAAGAATCTACACAACGTCCTGCGCGCCTTCGCCCGCGCCCGCGAGCTGCGGCCCTTCGAGGCCGGCCTTTTGTGTGTGGGCGATCGCGGTCCGACCGATCTCAAAACTCGCCAGCTCTGCGATCTCCTGGGGATCGCGGACCGCGTGCAGTTCGCCGGGCATGTGCCGCAAGAGGCGCTCCCAGCGGTCTACCAGGGATCGGAACTCTTCCTCTACCCCACGCTCTACGAAGGCTTCGGCTTGCCGGTGATCGAGGCCATGGCATCGGGTGTGCCGGTCATCACCTCGAACGGTTCGGCACTGCGCGAGATCGCCGAGGGCTTCGCCCATCTGGTCGATCCGCTGGACGTCGAGGAGCTGGCGCTCGGCATCGCGCGCTGCATGACCGAACCCGAGCTTCGCAACGCGTTGATCCAATTGGGACTGCGCCGGTCCGGCGATTTCCGCTGGGAGCGAGCGGCCGAGAAGACGCGGGACATCTATCTCTCGGCGATCCGCTCCGCGGCCCCGCCGCCGGTCGACCCGCGGAGCACCGAGGAGTTGCTGCACGATGGCAGCACCCAGGTACGCTTGCGAGCCGCCCTGGAAAGGGCCGGAAACCGCCGCCGCAAGCTCCGCCCGGGAGCGGAATCTTGACAAAATCCCAAATCTTGAGTCCAATTGCTTGAACCCGGGATGTCGGCGCGCCCCCATCTAGGGGTTGCCTCGGTCCAAATCGAGACGTCGTCTAGACCTCGTTCGTAAACGCAGCGGAGAGCGGAATGATTCGTACGAGACACCGCGCCACCGCGGGCCTGTACTTCGCGGGCGACATGCTCGCCACCACGGTCGCGTTCGTCGCTGCCTGGTTTCTGCGCTTCGAATCCCCGATCATTCCGCTCACCAAGAGCGTCCCAGACGTCCACCGCTACTTCGAGCTCTTCCCGATCATCCTGTTGGTCTGGCCGGTGGTGTTCTATTTCCACGGCCTGTATCAGATGAAGCGCGGCCGGTCGCGAGTCGACGAGGCGCTCACCATCCTGGTGGCAATCCTTCTCGCGACGCTGCTGATCTCTGGCCTGCACGCTTGGTACCGCCCGGCGCAATCTCCCGGCAGCCTCGAGTACTTCACTTACAGCCGCGCCTTCCTCGGCCTGTTCGCGCTCCTCGACCTCGCCTGCGTCGTGGCTTCGCGCGTCGCCCTTCGAGCCTGGCTGCGGCAGCTCCGTCTGCGCGGCCACAACGTGCAGCGCATTCTGATCGTCGGCGCCGGAACGCTGGGCCTCGAGATCGCCGAGAAGATCGCCGCCCACGCCGATCTCGGCTTCGAGCTCCTCGGCTTCCTGGACGACGATCCGGCCAAGCTCCCGCGATCCTTCTTCGAGGCGCCCGTGCTCGGGACGCTCGACGACATCGAAAGGGTCCTCGCCGAGCGCGCGGTCGACCAGGTCTACGTCGCCTTGCCGCTCGAAGCCCACCAGCGCATGCTCCGCATCCTCGACATTCTGGGCCGCGAGTGTGTCGACGTGAAGCTGGTTCCCGATGTCTTGCAGTACGCCGCGCTGAAGGCCAGCCTCGAGGATCTCGACGGCACGCCGGTGATCAACTTGTCGCAGCCGCCGTTGCAGGGCTGGCACAGCCTGATCAAGCGTTCGATGGACGTCGCGCTCGCCGGCGGTGCGCTCTCGGTGCTCGTTCCGGTCGCTCTGCCGATCGTCGCCTTCCTGATCTGGATCGAAGACCGCGGCCCGATCTTCTACCGCCAGGAACGCATGGGGCTGGACGGCAGGCCGTTCCACATCCTCAAGTTCCGTTCGATGCGGGTGAACGCCGAGTCCTCCACGGGTCCCGTCTGGGCAATCAAGGACGACCCACGCCGAACGCTCGTCGGAGGCTTCCTACGCCACTGGTCGCTCGACGAATTCCCGCAGCTGTGGAACGTCGTGCGCGGCGACATGTCGCTGGTCGGCCCGCGCCCTGAGCGCCCGACCTTCGTGCACGAGTTCAAGCACAAGGTGCCGCAATACATGATGCGTCATCGGGTGAAGGCCGGCATCACGGGCTGGGCGCAAGTGCACGGTTGGCGCGGCAACACGTCGATCCGCAAGCGCATCGAGTACGACCTCTACTACATCGAGAACTGGTCGCTCGGGCTCGACTTGAAAATCCTCTGGATGACGATCCGCCACGGCCTGCGCTACAACGCCTACTGAGGCGGCCGGCTCCCCCACCGCCTAGGCGGCCTTCCTTCCGTTCTTTCGCAGACCCCGCCTGATGTCGTCGAGCGCTGCGGCGAGCTCCGCCCGCTCGGCAGCGCTCACCGGCACGGCGCCGAAGCTCTCGCGCAGGTAGAGCTCGATCACGCGCTCGGTCTCGCGGCGCAGTTCCGGGAATTGACGGACCGCGCGCCGCCGGATCTCGAGCGCTGCAACCGCCTCTCCCGCAGTCAGCCCCCGGCGCTCGAACCGTCGGCGCATCTGGGCATACGCCCGGGTTGCCGTGAGCGGCGGCCGCCGCCAGCGCAACAACGCCAGGGCACCACCGATGAGGATCAGCATGACCAACGCGGCGCCCCATGTTTGCCACGGGCCCGCCGGCGGATCGGCGAGCGGCGCGCTGGTCTGCGGAGCGACGATCCCTTCGGGCACCGGCGTTGGCACGGCCTTCTTGTGCGCGAACAGCGTCCACAGTTGATTCCAAGCCTGCCGCAGCCTGCCGATCGCTTGCAGCTGGTCGTAGAAGCCGTAGGTCAGGACGTAGCGGTCCCAGCGGAATTGCACGAAGTCCCATGCCTGCTGGAGAACCAACGCCACGCTCATCGGCTCGGAGGCCGGACGCCCAACGACCGGCGTGGGATCGAACTGCCGCCAGCCGACACTCGCACCCATCCAGGCTTCCACCCAGGCGTGGGCGTTGTTCTGGCGCACGATGAAGTAGCCCTCGATCGGGTTGTACTCCGCGCCCAGGAAGCCGGTGACCAGCCGCGCCGGAATGCCCTGAGAACGCAGCAGCAACACCATGGCCGAGGCGAAGTACTCGCAGTGCCCCTGTTTGCTGTTGAACAGGAAATCGTCGATCGGGTTGTCGGTTCGCGGCGCCGTGAGATCGAGGGTGTAGCCGTAGTTCGAGGTTAGATAGCTCTCGACGCTCGCGGCCGGGGAGCTCTTCCCGCCTTGATCCACCGCCGTCTTGGCCAGCGTCCGCATGCGTTCGGTGATGCCGGTCGTATCGAGCGTCGGATCGTCGGGGCCGCTCGGCGGCAGGCCCCGCAGCAGAGGCTCATCGCCCATGCCAGCGCGATACTGCGTCACTTCCATGGGTGGCACGGTGAAGAACACGCCGCCGCCGCGATCGCTCTCCAGTCGCCAGACCGGCGCTTCGATGGCGACCGCTTCGACCGGCAGCGGCAGTCCGGCGCTGTCGAGGCGCTGGCGCCAGATCGTCATCCAATACTTCGGTGGCATCGCAGCCATCGGCGCCAGGCGGAAGAAGCCGCCGCTGAACGGTGGCCCGTTTTCAAGCTTCTCCGAGCGCTTCCAATACGTCCCGGCGAACCGGTCGTAGGTGATGATCTTGATCCGGCGCTCGTGATTCGGCGGTGTGCCCCCGTCGTAGGCCAGGCGGAGGGCCACCGTGCGGTCACCTCGAATACTGCCGATGCCGTCGAGCGTCATCTCGTCGCTGAAGCCGGTGCCGTGGATGATCGTCCCGGTCCCCGCGCCGCGGCCGAGGATGTACGGCGTCCGCACGCGCGGCAGGAACAAGAAGAGCGGTATCGCCACAATCAGCGTCGAGACTACGGCGCCGGCGATGAAGCCCCGTAGCGGCAATCGTGCCGGATCACGCTCGCGATGGCCGAAGGCCGCCAGCACATGGAAGTACGCGAAGCGCGTGAGCGTCAGGACCGCCACCACCAGGAACACGGTCATGTAGACCAGGATCGCGGGATGGACGCTGGTCGCCATGGCGGCGAGGAAGAGGAAGAAGGCACCGAACAGGGCGTGCCACTTGTCGCGCTCGCGGCGCAAAGCGAAGAGCTTGACCGCGAGGGTGAAAAGAATGAGATGCACCAGTGGTTTGACCAGCTGCCCGCGCCAGAGGCTGCGGAGGTCGAACCAGAGGAACGGCAGATAGAGCAAGCCGAGAACGTTGGCCGCCCAGTTCGGCAGCCACTCCACATCCTCACGCGTCGCGCGACGCAGGAACGCCAGCACCACGATCCAGTACGCCGCGACGACCGTCCATTCCAGCAGGTCGTTGAAGGGCAGCGGCAGCGGCGCCAGCAACGCCAGCCAGCCGAGGAGCCAACGCTTCTCGCGGGCGAAGGTCATGCCGGCCTGGCCTCCGCCGGCGCGTACGCCAGGCGAAGCGTCGGGACACGCGGGTCGGACGGCTCGAGCATCGGCCCACCGCGCGGCGCGGTCTCGACCAGCGCCAGCGCCTCGAGCAGCGCCAGGCGCTGGCGCGCCCCGCCGGCGAACGGGACGCGACCGCCGCGGGTCACCAGCTCGACTTCGAACCCGCGTCCCAGATGATCGACCGCCGCGGTCGCGGCCTCGCTGACCAAGTGTTCGAACCGAGCCTCGGCGGCGGGGTCTTCGAGATCGCCGAAGCCGTTGTCGAACAGAATCGACAGCCGCCGGCTCTCCTCCGCCTCGCGCTCAGTGAAAACCACGCTGCCGCTACGTGCGGTCTTCTTCCAGTGGATTTCGCGCGGATCGTCGCCGGAGCGGAAGGCACGCAGGGCGTGAAGCTCGTGACCACGCCCGCTCCGGCGCACGGTGTCGTCGCCACTGCGCCCCACCGAGCCCACGCGCGTGGTCGCGGCAGCGAAGAGCTCGGGGAATACCATCAGCTCGAGGCTGGCCGAGTAGCGCAAACCCTTGCGGATGAAACCCATCGGGAAAAGCGTCGAGAGATGCACCGCGTCGAGCCGATGCCGGCCGCGGCGCGGCAGCATTAAATCGACTTCACCCTTGCTCGAGGCACGGTGCGGCAGGTACGGAATCAGGAGCTGGGCTCCGTTCTCGCCGAGAGAAAGCTGCAGCAGCCAACGGGGTAGAAAACGGCTGCCGTTTTCGACCGTGAACGGGATGCGAAACGGCCGCTTGGCGAAGACTTCACCCGGACCAACCAGCGCGATCGAGAGCCGCTGCAGGTTGCGCCGCGAGATCACGCCGGAAACGATCAGCAGGCCGAGCATCGCGGCCAACACCAGGTAGAGCGCGTTGTTGCCGGTGTTGGTCGCCGCCACCGCCACGAGGACGGAGAGCAGGATGTACCAGAGACCAACCTTGGTGATCCGGATACCCTCGGGTACGGGTCGGCGGGCCACGAGCGAGCTACCGGGGGACGGAAATACCGGCCACTATGCGTCCGACGGCGCCGCGCGCGGCGTCGAGTCCCCCACCCGCGTGGCGCAAGATCAGCCGGTGCGCGAGCACCGCCGGCGCGAGACGTTGCACGTCGTCGGGAATCGCGAAAGTGCGGCCCTCGCAAAGCGCCAACGCCTGCGCCGCCCGATACAGCCCCTGCACACCGCGGGTCGAGGCGCCGAGCACGAATTCGCCGCCTTGCCGAGTAGCTTCGGCGATCGCGAGCACGTAGTCCGCGAGCTTCTCCTCCACCCGCACCCGCGCTACGTCGGCTTGCAGGGCCAGCAGCTCACGTGAGTTGGTCACCGGCTGCAGGGCCTCCAGCGCTTCCTCGGCGCCGCCGGCGATCAGCAGCTCGCGCTCATGGTCGCGGCTGGGATACCCCAGGCGCATGGAGATTAGAAAACGATCGAGCTGCGACTCGGGCAGGGCGAAAGTGCCTACATACTCGAGTGGATTCTGCGTCGCCAGCACGACGAAGGGCTCCGGCAGGTCGTGCCGCTTGCGATCGACCGAGACCCGGTGCTCGCTCATCGCCTCGAGCAGCGCCGATTGGGTCTTGGGCGTCGCGCGGTTGATCTCGTCAGCCAAGACCACGCTCGCAAAGAGCGGTCCGGGGATGAACTCGAATTCTTGCTTGATCTGATTGAAAATCGTCACCCCGACAATATCCGACGGCATCAGATCGCTGGTGAACTGAATGCGTTGGAACGGCAGGCCCAGCGAGCGTGCCAGGGCCTGCGCCAGAGTCGTCTTCCCGACCCCCGGCACGTCCTCGATCAGCACGTGGCCGCGCGCCAGAACGGCCAGGACCGCCAGGCGAATGGCTTCCGGCTTGCCACGCACCACGCGCGCGATGTTTTCCTCAAGACGGCGTATGGGCGCGGCTATCGGCGTCGTTTCGAGGGCTTGGATCAGCGGTTCGATTGGCATGCGTTCGCTCACTACCTCGCTAGAAGTATAGATTGTACGAGTCAGAGCAAGGCTTCGATTGAACCATCGGCCATCCGTGGTCACCTTTTTCTCCGTTCGAAAACTCCATGATCGATTGTTTGGAGAGCCGGCCGGCCTACCTGCGTCGGGCAGTGCCTCTTGGCACCCTTATTGCTGTCCTTGAGGTGGCTCCACACTCTGCCGATTCCGTTTCGCAGTCTCAGTCAGCTTTCCGGAGGTCGCATGCTGAACCGCAGCACGCTCGCTGGTCTTGTTCTCGCCGCAGTCGCTCAGGCCACACTTTCGGCTCCAATCGCGGCACAGCCGCTCCTGAAGTCGGCGGTCAGTGTCGACCCCGGGAGCACCAAGCTGACTGGACAGACCTTCGGATATCGGCTGACCTACAACTGCAGCAACACCTCCGGTCCCTGCCTCAACGCGGAGGTCGACGACCTCCTCCCCGCGGTGGTCCAATTCATATCCACGGTGCCGGCGAGCCCCACCGGGGACGTCGCCGCGATCAACGTCACCAATAACTTCGGCGGCAGCGGACGCACACGCGTGCAGTTCATGATGATCACTCCGCTGCCGGCGGGAAATAGCGGCGATCTGTTGATCAACGTTCGATTCCCCAACGGCTCGACGCCGGACGGGACGGTGGCGACCAACACCGCGGACGGGATCAATCTCGGCGTCAGCCCCGGCACATTCACCACGCCACCGGTGGACGTCACCGCGGTTGCTACCGCGCAGGCCAGCCTCACGAAGACGCTGCTCTCCACCCCCGCGAATCTCGACATGCCCGAGAGCTACCGCCTGCGAGTCTCGGTGCCCAACAATCCGGGAGCGCTCAATCTCACCTCGATCGGACCGCTTGTGGACACGCTGCCCGCCGGGACGGTCTTCAACAGCGCCTCGCCGGCCGCCGACTGCGAACCGGGTTGCGACGGGACGACGCCGGCAACCGTGACCTGGACCAGTCCATGCGCGTTGCCTCTCGTCCCAGGCGGCAATTGCGACATCCTGGTCAACGTAACCTTCCCGAGCGCCACCTTCACGAGCGGCACCAGCGTCACGAACAGCTTCACGACGACGGCCACGCCCCTGGGGCAACCCTCGCAGGGCCTGGGCGTCGGAACGGTGACCCATCTCGTGACCACGTTCGTCCCGGCGCCCAGCGCAGCGTTTTCGAAGGGCATCAACGGCGGCAGCCCCAATCCGCCGACGCTCAATCAAACCTTCAGCTACGAGCTCGTGCCGTCGAACAACGGCAACGTGCCGCTCGACACCATGGTTGTCATCGACACCCTGCCGGTCCAGTTTCAGGTCGCCAGCGTCACCGCGGGCGCCTACTCGAACCTGTCCGACTTCGCGGCCGGCGTCGGTGTGCGCGTGAGCTATGAAAAGAACACGGCCCCCGGAGTGTTCACGCTCTGGGGCAGCTCGCCGAACACCACCGTCAGCACGACGCTCACGGCGCCGCCCCCCGGATTGGGCGCCGGCGAGTACGTCACCCGGGTTCGCTGGGAGTATGGCCAGGCGCAGGTTGGAATGAGCCCCACTTCACGCCCGCAAATCACCGGCAAGATCGTGAATCCGAACAATGCCGGTGCACCGGTGTCTTTCGGCGACTCGGTCCAGAACTGTGCCGACCTTACGGCGGTCTTCACGGCGGGACCGACCCCCGTGAGCCGGAGCTCCTGCAACACGTTCACCCTCAGCGGGCCCTTCGTCCAACTCAACCCGGCGAAAGACAATCTCTCGGGTGGCGGACCATTCAACCCCGGTCAAACGGTCAACTGGCGACTTCGCGTGCGCAGCGACGCACGCTCGAGCGACCCGGTGCCGCTCGAGAATCTGACCGCCATGGATCTTCTGCCGATCGACCTCCAGTTCGTGAGCTGGGCATTCGACGACCAGTCGACCGGCCTGCCGGCGCCCCAGAACTTCAGCCAGATCCCGAACTTCGCCGGCACTGGACGCACCCTCCTGCGCTGGACCTGGAACGCCGGCAGTGGCAATCTCGGGGTCAATCAACAGGTGTTCCTCAACGTCAGCACCACGATCCGGAGCGGTGCGCCGTTCGGATCGCTGTCGAATACCTACGATCTTGAGAGCAACGCGCCGGGCCTCGCCCAGCGCTGCTCCGGGAGCTCTACCGCCGACACCCTCGACCTCGACGGAGACGGCAGCACTGCGGAAACGCTCTGCACCGCCACCGGCACGGTCACCGTGGCCCCCATCGCCCATCTAATCTCGAGCAAGCAGGTCGAGGGTGTCTGCGACGCCGCGTTCACCAGCACTTCGGCTGGAACGCTGATCGGCGGCAAGATCGACTACCGGCTCAGGGTGCAAAACGACGGCACCGTGCCGATGCAGAATTTCGTGATCGTCGACATCCTGCCCTTCGTCGGCGATACCGGTGTGCGTGATACGAATCCGCGCGGTTCGCTGTGGATGCCGCTGCTCGCGGCGCCAATCATTCCGCCCGCCGGCACGACGCTCTCCTACTCCACGTCCGGCAACCCGTGCCGGGGCGAGGTCGGCGGTCCGGTGACCAGCTGCGATCCACCCAACTGGACGACCGTCGCGCCAGACCCGATCACTTCCGTGCGCTCGTTCAAGGTCGAATTCGGAAGCCGGGTGGTGAGCGCCTTCGACTTCGTGGAATTCTCCTTCCACCTCGTCGCGCCCGGCAATGTGCCGCCGGCCGACACTGCGTTCAACTCGTTCGCCTATCAGGCGGACCGCGCCGACGGGCTCGGATCGCTCGCCGCGGAGCCCCAGAAAGTGGGTATTGCGAGTGGCAGTTGCGCCGCCGCCAGCCTGGGCAACTTCGTCTGGGCGGACGTCAACCACGACGGCGTGCAGAACGACGGACCCACCGGCCTCAACGGCGTCTATGCGCGGCTCTTCCAGCCGGGGCCAGACGGCTTGCCGGGGACTCCCGATGATTTCCCGGTCGCGGTCACGCTGACCGGCAACGGTCCCGACAGCGCTCCCGGCTGGTACCAGTTCCCGGGGCTCGCCCCGGGGAGCTACTTCGTGTGCTTCACCGCTCCGCCGACCTTCATCTTCACCACCGCCGGCCAGGGCACAGCGGCTACGGGCTCCGACGCCAGTGCGGTGAGCGGGTGTTCGCCGGTGGTCACGCTGGTCGCCAGTCAGGACGATCCGGACATCGATGCCGGCCTGGTCGCGACCGAGCTCGCCGCGCTGGGTGACTACGTCTGGTTCGACCACGACAACGATGGAACGCAGACCGAATCGACCTGGGACGGAGCGAACGGCGTCACCGTCAAGCTCTTCGCCGATGACGGCGATGGGACGGCGCAACCCGCCACCGATGCCCTGGTCGCAACGACGGTCACCACCGACGACGCCTATGGCAGACCCGGGTACTACTTGTTCGACGGATTGATTCCCGGAGTGCAGTACTTCGTGCAGTTCATTCGGCCCGCGTCGGCCACGGCGTTCACCACCCAGAACGCCGGCGGCGACGACACCATCGACTCGGATGCCGACACGACCAACGGAACGACCCAAGAAGTCACGCTCGCACCGGGAGAGATCAACCGCACCCTCGACGCCGGGCTGGTGACGGCGGCGGGAACGCTGGCCCTGGGAGACCAGGTCTGGAACGACACCGACAACGACGGCGTATTCGAGCCCCAGAGCGGCGAGCTCGGCATCGACGGCGTCCGCATGGACCTCTATCTCGACGCGAACAACGACGGCGTGCCGACGCTCGACGAATACCGCGGGGCCACGACCACGGCCACGTCGTCTGGATTCGCCGGCCGCTACCGTTTCGACAACCTCGCGCCGGGCAACTACATTGTCGTCGTCGACCCGCAGAGCTTCAACGGCGGCGGCGCCTTGAGCGGCTTGACCACGAGCACCGGCAACGACCCGGCGCCCGATCCCGACGACGACGTCAATGGCGACGACAACGGGACGGCCCTCGGAGCTCTCACCGGTTCGCATCCGGTGACGCTCACCAGCGGCGGGGAGCCGACCTCGGAAGACGGTAACCCCAACACCAATCTCACCGTCGACTTCGGCTTCGTTTCCGGTGGCAGCGCACCCACGCCCCCGGTCTTTGACTATGGCGACGCCCCGGACGTCACGGCCGGAACCGCCCAGGGTGACTACAACACCACGGTGCTCGACAACGGACCGTCCCACGCGCTCGGAGTACCCAATGCGCCGTGGCTCGGCGCCTGCGTCGACGCCGATGGCGGCTTCAATCAGAACGTGCAGGGGACGGGCGACGACAACACCACCTCGACGACGACGTTCGGCACTTGCGCGACTCCCGGGGACGACGAGGACGGTGTCACCTTCACCGGGCCGTTCATTCCCGGCGACACGGCATCGTTCAGCGTCACCGCGGGCGGCCCGACGGCGTGCGTCCTCAGCGCCTGGGTCGACTGGAATCGTGACGGCGTCTTCGGCGACTCGGCGGGCGAACAGATCGCAACCGACGTGACAATCCCGACCGGCCCGCCGACCGTCCTCTCGCCCGCGGTGCCTGCCGGTGCGGTGCCCGGACTGACGTATGCCCGCTTCCGTTGCTCCTCCATCACCGGATTGAGTCCCGTCGGCCCAGCACCCGACGGCGAGGTCGAGGACCACGTCGTCGGCGTGGTGGGCTCGGACTTCGGCGATGCGCCCGCGACCTATGGAACACAAGGAGCGGGCAGCGCCAGCCACCAGGTCGATCCCAGCTCTCCGTTGATGCTCGGCCGGTGTGTCGACACCGAAGCCGATGGACAGCCCAACGCGGGCGCCTCCGGTGACGATGGCGCGATCGGCACCAGCCGTGTGGGGAGCTGCTTCAACGACGAAGACGGCGTCACCTTCACCTCGCCGATCACGGCCTGCACCACGGCTTCGGTAAGCGTTTTCGTCACCGCGCCGATCGGTGTCGCGCCGAAGCTCGACGCGTGGCTCGATTTCGATCGCAATGGCACGTTCGACGCCACCGACCAGATCTTCACCAGCCAGGCCGTCGCGATCGGCGCCAATACTCTGGCGTTCAACGTACCGTGTACGGTTTCAGCGGGCATCTCCTATGCGCGGTTCCGACTCTCTGTCGCGGGCGGACTCCCTCCCACGGGGTCGGCGCCGGACGGTGAGGTCGAGGACTACGCCCTGGTCAGCGGATCGGTGGACTTCGGCGATGCTCCCGACACCTACGGCACCACCTTGGCGAACAGCGGCCCGTATCACCGGCTGACCACCGGATTCTCTCTCGGCCCGACCGAGGACAGCGAACCCAACGGCCAGCCGTCGGTGAACGCGGTCGGAGACGGTGCCGACGAGGATGGAGTGAGCCTACCCGCAGCGTTCGTGGCCTGCTCCACTGCGTCCATCACGGTGAACCTCACCAATACCGCGGCGATTGCGACGCCGAAGCTCGATGCCTGGCTCGACTTCGACGGTGATGGCGTGTTCAACGATCCGCGGGATCGCATCGCGAACGGCCTGGCCCTCGTCGCCGGGAGCAACACGGTGACGGTCAATGTCCCCTGCGACGCCAAGACGGCGTTCACCTATGCGCGTTTCCGCCTGAGCTCGACGGGAGTCTCCGGACCTGGCGGCGCGGCGACGGACGGCGAGATCGAGGACTACGCGGCGGTGACCGAAGGCCTCGACTTCGGCGATGCACCCGATCCCACGTTCCCGACCCTCCTGGCCTCGAACGGGGCTCGACACATCGTGTTGCCCGCCGGCAACCCGACCCTCGGACCGACCGTCGACACCGAAGGCGATGGTCAGCCCACCGCTGGTCTCAACGGCGACGACGCGAACGGTGACGATGAAAACGGGGTGGTCTTCCCCGTTCCGCTGATTCCCGGAGCTCAGGGCTCGATGAGCCTCACCGCCGGCGCGACCGGCGGCCTGGTGAGCTGCTGGATCGACTTCAACCACAACGGGAGCTGGGCCGACGCCGGTGACCAGGTGGCTGCCGATCTGCTCCTGCCGGCGAGCAGCACGGTTCAGCAAGCCTTCCCCGTGCCTGTGAACGGCGCGCCGGGCAACGCCGCGTCCCGCTGCCGCATCAGCTCGCAGGCCGGGCTTGGAGTCACGGGTATCGCTCCCGACGGTGAGGTCGAGGATCATCCCGCGCCGATCGGCACGCCGGACCCGATTCTCGGAGTCGCCAAGCGTCTGGTCTCCGCCGATCGTGAGACCGCCAACCCGCTCGTCTACCACGTGACGTTCGTCATCCGTCTCACCAACCTCGGAAACGTACCGCTGAGTTCCGTCGACGCCACCGACGATCTGGCGGCGGTCTTCACCACACCGGCCACCTTTACCGTCGAGTCCGTGACCAGCAGCGACTTCACCGTCAACGCCGCGTACAACGGGCAGGCCAACATTCAGCTCCTGGCGACTGGAAACACGCTTGCCACGGGCGCCAGCGGTGACATCCAACTCGTAGTGCGGGTCGATTCGGGCGGACGCCGGGGCCCCTATGAAAATTCCGCGAACGGTTCCGCGACCAGCCCGCAAGGCAATCCGGTGACCGACGTCTCGCAGGACGGATCGAACCCGGACCCCAACGGGAACGGCGACCCTGGCGACAACAGCGATCCGACGGAAGTTGTTCTGCCGGTGAGCATCGTGGAGATTCCGACTCTCGATGGCTGGGGCCTGGCGGCGTTGGCATCGCTGCTCGCTGTCGCGGCCACGATGGCGCGCCGGCGACGAGAACACTAGCTGGTCAATTGCCGTCCTCGGGCTCTCGCCCGAGGACATGGCTCCGCGGCGCACAGTGCGGGCTTCTTTCATACAATTCAGCGCTCGTGCCGGAGCGTTGAACCGCTTGATCGAAGACACCTCGTGCCGCCGGTAACCGAGTCCCCGCCGGACCCCAATTCCGCGGCGCGCCTGCCGTTTTCCATTCTGGTCGGCGCGACGATCGCATTTCTGTCGCTTCCGGTGGCGCTCTTCCTGCTCGGCTGGATGCGCTTTCCACTGGCCGTACTGTCGACCGGCGCCCTCCTCGGCTCGGCTTGGATCGCCGGCCGACGCCTGATCGGCTCCGAACCGATCCTGGGCTGGCGGTCGCCGCGTTCGTGGACGCGGCTGGCGGTCGGTTCAGGACTGCTCGTCCTGGTGCTCTCGGTTTGCGGCGTCGCCGGCTTCGGAGCCCAGAGCTGGGATTGGGCGAAGCACGAGGCCGTCCTGGCGGACCTGGTCGAGCAGCACTGGCCGATCGCCTATCGATTGAGTGGTAACACACCGGACGGACGGGTCGACTCTTCGGCGCAGGACGTCACCCTGGTGTACTACGTTGCGTTCTACCTGCCTGCCGCACTCGTGGGCAGAGTCTGCGGGTGGAGAGCCGCGCACGCCGCTCTGTTCCTGTGGACGGCGTTGGGGTTGGTCCTCTCCTGGCAGTGGGTGGTGCGACTCGCGCGCGCCTCGCCGTGGACGGGGCTAGGCCTCGCGATCCTGTTCGCCCCGTTCGACCTCCCGGGGGCGCTCCTCTTCTCGGCGTCCAACTCCGCCGTGGCGGGGCCGTGGTGGCAACAGCTCCGCCCCGAGTTCCTGCATGGCGCCTTCACCTTTCCCGGCAACCTGACGCAACTCCTGTACGCGCCGAATCAGGCCCTCGGCGGATGGCTTTCTTCGGCCTTGGTCCTCGAGGCGCTGCGCCGCGGCACCCGGCACTTTCCGCTGGTGCTGCCGATCGCACTCTGCCTGCTCTGGTCGCCCTTCGCGGCACTCGGCCTCCTCGCACTGGTCGCGCTCTACCGACTCGCTCCAGTGTCTCTAGGCCTGCTGCGCGGGCGTCTCCAGCGTCTGTCCACGATCGTCCGCGGCCAGGTCTCCGGCGCCTCGTTGCTCGTCCTCGCCGGCGTCGCGCTGCCGCTCGTCCTCTACTTCGCGGCGCGACTGCCGGCGCCCGATCTGCCGGCGAGCCTAAGCCCGCCGACGGAGGCCCGGGTAGCGGCCGCGCTGCGCTTCCTACCTGAGACCCTCGGCCCGCGCGTCTTCGCGATGCAATGGATTCGCTACGCCGGGGCCGAGCTGTTGCTCGTGGGCGGCTCGCTGGCCGTCCTCCTCTGGCTCGCCGACCCCCGACCGGCGGCCGCTCGACTGCGCCGGCCGGCAGGCGCGCAACTCGGCAGGAGATTCGATACGCGCCTGCTCGCGGCCGCAGTCGTGCTCCTCGGCGGCCTGCCGCTCCTGGCATACGGTTTTTACAACGACTGGGCGATGCGAGCCTCGATCCCGGCGCTCTTCGCGCTGCAAGTATTGGCCGCCCGCGCACTGTCGCGCCGCGCCGGGCCGGCGTTCGCTCGCCGAGCCTTCCTGGTCGTTCTGCTCGGACTCGCGGCATACCCAATGGTGCAACTACGAGAGCAAGTCGTCGAGGCCACCGCGCGTGGCCGGTGGATTCAACTGCCGGCCCGTGCTTGGGTCAAGGACCTGTTCGCGCAGCAGCAGGGCCGAGTGCGATTCTACGGCTTCGTGGAGCAGTACTTGGGGCGAGCGGACGCCCTCTTCTTTCGCCGGCTCGCCCGCACCACCGTGCCGCGGCCGATCGACGCGGAGCTCTATCCTCCGCAGGGCGCGAGCGGATCTCGCGGCGCAATGCGGAGCAGGTTCGGCGCCACCGGATCGGCCGCGAAGAGCAGGGCTGGGTACCGCGCCTCGAGATGCGGGATCGAGTCGAAGGTCAGGAACCAGCGTGCGGCGCACATCTCGACGCGAGGGATTTCGACGCCATCGATCGGTAGCCGGAAGACGCGTGGATATTCCCGGTGGCCGCGCAGCGCACCGAACTCGTAGTGGTAGCGCAGTGCCGGGTAGGGATGGACGTCTACCGCCACCGCGCCATCCGACATGGCCCCGGCGCGCCCGTCGCCGATCGCCTCGAGCGCCGGCAGCGCCACGTCCGACCGCTCGACGCGCCGCTCGGTAGTGAGCCCTGCACCGACGGCGACGATCCCGAGCGCCACCACGGCAGCGACGCGGCGGCCGAGCGCGCCGCGCACGTGCGGCAGCCCATCCGCCACCAGACGCAAAGCACATACCGTCGAGACGACACGCAGATAGAGGCTCCACTTCGTCGCCGGCTCCCAGGGATGCCAACGCCAGAGCAGCGCTGTGAGCAGCAGCAGAACGATCGCGCTGCGGCGCACTAACAGGGCACCGGACGCCGCCCAGGCGGCCGATCGGCGCGGCCCCAGCGCGAGCCCGGCGGTCAGCGTGAGCGCGAACACGGCGGGTAGCGTCAGATTGTGCAGGGCGCGCATCGCCAACTCGCCGGGCGCCAAGCCGGCGGCCGTGTACGGCTGCAGGTAGGCGACCATCTGACCGCCTGCCCAAGTCGAGCGGCCGACGAGCCCAGGCAGGGACCAGCGCGCGATAGCCGCGAGGACGACGAGCGGTGGCAGGAACACCAAGCCGAGCAGTGCCTGGAAGCGCGGAGATTCCGCCGGCGCGGTCCGGCGCAGCGCCAGGGCCTGCGCGAGCAATGCCGCGGCGAGGGCGCCGCCGGTGAGAAATCCGCTGTAACGCGCGCTCACCAGAGCGGCCAGAGCGCAACCCAAGGAGAGTGCCCACCCGCGCGTCGGACGCTCGAGAAACCGGTCGACGGCCCAGAATGCGACCCACACCGCCGCCATCTCCAGCGCGTAGGGCCGCACTTCGACGGCGTGCTCGCGCACCAGCGGATCGAGCAGCGCCAGCGCGACCGCCGCGGGCGGTGCGAGCGGACTGCGGATCCAGCGCCCGGCGAGCGCGGCGAGCGCGCCGAGCCCCGCGACGACGAGCAAGCCGCAAAGCAGGCGCATCGCGGGGATCCCCTGCCCGACGACACGGATCCACCCGAACAGCAGGATGCCGAAGCCCCCGGGGTCGAGCTCGTCGCCACGGTTGCGCGCCACCGCCTCGCGCAGACCGCCGATCTTGGTGAAAGGAGGCGCCAAAGGATGCACGCCGAGCGCGGTGTGCACTTGCACCGCCTCGTCGTACCAGATGGCCTCGCTGCCGAGGTTGCGCGCCGCGTACACCGCGACGGCCCCGGCGAGCGCGCACCAAGCCAGCGCAGCGAGGGCGCGGGCGGGACGATGTCTCGCGACCAGCCACCCGAGCAATTCGGACGCGAGCCTGCCCATGCGCGCCGGCCGGTAGTGAGACTGGCCAGCGAGCCGCCGGCGAAACTGGATGTCGATCCAGCGTACGGCGGTCTCGTCGACGCAGACGACCGTCAGGGCGGCGTTGAACAACGCGACATCGACCGCAGCCGCCCGCGCCAGGCAGCGCGTGAGCACGTCGCGGCGCAGCAACCGGAACGGCACGTTCGGATCGGCGATTCGCCGTCCCGCGGCGGCGCCGACGAGGAGCGCCAGCGCACGACTGGCGGCGGTGCGCACCCAGCCGTCCCCGCGGTGTCGCCGCCGGCCGAACTGTGCGAGATGCTCCCGTCGTCCCTGCCAGAAGGCGGGGAAATCCTCCGGTGCGCACTGCCCGTCCGAATCGATCTGCAGGATCCAGCTCGCGTCGGATGTCGGCCCGGTGGCCAGCGTGTAGCCGCGGCGACAGGCGCCACCGTGCCCGCGATTGGCGATGCTCTCGATGCGAATTCGAGGCTCGCCCTGGGCGAGGCGTTCGAGGAGGCGCCCAGTGCCGTCGGTCGAGCCGTCGTCGACCACCAGGAGGACGAAACCCGGATCGGCGCGCTCGAGCACCGGCAGCCATTCACGGATGACGGTCTCGATCGCCCCCGCCTCGTTGTAGACCGGCAGCACCACCCACAACCGGTCGCCGGCGGGAACCGTGCCCTGACCGGCCGGCAGCTCAGTCGGCAAGCAGGTCATCCACCACCCGCAGCCCCTCGAGAATCGCCTGGTCCTGGTTGATGTAGCGATAGTTGGCCAGTCGTCCGCAAAAAGTCACCGGACGACGGGAGGCCCGGCGAATGAAATCCTTCAGGCGCTGGTTTTCGCGTTCGTAGATCGCGTCGGCGGTGTGTACCGGATAGTGCCGGGCCGGTGCGCCCGGATACTCCTCGCAGACCACGGTGCCGCGAATCCGCTGGCCCGTAGCGTGCTTGCTCTCCACGGTGCGCGTATACGGTACGTCGAGCCGCGGTTCGTTGATGACGTAGGCCGGAGTATGGGTGTCGGCGACGTCGGCCGTATCGTGAAACCGCGCCACCACCCGCATGCCGCGCCAAGCCAGGCGACCCTGGGCCTCCGGGCCGGCGAAGTCGTCGAGCGGTGCGGTGACCACGATCTGGTCGAAGCGGTCGAACGCCGGAGCGTCGAGGTCCGGGAGGGTGATGCGGGCGCCGAGGTGGACCGCCACCGGCTGCAGCATCGCCTCGATCACCCGGTTGACGCCGCGTGCGGGAAAATACTGCCAGCGGTCGAGGAAGAGGCCACGGCGGCCAGTCTCGCGAAAATCGATCCGTTTCGGAGCGAAGCTCGACGAGAGCAACCTGGGCTCGCACCCCCACTGCTTGACCGTGTAGCCATGGACGAAGAGCCTGTAGAGCGTCTCGCCGAGGAGCGAAACGCACCAGCTCTCGAAGCTCGCGGCATCCGGGTGGCTCGGCCGCTCCGCGAGCTCGCGTGCGATCCGCGGCCACTCGGGAAGTGTTGCGACCTCGTCGCGCCGCAGCGGCCAACACAGCAGACGCTCTTCCCCGTCGATCTCGATCCTGGTCTTGGGCTGGAAGTCGAAACGCCGGCGCAGGCCGAAACGACGGGCCCAGCGCACCGCGCGCTCATTCTCGGAATGGAAGATATGCGGGCCGTTGGGCTCGTAGACGACGCCCTGCAGGAGCTCGGTGCGCGAATGCCCGCCGATCACCTGCGCGGACTCGAAGACCTCGACGCCCAGACCCGCATCGAGGAGCGCCCGGGCGGCGGATGAACCCGCCCACCCGGCGCCGATGATCGCCACCTGTTTCGGCATCCGGAAGCTTTAGACCGGCAACCGGTC
>JBDTNL010000066.1:0-22154 GCA_039933785.1 Acidobacteriota bacterium
CGATCACGTTGCCGTCGCGGTCGGTGACCAGGGCGTCCAGGAGGACTTCGCTGACGGTCAGGCTCTCGGCGAATTTGGTGGGTGGCTCCTGGGAACGCAGGGAGAGAGGAAATGCGAAGCCGAGCGTGATCAGTAGGGGAATCCATCTGCGATGCGACATGGCACATCCTCCGAAACAATGGCCAGGGCGAGGTGCGCGGTTGTTCGCGCGGTCTTGTCGATAGCTCGCGCGCTAGCTGGTGTTGTTCTTGGTATCGAGAGTCGCCCCGCTGACAGTACGAGTATAGGTGACTGCAGGCTGATCGCCTTGAGATTCAAACGCGCGAGCGTGTGTGGTCTTGCCCGCCGCAAAGAGGTGGCGCAATGAGGTGCCAGCCACTTCGGAGACCGCTAGCCTTTCTTCCGCGATAGGGTCCGATGGAGTCCGGTCGTTTTTGGCTGCAAAGGTGCCGCAGGGGCCGTTCTGGGCAAGGTCCGACGCCGAATCGAGACATTCGTTGCTGGCTCGAGCGGCGGCCGTTGCTCGATTTCTCTCGCGGCTGAGCGCAGCTCCGCCTCTCCCGTCGATCGGGAGTGAGCGGGCGTTCGCGGCTTCGTGGACGGGGTAGTCGAGGTTAGGTTGTCAGGTCGCGAAGCTGACGGCTGGCCCTCGCGCGAATGGCAGTGACGGCGGGAACGAAAACCGCGGGAACTCAGCTGACGCATCGCCGCTGCGAAGCTTCTCTGATGCCCGCCGGAAGGCCGCAAGGAACGCTCGGTAGGCCTCCCGAAATGCCAAGCGAGCGGCCTTGGATGCTACGTGGATGCGTGGCGCCGGGCTGTGCTTGCTTCGCGAAGGACGGGAGAGTGGATTCTGCCTGCGGACGAACTCTGCGCCTGCCGGCTCGCGTCGCGTCTCAGTCTGGCGAAGACGTGCGTCGGCCTCGATCTCGGCGACGAGGCGGGCGATCGCGCCACGGTATTGCTCTTCCGAGAGATGCTGCCAGCAAGGCAGCGGACTGAGGGTCACGCAGTAGACAGTCGCGAAGTCGCGAGCCCCGAACTCGAGGCCTTGGCGGCGCGCTTCGAACTCGTTGGTGCGATCGAACCACACTCCTTGCAGCGGCTTGTTGTGGAGGAGTGCGTCGATGCAATGCACTCCCGGCCACTCACCAGGCGTGAGGACGAGGCCCTCCTTGCAGCCGTGAGCTAGCAGGTACCGCAGCCTTTCGACCTGCGCAGCAAGCTCGCCGGTGACGGGGATGGCCTGATAACGGCTACTCCAAAACTTCTCGCGGAAGCCATGCAGGCGGCCCGCCTCCCGCGCTAGGTTCGAGTTGATGAAGCACATCGCCCGCGCCAGCTGCTCGGGGTCGACTGGCGAGCAGAGAAGATGGTAGTGGTTGGAGAGGAAAACAAATACGTGAATCCGCAGGCCGTACAGAGCTTGCGCGCGGCCGAGGACTCCGAGAATGATCTCGCACAGCAGCGGGCTTGGCCGCAGAAGCAGCATCCCCTGCAGAGTGCGCGTGGTGACCTCGACGAGGTCTCCGGGTTCGAAATAGCGTAGTGGGCGGGCCATGACCTAGAAAGACGCATCGGGTGGCTTGAATCTGACGGTAGGGTCGCAATTTTGTCACCGGAGGGCCGCGCGCTCCGAATCGGGTGGCACCTCGGATTGGCAGCACCTCGGATTGCACCTCGGATTGGCAGCACCTCGGGATTGGGGGCTCGGAAATTGTGGACACCTGGTCTGTCGAAAGCTTTTTCGCGACGCTCAGGCGCGAGCTCTTACACCGCTCGGCATGGAGCACCAGAGCCGAGGCGCGGGCCGATCGCCCCGGGCCGATCAGCCTGGTGACTTTGAACGCGAGCTGACTGCCGGCTAAACTAACCGTCCACTGGAGCGCATGCGAGTCTCAGACCCACCCCTTTTGGTCTCCGCGATAGGAGCCGTGATGGTCCTTCATTGGATCCTTCAATACCGGCTGTACCGGCGACTTCGGAAGCAGCATCCGGAGGCATGGGCCGCATTGGGATCGCCCAACATTTCGACGATCGGTTTGTTCTCGCGCTTTTCTTATTTGGGTTTCGTTTGGCTCCGGCGGCGTGGTTCGCTCGCCGACTCGAAGATAGACAGACAAGCGAATGCCTTGAGGTGTCTCGACGCTCTTGGCTGGACCTTGATAGCACTCTTGGTTTTCCTGCATTTCAAGTCGCCATGAAGTGCCAACTGGGGGGTGTCGCCCTTTCCGGTCTACATCGGTCTGGGACATGGCGTGGAAAGCTTAGCCAGGGACACCAAAAATCCGGCGGCAATCGGAAGCCTGACCGGTGAGACCGGCAGGCGGTGTCGCTGGAGCGGTCGAGGCCGTCTATTCCACGTGGGCGAGGGGCGGTGCGCTCCCCTCACCCCCGGTAAAACCCCCCAGCCTGCGCCGCATCCCGCAGCGCCTGCGACGGCGCGAACCGAGGTCCCATCTCGAGTGCCAACTGCTCGAGCGTGCCCACGATCTCGCGCAGACCGCGTTCGTCCGCATAGCGGCAAAGTCCGCCACGGAACGGTGGGAAGCCCGTGCCCAGAATCATGGAGAGGTCGAGATCGCCGGGTGTGCGAACGATGGCCTCGGCGAGACAGCGGGCCGCCTCGTTCACCATCGGCAGCACCATCCGGTCGACAAGCTTCGCGGGCGGCGTCTGGCCGGGGCGTGGCATCACGCCGAGCACCGAGTAGATTTCAGAATCGGGCTCGGTGCGGCGGCGGTTTTCATACTTGTAGAAGCCGCGTTGATTCTTCGCACCCAGGCGGCCGCTCTGCACCACCTTCTCTTCGTTCGACTTCGGCGGCAGGCGATCACCGAACGCATCGCCTAGGATCACCGCGACCTTGACCGCGACGTCGATCCCGACCTCGTCGACCAGAGCGATCGGGCCCATCGGCATGCCCCAGTCGAGCATGGTGCGGTCAAGCTCCTCGATCGGGTGGCCGGTCGAGAGCAGGTTGAGCGCCTCCGCCATGTAGAAGCAGAGCAGCCGATTGACCAGGAAACCCGGTCCGTCCTTGACCACGATCGGCGTTTTGCCGAGCTTGCGCGAGAAGGCGACCACGGTGTTGACCGCGGTGGCCGAGGTGCGCGGACCGGCGATGACTTCGACCAGCGGCATACGGTGCACGGGATTGAAGAAGTGCATGCCGACGACGCGGCTCGGGTCGCGCGTGTCCTTGGCGATCAAGTCGATCGACAGCGAGGACGTGTTGGACGCGAGGATCGCCGTCGGCTTGGTGAGGTTCTCGAGCTCGACGAACGTCTTCTGCTTGATGTCCAGCCGCTCGACGATCGCTTCGATGACCAGGTCGACGTGCTGCAACCCGTCGAGCACCAGCGTCGGATGGAGCAGCGCCATCTTGGTGGCGGCGGCGGGCTTGGTCAGCCGACGGCGCTCAACTTGTTTGGCGAAGAGGCTCGCGGCGTGCGCCATTCCGGACGCCAAGGCCGGCGGCGCGATGTCGCGGAGGCGGACCGGCGCTCCAGCCTCGTCGGCGATGATCTGCGCGATGCCACCGCCCATGACGCCGGCGCCGAGCACCGCGGTCGATTCCACGGGCAGGGGCTCCGCGCCCGGCACGCCGGTCGCTTTCTTGGCGTTCTCCATGAGCTGGAAGACGTGCACCAGGTTCTTGCTGATCGCCGACGTCGCGAGCTCACCGATCGCTTTGGCCTCGGCCGCGAAGCCTGCCTCGGCCCCTTCAGACACGCCGGTCCGCACCACTTCGATGGCGCGAAGCGGCGCCGGATACTGCCCTTTGGTCGCCGCCAGAGTCTTCTTGGTGGCGGTCTGGAACAGGACACGGCGGCCGAGCGGATTCTTCTCGAGCAGGATCTGCTGCAGGCTCGACTTGCGCGCACGGCGGCCCTTCTGCCCGATCTTCTCGAAGGCGAAGTTGCGCACGCCGTGGAGGAAGTTGCCGTCCGGCAGCAGCGCATCCGCTAGGCCAAGCCTGAACGCGGTTTTGCTGGGGATGGCCTTGCCCGCCAGGATGATGTCGAGCGCCGCGGCGATGCCGATGCGGCGTGGCAGGCGCACGCAGCCGCCCCAACCCGGCAGGATGCCGAGCTTGATCTCGGGCAGCCCGATCCGAATGTCCGCTCGATCGCTCGCCACGATGTAGGTGGAGGCGAGCGCGAGCTCGGTGCCGCCGCCGAGACAAGTGCCGCGAATCGCCGCGACGGTGGGGAAGGGCAGCGCCTCCCAGGCGGCAAAGATCCGGTGCACTCGGCGCGACGCTTCCTCGGCCTCGGCGGGATCGGTGACGTGCGCGATGGCGTCCACATCGGCGCCAGCGATGAAGATGCGCGGTTTGGCGGAGAGCAGGACCAAGCACCCGATGTCCGAGCGCCGGCCGAGGTCGCCGACCAGGCGTTCGAGTTCGGCCACGGCCTCACGGGTGAATATGTTGGCGCTCTTGCCGGGAAGATCGAAGGTCAGGGTCGCCAGGCGGTCGGGCCCGACATCAAGTCGAAAGGCTTCGGCCACGGTCGTCCTCTCAGTTGCTGCATTCCCGCGGCTCCATGCCGCAGCGCGGCAAGTCTATCCCGCGTCGTTGTCGCGGTACATCTTGTCGATCGCCTCGGCGTACTTCTGGGTGACCACGCGGCGCTTCACCTTCTGGGTCGGCGTGAGCTCGCCGGTCTCGAGGGTGAATTCCTTGGGCAGCAGCTCGAAGGTGCGCACCTGCTCATAGCGCGCCAGGCTCTTGTTCACGCCTTCGACGTCGGTCTTGATCATGGCGTGCACGCGCGGATCGGCGATCAGGCTCGCGTCGTCGCCGCTCGCGCCGTTCTTGCTGCCCCAGGCCCTGAGGGCCTCGAAGTCGGGCACGATCAAGGCGGAGAGGAATTGGCGCTGGTCGCCGATCACCACTGCCTGGGCGATCCAGCGGCTGGCCTTGAGACTGTTCTCGATCGGCGCCGGTGCGATGTTCTTGCCGTAGGCGTTGACCAGGATTTCCTTTTTGCGGTCGGTGATCGCGAGAAAGCCCTCGCTATCGATATTTCCGATGTCGCCGGTATGGAACCAGCCCTCGCTGTCGATCACCTCAGCGGTCGCGGTCGGATTGTTGTAGTAGCCCTTCATGATATTCGGGCCCTTGGCCAGAATCTCGCCATCGGCGGCGATCCGCAGCGTCACCCCATCGACTGCTCGGCCGACCGTACCCAGCTTGACCGCACGGCGTGCTCCGACGGTGAGCACCGGCGACGTCTCGGTCAGCCCATAGCCCTCGTAGATCGGCACGCCGGCGCCCCAGAAGAACTCGGCGACGTCGCGCCCGAGGGGAGCGCCGCCCGACACCGCGAACTCGAAGCGGCCGCCCAGGCGTTCACGAATCTTTGCGAACACCAGCTTGTCGGCGAGCTTGAGCTTCAAGCCGAGGAAGCCGGGAGGGCTTTCGCGCTTCAACCGCCACGGCAGCGCCCGCCGGCCGACGCCGTTCGCCCAGGCGAAAATCTTCTGCTTGAGGCCAGAGCCCTTGGCCACGTTCTCTTGCACCTTGGCGAGGACCTTTTCGTAGACCCGCGGCACCGACACGAAGACTTGTGGCCGGACCTCGGAGAGATTCTGCGCCACGGTCATTACCGATTCGGCGTAGGCGATGGTGCAGCCCTTGTAGAAATAGATGTAGTCGACCGTGCGCTCGAACGAGTGCGCGAGCGGGAGGAAGGAGAGCGCCGTGTACTCGCCCTTGATCTCCAGGTTCCGGATCCCGGCCTCGATGTTGGAGGCGATGTTGCCGTGCGTGAGCATCACGCCCTTCGGGTTGCCGGTGGTGCCGCTGGTGTAGATCAGCGTCGCCAGGTCATCGGGCCGTGCCATGCGCGCCTGGCTTTCGAATTCGTCGGCTGTGGCGCCGTCGCCGGTCGCGAGCACGCTCTCGAGGGTCGGCGCGTCCTTCATACCCGGCGCGCCGATCACCACAAAGCGCTTCACCAGGGGCATCTCGGAGCGCAGGGCCAGCAGCGACTCGAGCCGCTGCGCGCCCTGAACGAAGAGCACCTTGGCGCCGCTGTCGTTGGCCACGTACGCCGCTTGCTCGGGGAGCAGAGTCGGATAGATGGGAACCAGGGCGGCGCCGGCGCAGAGGCTGGCGAAATCGATCAACGGCCAACTCGGTCCGTTCTCGGCCATCAAGGCCACGCGATCGCCGCGCTCGACGCCCAATCCCCCCAGAGCCTTGGTTAGTCGATGCACGTCGGCGACGAATTGCCGGGTGGAGATCGAGACGTACTTTCCGTCCACCTTGTGCATCAGCAGCGCGGCCTTGTCGTGGCCGGCGGCGACCAGGAACAGCTCGGTGAGCGTCTGGATCGGCATCAACAACCTCCCTTGGCAGGCGTTTCGGGCTTCTCGAGCAGATTCGCTTGGATGATAACGCAAGGTTGACCGCCGCCCGGCGCGGCGATATCCTGCGCCTTCCGCTGTGCGGCCGAATGACTAGGCCGCGTCAGAAAGCCTGCTCGGGGCGTAGCTCAGCTTGGTAGAGCGCACGGTTCGGGACCGTGAGGCCGGAGGTTCAAATCCTCTCGCCCCGACCAAATCCCTGCTTTTCACTGCGAAGGATCGGGCCTATCGCGGGCCGCGATCGCGGTGGCCGCCATCGCGATGACCGCTGTCCCGGGCGGCTCCGGGGCCGTCGCGGCGCTCCATCGGCCGCGCCTCGTTGACCACGATCTTCCGCGCCCCGAGGTTGGTCTCGTTGAGCCGCGAGATGGCTTCCTGCGCCTCGGGATCGTTCGCCATCTCCACGAAGCCGAAGCCCTTGGACTGATTGGTGAACTTGTCGCTGATCACTTTGGCGCTGACCACTTCGCCCAGTGGTTCGAAGAGCGCGCGCAGCTGGTCCTCGGTGACGGAGAACGGCAGATTACCGACGTAGAGCTTTTTGGCCATGGGGCCTCCCTCGTTGACGACTCGCGACTCGGAACTTCGGGGTTGTGGGGTAACGATGCACCCTTCGCGCGTGCCTGTCAACTGGGCCTTCGGTCAGTAGGCGGGGGGCATATACTGCGCCCCAAACCACACCAAGGGAGGCTGTATGACAGCGAAGCGTCGGGTTGCGGGCATGCTGGGTGTCTTGCTGGCGACGACCCTGTCGTTTGCCATGCCGCTTTGGTCGCAGACCACGGGGAGCGTCGAAGGCCGGGTCGCCGACGAATCGGAAGGCGTCCTGCCGGGCGTCTCCGTCGAGGCGACGAGTGCGGCGCTTCAAGGCAGTCGCCAGGCGATCACCGATGCTCAGGGCGGCTATCGCCTGAACCTGCTGCCGCCGGGCGACTACACGATCGCCTTCACGTTGGACGGATTCGCCAAGCAGACGTCGAGGGTGACGGTCTCCCTAGGCAAGGGTTCGGCGCTCAACATCACGTTGCGCGCCGCCGCCGCCGAGTCGATCACCGTCGTCGCCGAAGCGCCGGTCATCGATTCGCGCTCGGCTTCGATCGCGCAGAACCTGAGCACCCGGCAGATCAACAATCTGCCCACCGGCCGCAACTATTCGTCGGTCGTGCAGGTCGTGCCCGGCACCTCCTCGGACGCCAACAGCGAGAACAAGGACCAGAGCTCGATCTCGGTCTACGGCTCGTCGGGTGCCGAGAACTCGTTCTTCATCGACGGCGTCAACACGACCGGCGTCGAGTACGGCTTCCAGGGCAAGAATCTCAACTTCGAGTTCGTTCAGGAAATCGACGTCAAGACGGGCGGCTACGAGGCCGAGTACGGCAAGTCGACCGGCGGCATCATCAACGTGATCACCAAGTCGGGCGGCAACGCGTTCAAGGGCGACGTGTTCGGCTATCTCGACAACGACTCGCTGCAGGCGCCTGCCAAGTCGGTCTCCTCGACCGGCGGCACGGTGACCGGATTCACCCGCAAGGACTACGGGCTGGATCTCGGTGGCTACTTCGTCAAGGACAAGCTGTGGTTCTTCGGCGCCTACGACAAGGTGAAGAACGACACCACCAGCGTCCTGGCAAGTGGGCCCCTGGCCGGGAACAAGACCAAGTCGCCGACTGACCGTGACCTCGGCGCGGCGAAGCTGACCTGGAACGTGGCACAGAACCATTCCCTTATTGGAAGCTTCTTTCAGGATCCGCGGACCGACGGCGGCGCAATCGTCGACGCCGATCATTCCCTGAACGGCGAGCCGGCCACTTATCTTGGCGAGGCCAAATCCGGCGGCCGCGACTACGCGCTGCGCTATGACGGCCTGGTCGGCAGCTCGTGGTCGCTGTCGGCGCAGGTCGCCCGGCACGAGGAGAAGAACGAGATCGGTTCCGCCACCAGCGGCGGCGGCGCAATTCAGTTTCGCGATCTGGCCGCCGACTCCTTCCAAACGGGTGGGTTCGGGCTCACCCAGAGCAAGCAGTTCAAACGGGATTTCTTCGGTGCTTCGGCAACCCGATTCCTGACCCAGCACGAGATCAAGTTCGGTGTCGACCACGAGGTGGAGAAGGCGGACGTCATCAAGTTCATGTCCGGCGGCCAACGCGTGGATATTCTGCAAAACGACGTCGAGCCCGGTCGGCTGATTTACGACCACTTCTACTGGACGACGCCGACAGCAACGGTGGACAACGCGCCGACCTCCCAGCTCAACGGTTCGCCGAAGCACAAGAACACCGCCGCCTTCGTTCAGGATCGCTGGTCGATCGGCTCCGGGTTCCTGCTCAGCTACGGCGTGCGCTGGGATCGTCAGGAGATCTTCGACCGTTTCGGCGCCAAGGTGATCGACCTCAAGAAGGACTTCGCGCCTCGCCTCGGGTTCACCTGGGATGCTTCCGGCGATGGCAAGTCGAGGCTGTACGGCTCGTACGGCAAGTACTTCGAACAGATCCCGATGGACCTGGTCATTCGCTCGTTCATGCAGGAGCGCCAGGCGCACATCATCAACTTCAATCCGACCAGCTTGGTCCCGAGCGACCAGGCGGCCGAAGAGTCCGGCAACACCTCGCGCATCCTCGGTGGCTTCAGCGAGCCCGCGGATCCGAATCTGCGCAACCAGTACATCAGCGAGTATCTCCTCGGCTACGACCGGGAAGTGATGCCGGATGTGGCGCTCGGCGTGAAGCTCATTCACCGTAGCTACGACGAAGTCATCGAGGATTTCACCTGCAGCTTCGATGGCGACTACTGCATCGGCAACCCGGGCAAGGGCATCATGAAGGAACTAATTACCCTCGACTATTCCGGGACTCGCCCGGCGATCAAGCCGAAGCGGGTGTACAACGGCCTCCAGCTCGACGCCACCAAGCGTTTCTCGAACAACTGGCAAGGCATGGCCTCGTACCTGTACTCGAAGCTCGACGGCAACTACGACGGCGAGTACGCGCCATTCACCAACGTCGGCGCCGACCCGAATATCTCTGCGGCGTACGACTACTTCGACTTCTTCACCAACGGCAGCGACTTGTCGAAGATCACCAACACGGGTCCGCTGTCGAACGACCGGCGCCACCAGCTCAAGGCCTCCGGCGTCTATATGACCCCGATCAAGCTCTCGATCGGCGTGTCGGCGTACTGGCGCTCGGGTCTGCCGCTGACCCGCTACGGCTATTCGGACGCGTATGGACGCTATGAGTTCTTCCTCACCAAGCGCGGCGCCGAGGGCCGGTCGCCGGACACCTACGAGACCGACGTGCATCTCGGCTATCCGCTCAAGGTCGGCCCGGTCGAGATCAATTTCCTGGCCGACATCTTCAACCTCCTCGACGCGCAGCGTGCGGTCATCGTCGACCAACGCTGGGGCTTCCAGGAGTCGGACAACGCTTCGCCGACGCCGGTGAACCCCAACTACGGCAAGGCGTCGCTGCGTACCGGACCGCGGACGTACCGGCTGGGCCTGAGGGTCAGCTTCTAGGAGCTCGTGAGGTCGTTGGCGGTTCTCACCACGGGGCCTCGGGAAATTCTCGGGGCCCTTCGTTCATCTCGCGGCCTTGCCGTACTCTGCGCCTGTCTTCTCGGTCTGCTCGCTGCTGCCTGCGGCGACGGTAGGAACCCGGGGGCGGTCGTATCCGATGGCGCCAAGGTGCCGGCGATCACTGCGAACCCCACGGGGCGGCCGGTGATCTTCGTCGGCCTCGACGGCGCCGATTGGCAATTTCTCGACCCACTGATCATCCGCGGCGTGATGCCGAACCTCGCCCAGCTGGTGCGCGAGGGCGAGAGCGGCATCCTCGAGACCCAGCACCCACCTCTGTCCCCTCTGGTGTGGACCAGCATGATGACCGGGCGCAGCCCACTCGAGCATCGCATTCTCGACTTCACCCGCTTCAATCCTGCGTCCGGGGTTCGCGAACCGATCACCAGCGACGAGCGCGCCGTGCCCGCGATCTGGGACATGGCGCATGGCGCCGGGCTCGCGACCTCCGTGATCGGCATGTGGGCAACCTTTCCGGCAACGGATACGGGTGGCCTGATGGTTTCCGATCGTGTCGTGCAGTACGGCAGCACCTCCCCCGAGGCGGTGTCTCCGCCGGCTCGCGCGAGCGTGGTCGCTTCCGCTCGCGCCGCGGCGGAGGAATCCGTGAACTTCGGCGCGCTCGCCTCGTTCCTGCCCTCGCTCCAGCCCGATGAGTTCGTGAAGGCGACGGCGACCGACCCCGGAGAGGCCTACCGCGAGCCGATCAGTGCCTTGCGGCGCATTGTGATCGAGACCCGCCTGACGCAGAGCCTGGCGTTGCTCGGATGGCAGGACCGACCTCGTCTCGAGATCGTCTACTTCGAGGGCACGGATACCATCGGTCACGAATTTGCACCGTTCGCACCGCCGCGGCAAGACACGATCGCGGCGCCGTTATACGAACGACTCCATGCGGTGCCGGAGCGCTATTTCGCGGAAATCGACCGCGACCTCGGCGAGCTGCGCGATGCCGCGGCCGCAGCCGGCGCGGTGCTGATGATCGCGTCTGACCACGGTTTCCGCTGGAGCGAAGGGCGACCGCTCGAGCTGTCGAGCCTGGCGGCGGCGAGCGCGGCGCGTTGGCACCGCGACGACGGCATCTTTGTGCTCTGGAGGCCGGGTGCGCCCCGACGGGGGGAGTGGTCGACGCGGCCCCACGGGAGTGCGCGACAGGTCTGCGCCACCCTGCTGGCGTTGCTCGGCCTCCCGGCGGCGAGCGGTTCCGATCTGGGACCCTTGCCGGGTGCGACGGCCTCCCCGGGGGGTGCCATCGACTACGCGGCGAGCTTTCATTCGACGCCGCCCAATCCAAGGGGACGCACCGCGGTCGAACCCTCGGACGAAGAGCTGTCCCGCCTGCGCGCCCTTGGCTACGTCGGCGGCGCCGATGCGACGACCGGGCGACTGGCCGGATCCACCCGTACCCCGCCGTCGTTCAACAACGAGGGCCTGTTGCTGCGCGAGCAGGGCAAGACGCAGCCGGCCGCGGCGGCATTCCAGCAGGCATTGGCACTCGATCCCCACTACGCCTCGGCGGCCTGGAACCTGAGCGACCTACTGGCCGGCGAGGGGCGCGAGCCCGAGCGCGCCGATGCTCTCCTTCTACAGGCGGTGGACGATGGGCTCCCGGAAGGCGCCGAGCGCTTGGTCGCACGCGCCGCCGCCTACCGCACGGCGCAGGGAGCGCAACGCAGCGTTCGTCTACTCGACGACGCCGTTCGCCGGCTGCCACGCCAAGCGCCGCTCTGGCTCTATCGCGGGCGCTATCGGTTGGAGCTTCAGGACTGCGCGGGTGCGCGCGAGGACTTCGCGCGCAGTGTGACGCTCGACCGGAAGAGCGCGCTCGGGCAGGCGTCTCTCGGCACCGCCGCGCTCTGTCTCGGCGACACCGCAGGGGCTCGCCGGGCGTTTACAGAATCCCTGCGGCTCGATCCGAACCAGCCGGAGCTGCGCAAGATGCTCGCCGGCGGACGCTAGGCTCTTCCGTGGCCGGCGCGCAGCTCTACTCCTCCCTCAAGGCCACCATCGGATCGACCCTCGCGGCGCGCAACGCGGGCGCGAAGCTCGCGACGAACGCCGCGATCAGGAGCAGAGCGAACGATCCCGCGATCGCCCAGCCGTCGACCGCCGCGACGCCGTAGAGCAGGGTCCCGAGAACCCGGCGCAGGGCTAGGGCCGCGCCCAGTCCCACCAGGGCGCCGGCGACGGTCGCCGCCAGTCCTTGCCCGCCGACACGCAGCGCGATTGCGAGGGCCGTCGCGCCGAGCGCCATGCGCACGCCCACCTCGCGCCGTCGCGTGGACGCGAGGTACGCGAGCAGCCCGTACAGTCCCTGCACCACGAGCGCCACGGCGGCCAGCGCGAAGACGCCCAGGAGCTCAGCGAGGAAGCGAGGCTGCGCTGACGACTGCCGGTGACGCGTGGCGAGCGTCTCTACACTCGCCAGCGTCAGCGTGGGGTCGACGCTCCACACCGCCAGCGCCATGGCGCGGCGAAGAACCTCGGGGTCGCCGGAAGTGCGCAGCAGCAAGGTGCCGAAGCGCTGCCACGGGCCCGCGTTGGGCATACGGCAAGTAGACGGCGCGAGTGTCGTCGTCGCTGAGGTCCGCGGTCTTGGTGTCGGCGACGACTCCGACCACGGTGAACCAACGCTCGTCGTCCCAGCCCTTGAAGCGGAGCCGCTTGCCGACCGCCGCTTGACCGGGCCAGTAGGTGGCGACGAAACGCTCGTTGACGACCACGACGAGCTCGGCACGCTCGTCATCCGACATAGCCAGCGGCCGTCCTTGGCGTATGGGCGCGCGGATAGTGCGGAAGTAGTCACCCATCGCGGGTCGAACGCGGGCCGAGGGCCGGGCGCCCTCTGCGGGCAGGTAGCCGTCGATCTCGAGCCAAGCTCCGATACCGCGACCCGAGGGCCGCAAGGGTGCGCCGATGACGGACGACGCGGCCTCGACCCCCGGAATCGAGCCCAGTGCTTCGATCACGCCGCGAAAGGCGCGCGTCTGCGCCTCGCGATCCGAGTAGCGCGCCTCGGGCAGCACGAGCTCCGCGGTGAGCACCCCGCGCGGATCGAAGCCCAGCGGCACCGCCGAGAGATTGAGGAAGCTGCGGATCAGCTGCTGTGCGCCGAATAGCAGGATGAACGCGATCGCGACCTCCGCGGCGACAACCAGGTCGCGGGTTCGGCGGCGATCGCTCGCGGTCACCGAGCCTCTTCCTCCTTCCTGCAGCGCCGCCGCGGGCGGGGTGCGGAGCGCCCTCCAGGCGGGAGCGAGACCGCAGACCACGCCGCAGAGGAGCGCCATTCCACTCCCGAACGCGAGCACCACCCAGTCGATGCCGACGTTCGCCGCACGTGGCAGATCAGCGGGAGCCAGGCGAGTGAGCAGAGGACCTCCGACCGTCGCGAGCGCGATGCCCAGCGCGCCTCCGGCAAGGGCGAGGAGGAGCCCCTCGGAGAGCATGTCGATCGCGAGCTCGGCGCGGCCGGCGCCCAGCGCCGCGCGCAAGGCCATCTCGCGCCGGCGTGTGGCCGCGCGCGCCAGGAGAAGGCCCGCCAGATTGGTGCAGGCGATCAGGACGACCAACGCCACGCCGCCGAAGAGCACCCAGAGTCCGCGGCGTACGCCGCCGACCAGGAAGTCGAGCAGCGGCAACGGTCGCACGATTTTGCCGCGGTTAGTGAGCGGGTACTCGCGTTCGAGCCGCTCGCAGATCGCCCGGAGCTCGGTCTCCGCGTTCGCTACGGTCATCCCCGGCGCCAGGCGGCCCATGGCGTCGAAGTTGTTGGTGCCGCGCTCGTTGAGCGCCCAGGGTGTCTCCGTAGCGACCGGCAGCCAGAACGCAGCGCGATCGCCGAGGATGTCAGCCCGTGCCGGCATGACGCCGACGATGGTGGTCGGATGGTCGCTTAGCCGAACAACCCGGCCGAGGATTGCGGGGTCCGCGGCGAAGCTGTCGCGCCAGAGAGCCGCCGAAATCACGGTCACGCGGGCGGCACCCGGTCGGTTGTCGGCATCCTCGAGCGCGCGACCGATAAGCGGCCCGACGCCGAGCACCCGGAAGTACTCGGGCTCGACTACATAGCCCGACAGGCGCACCGGTTCGCCCGGGCCCATCAAGTCGACGCTCCAGTCGCGCAGGAACAGTGCGAGCGAGGTGAGCGAGGGCGCCGCCGCGCGCCAGTCCGCTCCGTCCGGAATGGATACATCACCGGAGCGGGTGATGAAGACCAAGCGCTCGGGCTGGGGCACTGGCAGCGCCCGCAGGAGAATGCCGTGCACGAGGCTGAACGTCGCAGTGGTGGCGCCGATGCCTAAAGCGAGCGTCAAGATTCCTGCCGAGGTGAAGGCCGGCCGGCGCGCGAGGCGCCTCCAGGCCTGCTGCGTCGATCTCCACATGGGGAAACCCTCCGCAGGTGTGTACCCCCGCGGCGCGGTTTAGTTACCGAAAGCTGGACCGCTCTTATTGGTCGACGTAGCCTTCGCGAGCGCGGATCTTGAAGCCGAAGCCGTCGGTCTTCACCTGGATCTTGTGCCAGCGGCCATCGCCCTTGGCCGCGGAGGGGTAGTAGCCGAGGACGTACTGATCGCGCAGCTCCTGGAGGATGCCGCGGAAGGCCGAGCCGACGTCTTCCAGCGTCGGGATGGTGACGATGCGCCCGCCGCTCTCTTCGACGGCATCCACCAGCTGACGCTCCTCGGCGAGATTCTCCTTGTAGTTCCGCCACGCCGAGGTGAACGAGGTGCGCTCGCTCTTGTGCGCCTGCAGGCGGATCCAGTAGAGCATTGCCTGGCTGCGCCGCGCCTTCCAGACGACGTCCTGCATACGGAGCTGGCTGAGCACGTCGGCGCCGTCGGAGAACAGCACCACGACTCGGCGGCCCTGTTGCGCATCGAGCAGCTTGAGCGCCAGGTAGAGGGCATCGTTGAGTGAAGTGCCGCCGCCGGCCTGGATGTCCTGCACCGCCGCCGCGAGCTCGGTGCGCGAGCCGGTAAATTCGGTAGCGCGTTGGATGCGATCCGAGAACAGGAGGAACATCGCCTCGTCGAGGTCCTTCATGCTGTCGATGAATGCCTGGGCGCCGCGGAGCGCCGCTTGCAGACGGCCGCCGGTCATGCTCTGGCTCGCGTCGAGCATGAGCACCGCGGTCAGCGGCACGTCGCCGTGCTCGAAGGTGACCAGGGTCTGTTGGCGGTCTTCGTCGTAGACCTGAAGCTCGCCGCGGCCGAGACTGGTCACGCGCTCGTCGCCGCGCGTGACCGTGACGTAGATCTGGCGCAATCCGATATCGACTTGCTCATCCACCCTGAGCGCGACGGTATCCACCAACGCTGAAGACTGCGCAGTGGCCGTGAAAGCCAGGACTTGAAAGCGGTGCGGTCGGTTTTCCTCGCCGACGTCGATCGTTGCCTTGTACGGCGGCGCGGTCACCACCACGGGCGGGAAGTTGTCGGCCCGAAAGACCACGCGAACAATGGGCGCGTCGGCCGCGACGTCGGCGGTCACTTCGGTCTTGCCCACCGCGGTCGCTCCCGGCGTCGGGCTGGTGATCTTCACCTTCACCGGGTCGGCGCGCAGGGCGGTCGGCCACAGACTCAGGGCGAGCAGCGAGAGCAAACCAGGCCACCGCCGTGTGCCGTTCATGGATTGCCTCCGACGGTGGTGATGGCAGTCTCGCCCTGCAGGGCCGCCAGCATCCGCTTCAGGCGCGTATTGCTGCTGTCGCGCAACTGCTGGCGCGCCGCGGTGAGGTCGTCCACGGGCCAGCGGTTGTACAGCAGGCGGGGGGCGTTCTTCTCGACCGTCGATCGCGCCGCTTGCGCCGCCCGGTTCGCCAGCGCTTGTCCGCCGCGCGAGTCGCCGGCGCGCTCCATCAGATAGCCCTCAAGAATCAACATCTCGGTGCTGCTAGGAAAACGCTCGAGGCCGCGCCGGAGGGTCTCGATCGCGGGCTTGGTCGAGCCCTCGTCCGCCAGCATCCGAGCCTGCTCCTCGTAGGCCAAAGTCACCCACGCGTTGGCGGTCGCGTCCTTGGAATCTGGAGTGGCCTTCTGGATGTCGTGCAGAAGGGTGAAGGCGCGGACGGGCTCCCCGGTACGCTCCAGGTTCTTTGCCAGGCGGAGTCGCGCCTCGAGGTTCTTCGGCTCGTTCGCGAGAAGCTTTTCGAGCAGCGGGAGCGCTTTGGGATACTCGCCAAGTTTCTCGTACAGCGAAGCCTGCCCAAGCAGGGCGGCGCCGCACAAAGGGTCGAGATCGAGCGCACGGGCAAAAAGGTCGGCCGCGCTGCCGATCGAGCCGTCCTCCTGCTGATAGCCCGCGAGACTCGAGAGCACTCGCGCGGCCAAGGCCTTGGCCGGCTTCGTATCGACCCGTGAGGCATAGACCTCGACCAATTCGGCGGTCATGGTGCGCGAGTGACGGGCGAGCTGCACCAGTCCTTCGCCGCGGTAGGCCACGAAGGCATCGTGGTGGAGCTGGATCGCAGGCACCAGCACTTCAGGGTCATCGATCAGATCGCGCAGCACATGGAGCTTCGCCTTCCAGAGTTTTTCGACCTGGCTCTCCGACTTGCCGGTTGCGATCTCCGTCTCGAGGCCGCTCAACGCGGTGAGCGCGCGATCGTGCTCGCCGTTGGCGAACAGCTGGAGGATTCCCGGGTAGCGAGCCGCGACGGCGGTATCGATTTCTGAGGCGCCGGCGGGCCGAACGGCAGGTATTGCGAGCGCGATCACCGCGAGGGCTGCCGCCGGAGCGCGGCGGTAAAGGGGAGCGAGAGGCATCAAATCATCCCGGGGTTATGGATGTTTCTTCGGAAGATGGGATCGTACCATTCAGGTTTCTGGATCGTGGTGCGAAAGGGACGAATTTGGGACGAAGCTCCGGGTAAGATTCCTCGCCATGACACTCGCACAGCGAAAACTGGTTGTTTTGGCGATCTTCGTGGCGTGCGGCGAGTTGAGCGGCAGGCTTCTCCTGGCCGAGCCCGCTCCCTCGGCGACCCCCGGCGCAACCCTTCACGATGCACGCGAAGTGCATCTCGGGCACGTCCGTCAGCTGACCCACGGGATCGAGAACGCCGAGGCCTACTGGTCGGCGGATGGCAAGCAACTGATCTTTCAGTCGATGCGGCCGCCGCTCGAGTGCGACCAGATCTTCAAGGTTACCGTCGGCCACCCCGAGCACCAGATCATGGTGTCGACCGGCAAGGGGCGCACGACCTGCAGCTACTTTTTTCCCGATGGGAAGCACATTCTCTATGCCTCGACGCACCTCTCGGGCGCGGCCTGTCCGACGCCGCCGGATCGCTCGCACGGCTACGTCTGGCCGGTCTACAACAGCTACGAAATCTTCACCGCCAATCCCGACGGGTCGAATCCGCGCCGCCTGACCGACAACTCGGCCTATGACGCCGAGGCCACCATCTGCCCGCGCGATGGCTCGATCTTGTTCACCTCGGATCGAGATGGCGACCTCGAGCTCTATCGGATGGACCACGACGGAAAGAACGTGAAGCGCTTGACCCACACGCCGGGCTACGATGGCGGCGGCTTCTTCTCGGCCGATTGCTCGAAGATCGTCTGGCGTGCCGCGCGAGCGAAAACTCCCGAGGAAGCCGCCGAGGCCAAGCAGCTCCTCACCGACGAGAAGATCCGGCCCGGTCAGCTCGAGATCTACGTCGCCAACGCCGACGGCAGCGACGCGCGCCAGGTGACCTATCTCGGGGGAGCGTCGTTCGCGCCGTATTTCTTCCCCGACGGGAAGCGGATCATCTTCTCCAGCAACTATGGCGATCCCCAGGGACGCGAGTTCGACCTCTGGGCGATCGACATCGACGGGACGCATCTCGAGCGCATCACGTACACCGCGGGATTCGATGGCTTCCCGATGTTCTCGCCCGACGGCAGGCGCCTGGTCTTCGGTTCCAACCGCAACCAGGCCGGCCCACATCAGACCGATATCTACGTCGCCGACTGGCTGGATGCGGCGCCGCCGTCCGGTGCTCCCGAGACCGCCTCGGCGGAGCGCTTCATCGAGGACGTGCGCTACCTCGCGGATGACCGGCGCGAAGGCCGAGGCTTGGGCAGCAAGGGCATCGAGCAGGCATCGACCTACCTCGAGGATCGTCTGCGGACCTTGGGTCTCGAGCCGGCGGGCGATCAGGGAACGTTCCGGAACGCCTTCCGTGCCGTCACCGGCGTCGCCTCCGGGCCCGCTACCCGAGTTTTGCTGGCAGGAAAGTCGCTCGCGGCGAGCGACTTCGTGATCTCGAGCGCTTCGGCGAGCGGCAGGGCGAGCGGCTCGGTGATCGCGGCGGGCTATGGCGTCACCGCGCTGGAGCTCAAGCGAGACGACTACGCCGGAGTCGACGCCAAGGGCAAGATCGTCGTCGTTCGCCGGTTCACGCCCGACGGCCTCGACGAGGACCAGGAACGGCGCTACGGCGATCTCCACTACAAGGCCTGGAACGCACGCGAGCACGGCGCGGTCGCGCTCTTGGTGGTCGACAACCCGGAGGTCGCCGCGGACAAGAAGGTGCCGGACGAAGCGCCGCTGCCGGGACTTCGCGTCGACACCCTGGGCGACGGCGGGTTGCCGATCGTGCTGGTGAGCCGCGCCGCCGGAACGCCGCTCTTCGCTGGCGGTACGACTGCGGAGCTCGAGATCGATCTGCAACAGCAGTCGACGACGGCCTGGAACATCGTCGGCCGAATTCCCGCCGGCGCCGCGGACAAGCTGCCGGGCGTGGTGGTGCTCGGAGCGCACTACGATCATCTGGGCATGGGCGGCGAGACCTCGCTCGCGCCCGGTATCGAAGCCGTGCACCACGGCGCGGACGACAATGCCTCGGGAACCGCGGCCTTGATGGAAGCGGCGCGCGCCCTGATGGCGAGGCGCGGCGAGCTTCGCCGCGACGTCATCATCGCGGCGTTTTCCGGCGAAGAAGAGGGCCTCCTGGGTTCGACGGCATTCACCCGCCATCCGCCGGCCGGGCTTCAGATGACGGATCTGGTCGCCATGCTCAACCTGGACATGGTGGGGCGTCTGCGCGAGAACCGTCTTTCGGTCCTCGGCGTGGACAGCGCCACCGAGTGGCGTGACCTCGTCGGTCCGGCCTGCGCGCGTGCGGGGCTCGAATGCACCCAGGGCGGCGACGGCTACGGGCCCTCGGATCAGACCGCGTTCTATGCCGACGGCGTGCCGGTTCTGTTCTTCTTCACCGGCGCCCACGGCGACTACCACAAGCCCTCCGATACGGCGGACAAGATCAACTCCGCCGGTGGCGCGCGTATCGCGGCCCTGGTGACCGATCTGGCGCTGGCGGCCGATCGCCGCGATACCCGGCTCGCGTATCACGCGGTCCAGGCGCCACCGCCAAGCGGCGACGTGCGGTCGTTCGGCGCTTCCCTCGGGACAGTGCCGGACTATGTGGGTCCAGAGGATGGGCGCCCCGGTGTCTTGCTCGCCGGCGTTCGTCCCGACGGTCCTGCCGACAAGGCAGGAATGCGCCGAGGCGACCTCCTGGTCGAGATCGCGGGCCGGCCGATCCGCACGATCTACGACTTCATGTACGTCCTGCGGGGTGTGAAGCCCGGGCAAGCCGCGACCGCGGTCGTCGAGCGCGACGGTCGCACGGTGGAGCTGCCGGTGCTGTTCGGAACGGCGCGCCGGCCGCAGTAGCGCGCTCTTCCGGCGTGGAGTGGCACGGCGAGCGGGGTGTACACTCTAGCGAGCTCAAATCAGGCGTCTCCGGTGGCCATGATGCGCTTCGGGTGGGACGGGAACAGTCGGTGGACACGCTCGAGGGGTGGCATTTTTGCCGCCTCGGCGGTCTTGTTGGCGCGCGCTTTCTCCGGCTGAGATGAGCCCCGTGGTCCGGCGGCATAGCCTGCGGTTCAAATTCATCATCGCCATCTCGGCGCTGGTGGCCGGAGTGCTGCTCGCGAACGGTTTGGTCCAGGCACTGGCCGGCCGGCGCATCCTCGAGGGCGACATCGAAAAACGGGCGCGAGCGCATGCCGCCCTGGCGGTGGGTCCGCTGTGCTCGGCGTACGAGCTCTATTTCGCGAGCGGCTTCAGCAAGTTTCGCGAGCTGGTCCAGGAAGTCGCCAAGCTGAACCCCGACCTGGCGTGGTTCGAGATCTACGACACCTCGGGGAAGCTGCTGTTCGACTCGCGCGGACTGCGGGCAGAGCCCGGCGCGGTCGAGCCCGCGGAGCAGGTCTCGCCGGCTACGGATCGGCTCGCTCGGGCGCTGCGCGCGATGGAGCTCTCGTCATGGTCCCTGCAGAAGGCCGATGGGCCACTGTTCATGGTGGTCGCGCCCTATGTCGAGGAGTGGGGGCGGCATCGCTATTCGGTCGCCTTCTACGCCAGCTACGGGAGCCTGCGCGGCGCAGCCGAAGCCGCCGCGCGCCGCATCGCTTGGCTGTCGGCGGGGTCCCTGGCGCTCGGCATGCTGATCGCGGTGGTGCTTTCCTCGCAGAGCCTTGGGCCCCTCGACGCCTTGACCCGTGGGGCGCACGACCTTGCCGAGGGTCACCTCGATCGGCGCATCCTGCTCTCGACCGGCGACGAGTTCGAGGTCCTGGCCGGAACGTTCAATCAGATGGCGGAGCATCTGCAGAGAAACGTCACCGACCTCGAGGAGAGCAACCGCGCGCTGAACGCAATGAACCTCGAGCTGCAGCAGCTCGATCGCATGAAGAGCGACTTGCTGGCCAACGTCAGTCACGAGCTGCGTACACCGCTCACTGCCATCCAGGGCTATGCCGAAGCGATGGAGGAAGGACTCCTCGGCGAGGTGAGCAGCGGGCAGGCCGACGCCCTGACTGTGGTGCGGCGCAACTGCCGCCGGTTGATGGCGATGATCGAGCAGCTGCTGAGCTTCTCCCGGCTAGAGTCGGGGAGAGTCCGGCTCGAGCCCGCGCCCTTTGACCTCGTGGAGTTGGTCACCCAATCGGCGAACAACCTGCGCGCTGCACGCAGCTCCGAGCTCACGCTCGCGGTCGACATCGACCGGCGGCTGCCGCTGGTCTGGGGCGATCCCAGCCGGATCGCTCAAGTGGTCGACAACCTGCTGGCCAATGCGGTCAAGTTCTCGCGTCCCGGGCGCTTGATCACGATCTCGGCTCAACGCCATGGCGCGGACCTGGTGGACGTGACGGTCAGCGACCAGGGTATCGGCATCGCGCCCGAGAACATGCCGCGAATCTTCGAGCGCTTCTTCCAGGCCGATGCCTCGTCGACTCGCAAATACGGCGGTATGGGTCTGGGCCTCGCCATCGTGCGCGACATCCTGGCCGCGCACGACCGCGAGATCCAGGTCGAGAGCGAGCTCGGCAAGGGGAGCTCCTTCGGCTTCTCGCTTCCGGTGGCGGTCGAGCGCGCGGTCGGTACCCCGTCATCGACGCGCACCCTGCTCTTGATCGACGACGATGCCGGTCTCAGCCGGGTGCTGGCCGGTTTTCTGGGACGGGCCGGGTACGCCGTGCATTGCGCCGGCACGGCGCGCGCTGGAGTCGAGCTGGTCACGCGCTTGCGTCCGGATCTGGTCCTGCTCGACCGCTTGCTGCCCGATGGCGACGGTTTCGACCTATTGGCGCAGCTCAAGAAGGATCCTGAAACGCGAGCCACACCCGTCCTGGTGCTGTCCATTCGCCGCGAGCGTCCGCTCGGTATGCGGCTGGGGGCGTCGGGCTACCTGGTCAAGCCGGTCGAGCCGGAGCAGGTGCTCGACGCCGTGCGCTCGTGCCTCGGCGACCGAGTGGCGCATTCGTCGCGCGTACTGGTGGTCGACGACGAGGACGACACGCGCCGCCTGCTGCTCGAACGCTTGGCTCTCGCCGGCTTCGAGGTGAGCGGCGCGGCGGACGGAACCGCCGCCCTCGAGGCCGTGCATACCCTGCGTCCCGCGCTGGTGCTGCTCGATCTCATGATGCCCGGTATGGACGGATGGGAAGTCTTGCGCCGCTTGCGCGCCGAGCCGGAGACAGTCGATCTGCCGGTGATCGTGATCACCGGACGAGACCTGTCGGAAGATCGCGCAACGGGCGAGGAGCTGCGAGTGATCGACGTGATGAGTAAGCCTTTCGATCTCGGGCACTTGGTCGAGGAAATCGAGCATGCGCTCGCTGACCCAGGAGCGGGCCATGGGCCCGGTGACCCAGGAGCGGGCCATGGGCCCGGTGACCCAGGAGCGGGCCATGGGCCCGCT
>JBDTNL010000067.1:0-21852 GCA_039933785.1 Acidobacteriota bacterium
AGCGCAGCTCGGCGAGGGGTGTGCGGAGCTCGTGCGCGACGTTGGCCGAGAAGTCTCGCTCTTTGCGGAAGGCGAGCTCCAGGCGGTGCAGAAGAGCGTTGATCTGGTGGACGATCGGTTGCAGCTCCGCTGGCAGCCCGTGCGAGACGAGCGCGTTGCCCAGCGAATCGGCGTCGAGCCTTTGGACCTCGCACGAGAGCCGGTCGAGCGGCGAAAGGCTCCAGCGCAGAGTCGCCAAGATCACCAACCAAATGCCGACGAGCATCGAGCCGCCAAACCCGAGAATTCCCCAACCGAGGCGGTCGAGGAAGGCGTCCATGCGAGCCGTTCCGTGGGCCACGGCGACGTAGACCGTGGCCGCCGCGAGATGAATCTCCTGTTCCTCGGGCTCTTCCTTCGATTCGTCGCTCTCGCGCTGGAGCGGTGACGTGAGCAGAGTGACGCGCCGGGTGCGAACGCCGTTCCCGAGAACCACGCCGTCGATCGACTCCGGCGAGAGCGGCATGCGCTCCGGGCCGAGGGTGAGGTTGCCGAGGGAGTCGGAGCGCTGGACTAGTTCCCCGTCTTTGCGACGGACCTCGAAATAGGCCGGCTCGGTGGCAGCCGAGAACTGCGGCATCGCCTCGTCGGCGAAGTCGAGCCGGATGTCGCCGCCGTTGACCGCCACCAGGCTGGTGAGCGCGCGCCCCTCGGCGAGCAGGTTGGCGTCGAAGTCGGCGACGACACGGCGTGAGATCTGCAGCCAGAGACTGAGCAGACCCGCCACCAGCAGGGCGCCGCTGCCGCCGAGCAGGCCAAGAACCAGGCGCCAGCGGATGGACTGAATCGCGCTCACGGGAGGTCCACCAGGAGATAGCCCTGGCCGCGGCGGGTGTGGATCGGGTTGCCGGCGCCGGCTTGACGGAGCTTGCGGCGCAGCGTGTAGATCAGGACCTCGACCATGTTGCTGGAGACCTCGTCGTTGAACTCGTAGAGATGGTCGAGGATCTCCTGCCGCGCGACTACCGCCTGCTGGCGGCTGAGCAGGAGCTCGAGCACGCCGAGCTCGCGCGGCGTGAGCTCGAGCGGGTGGCCCGAGACGCTCGCTTGGCGCGCCGCCATGTCGAGCGCCAGGCGGCCGACCTGAAGCAGCGGAGACTTCGTGCCGTACACGCGGCGCACCAGGGCGCGAACCCGCGCGCACAACTCCTCGAACGAGAAGGGCTTGGAAAGATAGTCGTCGGCACCGTGATCGAGGGCAAGAACGCGGTCACCCACCAGGCTCTTGGCGGAGAGCATCAGCACGTGCGCGCGCTTTCCCCGGGCGCGTAGCTCGCGCAGCACGCCGAGGCCGTCGAGCCCGGGGAGCATCCAGTCGAGGACGATCACGTCGTAGTCGTTCTCGGTGGCGTACCAGAGCCCCTCGTTGCCGTCGCCCGCGACGTCCACGGCGAAGCCCGCGCTCCGCAGGCCGTGGGCAATCGAGCGCTGCAGCCTCGGCGAGTCTTCGACCAGGAGGACTTTCACTCCGTCGAATCCTAGCCCGCGGTATCCTCATCTTTCCTTCATCTTGCGATCTCTAGACTGACGACTGCAGGCAAACTGGCTCAGGCAAGCAGGCAAGGAGCTCTAAGACGATGAATACATGCTCGATCCTCGCTGTCCTCTCCCTGGCGGCGCTAGCGCCCGTCGCCTCCGCTCAACCTTCGACCTCGAGCCCGACCGCCGTCGCGCCGGCTACCGCGGTCACTGCCGCGCTGCCTGACGCCAAAGTCGCCGCACCGAGTCCAATGACCCCGGCACCTCCGGGGCCTTCGGGGTATCACCTGTTGAAAGCCATCACGCTTGGCGGCGAAGGCGGTTGGGACTATCTCGCCGTCGATGCAGTGAATCGCCGGGTCTATGTCTCGCACTCGACTCGCGTCGAGGTACTGGATGCCGATCGCCTGGAGAAAACGGGCGAGATCACCGACCTCTCGGGTGTCCACGGGATCGCGATCGCGAACGAGCTCGGGCGCGGGTTCATCAGCAACGGCAAGACCTCGACCATCACCATCTTCGATCTCAAGACGCTGAAGAAGCTCGACGAAGTGAAATCGACCGGCGAAGGACCGGACGCCATCCTCTTCGATCCCTTTTCGAAGCGCGTGTTCGCGTTCAACGGGCACACCGGTAACGCGACCGCGATCGACGCCGCGACCGGCAAGGTAGTGGGGAGCATCGAGCTCGGCGGCAAGCCCGAGTTCGCGACCAGTGACCTCAAGGGCAGCGTGTTCGTGAACATCGAGGACAAGAGCGAGATCGTGACGTTCGACCCGAAGACGCTGAAGGTGAAGTCGCGCCATCCGCTGAAGCCTTGCGAGGAGCCCTCCGGCATGGCGATCGACCGCGCCTCACATCGCGTTTTGATCGGCTGTTCGAACCAGCTCGCGGCGGTCGTCGATACCGACACCGGCAAGTTGGTCGAGACCGTGGCGATCGGTGACGGCGTCGATGCGAACGCCTACGACCCGTCGACCAAGCTGGGATTCAGCGCCAACGGTGACGGCACGCTGACCGTGATCCACGAAACGGCGGGCGGACACTACGGAGTGCTGGAGACCGTGGCCACCCGCCGCGGGGCGCGGACCATGACGCTCGACGAAACTACGCACCACCTCTTCCTTACCACTGCCCAATTCGGTCCACCCCCGGCGCCGACCGAGGACCATCCGCATCCGCGCCCGTCGATCCTGCCCGATTCGTTTGTCGTGCTGGTGTTCGGAAAGTAGCCGAAGAGACCCAATGAAGATCGAGAACATAGTTCGCGTCCTGGTAATCGTCGGAGCAGCGGCTTTGCCTGTACCGTCGTCGGCCAAGATGGCCTGCAGCATCCATCCACCTAAGGGGGCCAGCACCGCCGATCTCAAGGCATTGGCCAAGGTGACGGAGGAGACTGCAAAGACGGTGGCGCTCGCGACGTTGAAGGTCGGTGCCGCGGTGACCGAGGCCGAGCTCGAGAGCGAGCACGGGTGCCTGATCTACTCGTTCGACATTCAGCTGCCCGGAGTGAGCGGTATCGAAGAACTCGCGGTCGACGCGGGTAGCGGGAAGGTGCTGGCGCACGAGCACGAGAGCGCTAGGCACGAAGCCGCCGAGAAGGCCAAGGAGAACGCCGAGAAGAAACCGCCGGTGCGCCGCGGGTGAGGGCAGGCCCGTCAGACGAGGCGGCAGGGACCCTCGGCAGGGGGCAACGCCTGGCGGGTTCGATCGTCCCGGTTATCTGCCTGAGCCTCCTGGGCTGGTCGTCCGCATGGGCAGTGGAACCTCCGACTCCGGTTCTGACGCTCAATCGCGCCTTCGAGCTCGCCGAAGCGGCAAATCCGGACTTGCAAGCCGCGCGATTGCAAAACGACGTGGCACGCGCGGGTATCGCGGTCGCCGGGCAGCGGCCCAATCCGGATCTTCTCCTGGAAGAGGTGCGTGAGACCCCGCACGATGCGGCTACCCTCTCGCAGACGCTCGAGCTCGGTGGCAAACGGCACCGGCGGATCGACCTCGCGGACGCTACGGTGGCGAGCCGGAGAGCCGAAACTGAGCGGATGCGCCTCGAGGTGCGCAATCGGGTCCGGCGGGCATTCTTCGAGCTCAACACCGCCGAGCGGCGGGCACTCGAGCTCGCCGAACTGCGTTCCCTGGCCGAGCGCACGCGCGACACCGCGGAAACCCGGTATCAGGCGGGAGACGTGGCTAAACTCGACACGGTGCTCGCGGATCTGACCGCGACCAAGGCGCTGAATGACGCCGACACGGCGCAGAGCCTGATCGCCTCGGCTCGCGCCTCGCTCAACGCTCTCCTCGCCTTGCCGGCGGACACGCCCACAAACACGACAGAAGTGGGCGCGAGCAACCGAGCAGGCAAGGGGGAGACCTCGCCCCTGACGTTTGACGCGGGCACTCTCGTCGAACGAGCCCTGGCCGGCAGCTCGGCGCTCGCCGTGCTCGACCGCGGAGTCGCCGAGCAAAAGGCTCGCCTCGCCCTCGCCCACGCGCTGCGGGTGCCGGACGCCGTGATTCAGGGTGGGGTAACCCGCCGCGCCCAGCCGGACTTCGACTGGGGATGGCGGGCGGGTCTGAGTCTGGCGATTCCTATTTTCACCACGGGCAGCGCCGGGGTGACGGTTGAGGAGCGCACCCTCGCGCTGCTCGAGGGTGAGCGCCGTGCGCGCGCCATCGAGCTCGCCGGAGCCGTCCGCGCCGCGGCAGCGACGGCCGAGGCTGAGCGTCTTCAGCTGCAGCACTTCCGCGAGCTAATCCTGCCCGCCGCGGCGGCGGTCGAGAGTATGGCCGAGGACGCCTACCGCTCGGGACAGACGGCGCTCCCGGCGCTTCTGCAAGCCCTCCAAACCACGCATGATCTTCGCCTGCAGGCGATTCAAGCGGCCGCCGACTACGCGGCCGCGATCGCCGATCTGGAAAGCGCCATGGGGGTACCCCTGCCTTGACGAAGCTCAGAACGATCCTGCATACCCTCGGTCTCTGTGGGATCGCCCTGGTCAGTATGAGCTGCGGCGAGACGCCGCAGGAAGAGCTCGCTACCCTGGCACCCGTGCCGGTGGTGATCGAGACCGTGACCCGTGGGGATCTCCATCGCGAGATCTCGGCGAGCGGAGTCGTCGCTCCCGCCGCGGGGGCGGAGCTCGTGGTCACGGCGCCGCAGAGCGCGCGCATCGCCGAGCTCCCGCACGGAGTCGGCGACCGCGTGCGCCGGGGCGACCTGCTCGTCCGTTTCGAGATCCCCGCGTTGCAGTCGGACGCCGCCGGGAGGCGGGCCGATGCTGCCCGAGCGGCGGCGCGGCTGGCGCAAGCGCAAAGCAATTTCGACCGCGTGCAGGGCCTGTTCGAACGCGGGATCGCGGCGCAGCGCGAGGTCGAGGACGCTCGCCGCGAGCTCAGCGACGCGACTGCGGGGCTTGCCGAAGCGAAAGCGTCCGAGGCCGGCTCGAGTGAGCTTGCCGCGCGACGGACCGTGCGCGCACCCTTCGACGGCGTGGTCGCGGAACGCCGCCACAACCCCGGCGATCTCGTCGAGCCTTCGGGGGAGGCCGTCATCCGCCTGATCGATCCCGCCAGGCTCGAGGTGGTGGCGCAGATTCCGGCCTCCATGGCGGGGTGGCTCGAGGCGGGCGATTCCGCCACGGTGAACACCGCCGAGGCGGCTAGTCTGATTAGCCGGCCCGCCGCGATCGATTCGGCGACCTCCACCGCGACGGTGCGGCTGGCCTTTGCGACCGCTACCAAGCTTGCCTCGGGGACCGCGGTCGAGGTCACGATCGCGGCCGACCTCCACCGTGCCGTGGTGCTCGTTCCTGCCGGAGCCGTAGTCCAGGAGGGTCCCGACAGCTTCGTCTACACGGTGGATGCGGCGATGAAGGCCCACCGACAACCCGTCGAGATCGGGATCTCGACGCGCTCGCGTGTCGAGATCGTCAAGGGCCTCGATGAGCATGCGCGGATTGTCGTCGAGGGCGAGAACGGCCTCCCCGACGGCGCCGAGGTCACGCCTCAGGCCGAGGACGCAAAGCCGGCCACGGAGCCGGCGCCGGAGACGCATTGAAGCTCGCGCGCCTCGCCGAGCACCATCCTCGCGCCGTCCTCGTGCTGGTCTTCCTGCTCGCTGCCGCGGGGGCCCTCGTACTGCCGCGCCTGCCGAGCAGTATCTATCCGAGCCTCCAGTTTCCGCGCATCCTGGTCGTCGGCCACAGCGGAATTCTCCCCGGCCGTTCGATGATGCTCGCGGTTACCCGGCCGCTCGAGCAAGCGGCGATGGAAGTGCCGGGAATTCGCCGCGTGCGCTCGAGCACCTTTCGCGGCTCGACCGAGATCTCGGCCCAGTTCGCCCCCGATACGGACATGGCGGCGGCGCTCCAGTTGCTGCGCAGCCGAGTGGAGGAAACCCGGGCGGACATGCCGCCCGGCGTCGATCTCCAGGTCGAACGACTGACCGGGGCCTCCTTCCCGATTCTCAGCGTGAATCTGAACGGCGGGCTGCCCAGCGCGGACCTCCGCGACGCGGCGTTTTATCTGGTGCGGCCGGCGCTGGCGCGGGTGGCCGGCGTGGGGCGTGTCGAGGTGATGGCGAGTGACACCCGGGAGGTCGAGGTGATCGCTGACCCGGCGAGGCTCCTGGCGGCGAATCTGACCGTGGAGGACATCGCCGCTGCACTGCGCTCTGCGAATCAGGTGACGCCGGTGGCGAAGTTCGCGAGCGCCGGGCGGCAGAATCTGGTTCTGGCGTCGCACGTCCTGCGCTCGGTCTCCGATGTCGCGGATATTCCTTTGACTCAGTCAGGAGCCCTGATCCGCGTCGGCGACGTGGCCACGGTCGCCGCCGGCGTTCCGGACCGGACGAACCTGGTGTACGGAGACGGGCGCGAGGGCGCGGTCATCAACATCGCGCAGCAAGTCGACGCCAGCATCCTCGAGGTGAAGCAGGGTGTCGACCAGGCGCTGCGCGAGGTTGCGACCACGCTGCCCTCCGGTCTTCGTCTCTCGAAGGTCTACGACCTGGCAGAGTTCGTGGCCGGCGCCATCGGCAACGTCCGCGACGCCATCCTGATCGGCGGCCTGTTGGCGATCCTCGTGCTGCTGGTCTTCCTCCGCGACTGGCGGGTCACGCTAGTCTCCGCGATCACGCTGCCGCTGACCGTGATTTCGACGTTTCTGTTCATGCGACTCTTCGGCGAGTCGATCAACCTCATGTCGATGGGCGGGCTCGCGGTGGCTATCGGTCTGGTCATCGACGATGCGGTGGTGGTGGTCGAGAACATCTTTCGCCGCATGGAGGCCGGAGCGCCCCCGGCCGCCGTCTGGGACGCGACCGAGGAGCTGGTCGCTCCGGTGGTGGGCTCGACGCTCACCACGGTCGTGGTGCTGGCTCCGCTAGGGCTGCTTTCGGGCGTGGTCGGGCAGTTCTTCCGCTCCCTGTCCCTAACGCTGTCGGTCGCGGTGCTCATTTCGCTGGGCCTGGCGCTGTGGCTCATCCCGCTGCTCGCCGGATTCGCCTACCGCAAGCGGCCGGCGACGCCTTCGTCGCACGAGCGCAGCGGGCGACGCCTTGAATCGGTGTACGCCCGCAGCCTGACGCGAGTGCTTCGCCGGCCCTGGCTCGCCGTCGCGGCAGGCCTCGCGCTGGTCGTCCTGGCGGGGGGTCTCTACCTCGGCATGCCCTCGGGCTTTCTCCCCGAGATGGACGAGGGTGGATTTGTCATCGACTATCGAACGCCTCCGGGCAGCGCGCTCGAGGAGTCCGACCGTTTGGTGCGCAAGATCGAGACCCTGGTCGGCGCGGTTCCCGAGGTCGCGAGTTTCTCTCGCCGGACGGGCTCCGAGCTCGGACTGTTCGCGACGCAGCAGAACAAGGGCGACATCCTTGTCCGCCTCAAGCCTAGAGGCGAGCGGAAGCGATCGTCCGCGGAAGTGATCGCTGGCCTGCGCGGCGAGATCGCCGCCAAGGTGCCGACTCTCGATGTCGAGTTCGCGAACATCCTGCAAGACATGATCGGCGACCTCGAGGGCGCGCCGACTCCGATCGAGGTCAAGATCTTCGGCGACGATCCGGAAAAGCTCAGTGGCCTGGCCGAACAGGTGGAGACCATGCTCTCCGGCGTGCAAGGAGTGGTCGACCTGGTCGGAGTGGGCCGCGGTGGCCCCGAGCTTTCCTGGGAGGTGGATCCGGTCGCCGCCGCGCGAGCCGGCCTGACCGTCGAGGAGGTCGGCGCCCAGTTGTCGGCCAACTGGCTCGGCGAGGTTTCGACCCGCGTGCTCCAGCTCGATCGGCAGATTCCTGTGCGGGTGCGCTACCCGGACGCGGTGCGTTTCGATCCCACTCGGTTCGGAGGGACGCCACTTCGCGGAGCCGGAGGCAAGCTGGTGCCGCTCGAGAGCCTGGCGCATCCGGTGCCGGCGGCGGGGGAGATCGTGCTCATGCGGGAAAACCTGCGCCAGATGGCGCTCGTCAGCGCGCGCCTCGAAGACCGCGATCTCGGCAGCGCGGTCGCCGAGATTCGGGCCAAGCTGCCGAAGATCGCGTTGCCGCTGGGCTACAGCAGCGAGATCGGCGGCCAATACGAATCCCAACGGCAGGCATTCCGCGAGCTCCTTATGGTGTTCGGCATCGCCGCCGTGCTGGTGTTGCTCATCATGGTGTTCGAGTTTCGCGCCTTTGTTCCGGCGCTCATCGTGCTCGGGGCGGCGCCCCTGTCGCTCGGCGGGGCCTTTCTCCTGCTCCGTCTCACCGGCAGCGAGCTCAACGTCTCGGCGGCCATGGGGCTCATCCTGCTCGTCGGCCTGGTGGTGAAGAACGGCATCGTCATGCTCGACTACGCCCACCAACTCCGCGACGCCGGCGCGCCCCTCGCGGAAGCGATCGCGAGCGCCGCGCGGGTCCGCTTGCGGCCGATCCTGATGACCACTCTGTGCACGCTCTTCGGCCTGCTGCCTCTCGCTCTCGGTCTCGGCGCCGGAGCGGAGCTGCAGCGGCCACTGGCGCTCGCCGTCATTGGCGGCCTCGGATTGTCGACCGCGGTCACGCTCTACCTCGTGCCCGCCACCTACATTGCCTTGCAGCCCAGGCGCTCGGCCGGCTAGCGCGGCGCCGGTCGACACGCCCTATTTACAGTTGCCGAGGCGCCTTGCTGTGGTGTGCGTGTGCGCCGTACTGCGGACGCCATTGACTGTGCGAGTCGTGACGAGGTCGCCTTCGGAGGTGTCGCCGTGATACGTCGTCGTGCTCGCCAGCACCGCGTCGCCACAGGTCATCTCAAAGGACACTTTGTTGCCGGCGACGTCGTACGACTGGATTGTGCATCGACCCTTCGCAGCCCTCTCCGCCGCCTCCCGTCCCGACTTCGAGTCGCCGTTCGCCATCTTTGCGTCGTCCGGTGTGACGCAGTGGGAGAGGGTTCGAGCGTTGCCGTCAGTAGTAGTGGTGAATTCGTACTCGCCCGGATTGATGAGCTCCGCGGCTCGCGCTTGCATCGGGATAGCCGCCAGCGAAGCAAGGATTGACGTGAGGACGAATGTACGCACGTTGAAGCGTGGACTAGGCATGCCTTGAATCGTAGCAGGCGCGGTTCTCGACGAGATGCTCGGAGCGACTCCGAGGGCCGCGTTCTACAGCTGCTGCGGTCGGCGTGCGACTGACGGTCGCCCGCGCAAGGCCCGCGCGTCCGTCCACAGTATGGTGCCCGCGAGGCCGACTCCGCCCGCGACGGCGCCCAGGAAGCACAGCATCGCCAGGCCGGGATAGCCGAAGAGCCGGAAGGTCGTGTCAACCCGCATGAGCAGTGCCGCGCCCACGATCAGCGACGCCATGATCAACCCCAGCGTGATGCGGTTGGCGATCTTCTGCGCCCCTTCCATGAGGCGTTCATGGTCGATCGCGTCGACGTGAAGCGAAAGCTTGTTCTCGGCCACCAGATCGAGAATCTTGCCCGCCCGGGCTGGCAACTTCTCCGCGAATTCGGCGGTCTCGTGGAGCGCCGCGAACACCGAGCTCGCGGTGGTGCGCTGGTTCATGCCCTTCGCCATCAGGCGCCCGCCGTGCCGGCGCAGCGCTGCCTGGGCATCGAATTGGGGAGCGAGCACCCGCGCGATCCCGTCAAGGTTGAGCAGAGTTTTTCCGAGCAGGACCATCTCCGGCGGCATCCGCATGCCATTGTCCGCCGCGGCGCTGCTCAGACTCAGCATCAGGCGCCCGATCGGAAGATTCTCGACCACCGCGCCCCGCGAATCGAGCACCAGGACGGAAACCGCGCGCCGGAAGGCCGTCGGATCGGCATCCTCGTTGCGCTCGGCGACCGCCTCGGCCAGCGCTGCGACTTCCTCGCTCTTCCCATCGGCCAACGCCAGGAGCAGGCGCAGCAGGCGTGCCCTTAGCTCGGGGCCGATAGCGCCGACCATGCCGAGATCGAGCAGCGCCACGCGGTTGTCGTCGGTCAGGAAGACGTTGCCGGGATGCGGGTCGGCGTGAAAGAAGCCGGCGACGAGGATTTGCTCGAGATACGCCCCGAAGAGATCGTCCGCGAGCTGGTCGCCGTCGAGCTCGAGCCGGGCCAGCGGACCAACGCGAGTGATGTTCCGGCCGCGGATGAACTCCATGGTGAGGACGCGCTCGCCGGTGAGCCCTGCGACCGGCTGCGGAACGACGATGCTCGCGTACGGCTCGACGATGGTCGATAGCTGGGCAAGATTTCGCGCCTCCTGGCGGTAGTCGAGCTCGCGCGTGATCGTGCGGCGGAACTCGCCGACCAACTCAACGAAGCGGTGGGTGGCGCCGAAACGGGTGTTCTCGTCCAGAAACGCGGCAGCGGACTCGAGCGCCTCGAGGTCCGAGGCCACCACTTCCCGAATGCCCGGACGCTGTACCTTGACTGCGACCATGCGGCCGTCGCGCAGGGTGGCGCGGTGCACTTGCCCGAGGGAAGCGGCCGCGATCGGAGCTTCGTCGAAGTCCGCGAAGATCTTCGACAGGCGGCCCCCCAACTCCTCTTCGACGATGGCGCGAGCCTCGGCGAACGGAAACGGCGCGATGTTGTCTTGCAGCCTCGCCAGCGACTCGAGCTGGTCGGGAGCCATGAGGTCGGGTCGGGTCGACAGGAGCTGCCCGAGCTTGATGAAGGTGGGACCGAGCGCCTCCAAGTCATGCGCCAGATCGTGCACGGACGGCGCCGTAACTCCGTCCAGATCGGGAGCCTCCGTCACCACCGCCAGCCCGTCGCCCGCGGGACCTCGTCGAGTATGTCGAAGGATCAGTCGGCCGATTTCCAGATAGCGCTTCACGTGCGCCGGACGCATCGATGGAAGTTTCATTTGGACTCCATTTTTGGAATCTCGACTTGCAGGGTCTGTGCCACGGCAAAGCTCCTGGCCGAGCCTGCCGGGAGCTTGTCGCGGGAGGACAAAACTACAAACGGGTACGCAATCTCTACGGGATTCATCGGGCCGCGACGAAAAACTTGCCGAGTTCAGGCACTCGTTGAGCAGGCAAGGGACTTGCAGTGCGAGCGGTCGAACAGGGCTAACGGGAGGGTATGACTTCGATGAGCAAACTACTTCGCGGAGCGGTAGCCGGTTGGGGAGCACGGAAGGTCACGGGAGGGTGCGGCTGTGGCGCGCTTCTCCTGTTCCTGCTGTTCTATTGGTTACTCGGCCATTCGGGTATCCACATTTTCCAGTAGTCGCTGTCGACCTTGGCGACCGCCTGATCCACCACCTCTACGACTTGGAGATTCGAATGGAATTGAACACCCTGAACGACCTGTATGTCGACGAGATCAAGGACCTGTGGAGCGCCGAGACTCAGATCCTCAAGGCCCTGCCGAAAATGATCGCAGCCGCCCACTCGAAGCCGCTGGCGCGGGCGTTCGCCAAGCATGAGCGCCAGACGCGCGGCCATGTCCGCCGGCTCGAGCGCATCTGCAAGGCCCTCGGCGTCAGCCCGAAAGGCAAGAAGTGCGTGGGCATGGAAGGCCTGTTGAAGGAGGGCGCGGAGCTGATCAAGGAGAAGCCCAGCCCGGAGGCCCTGGACGCCGGTTTGATCTCGGCGGCGCAGCATGTCGAACACTACGAGATGGCGGGCTATGGGACGGTGCGCACCTGGGCCATGCTCCTCGGCTACGACGACCAGGCCATTCTTCTGCAGAACACTCTCGACGAGGAGAAAGCGACCGATGCGGACTTGTCGGTGCTCGCCCAGGGCATCAACGTCGCCGCGGAAGCCGAATAGCCCTGCGCTTCAAGGCCAGGCGGGGCTCACGAGATCGATTCGGCAGAGCGGACCGCCCGCGTACAGCGGGCCTTCCGAGCGAACGAACGCGGGGGCCTCGCCCGGCATGATCCAGACGTGGGAGTCCGGCGGTTGCTTGCCCAGCAGCGGCGCCGCGATTCCCGCGATCCCGCCGAGCTCGACCTTGATCAAGTAGTGAATCGCCTTCCGCGTCGACTTTCCTACGGCAAACGGATCCTCTCCCGCGGCGCGCACGACGAGCTTCACCAGGCGAGGCTTGGGGGTTGGAGCGACCAGGCTGAGGTCGAGCCCCTGGACGCCCGGGGGAAGGTTCTTGAGCAAGTTGGGCACGATGCCGTTGGCAAGATCCGCGGGCAGTTTGATGCGTTCCGTGGTTTGGTTCGCCTTGCCTCTGTCGGTGTAGCGCACGGTCGTTTGCCCGCTAGTGCCGTCCATCGTCATATCCACTTGGATGGGGAAGGTCGGACCCTGCTGAATCAGATGGTCGCTCAAGACGTGGAACCGCTTGCGCTGAGTGAAGACCACCGTCTCGTCCTGGATGGATCCGTCCAAGAAGTGGAAGACCAGACGGCTGGTGACGCGATCTCCTTGGCTGGTCTGGATTAAATCGCCGTCGGCGAGCTTGACACCGTCGAGAGTGCTGAGCGCGAGGAAGCCGTGGACGACGCCTTCGCTGTGCAGCACTGGCACAGGCCCCGCGGCGGCGTGGGAGGCTGGCAATAGCGCGACGGCAAGAACGAGTGCGCCGAGGCGAGTCTTCGCCCTGGGGCGCGGGCTGGGTGACTTGCAGAGTGAGGTCATGTCGACATGAGCGCTGCAATCGACGTGCCCTGCGCGGCATTTCAACAGGAAGGCTCGGCCGCCAGATAAGATCGTGGAATCCCGAACATTCTCATCCAACGAGGAGAGAGCGATATGACCTCGACCCATCGCAAGTCGCTGGCCGCCGCTGTCGCGGTGTTCACCCTTCTTTCCGGCTCGCGTCAGTCTCGCGCCGCCGGGAACGACCTCTCGGACATCCAACGCGAAGTCGCCAAGCGGCACGACGAGGCGGTCAAGCGGCTGCAGGATTGGATCGCGCTGCCCTCGATCGCGGCCGAGGACCGGAACTATCCGGCGGGTCCGGAATACATGGCGCAGCTGGCACGCGATGCGGGGTTCAGCCAGGTCACCGTGCTCTCGACCGACGGCAAGCCCGGCGTCTTCGGAGTGCTCGACGCTGGCGCGGCAAAAACCATCGGCCTCTACTTCATGTACGACGTCAAGCAGTTCGATCCCGCCGAGTGGACGTCGCCGCCGCTCGCCGCGAAGATCGTCGACAAGGCGGGCGTCGGCAAGGTCATCGTCGGCCGCGGCGCGGTCAATCAGAAGGGTCCGGAGTCGGCGTTTCTCGCCGCTCTCCACGCCATTCGCGGCGCCGGGAAGAAGCTGCCGGTCAACCTCGTGCTGGTCGCCGAGGGCGAGGAGGAGATCGGTTCGCCGCACATCGGCCAACTTGTCCATCGACCCGAGGTCGAAGCGGCGCTGCGCAAGTGCAGCGGCGTGTTCATGCCTTCTTCGATGCAGGATCTCGACGGTGTCGTCACGGTGAGCCTGGGAGCCAAGGGCATTGTGGAGCTCGAGCTCGTTTCGAGCGGCGAGAAGTGGGGCCGCGGCCCGGCCAAGGATATTCACTCGTCACTGAAGGCCATGGTCGACAGTCCGGCCTGGCATCTGATCAAGGCCCTCGATACCCTGGTTTCAGCGGACGGCAACACCATCACGGTCGACAGCTATCCGACCCCGCGCCCGTTGAACGCCGACGAGAAGGCGATGATCGCGGCGGCCAGCGCGCGGCGCAACGAGGCGCAGTCGAAGAAGCAGTTCGGCGTGCAGCATTGGATCGACGACCTGTCGTGGGTCGAGGCCAACGAGCGGCTGGAGTCCCAACCGACGATCAACATCGAAGGCTTGGTGGGCGGGTACACCGGCCAGGGCGGCAAGACCGTCCTGCCGCATCGCGCGGTGGCCAAGATCGACATGCGTCTGGTGCCCGAGATGAAAATGGCCGATGCGGTGGCGGCGCTCAAGGCGCATTTGGCCAAGCGCGGCTTCGGCGACATCGAAGTGAACGTCACCGGCGGCTACGACCCCACCGGCACGCCGGCGAGCGCACCGCTGATCCAAGCGCAACTCAACGTCCTCAAGCGCGCCGGCATCGACCCCGTACTCTGGCCGCGCAACGCCGGCTCGTATCCCGGCTACGTGTTCACCAACGCTCCGCTCAGTCTCGCCGCCGGCCACTTCGGCCTCGGCCACGGTAGCGGCGCGCACGCTCCGGATGAGTACTACGTCATCGATTCGACGACGCCGAACGTACAGGGGTTCGACGGTGCGGTGATGTCGTTCGTGGAGTACCTGTACGAGCTCGGACGTTGAGGTCGAGGTCGACCCGTCGAATGCGCTCCGGGCACTGACGTTCCGGAGCGCGTCACCGTCCGGCAGAGGGCGATGGGCGGGCTGGAGTTGCCTCGTCGCATTGACCTGGCTCCTCGCCCCACGCCTGCCGCGACTTTCTTCTCCCGGCCTCGACGGTTCGTGGATTTGGGGCCTCAGTAACCTCCCCGCGAACACCGTGCCGGGCCGGGACGTCGTCTTCACGTACGGTCCGCTAGGGCAGCTTCTCTGGCCTCTCGCGGGCAGGCCAAGCGCCCCATGGGGCTGGTGCTTTCAGTGGGCGGTGCTGATCCTGTCGCTCGCTGGAATAGCTTGGAGCTTTCGCCGGGCTGCGCTGCCGCGAGTGCTCTCGGCGACGGTCCTCCTGGCGGTCGCGGGGTTCGTCGGATTGGCCCCGGAGTATCGCTGCATTCTCCTACTCGCGGTGCTCGCCGCGCCCTGGATTGCTGACGAGACAGACGACTTGCGGTGGCTCGCTGCGCTCGCCGCGTTCGCGACCGCGGCGGTGCTCATCAAGACGAGTATTGCAATCTGTGGCGCAATTCTCCTGTTGATCGCGCTCGTCGCGGGAGCAGGTCGGCGCCGTTCGAGGTGGGCCAAGGCATTGCTTTGCGCGGGTGTCGTGTGCGGGGCGGTCGTCGCCGCGGTGGTCGGTCTAGTCTTCCGGAGCCCGGCCAACTTCATCGACTATCTAGAGGGAGGCGCGGAGCTGGTTTCGGGCTACGCGGCGACGATGAGCACGGCCGGCTCGCCATTGGAGCTCTCGGTGGCGACCGCGATTCTCGCCGCGGTCGTGGTCGTCGGCCTTGTTGCGCTTCGATTCCGTGCTCCGGCGGCGTGGCTTTGGCTGGCGTCTGGGGTGGTGCTCGGCGTCGCCTTCCGGCACGGCTTCGTGCGCCACGACCGTCACGTCCTCCAGTTCTTCGCCCTCGCGACCGCGTTTGCTGCGTTGCTCGTTCTGCGCGCCCGTTCGGGAGCCGAGTGGCGCGTCACTGCCGCCGTCGCCCTAGTGGCGGCCTCGTCGGCTCTGGGTTCGATCGCCGTGCGCGACCCGGTGCCTGAGCTCTCGAAACGGGCGGCGGCGATGCTGTCGGGACCGCCTCTAGGGGCCTTGCTCTCGCCGTGGGGCAGCCTCAAGGGGGACGACCCGCTGCGACGGTTCTCGGATCTGGCCCTGTTACCCGAACAACTGGCGGCGATTCCAGCCGGGGCCGCCGTCGATGTGCTGCCTAGCGAGCTCGCCTACCTTCCGGCGAACGACCTGCGTTGGGCGCCGAGTCCTACGCTTCAGCTCTATGCCGCGTACACCCGGGCACTCGACGAGCGCGTGGCGAGCCACTTCGCGGGGCCGGCGGCGCCGCAGGCGTTGCTGATCCACGACGGTGCAATCGATGGACGAAACCAGGTCTGGGATACACCGCTCACCTGGCGCACGGTGATCGCGCAATACCAGCCCACCGCGGACGGCCCGCGCCACGGTGTGATGCTCGCGCTGCGTCGAGATCGACCGGCCGAGTGGCAGCCGAGGGAGCTCGGACGAGAAGGCATGACCCTCGGCGAGTGGCAGGGTTTGCCGGAAGTGGGTCAAGGCGAGCTGCTCTTCGTCGACCTCGAACTGCGGCATTCCGCGGCGGGCAGTATTGCCGCGGCCTTGTGGCGGATCCTGCCGGTGTATCTCGAGGCGCAAACAGCTTCGGGAAGTTCCCTTCGTGGGCGCCTGATTCCCGGAACGGCAACCGGTGGCGTTCTGCTGTCGCCGGTACCGCAGAGCCTGCGCGACCTCGCGGCGCTTTGGAATGGCGGCCAGGGTCTGCGCCCCATCCGTTGGCGAATCGTCGGTCCCGGAACGTCGGCCTTCGCGCCTCGGGTTGCTCTGCGCTGGTGGTCCGCGCCTAGCCCGGGGTGCGCGAGCGAGAGTCCCAGTGAACCGGCGCCGCCGTAGGTACAGTTGAAGGCGGCGCCGTTCGGGATCAGTGCGAGCCGAGATCCAAGCGCTGGATGCCGCGGTATGTCGAGGTGAACAACCATCCGCGGTCCGCGTCAAGCGCCAGGACGCCGGGGAAGTGCTCACCGTAGCGTCCCGCGATCGTGGGCAATCCCGCATTCAAAGGCTGCCAGCGTCCAGCCGCTGGTTGCCAGACGAAGACGCCCTGGTTGACGAGCGCGGCGAACAGCCGGCGCATACCGCCGGGCTCGATTTCGAGCGCCCGCAAATCGCCGGCCGGGAGGCCGACGCTCTGATCGCTGAAGGACGCGCCGCGATTGGTGCTGCCAAACACCTTGCCATCGACGACGGCGTAGACGACGCCCTCGTGAGCGCGATCGGTGGCGAGAATCGTGGTGGTCTGGAGGCCGTTCATCGGTGCGGGGAGTCCGGCGCCGACCTTGATCCAACGGCGGCCGCCATCGTCGCTTCGGTAGAGGCCGCCGCCTTGGCCCTCTACGCTCACGTAGACAGCCCCGCTGTGCCCGTCGACAGCGATCGCGCTGGCGAAGGCGTAGTCGTTGAAGGGCGGGAAATCCACCGTTGTCCAAGTCTCGCCGTAGTCGTGGCTCTGCAGGAAGAACGAGGAGATGTCGCTGTGGACGCCTGTCCAGCCGAGCGTGTACAGGGTTCCGGGCGAGCTCTCGTCGGCGACGAACCCGGCGAAGGCGGTGTTGTAGGGATAGTTCTGGGGGAGAACGCCGGGGAGCAGCATCGGAGCCCAGTTCCGCCCGCCATCGAGCGAGCGCAGGCGAGATCCGAAGGCGTAGAGCGTGCCCTGACGAGAGCGATCGGGGATCAGGGTTTCGCCGTGTGGCTGCAGCGCCGGTGAGGGCGTGATGCGCTTCCAGTGCTCGCCGCCATCGCGGGTAGCCATCGCGCCGAAGGAGAACGATGCGAGCAAAGTGCCATCCGCATCGACGTCGAGTGCGTGCGCAATCGACGCATGGATGCCGTTGCTCGATGCAGACCACGTGCGCCCGCCCGCCTGCGAGCGCCAGAGACCCTGCTCGCCAGCGCCGAGGAGGCTGTCGTCGTTGCCCGCCCGGCGGACCAGGCCAAACATGGCGTCGTACGGCGCCGCGCTCGGCTTCAAACTCGCTGTGCTGGGGGTCCAGGTGGCCCCGCCGTCATCGCTCCGCGCGACGCCGCGAGGAATCGAGCCGACGCCGAACAAGCGTCCGGTCGGAGAGGGCAGGATGAGGCTGAACCCATGCAACTGTCGGGTCAGTACTTGCCAGCTCGCGCCGCTGTCGATGGTCCGATAGGCCAGGTTGTCGGTCAGCAGATATAGCGTGCCGGGCCTTGCCGGATCGAAAACCAAGCCCGCTGGTGCGTTGCCTTTGCGCACTTGCGGCGTTGGTTTCCAGGTCGCACCACGATCGTCGCTTCGCCAGACACGGCCGGCCGACTCGTGGTTCTCCCACACCGCGGCGAACACCACATTCGGTGCGCGCGGGTCCACGACGACGGAGGAGACATAGGGCGAGGCTTCAGCGCCCACCGTCAGCGGATCCCAATGCGCTCCGCCAGAGGTCGACAGGAAGAGACCGGCACGGGTCGCCGCATAGATCCGCTCGGTATCCTGCGTATCGAAAGCGAACTGAAACACGCCGCTCGGCAAGCTTCCCGATTCCGCCCACGTGGCCCCGCCATCGCGTGACCGAAAGACATCCGCGGAGAAGCCCGCAGCCCAGACAGTATTGGAGTCGTGCGGGTCGACCGCCAGCGCGTACACGCCGTCCGGCTCGAAGCGGTTTGCCGAGCGATCCTGCCAGCTGACGCCGCCGTCGACGCTGCGGAACACCCGCGACTCGGCGCTGGCGTAGAGCACGCTGCCGTCAGTCGAGGCGAGCAGCGAGGTGACCGGACCGCCGCTCGGTGATGCGGTCCGCCAGCGCAGCTGCGGTGCGGCGAAGCTCGCCGAGGCGAGGAGGAGACCAAGGAGAAGAGCACGAGCGATCGGGCGAGTTGGGGCATTCAGCATTTTGCGATTGTGCCATATTTTCCCCGCAGCCCAGGCGGTCGCAGGCGCGACTCGTCCCCCGGAAGACGCACTTCGACACGTCTCACGATCCGCTGGTTTCGGCGACTCGCCCAATTCGGCATCTTGCCGTAACTCGCCGGGCTCTTTTCCCGTAGTGATCGACGAGACCGGTTGGCCTGCGGCTGGGCCCACCCGAACAGCGAAAGGGCCCGATGTTCGACACTTCGATTCAGGACATGAAAATCGGCTTCCGCATGTTGAGGCGCGACCGCAGCTTCGCGGCGATCGCGATTGGCGTGCTGGCGATCGGTATTTGCGCAGTGGCCACACAGTTCAGCGTCGTCGACGCGGTCTTCCTGCGCGGCTTCTCCTTTCCCAACGCCGAGCGGATGGTGAGCGTGCAGCTCATCGATCCGACTCGGACTACGCCCTTCGGCGTCTTCAGCCAGGCATTTGCGCTCGACTACGTCGAAATGAAGCAGCAGCAGACGACGCTCGAGCGGATGGCTGCCTACATCAACGGCGCGACCGTCAACCTGACGATCGACGGCCGCGCGCAGCGCTACACCGGCGCGTATGTGACCGAGGATTTCCTGCGGGTACTCGGAGTTCATCCGTTCATGGGCCGCGACTTCGAGAGCGCCGACAACACCCCCGGAGCGCCCAAGGTCGCTCTGGTCAGCTACGAGATCTGGCAGCGCGATCTCGGAGGCAACCCAGACGTCGTCGGAAAAGCGGTCCGCCTGAACGGCAAGCCGGCCACCATCGTCGGCGTGATGGCGGCGGGCTTCGGCTTTCCCCAGAACGAACAACTCTGGATTCCGCTCTTCAACGAATACCCGCCGCTGCCGCGCAACGATCAGAACGCGGCGGGGAATGGAGTCGCCATTCTCGCCGCCCGCAAGGCATCGGTCACGGTCGAGCGCGCGAGCGCCGAGTTCGACACCTTCGCCAAGCGACTGGCGGCCACCTATCCCGAGACCAACAAGGCGTTCAACTCCGGCCTGGTCGAGCCGTTGATCAAGACCTTCACGCCTCAGCAGCTGCGTGGCTTGTTGCTTACCATGCTTGGCTTCTGCGTCGGCGTGCTGGTGCTCGCCTGCGTCAACGTGATGAACATGCAGTTCGCGCGCGCCGCGCTACGCTCGCGCGAGCTCGCCATCCGTTCGTCGCTGGGCGCCGTGCGCTGGCGACTGATCCGGCAGATGCTGACCGAGAATTCGCTGGTCGCCGCGATCGGCGCCGTGCTCGGTATCGCCGGAGCGTACTGGACGACTCATCTTTTGATGACCGTCACCCACAGCGGCGCGAATCCGATCCCCTCATTCATCGTCTTTCGCATCAACGGACCGGTGCTGGCCTGCGTCGCCGGCGCAGCCGCGTTCTCGGCCTTGATCTCGGGTCTGGTGCCGGCGTACGCGGCCTCACGGGCGAGCGCCGCGACGATTCTCAAGGACGCCAGCCGCGGCAGCTCGAGCCGCTTCCTGGGTGTGGTCAATCGCGCGTTGGTGATCTTCCAGATCGTGGTCACGTCCATCCTGCTCATCGGGTCGGCGCTGCAGCTCGAGTCGATTCGGAAGCAGCAGAAGGCGGATTTTGGATTCGATACTCAGGGCGTGCTCTCGGCGCGCATCGCGCTGATGGAAGGAAGCTATCCCGATTCGGCGAAGAAGAAGGTGTTCTTCGACCGAGCGCTGCTCGCTCTGCGCGCCAGCTCGGTGTACCAGCAGGCCGCATTCACCACGCGCTTCCAGATGATCTTCGCCAACGCCGCGCCGATCGAGATCGAGGGCAAGCAGTACACCGATCCCAAGGACCGGCCGAACGCCAACTTCGAGAACGTGACCCCCGGGTACTTCCAGACGCTCGGGGTCAAGATCATCGGCGGTCGCGACTTCACAGAAGGCGACAGTGACCAGGTGACGCCAGTGGCGGTCGTCACCGCCGGTTTCGCCGAGAAGCACTTCGGCCACGATAATCCGGTCGGCAGACGCTTCCGCGTCACCGACGCCAACGCTGCCGTGTTCAGTCCCTGGCGGACGATCGTCGGCGTGGTCTCGAACGTGCGGATGACCGGCCCGTTCAACAATCCGCTCGTCGACGGCACCGGCTACTACGTGCCGTTCTACGCCTCGCCCGTCGGTGCTCCGGTCGGTGGGCCGGTGGCGCCGCAGTTCGCCACCGTCATCGTACGGCCGCGTCCAGGCCAGGCCGCGGCCAGCCTGGCGCAAGGTCTGCAGCGCGATGTGGCTCAGCTCGATCCCGACCTTCCGCTTTATTTCGTGGCGACACCGGGCGCTAACCTCGACGGCATCCTGGCCCAAAACCGGGTGGTTGCCGGCATGTTCAGCATCTTCGGCTTGATCGCGGTCATCCTCTCCGCGGTCGGTCTCTACGGCGTGATGTCGTTCTCGGTCAACCAGCGCCGCCAGGAATTCGGCACTCGCATGGTGTTGGGTGCCGACTCCCGGCGGATCCTGCAGATGGTGCTGAGGCAGGGATTCGTCCAGCTTGCGATCGGCTTGAGCCTCGGTCTCGGCCTGGCGCTGGTGATCGCGAAAGTGGCAGGCGATGGCATCGCGCGTGCGCTCTTCCAGGTGAAGCCGAACGATCCGCTGATCTTCTTCGCGGTGTCGATGCTGATCACGCTGGTCGCCTTCGCCGCGACCATCGTTCCGGCGCGGCGGGCAACCAGGGTAGATCCGGCGGTGGCGCTCCGCGCGGAGTAGGCCCTCCGGTCGGTCAGGTGCAGCGGAAGGCGGCGGTGTCTCCTGCGCGATCCCGAATCGCCTGGCACCTGGCCTCGGGCGCTCCGCGCGGAGTAGCCCTCTCGCCGGCCTGGGCGATCGCGCTGGCCTGGCCATTGCAGTATGGATGGTCGAGGAGAATGACAATGACCAACCCGATGCGTTCTGCAGCCTCTTTTGCCTCGTTTTTGACCCTGGCGGCACTAACCGCGGCGTCTGCGACGGCGTCCGACCGTCCTCAGCACGGGACGGGACGCGAGCGTGGATCGGACCGACCTTCGGCAGAAGTAACTCGCCCGGCGGCTCGGCCGGAACACCGCCAGGAAGAGGGGCGGCACCAGGGGTGGATTCCGCGTGACACGATGCCGCGTGGTTCGACCCATGGTGGCGGCTTCACGCCGCGTCCCTCCGGCTCCGGGCATCCGCAGCCGCAATGGCAGGCGCCCCGAGGCGAGAACCATGCATGGAGGGGGCAGCCTAGCGATTCGTCGCGAGGGGACAATCGCGGGAACTGGAACTCTTCGGGCTCGCCGGGCCGGCCCTACCAGAGCTTTTCTCACGACGGCAGGGGAGACTGGCGGAACAACCGCAACGATCATCGAGGCCAGGGGTTCTCGAACGGTTCCTCGTGGCGAGGCGGCGGCCGGTACGACCGTTTCCAGGGGCGTGTCTGCCGCCTGAGTCATGTTCGCGGCGGCTACTACGCTTGGCTCGACGGCCGGCGTGATTCGTTCTGGATTCCCGAGGCGAGGTTCCTGCTGTGGCCGCTGCATGTCGGCCTCTCGGTGAACTTCGGCGGCGGTTGGGATCCGGCCGGGTACTACAACGTGTACGACGTCGGACCGGGCGCCAACGCCTATCGCTCGACGGCCACCCTGCAAGGTGTCGTCGAGTCGGTGGACTTCGACCGCGGGATCGTCGTCGTCCGCGA
>JBDTNL010000068.1:0-21840 GCA_039933785.1 Acidobacteriota bacterium
ACCGCCGCGATGCGGCTGCGCTCGCTCAAGAGTCTCTACGACCCGACGTATGTCGACGAGACTTGGATCAACACGCAGATCCGGATGATTCCGCGGATGCGCGACTGGGTGGCGAACCACTACCCGGGAACCAAGCTCGCGATCACCGAGTACAGCTGGGGCAACGACGACGGGGCCTCGAGCACCCTGGCACAGGCCGAGGCGCTGGCGATCTTCGGCCGCGAGGGCTTGGATCTGGCGACGCGCTGGATTGCTCCGGGTCCCGGCACGCGGGTCGAGGATGCCTTTCGGCTCTACCTGAACTTCAACGGCGCCGGCGGGCGGGTGAGCGGAGACAGCGTCCGTGCGACCAGCAGCGACGTGAATGCGGTGGGTGCCTACGCGATCGAACGCGCCGACAAGCGGCGGTTTTTCCTCTTGTTCAACAAGGACACCAACCCGCGGCATACGACCGTGCGCCTGGCCGGCTCCGCGTCCATCACCGGGACGGCAAACCTCGTGCGCTTCGACGCCACGCACCGGATCGCGTCAGCGGGTGCCCTGACGCCGACCGCGGGTGCCTTGGAGCTCGACTTGCCGGCGAGATCCGCCACGCTGCTGGTGATCGATGCGCAGGCCCCGCCAGCGAGCGACTTCTACAGCCTCACGCCTTGCCGCCTGCTCGACACCCGATCGGCGGCGGGGCCGTACGGAGGACCGCAACTCACGGCGGGAAGCGGGCGCAGCTTCGCGCTCGCCGGACACTGTGGCATTCCTTCGGACGCGCGCGCGATTTCGGTCAACGTCACCGCCGTGGGCGGTACCGCAGTCGGCGTCCTGCGGGCGTACGCTGCGGACGATCCGATACCGACCACCAGCGTGGTGAGTTTTTCCGCCGGCTCGACGCGCGCCAACAACGGGCTGGTGAGACTGTCGGCGGACGGTACAGGGTCGATCAACCTGCGGGCCGAGGGAGCGGCCGTTCAGATCGTGGTCGATGTGAACGGCTACTTCCGCTAGCGATTTTTCCGGCCGGTTTTTTCGCCCGGCTTGGCGCCGCAGGCGCCCAGGGGTCACCGCCCGCGACGCGACTTGCCGGAAAGCGGCAGGACCTCGGCCGGCTTCTGGCCGCGCCGGCCGAAGGGCCGCCGGTCCGGAGCCGCGATCTCGACCTCTTCCTCACCCGCCAAGCGGCCGGTGAACACCCCGACATAGTGCGGATGAGCGTTCGTCGTCGGCTGCCAGTCGTCGCTTTGCGGAGAGGGATTCGGCCGGCTGGGCGGCGCTTCGGGTGCGAATGAAGGCTGCGGACGTCCGCCCGGACGCTGGCCGGCGAATCCCGGCCGCGGCGGCCGATTGCGGCGACCGCGCCCACTCGCCGGGCGGCCGTTGCCGGCAGGACGTCCCGACCCGTTGCCGTTGGAATTGCCCGGTGAATTGCCGGTGGAGTTGCCCGGCGACGGGCTGCCGCCGCCGCTCGCCGCCCGCCGGTCGCCCTTGGCGGCGATGCGTGCCTGTTCCTCGGCGATGCGTTGCGCTTTGCGTTCGGCCTTCTCCTTCGCTCGCGCCCGCTCGTCGGCCTTGCGCGCTCGAATCTGCGCCACGCGCTCGTGGATGGGAATCTCGAGCGGCTCGCCGGCGGGCGCCTGGTAGTCGAACCCGCTGAGCGTTTTGTTCGCCAGGGGCTGACCGATGGCGTGCTCGATAGCGTGCAGATTCTGCTGATCCTCCTCCGAAACCAGCGTGAACGCGTCGCCCGTGGCATCGGCGCGGGCGGTGCGGCCCACCCGGTGAATATAGTCCTCGGGCACCTGCGGCACGTCGTAGTTGATGACGTGCGAGAGCTCTTCGACGTCGATGCCGCGCGCCACGATGTCAGTGGCGACCAGCACCCGCGTGCGGCCGTCCTTGAACTTGCCGAGCGCCTCGGTGCGCTGCGCCTGGCTGCGGTTTCCATGGATGCGATCGCACGAGATGCCGTGCTTTTGCAGGAAGTCGGCCAAGCGGTTGGCGCGGTGCTTGGTGCGCGTGAACACGATGGCGCTCTCGATCTCACCGCGACGCAAGAGCTCGAGCAGCAGGGTCGGCTTCAAGTCCTCGCGCACGGCGAAGATCGCCTGTGCGATACCGGTCGCCGGCATCGCCTGGCGCTCGACGTTCAAACGCGCTGGATCGCGCAGCAGATCCTGGGAGAGCTCGACGATCTCCCGCGGCAGCGTGGCCGAGAACAGCATGGTCTGCTGCGGCCGTGGCAGGTGCTTCAGCACGCGCCGGATGTCGGGGAGGAAGCCCATGTCGAGCATGCGGTCGGCTTCGTCGAGCACCAGCACTTCGATGCCGGCGAGTCGCGCGTAGTCGTATTGGAAATGGTCGAGCAGGCGGCCCGGAGTCGCGATCAGGACATCGACACCGTTGCGGAAGGCTTCTTCCTGCGGTCCGATGCCGACGCCGCCGAAGATCGCGGCACCGAGGATGCCGGTGTGCTTGCCGAGCTCCTGCAGCGCCTCGTGCACTTGCGCCGCGAGCTCGCGCGTCGGTACCAGGACGAGCACGCGCGTAGTGCCGCGGGGCTTCGCCTGGAGACGTTGGAGGATCGGAAGCAGGAAGGCGGCGGTCTTGCCGCTCCCCGTCATGGCGCAGGCCAGAACGTCACGCCCGATCAAGGCGGGCGGTATGGCGTCACGCTGGATTGGGGTGGGGGTCTCGTAGCCGAGTTCGGCGATCGAGCGCAACAGTTCGGGGCCTAGGTTCAGTTCGGAAAAACTCATGCGTAGTTTGAACTCCTTGCGTTGCGCGGTCTCGCCGCGCTGGCGAAAGGCCGCTCAAAGTTTCCCGGCGACTTGAAAGGTGTTCTGCGGAGGCCGGGCCGGTGAGACCGCCGCAAGGGCCCAGGTGAGCCCGCCACTGACTTCGATTACCACGACCGAGCCCGTTTTCCCGGGTGGCCGTGGGGGTTATTTTCCCACAAGAAGGCCTTTTTGTGAAATGGGCGGGAAATTGGGTCAAATCGCTCGCAGTCAGCCCGCTCGCGGCACCCGCCCGCGCAGGGCGTAGACGGCAAATGCCGCGGGCGCGAGCACCGCAGGCGCCAGGTAGAGCGCTTGAATCAACAGCGAGCGATTGTTGATCGCGACCAAGGCTTCGCTGCCCTGGATGCTGAGCGCCAGCGCCGCGAGGATGGCGAGGGCGAATCGCCTCTGGCGGCGATCAGATTCGCCACTCGCGGCGGAGCCGGAGAGGGCGCGATCAAAGGCCGCGAGCTGAGCGGGCAGACTGAACGCCAAAGTGTGCGTCCAGACTAAGGGGAGCGAGTAGAGCGTCGCGGTCGTCGCGACGACGAGGAATTGGCTGCTCGAGAGCTCCCGCTTCCATACCCAGGGCACGGTGACCGCCAAGACCACCACCAGGAGCAGCGCCGGCCGGACGTCGATCCCGACGCAAAAGAGCAGGCGCCAGAGCGACACGGTGTGTCCGTTGGGCAGGTGACCCCCGGTTTTCGCGAGCCACACCGGAAGGAGCGACCGTCCGAGCGCGAGCGAGAGCGCTGCCGCGGTCAAGGCCGCCAGGGCGGCGACCCTCCGGCCCACCCGTTTCCCCGTGCTGGAGCGCCAGGGGCCTAGGAGCGCCAGGACCGCGGGCGCCAGTGGCTTGATTACCAATCCAAGACCCAGCCCGAGCCCCGCGATTGCCGCGCCGCTGCGGAGCTCGATCGCGGCCATCGCGGCCAGTGTGAGACCGATGACCGCGAGCGAGATATTGCCGCAGTCGATGCCCTGATGTATCGGCGCCCACAGCGCGATGAGCGCCGCCCCGAGCCCGACCCGAATGCGGTACGACCACGAGGTGATCGAAAGGCTCAACCAGATCAGTACTGCCGCGCCGAGCAAGTTCAAGACGCGGAATGCGTAGACCAACGGCATCTCCCCCCAGCGCTCGGCGGCTGCGGCGCCGACGACCGCGAAAGCCGGTGGGTAGATGAAGCGCGGTACCTCGTAGGGGTTCTCGCCGTGTGAAATCGCGGTGAACGCTGCGGTGTAGTCGCTCTCGTCGACGGCTAGGCGAGGGTCTCGGAGGGCCCCATTCCAGCGCAGAGCGCCGACCGCGAGGAGGAAGAGGAGAGCCAGGGCATGCCAGCGCCATCGCGCCATGGTTTCCGAGCTCACGGCGGAATTCTTGCATGGTGTGTTCAGTGCCTTGTGTCCCGTGGTTTTGCAGGTTGTTTACATCTCGGCCCGCTCTGATGGGCAACCTCGCGGGAAAGAATGCGTAGGATGATGCAGTGGATTCAAACGGTTGTTTAACCGTCCGAGTCCGGTGAACGAGTGAGGAGAGAGTTGCGATGAAGAAATGGTTGTGGATCGTTGTCGTTCTGCTCGTCGCCGGCGCTGGCTGGTATCTGTGGAGCCGTAGCCACAAGGACCAGGGCCCCAAGTACCGCACGGAGGAGGCCCGTCTGGGCGACATCACGATGAACGTGACCGCGACCGGGACGATCTCCGCGGTGAAGACCGTGCAGGTCGGCAGCCAGGTCTCCGGCATTGTTTCCAAGCTCTACGTCGACTTCAACAGCAAGGTGACCGCCGGCGAATTGCTCGCCGAGCTCGACCCGACGCCGTTCGAGGCCACGGTGGCACAACGGCAGGCCGACGTCACGCAGGCCCAGGTCCAGCAGCGCAATGCCAAGATCCAATTCGATCGTGCAGCCCGACTGTTGAACGAGAGCTTGATCCCGCAGTCGGACTACGACACCGCCAAGGCGACGCTCGACAGCTCGCAGGCGCAGGTGGATCAGGCGAAGGCCGGGCTCCTCCAGGCGAATACCAATCTGACGTACACCAAGATCCGCTCGCCGATCGACGGCGTGGTCGTAGCGCGTCAATATGACATCGGACAGACCGTGGCCGCGTCCTTCCAGGCCCCGACCCTGTTCACCATCGCGCAGGATCTGACCAAGATGCAGGTGGCGGCGGACGTCGACCAGTCGGACATCGGCCGGGTGCAGGTCGACCAGCCGGCCACTTTCACCGTCGACGCATATCCGGACGAGAAGTTCCGCGGCAGGATTCAGGAAGTGCGCCTGAACGCCACGGCGAACCAGAACGTGGTCACCTACCCCGTGATCCTCGAGGTCCCCAATCCAGAGGGCAAGCTGCGGCCTTTGATGACCGCGGACGTGTCGATCCAAGTGGCGCAGGCAAAGGATGTACTGCGCGTGCCGAATGCCGCCCTGCGGTTCAGGCCGATGGTAACCGGCGACGGCCCCAGTGCCGCGGGTGCCACGCCGACGCGTGCAGGCTCCGGTGGTTCTGGCGGGACACGCGGGTCCGGCTCGGGCGTCGGGCCAGGCTCCAGCGGTGGATCGGGCGCGCCGGGAGAAAGCGGCGCGCGCCTCGGGCGTGGAGCCGACAAGGCGAACCAAACGGTGTTCGTACTCTCCCCGCAAGGCAAGCTGTCGCCGGTGAAGATCCACATCGGAGTCTCCGATGGGCGCTACACGCAGGTCCTCGACGGCGAGCTCAGGGAAGGCGATGCTGTCGTCCTCGGCGCGGCCACCACCAAGGCCGATGCCGCAGGCGGCCGGCTGATCGGCGCGGGAGGCCGCTTCTGAGCTCGTCTCCGAGCGGGCCGCTGGTCGAGATCCGCGCTCTGGTGAAGGTCTACCGGATGGGCGAGGTCGAAGTGCGCGCGCTCGACGGGGTCGACCTGACGATCGAACGCGGCGAATTCGTCGCCATCATGGGCCCCTCGGGATCAGGCAAGTCGACGCTCATGAACATGCTCGGTTGCCTCGATCGCCCGACCTCGGGCACGTACATCCTCGATGGCGCCGACGTGTCGGAGCTCGACGCCAACCAGCGGGCCGAGATCCGGAACGCGAAGATCGGTTTCGTCTTCCAGAGCTTCAACCTTCTCCCACGCACCTCGGCGCTCGAGCAGGTCGAGCTGCCGCTGCTCTACGGCGAAGTGCCGATCGGCGGCGCCGAGCGCCGCCGCCTGGCGAGAGAGCTCCTGGGAAAGGTTGGGCTCAGCGGACGTGAGGATCACTATCCGTCCCAGCTCTCGGGTGGCCAACAGCAGCGAGTGGCGGTGGCCCGGGCGCTGGTGACCGATCCGCCGATTTTGCTTGCCGACGAGCCCACGGGCAACCTCGATTCACGGACGTCGGAGGAGGTCATCGGCCTCTTCCAGGAGCTCAACCGGCAAGGCAAGACCGTGATTCTCATCACCCACGAACCCGACATCGCCGAGTTCGCGAGCCGTATCGTGGCCTGCAAGGACGGACGTATCGTCTCGGATCATCCGGTGACGAGGCGGCGGGAGATCGCGGTGCCCGGTGGAGGTCGATGATCGTGAAGATTGTCTGGATGCGGACGCTCAACATCGTAAAGGTCGGTCTGCAGGCGATCAGCCGCAACAAGATGCGCTCGGCCCTCACCATGCTCGGCATCGTGATTGGCGTGGCGTGCGTCATCGCCATGGTCGGCGTGGCGTCGGGCGCCTCGAGCTCGATCCAGTCTTCGATCAGCTCGCTGGGGACCAACTTCATCATGGTGTTCCCCGGCGCGGTCACCCAGGGCGGCGCCCGTATCTTTAGCGGCAACTCGACGTTGACCGAGGACGACGCGGCGGCGATTCGCAGCGACTGCCCCTCGGTCGCCTACGTATCGGCCGGCACGCGCAGCAGCGGTCAGGTGGTCGCCGGCGAGCTCAACTGGGGCACGACGATCAACGGCGTCGATGTGGACTGGCCGTTCATCCGCGCGTGGAATCTCTCGAGCGGAGCGTTCTTCTCGGATACCGACGTGAAGTCGGCGGCCAAGGTGGCCGTCCTCGGCCGCACGGTCGCCCAGCAGTTGTTTCCGGACGGCGATGCGGTGGGTGAGCTGGTCCGCATCCGCAACGTGCCGTTTCGCGTCGTCGGCGTGCTCGAGAGCAAGGGCGGCAGCACGGCCGGCCAGGACCAGGATGACCTCGTGGTGGCGCCGTACACGACCGTGATGAAGCGCCTCGGCGGCGGCAACCGCAGCAAGATTTCGATCGTGTATGTGGCCGCCAAGTCGCAGAGCCTAGTCAATCAGGCGCAGGCCGAGATCGAGGCGCTGCTGCGCCAGCGCCATCGCCTGGGCCAGGGGCAAGACAGCGACTTCATGATGCGCTCGCAGGAGGAAATGGCGACCATGGCGGCTGCGAGTACCCGCACCTTCTCGATTCTGCTCGGATCCGTCGCGGCGATTTCACTGCTCGTCGGCGGCATCGGGATCATGAACATCATGCTGGTCTCGGTCACCGAGCGCACGCGAGAGATCGGCATCCGCCTGGCGATCGGCGCCAAGGGCCGCCACGTGCTGGCTCAGTTCCTGCTCGAGGCGGTGGTGCTCTCGATCACCGGCGGCTTGATCGGCGTGGTGATCGGTGTGGTGGCCTCGCAGCTGATCGCCAGGGGAGCTGGGTGGCCGGTGCAGATCGGAGCGGGGGCAGTTGCCATGGCCTTTGGCTTCGCCGCTCTGATCGGCATCTTCTTCGGCTTCTACCCCGCGCGGCGCGCCGCGGCGCTCGATCCGATCGAAGCTCTGCGCTACGAGTAGGCCCGATTTCCGCCCCCTCCGGCCCGGTAGGCCGAAGGGGTCACACCAAAGGCCAGCCGAAAGCGTTCGGTGAAGTGGCTGTGGCTCGAATAGCCGAGCTCCATCGCGAGCGTGGTGAGATCGCCCCAGCCGGCGTCGAGAGCGTCCAGGGCAGTCCGCACCCGGACTTGATCGCGATAGCGGTGGATGGAGGTCCCGCACTGCCGCCGGAAGGCGTGCGCGAGATGGAAGACCGAAACCCCCAGGGCGCGGGCGATCTCAGCGAGCGAGCATTCCAGACGAAAGTGCGCGGCGATCCAGGCCTTGGTGGCATCGGCGATCTCGGCCTCCCGGCGCGAGGCGCGGGGGTTCGCGGCCAGGGGCATCGTCGCGTGCGCGGCGCGTAGCAACCGCGCCAGGAGTTCGAGGACGGTCTCTTCGACCGCCGCGGCATCGGGCCCGGGCTCGGCGACAATGCCCCGAATCAAGGCCCGTTCGAGGGTCAGCGTCTGGTTGTCGACCGGCGCCGAGCGGGCTCGAAACGGTCGGCCGCTGGTCGTCCGCGCGGCTTCCGGATCGAAGCGCGCCACCGTCTCGCTGAGCAGAGCGGAGTCGACCACGAACCAATCGCAGCGGCTGCCCGCGCCGCCGATCGATGATCGGCGGTACCCCTCGCCACGGTTGAAGAACGATACCGACTGGGGCCCGCCGATCATGGTCTTGCCGTCTTCCCTGTGCACTCGAACGCTGGTGCGCGGGAAGACAAAGGTATTCGCGTTGCTCGGGCCGGAGTCTGGAAAGAGCGGATGCTCGGCGGGGCACTCGAAGCGGCACACGGCAACGGATTCGCTCCGAAAGAGCACCTTTTCGACGACCTTGAGCGCAAGCCCTTCCACACCCTCTACATACTGCGGCCGGCGAAGAAAGTTCTGCCGCGCCGGGATCCCGGTCAGGGCCATGTCGCCGTTCCTCAGATCAGGCCGGCAAGCAGCGGCTCGAGGCGACCCCGGAAGGAACGCCCCACCGGCAAGCGCGTGCCGTTGGCGAGGATGGCGATGCGATCGCTGGTGCTGACCAGCTCCAGCCGCACGATGCGCCTCGCGTTGACGATCGTCGAGCGATGTAGGCGGACGAAGACCTGCGGATCGAGCTCGCTCTCCAAGGCGCTGATGCTCCCGCGGACGCGGTGACGGCCCCCGCGCAGGTGGAGCACCACGTAGTTGCCGTCGGCGGTGATCCAGTCGACCTCCCGCACGTCGACCAATTCCATGCTCCGGCCGGTGCGCAGGGCGACGCGCTGGCGATAGGTCGCGGCGGTGGCGATCTCGGCCGCCTTCATCGCTCGGTCTCGAGCAGCGTGGTGCGCACGCTGGCGGTCCGCTGTCGGCCGACGGCGAGCCGGCGGCCGTTGTCGAGCACGACCCGCAAGTCGGCGCGCGCGTTCCATTCCAAGCGCTGCACACGCGCGCGGTTCACGATCACCGAGCGGTGAATGCGGAGGAAGGACTTCGGGTCGAGTTTCTGCTCGAGCACTCCGAGCTGCTCCGCCAGCCGCCGCCTGGCGGTGCCGAGATGCAGATGAACCTGACCCTTCTCGGCTTCGATCCAGTCGACGGTCTCGACGTCGATGAATTCGACCAGGCCATGCGAGCGCAGCACGAAACGACGTAGGAATCTCGAGTCGAGTTGAGATGGGAACCGCATGGGCGGGGCCTCGGGTCGAACCTTGGTGTTGATGTTCGCGATCATCGTCTCGCTCCTCGGTGCGCCGTGCCGGCGTTTGGGAATCGCCCGCCGGTCGTCCAGCCCGACAAGTGTCGAGCAACTCCGGATACCCGCGCTATCAGATTCTTGCGCCGTCGAGCTCCAGTCCTATCGACGGTCCATAGGAGGGCCGCGCGCCAGTCACCCACGGCGGCGGATCCATCACGCGCTCGCGAGGCTTGGCCCCGGCGATCCATTCCATTGGGGATCTCGATACCGAATGCCTGACGGTGTCGTGTGGTTGCGAGCCGTCGATCACCGTCGATCAACCGCAGCGGGCGCGGTGGCGAGGAGCGACGTTGCGCGCCTGCGTCGAGGGTCTCTTCAAAGCGCCGGATTGCCCCCCGAGCCGCGAGCCTGATGCCGTGAAGCGTCGAGTTCGAGACCACGAGCAGGTGTCGATCGATGGCGGCGGCGAGCGGATGCCTCCAATCGCGAGGATTTTCCCTCCCCGGTGAATTCCCTGTGAATGGAGTGTAAGCACTGTGTTTACGGTGCTTTAGGGAGTCCCAATGGTGGGTGGCATCGAGGTTGCCCTAGCGGAGACCCGCAATCACCGACCAGGAGGTGAGCGGACCGCAAAGACCCACGAGCACCCCGTCAGTACGGAGTCCATTCATGCACTCGCCAAAAGAGGAGGAATCAAATTGCAAGCAACCCGCAAGAATCTGATCGCAGGAATCGCGGTGGCCTTCGCGCTGCTGCTGCTCCTGCCGCTCACCGCCGAAGCCCAACTGCAGAGCGGCAATCTGTACGGCAGTGCCGTTGACACCAAGGGCGCGGCGCTTCCAGGCGTCACGCTCACGCTCGAAACCGGGCAGGCGCCGCAGATCCAGATCTCCGACGCCCAGGGCAAGTTCCGCTTCCTCGGCCTGCCGCCGGGAGCGTACAAACTGGTCTCGACACTCGAGGGTTTCTCGAGCGTCGAGTATCCGAATATCGCGATCACCGTAGGTCGCAACACCACGGTCGAAGTCACGCTTCAGGCGGCGGTGGAGGAGACCATTACTGTTTCGACCGAAAGCCCGTTGCTCGACGAGCGCAAGGTGTCGACCGGGGCGTTCATTTCGAAGCAGGAGCTCGAAAAAATTCCCACGGCACGAGATCCGTGGAGTCTCCTGCAGCAGGTTCCAGGAGTGCAGACCGACCGCGTGAACGTGGGCGGCAACGAGAGCGGCCAGCAGTCGCTCTATGCCGGTCCGGGCTCGGCGGGCACGAATTCGATCTGGGCCGTTGACGGTGTGGTGATCACCGACATGGGCGCGCTCGGTGGCTCGCCGACGTACTACGACTTCGGCTCGTTCGACGAGATGCAAGTCACGACCGGTGGGTCCGACGCCACGATCGCGACCGGCGGCGTGGTCCTCAACATGGTGACCAAGCGGGGCACCAACGAGCTGCGCGGGTCGGCGCGCTACCTCGACACCAGCTCGAGCTGGCAGTCGAACAGCGGCTTCGACAGCGCCGACCTCGGCAAGGCAGGTCCGTGGCAGGGTCCGCCCAGCAACCAGAAGCCGCAGCCTCCCTTCCGCGGCGATCCGAACAAAATCGGTGCGATCAAGGACTACGGCGCCGACTTGGGAGGTCCGATCGTCAAGGACCGCCTCTGGATCTGGGGTAGCTATGGCGCGCAGGACATCAAGAACTTTGTGCTCGGCCCGTTGGTCGGCGGCAAAGCGGTGCCGGACATCCACGACAACACAAAACTCGGCTCGTTCAACGCCAAGATCAATGCCCAGCTCACGACAGCGAATTCCCTGACCGGCTTCTATCTGCGCGGAGAGAAAACCAAGATCGGCCGCAGCGCCGGTCCCTCCCGTCCGCAGGAAACGACTTGGGATCAGAGCGGCCCGACCAACGTCTACAAGGTCGAAGATACCCAGATCTTCTCGTCGAATTTCTTCGCCACCGTGATGGCGGCTTGGGGGAAGAACGTCTTCCTGCTCGCTCCCGAGGGCGGCCTCGGTACCAACGCCAACATCGACGAGAATTTCGTCTGGCATACCAGCTATTTGCAGTACGGTACGGAGCGCCCGCAGAAGCAGTCCAAACTCGACGCTTCGAGCTTCTTCACCACTGGCTCGCTCAGCCACGAGCTCAAGTACGGCGCGGGCTATCGCACGACCGACATCAAATCGTCCACCCGTTGGCCGGGCTTCGGGATCGAGAACAACAACTACAAGGCCTATGGAGGGTACGGCCTCTACCCGGTGCTCGATGCGGGCGGGAGCGTGATCTCGCTCGCGCGGCAGAACTCGCAAGCGAATCGAATCTCCTACAAGAACGCGTACCTTCAGGACACGCTCACCGCGGGCAATCTGACGGCGAACCTCGGGTTGCGCTACGACGTCCAGCACACCGAGAACCTGGCGCAGACCGTGCCGGCGAACGCCGCGTTCCCGAGCATCCTGCCGGCGGTCCAGTACCCAGGCGGCGGCAGCTTCGAATGGAAGACGCTGGCACCTCGGTTGGGTCTCACGTACGCGCTCGGCGCCGAGCATAGGACTCTCCTGCGCGCCAGCTACTCTCGCTTCGCGGATCAGTTGGGGGGCACGACCGCGTCCTACTTGAACCCATTGGGAACTTCCTCCTACGTCTATCTGTATTCGAACGATCTCAACCACGACGGCCACATCCAGCCCAACGAGGTCCTGACCGGCGTCCCTTGTGCGTTCTGCAACGCGGCCGGTCTCGGACCCTCGAACTCGTCGTACAACAACTTCGCTCCGGGGGCGTTCATCCAGTCCGGTGCCGTGTCGCCGCACTTCAACGCGCCCACGACCGATGAGCTCTTGCTGAGCGTGGAGCACGCGCTACTGCCCGAGTTCGTGGTCGGTCTCAACCTGACGTATCGCAAGCTCAACGACCAACCATTCCTCGATCCGCTGGTCTTCGACGGCGATCCGCGGTCGTCCCAGAATCTGCAGAGCGTTGGCCGGCGATCCACTCAGGCCGACTTCACCCAACACACGAAGACAGTCACGCTACCCAACGGCAAGCAGCGCGTCATCAACTACTACACGCTGAACGAGAATCTCGGCAGCCGGGGCGGGTTCTATCTCTTCAACTCCGACATCACCAGCACGTACAAGGGTGCCGCGGTCACCTTCAACAAGCGGCTATCCAATCACTGGATGATGCGCGGTAACTTCAGCTATTCGGATTGGGTCTGGAACGTGCCTAAGGGCGCGTTGGCGGATCGGACCGACACGTTGCCTGGCGGCGCCCGGGATGGCGAAGAGGTGCTCCAGGGCTCGACCATCGGAGCGTTCGCTGGCAGCAAAGGCAACGTGTATCTCAGCAGCAAGTGGTCCTACAACGTAACCGGGATGTACCAAGTAGCCCCCGAACGCGTGTGGGGCTTCAATCTTGCCGGCAGTCTCACTGGCCGGCAGGGGTATGCCATTCCGTACTGGGTGCGGATCAACCGCGGAGTGGGCGGCCTCGGCACGCAGACCGTCATGGCGACGTCGGCAGACGAGTTCCGCAACGACGACCTGCGCGTCCTCGACTTGCGGATCGAGAAGGAATTCCAGTTGCACGACTTCAACGCGGTGCTCGGCTTCGACTGCTTCAACGCGCTCAACGCCGGGACCACGCTGCAGCGCGGCACCCAACTCAACCTGGCGACGACGGATCGGGTCACAGATGTGCTGAGCCCGCGGATCTTCCGCATCGGTTTGAAGCTGAACCTGCGCTAGACCTCGGGGGATCTTGAGCTGTTCGGGCCGCCGGTGTCGCCTACCGGCGGCCCGCTTTCCTGCAAGTCATCGACAGGAGCTGCCGTTTGATCCTTCGACTTTGGCCGCTCGTGACATTTGTCGCTCTGCTGTCGTCGGCCTGCCAACCGCAGCCGGCCCGCGAAGAGCGTCCGCCGCTTGTCTTGATTTCGATCGATACGCTCCGCTCCGACCATCTACCTGCCTACGGCTATGACCGTGTGGCAACGCCGGCCATCGACGCGCTCCGTCGCGATGCCATCCTCTACGAACGCGCCTACAGCCACACGCCGCTGACGCTGCCTTCCCACAGTTCCATCTTGTCCGGTCTCCTGCCGACCGAACACGGAGTGCGCGACAACGTGGGCTATGTCTTCGACGGGGCGTCGCATCCGCCGCTGGCGGCGCTCTTGAAGCAGGCCGGCTACGAGACCGGAGCCGCGGTCTCGACGTACGTATTGCGCCGCGCGACGGGCATCGCGTCGGGGTTCGACTTCTACGAAGACTCGCTGGAGTTCGCCGGAAATCCCTCTTTGGGTGAGATCCAACGTCCCGGCGGAGAGACCGCCGCGGCCTTGATCGAGTGGATCAAGCCGCGCGCCGCGCGGCCGTTCTTCGCCTTCCTGCATCTCTACGAACCGCACATGCCGTACACGCCACCGGAGCCGTACAAGACTCGGTATGCGGGGATTCCGTACGACGGTGAGATCGCCACCAGCGACGCCATCGTGGGCAGGTTTCTCGACGAGCTCAAGCGGTTGGGCGCTTATGACCGGGCCGCGATCGTCGTCCTCTCCGATCATGGCGAGGGTCTGGGCGATCATGGCGAGCAGCAGCACGGCATCTTTCTCTATCGCGAGACGCTGCAGGTGCCGTTGCTGGTGAAGCTCCCTAGCGGCCGGCGCGGTGGCGAGAGCGTGGCTCGGCCCGTGGGGTTGATCGACATCGCGCCGACCGTCCTCGAGCTCGCGAAGGTCGCCGCACCGCCGGCTATGAGCGGGCAATCGCTCCTTGGCAGCGGAGATGAACGGCGGACGCTGTATTCCGAGACCGAGTATCCGCGCCTGCATCTCGGCTGGAGCGATCTCTCGTCGGTGATCGACGGCGAGTTCCATTTCATCTTGGGCCCTGACCCCGAGCTCTATGCCCTCGGTCCCGATCGCGCAGAGCGGCGAAATCTGGTCGCCGTGGAACGTCGAGTCGTCGGCGGCATGCTGAAGGCGCTCGACCGCTACACGCGCGCACCCGCACCGCCGAATGCCGAGGACGCGGAGGCCGTGCGGAAACTCGCGGCTCTCGGCTACCTGGCCGGTGCCGCAGCGGCGAGACCCGGCGCGCTGCCGGATCCGAAGAGTCAGTCTGCCGCGCTGGCCGACGTCGAGTCGGCGATGCAGGATCTCGGCGCTAACCGCGCCGATGCGGCGGTCGTCACCTTGCGCCGACTGGTAACCGCCAACCCGAACATGGCCGATATGTGGGGCTACCTCGGCGGAGCCTTGCGAAGCCTCGGCCGCGGCGCCGAGGCCGTCGACGCGCTGGATCGAGCGCTAGAGCTCTCCGGCGGTCTGCCCTCGCCGGCGCTCGCCGCCGCGGAGGCGCACCTCGCCGTGCGGCAGTTCGCCGAGGCTCGTCGTCGGGCGGAGCTCGCGCTGGGGAAGAACTCCAAAGGCGCATACGAGCTCCTGGTGCGGATCGCCGTCGCACGGGGTGATTCCACCGAGGCGCTGGTGCTCATGCGCCGGGCGACGGAGGAGGACGCGGCGACACCGGCGCTGCGCCGACAATTCGCCGCGCGGCTCGCGGAGCAGGGCGAGGTCGCGGCGGCGCTCGACGTACTGCGTCCGCTCGCCGGGACGAGCGACCCGGCGGTGATCTGCACGACCGCATCCGTGCTTTCCGATGCCGGGCGCAACAGCGAGGCCGAAATCGCGCTGCGCGCTCTGCTGGCGCGCGACGGAGGCAACGCCCGGGCGCACGAGCTCCTCGGCACGGTGATGCTGCGCACGGGCCGCGCCGAGCTGGCGCGGGGCGAGCTCCGCCAAGCCGTCGCGCGGCAGGGCGGGGCCGCAAGCGCCTGGAACACGCTCGGCGTGGCGCTCTTTCAACTCGGCGATGCGGCCGGGGCGGTCGAGGCCTGGGAGCGTTCAGTCGGCCTCGACGGCAGGCAGTTCGAGGCCCTGTTCAACCTGGGTCTCGTCGAGGGCGGCGCGGGCAGGAGCGTTGAGGCAGCGGTCGCGTTGCGCCGTTTCATCGCCACCGCTCCGCCCGGGCGCTTCGCCGACGACATTCGCAAGGCGCGCGAGATCCTGCGAGCTCTCGGCACCTGAGCCTCAGCGCGCGTCGCAGCCTCGGCGATGCCGGTCAATCGGCCGCCTTCCAGTGCGCCGCGACCTGCGCGCACTCGCTGGAGTCGATCTCCCGCGCCGGTCCGTACAGGTTGTCCGCGGCCATGATGAAGCTCTCGCACCGAGCCTCGCGCGGTGCGTCGAGCAGACCCAGGACGTGACCCAGCTCGTGGGTCAGAGTGGTCGACGGCGGCGCGCAATGGACGCGTCGGCCGAGCGCGTTGAACGCCCAGGCATAGACCGTGATCGTGTTGCGGCTGAATTCGCCACAGACGCTGCCGTGGCTCTGATCCCGAAAATCGATCTGCACGGTGCGGAAGCCCTCGGCGTCGGTGACGAAGCTCGGGAACGCCTGACCGTACCCCGGGCACCGCGCCCACTGCTGAATCGCCGCGGCGAGCGCGCGCTGGTGCGCTTGGGCCGAGCCCGCGTCGACGCGCACCGACTTGCCGATGGCGACGCTGTCGCGGACGGTCGCGCACTGCGTGGTGCTCGTCGAGGCCACTGTAGCGGGCAAGATCAGGAAGAGTCCGAGCACGAGCGCGAAACCGCAGGAACGAAGGCGAAGAGTTCGAGGCGCTTCTTTCATGAGGAGTCTCCGTTTGACCAGGTCTCCTGAGCAGGATTCTGGTGAGCCGCGGAGGTCCGCGCTATCAAGAACTTGCGATGTGGTTAGAATCTGAGCGGAGGCGTCGGATGCCCGTATTGAAGATCGGACTGGTAGGGCTGGGCCGCATCGGCAGGAATCTGTTCCGCATCCTGCATGGCAGGGAAGACATCGATCTCGCGGTGGTTGCGGACCCGACGCCGGCCGATCAGCTCGAATATCTGCTGCGTTTCGACACGCTCCTCGGGCGTTTTCCCGATGCGCTGAGCGTGAAAGACGGATGGATCTATGCCGGCGGGCGGCGTACGCGATTGATCGATGCGCCGAATCCCCCCCACGCTATTGACGTGAAGTGGGGCGAGCATGGCGTCGACGTGGTGATCGAGGCCGCGCACGCTCCGCGCGGACGGGTCGAGCTCGAGGGCTACCTCGCGGCCGGTGCGAAGCGCGTGGTGCTGTGCACGCCGCCACGGGAAGCGCCCGACCTCACCGTGGTGATGGGCGTCAACGACCGCGCGCTCGAGCCCCGGCATCGCATCGTCTCCAACGCCTCGTGCACAGCGCACGCGGCGGCGCTGGTGCTGCAGCTCCTCGATCGCGAGTTCGGCGTCGAACGCGCGCTGCTCACCACCGTCCACGCCTACACCGACGAGCAACGCCTGGCCGACGTGCCGGCCGAAGACCTGCGGCGCGGGCGAGCGGCGGCGGAGAACATCATTCCGCAAGAGACCCGCACCGCCGAGGTGCTCGACCAGCTGTTGCCCGAGATCGCCGGCAAGGTCACCGCGATGTCGCTCAACGTGCCGGTCGCCAACGGTTCGGTGGTCGATCTGGTGTCCTGGCACCGCCAAGATGTGACCGTCGAGGCCATCAACGAAGTCGTGCGGACGGCGGCGTTCGGGCCGCTACGGCGCTATCTCGCCTTCGAAGATCAACCCATCGTGTCGAGCGACGTGCTGCGCAGCCCATTCTCCGGCACCTTCGACGCCCAGGCCACCATGGTGGTGGGCAAGCGGGTGGCGAAGACGCTCACCTGGTTCGACAACGGCTGGGCGTACGCCTTGCGCGCCGTCGAGCTTTGCGAACGCTTGGCGGCTTTCGGTGACTGGAAGCCGGGGGAGGCGGGACGATGAGCATCCGAGTGGGTATCAACGGCTTCGGTCGCATCGGCCGGAGCGTCTTCCGCATCCTCAACGAACGCGCCGACGTCGAGGTGGTGGCGATCAACGATCTCTACGACAACGCACAGCTCGCGTACCTCCTGCGCCACGACACGGTGATGGGCGAGCTCGCGTACGAGGTGAGGAGCGATGCCGAGCATCTGTACGTCGGCTCGCCGCGCGGCGAGCGCAGCGTCGTGATGACCGACGAGCGCGCGCCGGAGAAGATTCCCTGGGGCGCGCTCGGCGCGGACATCGTGGTCGAGTCGACGGGCGCTTTCCGAACCCGAGACCAACTCGTCGGTCATCTCGTGGGGGGCGCGCGGAAGGTGATCCTGACTGTGCCGGCCAAGGACGACATCGACGCCATGATCGTCATGGGCGTGAACGACGACACCCTGCGGCCGGAGCATCGGCTGGTGTCGAACGCCTCGTGCACCACCAATTGCCTTGCCCCGCTGGCCAAGGTGCTCGATGACGCTTTCGGCATCGAGGAAGGGATCATGACCACGGTGCACGCGTACACCAACGATCAACGCCTCGCCGACGTGCCGCACAAGGACCTCCGCCGCAGCCGGGCGGCGGCGGAGAACATCATCCCGACCACCACCGGCGCGGCGCGCGCGGTGGGCAAGGTCCTGCCGCAGCTCACAGGCCGCCTCGACGGCATCGCCATGCGCGTGCCGGTGCCCGATGGCTCGATCGTCGATCTCTCGGTACGTTTTCGCTCGCAGCCCAATGCCGCGGCGATCAATGCCGCGATGAAGAGTGCTGCCGAGGGTCGTCTCGAGCGCATCATCGAGTACTCGGAGGTGCCCCTGGTCTCGAGCGACATCATCGGCAACCCGCACTCGTCGATCTTCGATGCTCTGTCGACGCGCGCCACAGGCGACGGCTACGCCAAGGTGGTGGCGTGGTACGACAACGAATGGGGCTATTCGCAGCGCGTGGTGGACTTGATCGAGGCGATGGCGCGGATCTAAAACGCAGCTACCACACCGTCCGGAGCGATACCAAGTCGCGCAAGCGCTGATCGGCGGTGACCAGCGCCAGCTCGTGGATCTGCGCCGTCGCGGCGATCAATCGATCGCAGGGATCGCCAGGGAACTCCGGCGGGAGTTGAGCCGCCTGCGCCGCGATGGCAGGCGACAAGGGCAGAATCTGCACGCCGCTGCCCGCGACCGCCGCGTCGAGGAACCCGCCGACGGTTCCGGCTCGTCGCAGTCGCCCGCGCACGAACAACCACGACATCTCATAGAGCGTGATTGCGGCGATGGAGATGCCGTCGCTTCGCAGGGACCTACGAATCGCAGCGCTGGCTTTCCGGGACAGGCGCTGAGGCTCCACGGTCAGCCAGACGAGCGCATGCGTGTCGAGGAGGATCAGTCGTGCTCCCACGCCTCGGGCGGGATTGCGGGCGACACGATGTCACCCACGATCTCGATCTCGCCGCGCAGACAGCCGAAAACCGCGCGTACCGCCGGCTCGACGGGCACCAACTGGGCTACGGGCCGGCCGTGCTTCGTGATGGTAAGCGTTTGACGGGACTCGCTGACTTCATCCATTACTCTGAGGCAATGGGTCTTGAATTCACCGGCAGGCATGGTCTTGTGGGTCATCGGAAAAACACCATGGTCGGATTATATGGTCGTAGTGCATGCGCGGGCAACAGCCGAAGCAAACGGTTTGCGGACGATTTCAGCTCCGCCTTCGCGGCCGGCGCTCCGCCGGAGCGGTCCACGGATCTTCCGGCCACGAGTGCTTGGGGTACCTGCCGGCGAGCTCCTTGCGGACCTGCTGGTAGGTCGTGTTCCAGAAGCTGGCGAGATCTCGCGTCACTTGTTGAGGGCGCCCGTTCGGGGCCAGGAGATGGAGGAGAACAGCGACCCGACCCGCCGCGACGCGCGGCGTTTCGCGCAGGCCGAAAAGCTCCTGAATCCGAGCTGCGAGCACCGGCGGTTGGCCGTTTTCGTAGACCAGGCGAATGTGATTGCCGCTGGGTACGGCGAGCCGCTCGGGAGCTTCACGTTCGAGTGCAGAGCGTTGACTGCGAGTCAATGTCCCGGCGAGAACGTCCGCAATGGCGATCGAGCGCAGGTCGGTGAACGAACGCTTGCCCTGCGCCAGAAGGGGCAGGAGATCGAGGAGCACTGCCAACGGATCGGAGGGCAGGCCGAGCTCGGGCATGGCCTGGGCAAGGAAGCGCCAACGTTTGAGCCAGATCGAGTTCTCCGGACGTTCGAGGTCGAGCGCGCGGTGCGGCTCTTCCCGCGCCGCGTTCGCGAGCGCGGCGGCGGCCTGCTCGGCTGTCGCCGGGAGCTCGCGTTCGTCGAGCAGCAGGTCGTCGAAGAGCTCGCGCCGTTTGACCACCGCGCGCCCGCGCTCGGGATCGAACGAGACTTCGGTCTGCGAGGTGATGCGTGCGGCCGGCAGCCACTCGCGCTGCACGGCGGACGCCAGGCGCACCAGAGCCTCGGGGTGCTTGCCGCCACCATCGACCGCCACGGCCACGAAGAGCTCGTCCTCGGTGACCGAGCTCTCGGTCGAAAGGCGCACTCCCTGGCCGCCGACCATCACGGCGCGCGGCGAGCCGCGTTCTCGGCGCCGGGCAAGGCGGTCGCTGTACGCCGCTAGAATCGCTTGCCTGACGGCTGTCGGGGCCGCGGATGCCTCGGACGAGGTCGCGGTGACCCCGGCCCGCAGCAGGAGATCGAGAATCTGGTCGCGGGCGAGGAAGATCGATCGAGCTTCCTTGCGAGCGCTTCCTGAGCTCAGATCCTCGAGACGGTCGAGCAGGTCGGAACGCGAAGACGCGCGATGACTTTCGCCCCGTCGGCGGAAGGGGTCGCGGTCGGAGAGCAGCGCGGCGATCGTGGCGCACTCGCCTGCCACTCCGCGCTCGGCGCCGGCGAGAACCAGAGCGCCGAGGCGCGGATGCAGAGGGAGCTTGGCGAGTTGGCGACCGCGCGGCGTGATGGTGTCGCCAGCGGTTGCGCCGAGGGCTTCGAGGAGCGTCGTCGCGTGTTCCAGGCTCGCCGGAGCGGGAGCCTCGAACCATGGGAAATCGGTGAGCGAACGCTCGCCCCAGGCGCGCAGCTGAAGCGCCGACCAGGCGAGATCGACGCGCCGGATCTCCGGCAGTGTGTATGGCTGAAGCGCAAGCTCGTCCGCCGCGGTCCACAGCCGCAGGCACCAACCAGGCTGTTGCCGGCCGGCGCGACCGGCGCGCTGAGTAGCCGAGGCACGGCTGATGCGCACCAGCTCCAGACGATCGAGACCGCTCGCGGGATCGAAACGCAGCTCACGCACGAAGCCCGAGTCAACCACCGCTGAGACGCCATCGAGCGTCAGCGAGGTCTCCGCGATGTTGGTCGCCAGCACGACGCGCCGGCCCGCCGCGCGAAGCAGTGCCTGATCCTGTTCCTCGGGGGAGAGATCGCCGTAGAGCGGCAGCACGCGAATGCCGCGCGCCACAAGCGCTGTCAGCAGGGTCTGCGCCGCTCGAATCTCGCCGACCCCCGGCAGGAACGCCAGCACGTCGCCCGTGGTCGCGCTCAGCGCACGTTGGACGCCCGCCGCGACACGCTCCGCAAGCAATCGTTCGTCAGAACGCGCCAGGTACTCGATCTCGATCGGAAACAGGCGACCAGGAGAGGACAACACGGGTGCGCCGCCGAGATACTCCGCCAACGGACCGGCATCGAGCGTCGCCGACATGACGAGCAGGCGAAGGTCGTTGCGAACCTCGCGCTGCACGCGGCGCGTCATGGCGAGCGACAGGTCCACGAACAGGCTGCGTTCGTGGAATTCGTCGAAGACCACGACGTTGACGCCCTCCAGAAATGGATCCGATTGCAGTCGCTGCACCAGCACGCCCTCGGTGACGAAGAGCAGCCGCGTGCGCGCGGAGGCGCGCTTTTCGAAGCGCACCTGGTAGCCCACTTCTTCGCCCAGAGTCCAACCCTGCTCGGCGGCGACGCGGCGCGCCGCGGCACGAGCGGCCACGCGGCGCGGCTCGAGCACGAGGACGGTGCCATCACCCGCGAGACCGGCAGCAAGCAATGCCGGCGGCACGCGAGTGGTCTTGCCGGCGCCCGGCTGCGCCTGCAGCACGGCTCGGCTTCCGCTGGCGAGCGCCGCCAGCACTTCGGGGAGGACATCGTCGATCGGAAGAGGAGAGAGCGACGGAGGCATCTAGCTGAAGAAGCGCGGCACGGCGCCGGAAGACGACTCCGGCGCCGCGGAGAGAGTTGCTACGAGGAGGAGGAAGACGACGGGTCGCTCGAGGTCACGCGCTGCGCGGCGTCCTTGACCTCGTCGACGACTTGAGCCGCCTTGGCGGCGATGTTCTTCATCACGCCGGTCATGCTGTGGGCGGCATCGGACGCCATCGTGCGGGCGCTTGCCATCGCGCTGCTCGCGGCTTCCGTTGCAGCGGCCACCGCCGGTTGTTCGGCAACACTCTGCACAGCCTTCTTCACCGTGGCCATGGCGCGAGCTGCGGGCGCCTTCGGGGCGGCCTTCCTCTTGGCGGGCGCTCTCTTCGCAACTGCCTTCTTGGCCGGTGCCTTCTTCGCGGCGCCGCGCTTGGCGGGAGCCTTCTTGATCGCCTTCTTCGATGCTTTTTTCATGACCTTCTTGGCGACCTTCTTCGGCGCCTTCTTTACAACCTTCTTAGCGACCTTCTTCACGACCTTCTTC
>JBDTNL010000069.1:0-21019 GCA_039933785.1 Acidobacteriota bacterium
CAGAATCCGATTCCGGTGGATGTGCGGCTGGTCGCCGCGACCCACCGCAATCTCGAGGCGCTGTTCGAGGAAGGCAAGTTCCGCGAGGACCTGTACTACCGCCTGAAGGGCGTCGAGATCGAGCTGCCGCCGCTGCGCGAACGGCGGGAGGACATCCCGCATCTGGTGCGATATTTCATCGACGAGTTCTGCCGGCGCGAGCGCATCCAGCCGCCACAGTTTGGCCGCGAGGCGCTGGCGCTGCTGCTCAATCACGACTATCCAGGCAACGTGCGCGAGCTCCAGAACGTCGTCGAGGGCGCCGTCTCCTTGAGCGAGGGCATCGTCGATGCCGAGTTGGTGCGCTCGCTGCTGGGAGTCTTGATGGCCACCGGTCCGGAAGCTCTGGACCTCGAAACCGTGGAGCGTCGCCACATCCAGAGGGTGCTCAAGCTGGTCGAGGGCAACAAGAGCGCTGCCGCCAAGGCCCTCGGGTTGGACCGCCGGACCCTCCACCGCAAGGGTTTCTAGTCGCCGATACACTAGCGGCAAAAAGTCCCTTAACGGGCAGAATGTCTCAGCAGCTGCCCGACCGAGTCTTTCTACGGCCTTCACCCCAAATTTGCTTCCGATCTGATCCGGCGAGGGGCATTATGTCCCATCCGCGAGGGGACATGCTTGCGGCGAGTCCATCGAGAGTGCTGTGTAAGTATATGAATGTACAATAGTTAGTTCTGTCGTTGTCGAGTTGTAACGGACTTGGCAAGACCGTTGCCTTTGTGTCCTTCCAGTCACAGGAGGGGCGCCATGTTAGAGTCCGCCAAGAAGCTCGTTGCAGTCCCCGAAATCTCCATGCAGTGGCTGGCTACCGCCAGCACGGTGGTGGCTTTTGGCTGGTTGCTGTTCCAGGACCGGATTCATCCGCTGGTGGTGTATTGCCTCCAGCTCTATCTCAGCTTCTAGGGGACCGGGAGAAGCCCTGAGGACGTATGCCCTCTGACGCCGTGCTCCGGGAAGTCACTCTGACCCTGCCCATGTCCGCGGACATGGAAGTGCAGGCCAGTCAGAGCGCTTCCGCGCTTGCGCGCTCGATCGCCATGAGCCCCGAGAAGATCGACGAGGTTCGCCTGGCGGTCGTTGAAGCGTGCATCAACGCGTTTGAGCACAGTCACGCCGAGGACAGCCAGGTAGACATCACGTTCTGTGTCCTCGGTCGCGAAGACGAACCCAAGGCGCTCGAAATCCGCGTGCACGACAGCGGCATCGGTTTTTCTCCCGACACGGTCGTGGAACCATCGATCGCGGATAAGCTCAAGGCGACACGGAAGCGGGGCTGGGGGCTGAAAATCATCCGCGGCCTGATGGACGAAGTGGAGATCGATTCCAGCCAGCACGGCACCACCGTGGTCATGCGCAAGTTGAGGTGAATCGAGGAACACCATGACGGAAACCCTTCGACTGACGGTGGACAAGCGGGACGGCTATGCCGTGCTCTACACCGAGGGCTACATCAACAATCAGGGCGGCGAGGAGATCGCCCGCGTGGCATACGACCTGATCGGCGAGGGCTATCGCGGCCTGTTGCTGAATCTGGCGGGAACCAAGATCGTGAACTCGATCGGCATCTCGATTCTCATCGAAGTGATCGAGAAGATGCTCGAAGTAAACGGCAAGCTCGGCTTTTGCAATCTGACGCCGACGATCGAGAAGACCTTCCACATCATGGGCCTGGCGCAGTACGCCGGCATCTACAAAGACGAAGCCGAAGCCTCGACGGGCATCAAGGCCTGACGCGCGGCCTGCGTCCGCTTGGCTTTGCGACGCTTGCGACACCAGCCTTAGAGGGCCTGCCGCTTGACCGCCACCGGAATCTGGAACGAACTCCTGGGCCTCGCCGGCCGCGACGGCGGCGAGCGGCCCTATCTTGAGCGGCTGCTCGACGCTTGGTGCGCGCGCTACGGGGTCGGCGGCGCGGGCCTCTACGTCGACACCGAGCGCGGCGCCGAGCGCATCGCGGCGGTCGGCGGCGCGCCCTTCCCTGCCCTGCTGGCTGAGGCTTCGGAACACGACTTGATCGAGGTGCGCGTGCCGGGCGGCCTGGTCGCCTATCGCCGGGGGGGTGCCTCGGCGGGCATGCAGACCGCGGATCCGCTGCCGGTCCTCCTCGCCTGCGCGCTGCGCAACCATCGCCTGCGGCGGCAGATCGATCAGCAGCGCTTCCAGGCCAATTATCGCGGCGTCGAGCTCGAGGCACTCTACGAGGTCGGGTTGGCGATCGCCTCGACCCTCGATCCGCAAGAGCTTGCCGAAGTCATCTTGTCGCGTGCGGTGTCTCTGCTCGACGCACGCCGCGGGGCGCTCTACCTGCTCGAAGGCGGCCGCTACCGGTTGAAGCATACGGTCGGCGGCGATGCGCCGCCCGAGTTCGCGGCCGATCATCCGGGAATCGAGAGGCTGCGCCGGGAAGAGGACGAGGGGCTTTGTGACCTGCTGCCCGGAGCGGCACACCTCCTGTGCGTGCCGATCAGCATCGAGGACAGCCCGCGCGGCATGTTGGCGGTCGGCGACAAGGAACGTCGCGGCGGTTTCGGTCCTTTCGCGGCCAACGATCGCCGGACGCTGGGATTGTTCGCCAACCAGGCGGCGATTGCGCTCGAGAACGTGCGTCTGCACATCGAGGCCCTGGCCAAGGAGCGCCTCGAGCGCGAGATGCAGCTCGCCGGCGAAATCCAGAGCCGGATTCTGCCCAAGGGCGTGCCCGCGACGCCGGGCTTCGACCTGATGGGTTGGAACCGCCCGGCGCAGCAGGTGGGCGGCGACTACTACGACTTCCTGCCGATGGAGAATGGCAATTTGGGCGTCACCGTCGGCGACGTCTCGGGCAAGGGCATCCCGGCGGCCTTGCTGGTATCGACGCTGCACTCGGCGGTGCGGCTCATGCTGGATCGTGTCGAGGTCGGGCCGATCCTTCTGCAACGCCTGAATCAGCACATCCACGCCTCGAGCGCGCCGAATAAATTCATCACCTTGCTTTTAGCCCAGCTGGATCTGGAGACCGGCGATCTGCGTTACGTGAATGCGGGCCACAACCCCGGCCTGCTGATCCGCGCCGACGGGAGCTCGACGACGCTCGAACCGGGCGGGCTTCCGCTGGGCTTGCTCGCCGGCGGCGCTTATCGCTGCGAAAGCCTCCACATGGGCCCTGGCGATCTGCTTTGCCTTTACAGCGACGGCATCACCGAAGCGGCGTCACCGAGCGAAGAGGAATTCGGGCTCGACCGGCTGTGTGCGCTCCTTACGCAATATCGCGGAGCTCACCTGCAGGAGTTGGTGCAGCTGATCGATGTCGAAGTGCGGGAGTTCTCCGCCGGCCAACCGCAGGGCGACGACCAGACGCTGGTCCTCCTGCGCCGGGCGATCGCTGGTCCCTTGCGCTCGGGCGATTGATCGTCGATGGTGTTAACGAGACAGCCCGGGCGCGAGGGACCATGAATCAGTGACCAGGGCCGGGCTGAGCACGCCGCCCAGGATTTCATCGCCGTGCGACGTGAGGACTCGCTCCTGGCCCAGGGCGAGTACGTGCGACAGCGCCCGCAGTAGCGAGTCTTCCAATACCAGATCCGGCAGCGGCTGATTGATCCCTTCGCGCGTGACCGCGCGCACGCCGCGGGCCCGAGCGCGAAGCAGCGTGCCGAGCGGTGGATGGGTGACGCAGTCCTCCAGCGCGGCCACGAAGATCCCGCCCGCGGCGGCGGCCAGGAGGTCTTCCTTCGAGGCCTCGCCGGGGAGCAGGAAGAGGTTCTCGGCTCGGGCATCGTCGCCGCCCGAGGCATGGCCGGTAGCCTGGAGCCCGAACAGCGCGGCGTGCCGCTGATCGAGTGCCGGCGTGCGCGGCGTGCCCTCGCCGATGAGCTCGACGCGGCGCTTCGCCGTGCCTTCGAGGTCGAAGGGGAACGGCATACCGGCGACGTCCGTTCCGTCGTCGATCAGGGTCAGCCGGCGGTCGAACACGTGGGTACCGAGGTGCTGGCGCAGGAACGAGCTGCCGTCGCGATAGCGATGGGCCGTGAACGCGGTGCGCGCGAGCACGTGCATCAGCGTGCCCGTGGCCTCGGGCGAGAGCCAGACCGGCAACGGGCCGGTGGGCGGAGCGCCAGGCTCCGTGGACGTCCGCCGGCTGCGAGCCCGGGCGACGATGCCCTCGGCGCCGAGACTCGCGAGCGAGCGGCCCGCGCCCGACGCCAGTCCAACGCCGGCGCCCTTGCCGCTGCGGACATCGAGAGCGGCGGCGGTGACCTGAGCGCGCCGCAGCGGCCCGCGGCTGCTCGCCACCAGGAACTCACCGGTTTGCCAACGCAGCTGCCCGAGCTCGCTGCGATCGACCCATCGCCGCAGCTTGGTGACCGCGTCGGCGGGGACCAGCTTGGCGAGCTCCGGATCGAATGCCCCGTCTGAAAGGGGAGGAATCCCGCTGGCGCTGTTCGGCAGGTGGGGCAGTCCCGGCAGCGGCTCGTGACCGCGCGCCTGTCCCAGGGCGGCGCGAATCGCGTTCTCGATGTCGCCCGGCTCGGCGTTTCCGGCGCGGTGCGTGCCTACTCGACCGCGTTCACGAACGCGGACTCCGAGCGTCGTCTGGATGTTGTCCTCGATGTCTCGCGCCTTGCCGGAGGCGTTGGTCGACTGGGTGCGAACCGCCGTCCACACCAACTCGGTCTCGTCGGCTGGAGAGGCCGCCAAGGCGCGTTCGAATCGGGTGGCGATGAGATCGAGGTCGTTCAAGAGCGGATGACGAGTATAACTTGCGGATCCGGGCCCGGTTGCGACCTGGGCGATTGGTTGGCACAATCGCTGCTAGTCACTACATTGGGAGCGGGAATTCATGCTCAAGAGACTCATCGTGTCGCTTCTCGGAGTCACCCTCGCTGTCGCAGCGTCAGCCGCGGAGGACGCTGCCGAGATACTCCTTCGACACGGTGTGTTCCATACCGAGTCCGGAACGGCCAGCCCGACGGTCGAGGGCTCGCTCGCCATGCGCGCCGGACGCATCGTGTATCTCGGCCCCGACGTCGGAGCTCAGGCGTTCGCGGGCAAACAGACCCGCCAGATCGAGCTCGCGGGGCGGGCGGTCACGCCCGGTCTGATCGACGCCCATTCGCATCTGACCGGCTATGCGTTCGATCTCGGTCAGGTGGATTTGCGCGATTCGCGGACCTTCGACGAGGTCGTCGAGCGGGTCCGACTGGCGGCGGCCAAGGCGCCCGCAGGGGCGTGGGTGCGTGGACGCGGTTGGGACCAGAATCTCTGGCCCGGGAAGCAATTCCCGACCCATGAGGCGCTGAGCGGGGCGGTCGCCGATCACCCGGTGTACCTGACTCGCATCGACGGGCATGCTGCGCTGATCAACGCCGCGGCGATGAAGGTGCTCGGGATCGTCACCGAAACGCCGGACCCCTCCGGTGGCCGATACCTTCGCCTGCCGGACGGCTCGCCGAGCGGAGTGCTGGTCGATCGCGCCATGGACGCGGTCGAATCGCGCCTGCCGGAGCCCACCGCGGCCGAGCTCATGCCGCGTCTTCGCCAGGCGGCCGCGAACTGTCTCGCCGTGGGGCTCACCACCGTCACCGACATGGGCGTTTCGGAGCGCGAGATCGCGCTCTACGATGCCGCGGTGGCAGAGGGCGGGTTGCCGCTTCGAGTGTCGGTCTTCTTGTCGGACGAGGACGCGCTACTTGCCGACTGGCTGCCGCGCGGCCCGCGTCTCGACCCCTCGGCGAGACTCCAGATCCGTGGCATCAAGATGTACGCCGACGGCGCGCTGGGAAGCCGGGGCGCCGCCTTGGTCGAGCCCTACAGCGATGACTCCGGCAACATGGGGCTGTTGGTCACGCCCGGCGACCACATGGCCGCGGTCGCCGAGCAGGCGCTTGCGCGAGGTTTCCAAGTCGCGGTGCACGCGATCGGCGATCGCGGCAATCTGGTGGCGCTCGATGCGTTGGAGCGCGCCCTCGGCGGTCCGCGCCCCGATGTGCGCTGGCGGATCGAGCACGCCCAGATCCTGCGTCTGCAGGACATCGAACGGATGGCGAAGCTCGGCATCATCGCCTCCATGCAGCCCACCCACGCGACCTCCGACATGGGCTGGGCGCCCGATCGGCTCGGCCCCTATCGCCTGATCGGCGCCTACGCCTGGCGCAAGGTGCTTCGCGCCGGCGGGCAGCTGGCCTTGGGCAGCGACTTCCCGGTGGAATCGATCGACCCACGCCTCGGCATCTACTCCGCGGTCACGCGCCAGGACCGCGCCGGCAACCCGGCCGGCGGCTGGCTGCCCGGCGAGCGCCTGACGCGCGAGGAGGCTCTGCGCGGATTCACCCTCGACGCCGCGCGCTCGCTCTTCTGGGAAAACGAGATCGGCTCGCTCGAAGTCGGCAAGCGCGCCGACCTCGTGGTCTTCGCCAGCGATCCGCTCGATCCGAAAGCGGTGCCCGACAAGGATCTCGCGACCGTGCCGGTCGACATGACGTTCGTCGATGGGCGTATCGTGTACGAGCGCGCCTCCAATCGCACCGATCGAGGAAAGGCCCGCCGACCATGAAGCGAGGCCAGATCATGGAACTCTGGAGCGCGCTGCTCCTCATCGCATTAACCGCAGTGGGTGCAACCGCCGCGGTCGCCGCGACGCCACCGGGACCCGACAACACGGCCGCGGCCCGCCAATCGATGGTGAGCTCGCAGATCGAACATCGGGGGGTCACCGATCCGCGAGTGCTCTCGGCGATGGAACAAGTCCCGCGCCACCTCTTCGTGCCCGCGGATGTACGAGACAAGGCCTACGACGACTCTCCGCTGCCGATCGGCGAGGGCCAGACCATTTCGCAGCCCTACATCGTGGCGCTGATGACGTCGCTCCTCGAACTACACGCCGGAGACCGCGTGCTCGAAATCGGCACCGGCTCCGGTTACCAATCCGCGGTGCTCGGCCGCCTGGTCAAGGACGTCTACAGCATGGAGATCCTCGCTCCCCTCGCCGAACGCGCCGAGAAGAACCTCGCCGATGCCGGCTACAGGAACGTCCACGTCCGCGTCGGTGACGGCTACAAGGGCTGGCCCGACCAAGCCCCCTTCGACGCCATCATCGTGACCGCTGCTCCGGAGCAGGTTCCGCAGCCGCTGATCGACCAACTGAAAGTCGGCGGGCGGATGGTGATTCCAGTCGGCAGCTACTTCCAGAATCTGCTGCTGATCACGAAGACGGCGGACGGCGTGGCGAAGAAGACCATCCTGCCGGTGAGGTTTGTGCCGATGACTGGGGAAGTGCAGAAGCAGTAACTGGGAAGGTAGGGGAGAGCTTCAATGCCTTCTTAGTTGTTTCCGGCGGGGACGTGCTGCCGGAGAAACCCGTGACCTCTGTCATCACACTGGGATTGAGTGACCGTCGACTCGACGGTGCTGGACTGAACCCTGGAGGGTGGCGTCGATGAAGAGCTCACGCCTTCGATCGGCCATCGCGGTCTGGCTTTCGTGTCTTGGTGGCGTCATCGCGCTGCGCGGGATCTGCGCATGTAGATCAGGCGCTGCGGTCTCGCCGGCCGCCATCGTGTCTTCCGCGAAGGTAGTCTATTGAGCAGCTGGCGGCGCGACGTCGTCTCCGGATCGCTTCCTGACGTTTGCTTGGGAGCGTTCGCGACCGGAGAACTCCGCATCTGGTTGACGTTCAACGGTTGAGTTAGGCAGAAGAACCGAGTCACACGCTGCCGCAACGACGCAAAACCTGACAACTTTTTCTGTTACATCGTGCTCAATCTTTTCTCTTGACCCCTCTCAATGCATGAGTTCTTATCGCTCAACGATGAACCGTGACGAGGCGCACGTCCATTGTTCGGACGGTGGATTAGGCGGGACGGATGGGGATCCGGACCGCAGAGGCGCGTCCCGTCGGTACGAGGTGGATCGATCGAACGTTTCCGCAAGGGTTGCGGCCACAGCGTCGATCGGACGGGGGGCAGAAATGCGCTTGGCCCGCCACACGGCGGATAGAACTGAGACGTCCAAAGGCGACCTGGAATTAAGGGGAGTCTTGGGTTTTTTCCTATTCCCCAGTACCTGACCTAGGAGGTGTACCTTGCTGAGAAGAGCGCGAGTTCTCTTTTACGTCGCTGCCATGCTTTCCCTAGGAGTGCCGGTCGCCGCTGATACGTGTGTTGAGTATCCGAACAGTAGGATCGGCTACGTCCAAGGCTACGGCAACGTATGCCAGAACTCGGGCACCGGCTGCACGGAATGCACGAACGGCGGCGGCGGCTCTTGCGTTACGAACGGTGACAGCTGTCACATAAGGAACATCGTCCCGTGAAGAACGGTGGTCGCGGCCCTCTCCCTGGCCCGATCCCGGGCCGATCGACGCTTCGGAGAGCGATGCTGGGGATTGCAGCTGTCCTCGCGGTCGCGCCGTGCAGCGCTCAGACCGAGGCTCTCCACTTCATCAAGAGCGTGCAGGTCGAGCAGCATGCCGTGGACGTGCGCTGGGAGTCCATGCGAAGCCTTCTTCTCGCGGTGCGCGCGGGGGGCACCCTTCGGCTGCCGCTCGACAGCGATGGGCAGCTAGGGAAAGCTGAGCGGGCTAGCGCCGCGCGAGCGAGCTTCATCGGGGTGAGCCCGACGGGCCTGGCTGCCGGTGTTCAATTTCGAGCCAATGTCGTGGAGATGAGTGTCGAGGGTACGCTGCAGCATGAGTATCCATTCTTGGGAGCCGAGGATCTCGACCTTGATGCAAAGCATTTGCTGGTGCTGGGCTTGCGTAGCCTACCGGGCGAGGCAGCACCGTTGGGCGAGATCGCCTGGCTTTTCGACACGACTTCAGGAACGGGTCGTGCCGTGCTTTTCTCGGCTTCAGGCAAGGGGGCCCCTGCGCTGTCTCGATGCGGATTGATTGAAACCGGAGCGGTTCGTTTTCTCTCCGATGGCAGCTTCGTCATCGTGCCCGGGGTGGATGACGGGGTGCACTGGTTCGATGCGGAAGGCAAGGTGCTGCGGGTCTGGAGCAGTCAGGAATTGGGGATCGATTCGGGTTGCCCCCTGTCCGACGACGAGGTGAAATTCTACGATATGGCGACCGCCCCGCGCCGTGTGTTCGTAGACGCGCGTCGCGTCGTCGACGAAATTCTGGCGACGCCCTCGGGTCCAGCGTTGGTCGTTCGCTCCGCGCACGATAAGAAGCCGTCCTGGCAATTGATCCTGCTCGGCCGTCGCGGCAAAACTCGTACCCTGCCGCTTTCGATCCCGGATGCCCAAGAGGGAGATCGCCTAAAGGGTGACATGGTGGGGACTCACGCCGTGTTGCTTACCAACGTTCCGTTCACGAGTGAAGGAGGCGCGACTCTCCACTTCGCGGACTGGACGGGTGGCCCCACACCCGAATGAACGGGAACGTCGACGAGGGTGATCTGCTTGCGGTCACAACGGCTCGGCTGTTTCATCGCCTGCGTTCTCGGCCTGTTTGCGTCCATCGGTGACGCCTGGGCCGAGAGCGCACTGCAAGTCGTCGGCATTCCAGTCGAGGGTGCGCCAACGGCTTGGACCGCTCCTCTCGAGAGCCTGAAGAGTGCCGCCGGCTTCGATGCCGTGTGGATCTGGTCCGATGTCGCAGCGCCGCGCCGATTTTCCATCGCCGCAGGCGAGGAGTCGTGGCGCGCGGTTTCGCGTGACGAGCTGACCATCGCGGTGCAGGCTCGCTCGGGCGGACGCAAGCTCGCGGCGCTTTCGGTTCTTGCCGCTCCCGTCGAGATGTGGGACGAAGTTCCGGAGAGCCTGCTCCCCACGAAGCCGATGGATGCCAGCGGCCGCGCCACCGTGCCCTGCGCAAAGGCCGGTGACCGGTGGCGTATTCGTCTCGTCGAGCGTGCGACCGGTAGTTGGTGGCGCGACGTTGTCTGCGGATCGCGGCCTGACGTGGAGTTGGCGCTCGCGGCGCCGCGAACGGTGCAGGTGCTGGACGCTCAGGGTAAGTCATGGGCTGCCGCGAGCGCGACGGTGATGACTGCGCAAACCACTGGCCGCGTCTTGGCACAGCTCCGGGCCGGCAACGACGGCGTTCTCCACTTTGCTCAGGTCCCGGACGAATCTCGCATGACGTTGTTGGTTGGCGCGCAGGGGGCGATACCGAGACTGATCGAAGCAAAGCCCACGGAGTTACCTGAAGCGGTTCGACTGGAATCGGGTACGCGACTCTCGGGGCGTATCGTCGACGTCGCGCATCGGGGGGTTGCCGATGTTTCGGTCGCTGTCGAGAGCATGCTCGATGCAGGCGTGCTCTTTCGCCGCGTGGCCACGACCGCGCCAGACGGTCGATGGACTCTCCCAGCGGTGCCGCGGCGTGACCTGGCCGTGACGGCGAGCAAGGAGGGGTTTGCCCGATTCCGCCAGAGCCTGACGCCGAAGAACGCCGTCGAAGACGCCGGCGCCTGGACGCTGCAGGTCGAGCGTACGGTGGAGATCCGGGTGGTCGACGATCGCGAAACTCCGGTCGCGGCCGCGGCCCTGAGCGCGGACCCTGACGTTAACGGCAAGACCGATCCTCGCGGGGTTGCGCGTTTGCGCGGATTGACGCCGGGAGAGAGCGTCGCGCTGAAGGTCAGTAAACCGGGTTACATCACAGCTCGTGCGCAGATCCCGGCTACTGTGCCGCCCGGTTGGCGAGTTGTCCTGGCCAGGGCGTTCGTGGTCAAGGGTCGCTATGTCGAGGCTTCGGGCGCACCGCTCGAAGGCAAGGTCCAAACATGGGTCGCTAGCGCCTCCAATGACGAAGCGATAGGCGCCGACGGTCGCTTCTCTGTGGAGCTGGCGCCGGATGTCGAGGCCGAGCTCCTGTTGCTGTCGCCGCGGGCGCGAGAACGACGCATCCCGTTACCGGCCGGCAAGTCTGGTGAGATCAAGGATCTGGGCGACGTGGTCGCTGCCAAGGGTCTCCGAGCGATCGGCTCGCTGGTCGACTGCCGAAGTAGTCAGCCGGTCGTCGGAGCCAGGGTGTGGACGCTTCGTTCCGGGACGGGCGGCCCCGCCCTGGCTGCTTTGCTGGGCAACACGATCGAAACGCGATCCAACGGCCGCGGAGTCTTCGAATTGAGCGGTCTCGCGGGCCAGGAGCCGGCGATCGAGATCAGCGCCCAGGGCCTTGCTCCACGCAGATTCGCGGTTGCGCCCGGCGAGGATCCGGAAGCTCCGGTCGATCTCGGAGTCATCGACCTCTGTCCAGGGCCCACGCTTCGGGTCAACGTCGACCGCGCCGAGAGCGACGGAGCTCGGGTCGAGGTCGAAGGGAGCGGCGCGCTTCCGGGATCTCAAGGCGCTGTGGGTTGGGTTCATGGCAAAGTCGGCGAGGTGGCGAACGTTCCGGTCGGCCGGGTCACGGTGTCGGTTCACCAGGGCGACCGAGATCTTTGCGTGCTCGCTGCGGTGATTCCGGAGGGCGTGCGCGAACCCGAGGTCGATTGTCCGCCGGTGCTTCGCCTCGAGGGGGAAGTCACCGTCGGCAGGCAACCGGCAGGCCCAGGCCATCTGGTCTGGCAGGCACCGGGCAACGGTGGCCCTGGCGCGATCCTCACTCAAACATCGAGCGGTGGAGCCCGCGGACAGCAAACCTTCGGCGGCCCACGACCGCCGACCACTGTGGCTGTCGACAGTGGAGGCGCCTTCGCCACCGAGGATCTGCGGTCTGGGTCCTGGGACGTGAGCTGGGCGCCGGACGATGGCCCACCTTTGGCGTCGATCCAAGTCCCGCTGCCTGCCGTCGCCGAATACCATGTGCGACTCGACTTCCCTGCCTTCACCATTGCCGGGAGGGTAGTCGACCGTGAAGGCCAGGGAGTCTCGAACGCTCGCGTCGAAGATGTCGGCCGGCGCGCCTTTGGTTGGACCGCGGCGGACGGCTCCTTTCGCCTCGAAGGCCTCGGCCCAGGCCGTTACACGATTCGCGCCTCGCTGCGCGACCTCTCAAGTGAGCCTGCCACGGTCGATCTCGGCCCCGACGGTGCGCCTGAGCCGCTGCGACTCGTCCTCGACGACCAGAGTCGGCGAGTGGTGGAAGTCGAGGTGGTCGGCCCGGACGGCTCACCGGCGGCAGACGCGTTTGTGTTTCTCCAGTTGGACGACGCGAGCGTGCGCCTCGTCACGGCCGACGGATCGGGCCGGGCGCGATTCACGCTGGTCAAACCGTTTCCCAAGATCGTTCGCGCCGCGGACCACACCCTCGGCGGCTGGTCGCTGGGTGAATGGCAGGCACTGACCGCCGATTCCCCTCCGCTCGCGATCGGCGGCGGCGCCGGAGGCACCCTGAGTATCTTGGGTGCGGCGAATGGCATACCGCTGACCATCGAGAGTGCCAAGGGATGGCGTCTCGACCAGCTCTTGCTTCAAATGGGTATCCCCGCGGTGCCGAGCGAACCGGCGCCGGCGATCGTCGCTGGAGTTCCGGCCGGGCGCTACATCCTGCGCCTTGGGGCTCAGCAGCGAGTGGTTGCGGTCGAGGCAGGCGGCGTCACAAGCGTCACGTTCGACGCCGCTACGCATTGACAACTCGAAAACTCGAGCGCGGCGTCGGGCCGCTCACCGCGCCAGCACCACCCGATCCCTGCCCTCCCGTTTCGCCTGATAGAGCGCCACATCCGCAAGCCGGATGAGATCGTCCGCGGTCAATGCATGCGTCGGATATTCCGCCACCCCGATCGAGATTGTGAGCGCCAGGTCCTGCCCGCTGTGCGCGACACGGAGTTGTTGCAGAGCTAAGCGCCAGGCGTCAGCGCGGGCGCTAGCTGCAGAGCCTGTGGCCGCGGGGAGGAGGACGATGAATTCCTCGCCACCGTAGCGGCAAGCGAAGTCGGTGTCGCGGGTGTTCTCGAGCAGGAACGTGCCGAAGTCGGCGAGGACGCGATCGCCGGAGTCGTGGCCCCAGGCGTCGTTGACTTCCTTGAAGTGGTCGATGTCGATGAGCGCCAGGCTGAGCGGCTGGCCTTCGCGTCGGGCGCGGGCGAGCTCGCGGTGGAGCGTCTCGAGAAAGTGGCGGCGGTTGAAGAGCCCGGTGAGTGGGTCGCGGATGGCCTGCTCGCGCAGGCGGCCTTCCAGGGCTTCCACCTCGGCGATCTGGATCTGTAGCTTGTGGTTGGCCTCGCGCAGCTCGCCCTCGGCGCGGGCGCGTTCCGCGACTTCGCGTTGGCTCTGCTCGTAGAGTCGGGCATTTTCGAGCGCGATCGCCGCCTGCGCGGCGAAGGCCATGGCCGCCTCGGCGTCGCGTTCGGAATAGAAGCCCGGCTCGAGCTTGTCGAGGGTGATCATGCCGATGCATTTGCTGCCGAAGAGGAGGGGTACGCCGAGCCAGGAGCGCACTCCAGACAACGCGTGCTCGGAGTGCGGAAAGTCCGGGTACGGATGCTCGCCGAGGATGTCGGGCACGACGACCGGGCCGCGGTGGAGCAGCACGTCGCTGTTGGGTCCGCCGCTACCGTAGGCCGGAAAGCCGAGGCCGAGAAAATATTCGAGGTCGATACCGCGGCCGCCCACGATGACCATGCGCTCGCCGCGCAGTTGCTGCACGGACGCGGTGTCATAGCGCACCACATTTTGGAGTTCGCCGAGGATGGTCTCGAGGACCTTCGGCAACCGGAGGGTGGCCGAAAGTACCTGGGTCGCGGCGCGGAGGGCCTGCTCGCGCTCGCGCGCGGCGCGCTCGGTACCGATCAATCGGTAGTGCTCGAAGGCGACGGCGGCTACCTTGGCGAATCGGGCGAGGGCTTCGACAGCTTCGGCCTGGTCCCGCCCGGACGTAATTCCGACTGCGAGCACGCCCACGTGTCGTGAACCGACGAGTATCGGCACGGCGAGCTCAGATCCAGCCGTCGCGCTGGGCTCGGCTCGTGCTACCGCTTCCGCTCGCTCCACCATCCATTCGAGCTCGCCAGCCGGTGCGGACGTCCAGGCGCCCAGGCTGGCACGCGCCTCGATGCGGGTGTCGTTGGAGTCCGCGATCCGCAGGAACCCGCGATCCGATCCGGTCTCGTGTGCGGCCGCGCCGAGCAGTGCGTCGAGCAGGTTGGCGAGCGGTTGTTGAGCCGCCAGCCCGGCGAGCATCGCGTCGAGTGCTTGGAGCCAGGGCTCGCCGCGAACGTGCTCCATCTGGCCGACTGGGATGCGAGGTGGCGAGTCCATGCGTCTCTCGGTCGGGAGCGCGGGTCACCCGTGCAGGTTGTGCTCGAGCAAGCTCGAGACTCTGGCCAGCGCGGCGAAGTCCCGATCGCGATGCACCACGGTAAGCCCGTGCCGGATCGCACAGGCGGCGATCAGGCAGTCGGCGCTGGAGCGAACGGTGAGGCCCGCACGGCGCGCGGCGCGGTACAGGTCGGCCGCCTCTTCGAATCTGGGTTGCGGCAATGGAGACTCGACCATCGGAAAGGAGAGCATCGCATCGCGGGCTACACGGAACGCTCGCGCGTCGCGAAACCCCTGCAGGACTTCTTGGACGACCGGCAGGCAAGTCACGACTTCGTCCAACCCTCCTAACGCGTCGAGATCGAGCCGCGCCGGCTTACGGAAGAGCTCGATCCAGGCCGAAGTGTCAAGGAGCAGCACGCCGAACCTTTCGCCGCCGCGCTGGCGGCGGATCGTCGCGCATGGCGCTCAAGTCGGCCTCCCAGAGTCCGCTGCCGGCGAGCTCGAGGATCTTTCCGGCACGCGCGCGGCGGACGAACTCGAGGAGCGCCAGATCGACGGTCTTCGAATACGTGCGCTGGTGTGAAAGGCGCGTGGCCTCTTCGAGCAGCTCCTCGTTTAGCACAAGATTTGTACGCTTCATGTGTATGATGGTACTACGCAATGTTCGCGAGCGTCACGCTCCCGCTCTGGCTTTTGGTCGTCCTGGCGCTGCTTGCCGCCTGGTCGGCGCTCGACCGTCTGTTGGTCCCGAGCGTGCGCTGGGTTCTTCGGCGGCGGGTCAACAAGGCGATCGAGGAGATCAACCAGCGCCTGCGTATCGCAATTCCCCAGTTCCAGCTCACCAAGCGGCGGGTGCTCACCGATCGCCTGCTCTACGACCCGCAGATCGCGGCCGCGGTCGCGGCGTATGCCAAGGAAGAGGGCATGCCGCGCGAGGTCGTGATGGCCAAGGTCCAGGCTTACGCGCACGAGATCGTTCCGTCGTTCAACGCCTACGCCTACTTCCGCATCGGCTACTGGCTCGCCCGCAGCGCGGCGCGGCTGCTCTATCGGGTCCGTCTGGGCTCCTCGGACGAGGCCGGATTGGCCTCGATTCCACCGAACGCCACGGTGGTCTTCCTGATGAACCACCGCAGCAACATGGACTACATCCTGGTCTCCTACCTGGTAGCCGAGCGCATCGCGCTCTCCTACGCGGTCGGCGAGTGGGCGCGAATCTGGCCGCTGCAGCAGCTGATCCGCTCGATGGGTGCCTACTTCGTGCGCCGCAATTCGCGCGATCCGCTCTACCGGCGCGTGCTCGAGCGCTATATCCAGATGGCGACCGAAGGCGGCGTCCCCCAAGCGGTGTTCCCCGAGGGCGGCCTGTCGCGCGACGGTCTGCTGCGGGCGCCGAAGATCGGCATCATCGACTACATGTTGCGCACGTTCGATCCTGCGGGCGAGCGCGACCTGGTCTTCGTACCGGTGGGACTCAACTACGACCGGACGCTCGAAGACCGGACGCTGCTTCTCGACGGAGACGCAGCCCGAGCGCCTCGCCGTGGCGCGGCTGGAGCGACGGTCACGACGCTCGCCTTCGCGTGGCACAACCTCTGGCTGAGGGTGCGCCAGCGCTGGCACCGGTTCGGCTACGCCTGCGTCAACTTCGGCGCCCCGTTCTCGACCCGGGCGTACGTGGAGCGCCACGGCTTCGACCCGCGGAAGCTCTCGCGCGAGGAGCGCATCGCCCGCGTCGAGGTCCTCGCCCGCGAGTTGATGGAGGAGATCGGCAAGGTCATCCCTGCGTTGCCCGCCTCGCTGGTGGCAACCGTACTCCTGCGCAACCCGCAGGGCATCTCGGAGTTCGCGCTCAAGGCGGAAGTGCACGGCCTCATCGAAACACTCGAGAGCCGCGGCGCGCGAGTGTACGTGCCGCGGAGCGACCGCGACTACGCGATCTCTTTCGGCCTGCGCACGCTTGCTCTGCGGCACTTGGTGGAGGACCGCGAAGGCCTCTTCGTGCCGGTGGGAAAGGAGTCTCGCCTGCTGGCTTACTACGCGAACTCGATCGCGCACCTGCTCCCGGCGGTGCCCGTCGCTTCGGCCGCCTGAAGGTCTAGCCGCGAACTAGTCGTCACCGAGCTGGCGGGGCGCTTCGTCGATCGTTTCGAGCAACTCCATCTGCTTGTTCGAATGCTCGGTGACCTTGAGGCTCTCGAGCCGTTGGCCCATCGGCATGAGCTTGCCGACATACGAGCCCACGGCGTTGTTGTAGGCGCCGAGGGCTTTCTTCAGGCCGGCGCCGACCGCGCCGAGGTGATTCTGGAAATTGGCCGCGCGATCGTAGAGCTCGTGCGCGACGCGGGCGATGGTCTCGGCGTTCTCGACCACGCTGCGTTGCTGCCAGTAGAGCGCCACCGTGCGGAGCAAGGCGACTAGCGTGGTGGGTGTCGCGATGAGGACGCGCGCGCGCAGGGCGTTGATCTGGATGTCGGGATCCTGCTCGGCCGCGGCGCTCAGGAACGGATCGCCGGGCAGGAAGAGCACGACGAGATCGAAGCCGCCGTCGAGCTTGCCCGGGTAGTCGCGTTCCGCGAGCGTTTTCACATGCCGGCGCAGATCGGCGGCGTGCCGCCCGAGCGCTGTTTTGCGCTCGGCTTCGGTTCCGGCCTCGGCGGCGTCCATGTACGCGGTCATCGGCGCCTTGGCGTCTACCGCAATCCGGCCGCCCCCCGGAAGATGAACCGTCATATCGGGCCGCACGCCCTCGGCTTGGCCCTTCTGTTCCTCGAAGTCGCAGTGCTCGGCCATGCCGGCGAGCTCGGCGATGTTGCGTAAGGTCACCTCGCCCCACCGGCCGCGCACCTGCGCCGAGCCGCGAAGCGCCGAGGTCAGCGTCGCGGTGCGCTCGTGGAGCTCGCCGGTGGCGTTGACCAGCAGCTTCACCTGTTCGTCGAGCCGCGAGTAGGCGTCGACGCGGGAACGCTCGAGCTCGGCCGTGCGAACGTCGAGCCGGGTCAGGGTGTCGCGGAGAGGCTCGAGCAGCGCCTCGATGCCTGCCCGGCGGGTATCGAGATCGCTCGCCGCTAAGGTGCGAGCGCTGCCCAGACGCTGTTCTGCGAGCTTCAGCAACTGCTCGGTCGAGCCTTCGAGCGCGCTCGCGGCCAGGGAACGAAACACCGCCTCGAGATCGTGCCGGCTGCGCTCGACGAACTCGCGCTGCTCGGCGAGCTGCGACCTGGTCTGCTCGTCGCGCGCGACCGCCGCCGCGGCCTGTTCCTGCAGGATGTTTGCGCGCTGGCGTTCGCTTGCGGTCTCGCGCTCGGCGCGCTCGCGCTGGGCGCGCTCCGCGATCCTGGCCGCTTCGGCCGCCGCGGCCCGGGACTGCTCATGAGACCGTCGGGCGTTGCCGAGGATCCAGGCAAACGCGGCGCCCAGCAGGGCTGCGACGACAGCGGTGGCGATCAGCAAGGGCGAGGGCATGAGAAACGGGCTCGCTCGCCAGGATATCAACCCGACGCTCGATCTCCGGCCGAGTCGATCAGGCGCTGGCTCGTGTCGAGCGCGACCTCTTCGCGCCGCGGGCTCCACTTGCCTATCTTCGTCGTCCTCAGTCGATCAGAGGTCGATTCAACTCGGTTTGCCAGTCGGCGGAATCGGGACTCGATTCAGGACCCTTGACGTAGCTCTCCCACAGCTCCGCCGCTTCCGCGAGGCCCTCGGCCTTGATCCACTGGGTGAGCTCGCCCCAGGCCCCGGAGAGTCCTTCGTACGGTCCGTGGTAGATCGCCCTCGCGACCTTCGCCGCCGGCAAGTGCCCGGCCTGCACGCGGCCCACCGCGGCGATTGCCGCTGGGACGGGTACGCCGATCTCGAAGTCGAAGATCTTGGGATCCATCTTGAAATGGTGCGTGAACCATGGAGCCGTCGGCGTGATCCCCTGCGCGGCAACCACGCCCAGCAGCTCCCGGATGCCGGGACCCATCGCCTGGCGCATCTGCTCGCGCGGGATGGTCAGCCGGATGACCGCCGTCTGCTGGGTCTCGGTTTCAACAATGCGCGGTGTATCGATCATCGTGAAGTTCCGAGCGCCGCCAGCAGTTCGGCGAGCTTGTCGAATCCGGCGTTCACGCTGCTCTCCATGGGCGATTTCAAGACTTCGTCTCGGGCGGCTTGCGATTCGTACCGCACGGTGAGTGCGAGGGTTGTCCTGCCATCACGCTCGGTCAGGCAGAGCTCCCACGTTGCTTCCCCGTTTCGTGGAGCGCGACTTGTCAACTCCGCCGCTCGGTCCTTGCGGCAGGCTCAGGTCGATTCAGCGGTGTTCGTGCGCCGCCGCGGCATCGGGGTTCTGGTGAGCGCCGGAGGCAGTCGCGTCGCCATACAGACGCTCGACGTAGTGGGTCAGCGCGACATAGGCCTCGACGTACTCGCGACCCTGGGCGACGCTCCGATCGGCGGTCTCGCGCGTCTTTTGAGCTCGCGCAAAGCGGTCGCGAATGCCGTCGGCGACCGCGGTCGAGACGGTCTTCACCAAAGCTTCGGCGGAGGCGGTCGCGAGCGCGCTGTCGGTCGCCTGAATGATCGGCTCGGGAGCCTCGTCCTTGAGCCCCACGTACGGCGCTCCTTCACCCGCCCGGTGCACGCGGACCAAAGTCTCGAAGAAATAGCGGTCGGCGAGCTCGCGGGCCCGGGGACTCAAGGCACGGACCTCGAGGGTGTGCTGGAAAGCGAGCCGCACCTCGGGCTCGTTCTCGGGCTTCAACCACTTGAGAACCGGAGTGATGTCAGCTCGCTCGAGGGCAATCTTGGCGGCAGCGACCACCGGGCCCTGGGTGGTGTCGCAGTGGGCGGATCCTCGAGCCGCGAAGGCCAGTAACGCAACGAGGAAGACTGCAACAGGGGCTCCGATCGTGCTCCATCGAGTGTTCGTCTGCATGGTTCGCTCCTTGGCAATGGGCGTTTGTCGGATGAGTCGCTAAGTCCGCGGCAGACGGCCGATCAAGGCGCTGGGGCTGAAGGGCCCAGGCTCGGCGATGAGCGCGCGCGCAGCGTCCACCTGGCCCCAAGTGTTCCAGAGCAGCACGCCCCGTACTCGGCCTGACGCGAGGTAGTACACGACCCCTTCGCGAAACGGGACCTTCCAGTCGGCCACTGTCTCTCCCCGCGGATCGAGCTCACCGACCGCCTCGTATCCGAGATCGAACAGATCCGAGTAGAAAAAGGACTGATGCACGTAGGGCGACGGATCGCCCGCCATGGCGCGTCCCGCGGCGTGCCCCATGGTGTTCGCGTTGTCCTCGTGCTCGACGCGGGTCCGCTTGCCGGTCCCGGGTGCGAGGAAGGAGGCCACATCGCCGGCTGCGAAGACGTTGGGATCCCGGGTGCGCAGATGGTCGTCGACCACCACGCCGTTGTCGACCTCGAGACCCGCCGCGCTTGCGAGCTCGGTTGCGGGCACGATGCCGAGGCCGGCCACCACCGCATCGACGACGACCTCCGTCTTGCTCGCGGTCTCGACGACAACCGCCGCCCCTCGCCTGGAGATGCCGGTCACCTGTTGGCCCGGGCGCGCGTCCACGCCCTTTTCGGCGTAGTAGTCGACCAGGTTGCGCGCCAGATCCGCCGGAAAGAGTCGGGCGCCGATGCCAGGCTCGGGAAACAACATCGTTACCTTGCACTTCTGCAGCACGAGCGCCGCCGCAATTTCCGAACCGATGAAGCCGCCGCCGATGACCGCGAAGCTCTTGCCCTGCACGGTGAGCTCGTGGAGGTGCCGATAGTCGGCCAGAGTGCGGTAGTAGATGACGTCATCGTTGCCGAACGGCAGGCGCCGCGGCGTGCCGCCGGTGGCGAGGAGCAACTTGTCGAAGGTGTACTCCGCGCCCCGATCGTCGAGCACTCGTTTGGCGCCGAGATCGAGGCTCGTCGCACGCCGGGCGAGGTGCATCTCCACTCGTGCGCCGCCGGTATTCTCCCAGACCGTTTCGAGGGCGTCGCCTTTCCACAGACCCTTCGACAGCGGCGGACGCGCGTACGGCGGATCGGCTTCGGCACCGACGATGCCGATCGTGCCGTCGGCGTCGAGCTCGCGGATTCCGTGCACCGCGGCATCGGCGGTCATGCCGCCGCCGAGGATCAGATAGCGATAGTGGGTCATCGACGGCCTCCTGGGTCAGTACGCCAGAGTCTTGCGCGCCGCCAGCAGGACGCGCTCGGTGTTGGGCAGGATCGCGCGCTCGAGGATGCGGTGGAATCCGACCGGTGTGAAGGTCGAGCCGACGCGCTCGATCGGCGCGTCGAGGACCGAGAACAGCTCGGCGGCGATGCGCGCGGCGAGCTCGCCGCCGAAGCCACCGTGCACCTTGTCTTCGTGGGCGACGAGGGCGCGCGAGGTCTTGCTCACCGACGCCGCGATGGCGTCCCAGTCGAGCGGCACGAGCGAGCGCAAGTCGAGCACCTCGACGCTCTTGCCCTCGCGTTCCAGAGTCTCGGCCGCCTCGAGCGCGAAGTGAACCGCGGTGCCGTAGGCGAGGATCGTGAGGTCCGTGCCCGAGCGCCGACACCGTGCCTTGCCGAACGGCACGGCGAAATCGGCCGGCACGTGCGCCTTAGCCTGCGCGGCGTTGTAGAGGAACTTGGGCTCGAGATAGAGGGTAATGCCGCGCGAGCGCATGGCGGTGCGCAGCAGCCCCGCGGCGTCGTCGGCAAACGCCGGCACGACGATTCGGAGGCCGGGCAGCGTGGTGAGCCAACCCTCGATGTTCTGCGAATGGTAGAGGCCGCCACCGATGTAGCCGCCGGAGGCGAGACGCACGGTCACGTTGGGCGTGAACTGGCCGTTCGTGCGCCAGTACTCGTG
>JBDTNL010000070.1:0-20360 GCA_039933785.1 Acidobacteriota bacterium
TGCAGGATGATCTGGAAGTCGTCCGGCTGGTCCTTGACGATCTTGTGCCTTTGGCGCAGGAGACGCTTAATGCCGTCCTTCACCTGATCGACGACGCCGGTGCTTTCGGCTTGCATGCGGAGTTGGACCGACTCGCCCGCCGTCCGGCCGAAGATCGTGAGCGCGGTGTCGAACGGAATGAAGGCGAGGTTGTCGATGTCGGTGCCCAGCGACACGCCGCGCTTCTCCATCACGCCGATGACCGTGGCCGGCACGCTGCCGACGTAGATCTCCTTGCCCACCGGGTCGGTCCCCAAGCGGAGCTCGTCGACGATCTTGGGGCCCACTACGATGACCTTGCGACGCTGTTCGAGGTCGAGGCGCGAGAAGAAGCGGCCGCGGTCGACGCTGTAGTTGCTGATGTCCGGCCAGTTGTCGTTGACGCCGAAGATGAAGTCGGGGTCGTGCTGGCGGTCGAGATACTTGAGCTTCGCCCGGCCGCCGATCAGCGGCGTGATCAGCTTCACTCCCGGCACCTGCGCCAGGATCGCCTGGCCGTCGTCCCAGGTGAGCTTCACCTGACGGGCGGCGATGCCGGGGCCCTGGTTCTGATCGCGGAACGGCAGCACCATGACGTAGGTCGCGCCGACGCCCTGGAGCTCCTTGGTGATCATGAACTGCAGACCCTGGACGATCGAGACCACGGCGACCACCGCGGCGACGCCGATGATGATGCCGAGCGCGGTGAGGATGGAGCGCATCTTGTTGGCGCGCAGCGCCGAGAGCGCGATGCGGAGGTTTTCCAGGAAGATCATCGACCGGCCTCGCGCGCCTTGGCCCCGTCGGGAGTCTGGACGTCCGAGATCACGACCCCATCGCGAAGAACCACCTGGCGGTCGGCGTGGGCGGCGATCTCGGGTTCGTGCGTTACCACGATCACCGTATTGCCGGAGCGGTGGAGCTCGTCGAACAACTGCATGATCTCGGCCGAGGTCTTACTGTCGAGGTTGCCCGTCGGCTCGTCGGCGAGCAGGATGGACGGCCGATTTACCAGCGCGCGAGCGATCGCGACGCGCTGGCGCTGACCGCCCGACATCTCGTTCGACTGATGGCTCATGCGGTCGGCGAGGCCCACCTTGCGCAGGGCGTCGGCGGCGCGTTCGCGGCGTTCCTTGCGGGGCATGCCGGCGTAGATCAGCGGCAGCTCGACGTTGTGGAGCGCGTCAGTGCGGGCGAGCAGGTTGAAGGTCTGGAAGACGAAGCCGATCTCGCGATTGCGAATTCCCGCCAACTGCGTGTCATCCATTCCCTGAACCGCCGCGCCGTTCAGGACGTAGCTGCCCGAGCTCGGCGTGTCGAGGCAACCGAGCAGGTTCATCAACGTCGACTTGCCGCTGCCGGAAGCGCCCATGATCGCGACGTACTCGCCGCTTTGAATCTCGAGGTTCACGCCGTTCAAGGCGTGTACCTTCTCGGCGCCCATGTCGTAGACCTTGGCGACCGCCTTGAGCTCGATCAGAGCCATCGCGGGATCAGTTCTTGCCGTCCTTCTCGGCCTTTTCCTTCTGTGCGTCCTTGTCGTCGGCTTCCTTGGTGATCGTTATGGCGTCGCCGTCCTTGATCTTCTTCAGGCTCCGGTAGGGCCCGGTAATTACTTTGTCCCCATCGGCGAGCCCGCCTGTGACTTCGATGCCGGTGGCATCCACGAGCCCGGTCTGGACGACTGTCTGGACGGCCTTGTCCTTGACCACTTTGAAAATGACCCGGATCTCGGCCTCGGGTTCGGCAGGTTTCGCCGCGCCCTTGGGATGCACCGGCGTACGCTCGACCACCGCCTGGATGGGAATCACCAAAGCCTTGACGCTCTTCGCGGTATCGATGGCGGCGCGCGAGGACATGCCCGGACGCAGCGAATCGTCCGGAGCGTCGAACAGGATCTTCACTTTGAAAAACGTGACGTCGGGCTGCGTCGCCTTGCTATAGCCGGAGCTGCCGATTTCGACGACCGTTCCTGCGTACTTGTGATCGGGCACGGCGTCCACGTCGAGCTCCGCCTTCTGCCCGACCTTCACGTGCACGATCTCGGTCTCGTCGACGTCGACCTCGACCAGGATCTCGGAGAGGTCGGCGATGATGCCGATCACCGACGCCGGATTGTTCATGGTACCGGAGACCACGACCTCGCCTTCCTTGGCGTTGAGCGTGATGACGCGCCCCGAGATGGGCGCGAAGATGGTGGTCTTCTCGAGATCGCTCTTCGCCTTGGCCAACTCGGCCGTGACCTGCGTCACACCCTCCTTGGCCTGCTCCAGGGACTGGCGGGTTGAATCCCAGTTGAGGCTCGCGGTTTCGAGCTGCTCTTTGGTCGCGATCTTCTCGTCGATCAGGCGCTCGGCGCGGGTCTTCTTGATCTGCGCGTCGGCGAGCGCCAGCTCGGCTTGACGGAGACGCGAGCGCTGGATCTCGAGCTGCGCCAGGCTGCTGTCGCGAAGGGCCACGAAGGCTTCCTTCTCGAGGTCGAGGAAGGGCTTACCCTTGTCGATCCAGTCGCCTTCCTTGACGTACAGGCGCTCGATCTTCCCCACCACGTGCGCCGAGATATTGACCTTGGTGCGCGGATCGACCTGTCCACTCGCCTTGACGATGCGCGAGATGTCGCGGCGCTTGGCTTCCTCGGCATAGATTGCGACGCCCTTGCCGCGGCGCGAAGAGCTCACGATGCTCGCGACGACCAATCCTACGAGCAGTAGTGCGACGCCGCCGATGAGCAGGGCTTTCCGCTTACTCGAGGGCGCCGTGGCTTCGGCACCCGATCCAGACAAAGGATCCATGTCGCTCCTCAAGAGAACGCGGCCGAGAAACCGACCTTGCACAGGACGTACACGGCCCAGGCACCGACCACCACACCGATGGCGGTGCCCTTCGAGACCTTGGCCGCGGCGCGATAGCCGATCACCAGCAGGATCAGGGTCCAAATCGAGAACACGTCGATGCTGGAAAGAAGCGACACCAGGGCACGATGGGTGCCCGTGGGCGCGAAGGCGCCGAGATTCGACATCAGGAAGGAGCCGGTCTTCACTTCGTCGTAGCCCAGTGTCGGCTTGTTCATAACCACCGGAATCGAGAGCAGGGCGCTCAACACACCGGGAAGCATGGCGTGGGTGGTGACACTGAAGCTCGTGCCGAAGCCGAATTCGCCGCCGGCAAGCTTGAAGCCCACCCAGAAGACTAGCGCGATGATCAGCAACACGATGGGCTGCGCGATGATCCCCACGATGGGGCCGATCTTGGCAAACTTGGCGCCCTGCTCGACCGCGTTGTCCATCTGCTCCGGCGTAAGGTCGCGCCCGGATTCCTCGATGCTCTGCTTGATGATGCTGCGCATGTCCATGCGCGGCGTCACCACCAGGGTGACGAGCACGGCCGCGAGCACCAGCGCGGCCATCGGCGCGAGCCAGGTAGGGCGCAAGGCGATGGAAGCGAAAGTCTTGACTGGTGAAACGATAGCGCCGATCAGCCGACCGAAGGCACTCTCTTCCATGGGTACCTCCCTCACAGGACACGGGCCGCCCGACGGACCTCGCCGGAGCGGCCGCTGAAGTTGAACCGCGAACCTACTGGGCCGGCGCGGGAGCCGGAGCCGTCGCTGGCGCCGCGTCGGCGATCGCGACTCCCGACTGTGCGAGCAATTTACCGATCGCCCGATAGTACTCGACCAAGGCCTTGCGATAGCCGGTCACCGCATTCACCTCGCGGCTGCGGGCCGAGGTCAGATCTTGTTGGATCTGCGTCACCTGGAAGCTCGTCGACATGCCGTTCTCGTACTTCTTGCGCTCGGCGTCGAGATTGCGCTCGGCCAGGGTGCTGGACACCTTCGCCGAATCGATCTGCTTGGCCGCGGTATCGACCTGACGGGCAGCCGTGCGGACCTCGGTGACCACCTGGACCTCGAGGTCCCTTTCGGAGGTCTTGGCCTGATCGAGGTTCAAGCCCGCGATCGTGCTCTGCGCCCGAGCGGCGCGATTTTGGATCGGGAACGCGAAGGCAAGGCCGAGGTTCCATGACGGGAAATCGCTGAGACTGTTGAACAGGTCTCCCGACTTGGCGACACCGCTCTTCAATCCGTAGCCGACCGAGGCGTCGAGCCGAGGCAGCCACTGATTGTGGTAGTAGGCGTTGTTGATCTCGTTGATCTTGACCGTGAGCTTCTGGGTCACGAGCTCTGGACGGGTGGCCATCGCGGTCGAAATCGCCGTCGGCACGTCGACCGTGGGGTGCTCGGTCTCGGGGCTGGTCTCGGGCACGATCTCTTGATCCCACGCGGCGCCCTGCTGGAAGTTCAACAGCCGGCGCAGCCGGTCGCCGGCATCGCCGACTGCGGCTTGCGCGGAGATGATGTTTTCCTCGCTGGTGGCGATCCCCACTTCGCTCTGTACGAGCTCGAGCGGAGCCGCCGTGCCGACGTCCACTCGCACCCTGTTCATCTGGTGCAGCTCCTTAGCGAGACCGAGAGCCTCGTTGGCGACGCGCAGCTGCTCGCGGGCGCCTCGCAGGTCCCAGTACGCGTTCTCGACCTGCTGCACGATCGAGGTGACCTGGAGCTCGAAGCTCTGACGGGAGATGTCGCTGTTCGCCTGCGCCACCTGAATGTTGCGGTCGGTCGCCAACTTGCCGAAGTTGCGCAGCAGCGGTTGAGTAAATCGGACGGCCGGGCTGGTCTGGAAGAAGGTACCCTGGAAGCCGACGCCCGAAGGAAGGTCTCGGGGCCGGCCACTCTCCGACTTGCTGTTCTGCCAACCGAGGGTGAAGGTACCGCCCGTGGGAATCAGCTGCGCCAGCCCGAGATCGAGCTGCGTGGCCTTGAGGCTCGGCGGCTGGAAGCTGCCTTCCTGAGTCTGGACCTTGGCGTCGCTGTACGTGCCGTTCGCCGTGAGATTGAGATCGTAGATGCCGCGGTTGAACTGCACGCCGAGGCGTGAGGTCTCACGGCTGTAGCGCTGCACTGCAATGCCGAGGTTGCGCTGCAAGGCCAGGGTCACGGCCTCGTCGATCGTGAGCAGAATGCTGTTGTTCTCCACTCGCACCTCGGCGGCGGAGTCGATCGGAGGCTGCGGCGTGGTGCTGACCTGCAATTCCGCGGCGCCGGCGAGACCCGCCCAGGAAGCCAGGAGGGCGAGGGTCCGGGCATATGACACCCGGCGATGACGTTCGGTCATGATGGTTTTCCCCGTTGGTAAGAAAAAAGACACGAACCCGGAGGTTCCTGCAGACACAGTACGGAAAGACTGCCAAAAAGTTGCCGTTTGGGCGTCGACCCGCAGGCTAACCGCCAGCCAGCGAATCAAACCACACTCTGGGCCGGGAAATGACAAGCCGCCAGCCGCCCTGGGGCACGCTCCACGAGTGCCGGCACCTCGAGCGAGCAAACCCGCTGGGCCCGCGGACAGCGGGGATGGAAGGGACATCCCGGCGGTGGCGCGGCCGGATCGGGTGTCTCTCCCCGCGGCGCCGAGCGTGCCAAGACCGTCGAACCGGGAGGCGGCGGAACGGCCGCCAGGAGGCTCTCCGTGTAAGGGTGCAGGGGCCTCGCCAAGACGTCCGTGCAGAGTCCCTCCTCGACGATCTTCCCGAGATACATCACGGCGACACGGTCGGCGACCTGCTCCACTACGCCGAGGTCGTGACCGATGAAGATCATCGAAAGCCCGAGCCGCTGCTGAATGCCGGCCATGAGATTGAGGATTTGGGCGCGCACCGAGACGTCGAGCGCCGAGACCGGCTCGTCCGCGACCACGATTCGCGGTCCGGTCGCGAGGGCGCGGGCGATCCCGATACGTTGCCTCTGCCCGCCCGAGAACTCGTGCGGATAGCGCCGGCTCGCCTCCGCCGGGAGACCCACCAAGTCGAGCAACTCGAGGACCCTCGCCCGCCGGCTGGCGGCATCTCCCAGCCGGTGGATCTGCAGGGGCTCCTCGAGAATGCTCCCCACGCGCTGGCGTGGATCGAGAGAACCAAAAGGGTCCTGGAAGATCATCTGGATCAAGCGGCGGCGAGCCCGGAGCTCCCGCGCCCCGAGCCGCAGCAAGTCCTCACCGTCGAGTAGCACCGCCCCTCGCGTGGGCTCCACGAGGCGCAAGAGGCAGCGGCCGAGCGTGGTCTTGCCGCTTCCGGACTCGCCGACGATTCCCAGGGTTTCGCGTGGGCCGAGCTCGAGGTTGACGCCGTCGAGCGCGCGGACCACCCCGCGTTCGCCGCCGAGGAATCCTCGCAACGGATAGTGCTTGGTGAGATCTCTGACGCTGAGCGAGGTCATCCCAGAACCCGCCGCAGGTGGCAGGCGGCCAGCCGCGATTCGATCCCGGGCCCGGGTGCTTCGAGTTGCGGTACTTCCTCGCGGCAGATCGGCATGACGTAACCGCAGCGGGGGGCGAACGCACAGCCCGCGGGCAGCGAAGATGGATCGGGTACGGAGCCGGGAATGCTCGGCATCTGTCCGCGCGCGGCGGGCTGCCCCAGCCGGGGAACCGAACGCAGAAGGGCCTCGGTGTAGGGGTGCGCCGGGCGGGAGAACACCGCGTCGATCGGCCCCTCCTCGACGAGTCGTCCGGCGTAGAGCACGAGTACGCGCTGGCAGAGTTGCGCCACCACCGCGAGATCGTGCGTGATGAGGAGTACGGCGAGGCCCATCTCGTCGCGCAACCGGCGAAGCAGGTCGAGGACCTGCGCCTGCAAGGTCACGTCGAGCGCGGTGGTGGGTTCGTCCGCGATCAGCAGCGCCGGCCCGCCGGCGAGGGCGGCGGCGATGAGAACGCGCTGGCGCTGCCCACCGGAGAGCTGATGCGGATAGTCGTCGTAGCGCCGGGAAGGATTCGGCAACGCGACCCGTTCGAGCAGCGCGATCGCTTCAAAGCGGGCTTCCCGGCGGCCGATGCGGCGATGGGCGCGCACGGTCTCGGCGACTTGCTCACCGATCGAGATCGCGGGATTGAGCGCCGTCATGGGCTCCTGGAATACCAGGCCGATGCGGCCGCCGCGCACCTCCTGCAACTCGCGCTCGGTCATGCCCTGGAGGTCCTTACCGTCGAGCCGGATCTCGCCGCGCTGCCGGCCGGCGGGCTCGAGGAGGCGAAGCAGCGCCAACGCCGAGGCGCTCTTGCCAGACCCCGACTCGCCCACCAGGCCGACGGCTTCCCCGCGTTCGATCGAGAAGGACAAGCCGCGCACCACTTCGATCCATCCTCCTCCCGCCGGGAATTCGACGCGGAGGTCGCGGACCTCGAGTAGGGGCAGCTCGGCCATGCCGATCTAGGCCTGGCGCGCGTGTTCGCTGGCGAGCTGGCGGAGAACTCTCACGGTGAGCGCCACGCCATAGCCCGTGGCGCCCTTGTCGCCGCTGCCGCGGTCGCTGCCGATGTAGGCCGGGCCGGCGATATCGAAGTGCGCCCAGCGACGGATGTCGCCGGTGAACTGAGCCAGGAACGCCGCGGCGCTGCTCGCGCCGCCCCAGCGGCTGCCGGAGTTCTTGAGATCACCGTGGATGCCCTTCATGTCCTCGAGGTACTCCGGCCAGAGCGGCAGTCTCCACAGGCGCTCGCCCGAGGTCTTCGCCGCCTTCAGGATGGTTTCCGCCAGTGCATCGTCGGGCGAGAACAGGCCGGCGGCGGAGTTTCCCAGGGCGACGACACAGGCGCCGGTGAGTGTCGCGTAGTCGAGCATCACGTCAGGCTTTTCTTCGGCCGCCCAGGCCAGCGCATCGGCGAGGATCATGCGCCCCTCGGCATCGGTGTTGGTGATGTCGACCGTCTTGCCGTTGTAACAGCGCACGATGTCGCCGGGCCGATACGCGGTGCCGCTCGCCATGTTTTCGGCGAGCGGCATGTAGACCCGCAGACGAAGCGGCAAGCGGAGTGCGGCCACCGCGCGGGCGACGCCGAGCACGGTGCAGGCGCCGCACTTGTCGTATTTCATGTCCTCCATGCCACTCGCCGGCTTGATCGATATGCCGCCGGTGTCGAAGGTGACGCCCTTGCCTACCAGGGCCACGGTGAACGGGCCCTTGCCCACCTCCAACCGCACCATGCGCGGCGTGTTGGCCGAACCCGATCCGACCGCGAGGATGCCGCCCATACCGCGCGCGGCGAGCTCCGACGGGCCGAGCACCGTAGCTTTCATCCCCGCCGCGCGCGCGAGCTCTTTCGCGCGGCTGGCGATCCACTCCGGGGTGGCGTCGTTCGGGGGCGTGTTCGCGAGGTCACGGACGTAGGCCATGCTCTCGGCCAGGGTCAGCGCGGAGGCGAGGGCGCTCTGGTAGCTGGCCCGCTGACCGGGCGGCGGGGCGACCTGGACCGACTGGATGCCCTTTTCGCCGTCGGCTGGTTTCGACTTGTAGTCATCGAAGGCGTACCCGAGGCAGGCGACGGAGATCAACGCGGCCTCGGCGGCCTCGCCTCGGAGCGCCGCGTGATCGGGCAGCGCGAGACCCAACTTGCTGCCGCCGCCACGAACCGCGGCCGCCGCGACCTTGCCCAGCCACTTGCGCAAGGAGCGGAGCTCGAACGGCTCCGGATCGCCCAGGCCATGGAGCTGGACGAGGATGCCGTCGGCGAGTTCGGTCTCGGCGACCTGACCCTCGTCACCCTTCCAACTCTTGCGAGCGTGGAGGCTCGAAACGGCCACGCCAATCGACTTGGAGAGGCCGGTGATGGCGGGGGTCTTCCCGCGAAACGCACCCACGGCCCAGACCCGGGCCAGACCTTTTCCGGTGCCCTGAAGCACCACCTTGGCAGTACCGCTCATTCGCACTCCTCGCCTCACAGGGAGACCGCCGTCGCTCGAGCGCGTATGCTATAGGAGTCACTCGACGCCGATGAGCTCCCCGCCCCTCCACCTGCTGCTCCGCGGCCCGTTCAACTTCTTCCGCCCCGACGCGGAGGAGCTTCGGGCGCTGGTGCCGGACCCATTGGTCTCGCTTCCTCAGCCGCAGCAGGTTTTCCTCGAAGACGAGAGCAGCACGCCGCTCTACGGCTTCCCGGTCCTGCAGTCGTCAGGCATGCGCGCCCTGGTGCAGGCGCTGGAGGAGTATCTCCAGGCAGAAGAAGAGCTGCAGGTGGCGATGATTCGCCGACAGATCTACGACCGAAAGATATACGGTGCGGCCTGGGATCGCTATCGCACGCTGCTCGCCCGGGCGGTCGAGAACGTTTCGCTGTCGAGCAACGGGCGCCACCATCCAGCCGTGTTCTGGCTCAGCCAGACGGTCGAAGTCGCGCGCCTGCTAAAGGAGACGCCCAAACGCGTCCTGCGGCTCGACCTGCAGGTCGGGCGGGAGCACGGTGAAGCGGTCAAGTATCGCGTCCTCGAACGGTTTCTCGACAAGGTGCTGTCGCTCACCTACGACGTGGTGAACGGCTTGGCGCTCGATACCGACGAGGTCGAGGAGGAGCTCTTCCCGCCGCTGCTCACCCGCCTGCGCGACAACGTCCTGATCTTCACCGAGAACCACATCAGCGCCAATCTCGCCGAGCTCAGCGGATACTTCAGCGGCTGCCTGCGCATCGACGGGCGCGAGCTGCGCTCCCGCATCGACGCCCTCGCCGAATGGCACACCAAGCAGCTGCGCACGGACTATGAATTGCGCTCCGCCGTGCGGCACCTCGCGAACTGCGATCCCGACGGCGACGGCCGTGAGCTGTTGCGCCGCTCCGGTTACCTCACCTACTTGTCGGGGCGGCCGCAGTACGACGCCCAACGCCTGCTCGATCCGGCGCAGGTCCAGGTCTACGAGAAGCTGCTCGGCAAGCTCAAGGAATTCGAGCTCTTCCACGGCCTGCGGCGGTTGATCCTGCCGCTCGAGCGCGCCGGTGACTCGCTGGTCTGCCGCGACGTCGGGAGCAGCCCGAGCGGTCGTGGAGTACGCACGGTTCAACTCTCGCCGAGCACCCGCCCGCTGGATTTCATGTCGGGCTGGGTGGTCGATCCGCGGGTTGAGCGCTGCGGCATGATCTACGATCTCACCAGCTTCTCCGAGATCATTTCGCGCCTGCGTTGGTCGGGCACCGAGGAGCAGGACAACTCATTCCGCATGATCTTTCGCTTCCAGCGCAAGATCAATCGTTTCGCGTACTCCCACCGTCTGAAGCTCGAGAAGTATCTCGGCGACGGGGCGTTTTATTCAGCCCGCGAAGCTCGCCGGGTCTTGGTATGCGCGATCCACACCCAGCGCCACTACCGCAAGATCTTGGGTGAAGGATTTCCCTTCGACCGAGGCCTGCGGATCGCGCTGAACTACGGGCAATACCGCCTGCTGCCGATCCAGAGCGGCTTGACCGGTGACGGGGAGCGCTACGAATTCTTCGGCCATGGCGTCGTCGAGCTCTCCCGCTTGACCACCGGCAAGGGCGTGCGCGATCTCGACGAGATCAAGATCCTGATGCTCAACCTGGGCTATCCCGAGGCTACGGTCAACCGCTTCTTCGCTCCCCTGCTCGGCGAAAACGCCGATGTAGTCGACAAGCGTGAGGAGTCGCGGCTGTTCTACGCCTATCTGAATCAAAACGGCACGCTGATCAACGAGGGCATCGTCGCCACCGGGCCCTTCATCGCCCGGCTGAGCCGTGAAGGCTCGTTCCCGTCGTTCTGGCGGACGCGAGAAGACGAACGGGCATACGTGGCGGTCTCGGTTTCCGATGCGGCGGGACCGGTGGACATCGGGTTCCGTCGGTTGGGTTTCGCGAGTCTCAAGGGATTGGACAAGTTGGCGGTCTACGAAGTGATCGATGCCGAGGGGTTGGAGCGGCTGGAAACCATTGAACCAGAGGGCGCCGATCTGGTCGGCGTCCTCGAGCGCGAGTTCGTAAACACGCTGGGAGCGCGTCGCGCCCGCGATTGACTGTATGGAGAGCGTGCATGCGGGAAGTTGTCTTGGAAACCCAGCTATCCGATCTACCGGCTCCGAAGCGGGGCAAGGTGCGCGACGTGTACGACCTGGGCGATCGCTTGCTGATCGTCGCCAGCGATCGCCTGTCGGCCTACGACCATGTGCTGCGGCCGGGAATTCCGGACAAGGGCAAGATGCTCACTCAACTGTCGAGCTTCTGGTTCCTACGCTTCGATGGTCTAGTGCCGCACCATCTGCTGGCGACCGACATCGCCGACTTCCCTGTCCCACTCCGTAAGCACCGCGACGTCCTCGCGGGGCGTTCGGTCCTGGTGAAGAAAGCCCAGGTCGTGCCCTTCGAGTGCGTGGCGCGCGGCTATCTGGCGGGCAGCGCGTTCAAGGAGTACAAGGCCACGGGAAGCGCCTGCGGGATCAAGCTGCCCCCCGGGTTGGAGCGTGCCAGCCGGCTGCCCTCGCCGATTTTCACTCCCGCTACCAAGGCGGAGAGCGGCCATGACGAGAACATCGACTATGCGACGCTGGAGAAAGGCGTGGGCAAGGAGCTGGCGGCCCGCCTCCGCGATCTTACGCTCGACTTGTATCGCCGTGGGGCCGAGCATGCCCTTACTGCCGGAATGCTGCTCGCCGACACCAAGTTCGAGTTCGGTGAGGTCGACGGCGAGCTGACCCTGATCGACGAGGTGCTCACGCCGGACTCGTCGCGGTATTGGGCGGCATCCAGCTGGAGCCCAGGCACCGAGCCGGTCTCGTTCGATAAGCAGTACGTGCGGGATTGGCTGGACGCGTCGGGATGGGATCACGAGTCCGCTCCCCCGGAGTTGCCCCTGGAGGTCGTTGAAGGCACACGCGAGCGCTACCTCGAGGCCTTCCAGCGTCTCGCCGGACACGACCCGATGCTCTGACACCCTCCGAGGCTTCGCCGACTTGGATCGGCGAGCTATCCGCGGACCAGCATGGCCGCCAGCTCGGTGACTGTGTCCACGGGGCGGCAGGTGACGCCGCCAGCCCGCAGCGACGCTTGCCGCGCGACGCAGGCCGTCTTGAACCCGAGATGGGCGGCCTCGCGCAGTCGCCCCTCGCTCTGCGACACCTCACGGACCTCGCCCAGCAGCCCGACCTCACCGAAGAACACCATGTCCGCGGGCAGCGGCTTGTCGTGGGCCGCGGAGAGCAGCGCGGCGGCGGTGCCGAGGTCCGCCGCCGGCTCGCGTACCGAGAGTCCTCCGACCGCGTTCAGAAACACGTCGGCGTCACCGAGATGCAGCCCCGCAAAGCGCTCGAGAACGGCCAGCAGGAGCACCACCCGATTCATTTCGAGGCCGACCGCCATACGGCGTGGGCTCGGGAATTTGGTCGGGTTCACCAGCGCCTGGACTTCGACCAGGAGAGGCCGTGAGCCCTGGAGGCTGGCGACGACGGCCGAGCCCGGCGCGTCTCCGCGGCGGCGCTCGAGCAGCGCCCGCGAGGGATCCTCGACCGGAACCAGACCGCCCTCCCGCATCTCGAACATGCCGACTTCGCCGGTCGGTCCGAAGCGGTTTTTCGTGGCCCGCAGCAGACGGTGCTGAGATTCCGCCTCGCCCTCGAAAGCGAGCACTGTGTCGACCAGATGCTCGAGCGCCTTGGGGCCGGCGATCGAGCCCTCCTTGGTGACGTGGCCGACGAGGAACAGCGCGACATCGCGGCGCTTGGCGAATTCGACCAGACGGTCGGCCACGAAGCGCACCTGGCCGATCGAGCCGGCGGGGCTCTCCATGGCGTCGCTTCGTACCGCCTGTACGGAATCGACGAACAGCGCCGAGATCTCTTCGCGCTCGGCGGCCGCGAGGATGGACTCGAGTGCATTCTCTCCGGCGACCAGAAGCCCCGAATGGCCGACACCGAGTCGCACGGCGCGCAAGCGAAGTTGACGCGGCGACTCCTCGGCGCTGATGTAGAGCGCCACCTTGCCCTGCCGCGCCAATTGCTCGGCCGCCTGCAGGAGCAGCGTCGACTTGCCGATGCCGGGCTCGCCGGCGATCAGCACCGCGCCGCCGGGAACCAGTCCACCGCCGAGCACGCGATCGAGCAAGGGCAGGCCGCTGGCAAAGCGCGGAACGGCCTCCTCGGAGACCTGGTTGAGCGGCATCGCGATCGCCGGCCGTGCGCTGAGTGAGCCTGCTTTCGCGGCCTTTCCGGCGGGAGCGCGTTCTTCGGCGAGCGCTCCCCAGGCGCCGCATTCCGGACAGCGCCCCAGCCACTTGGGCGACTGGTGGCCGCAGGTCTGGCAGACGAAGAGCGTTGCGGCGCGCGCCATCAGAAGCGGATCCTCAGAACTTGGGCAACGACCCGAGCAGATACTTCAGATCGTCGTCGTTCCAACGAATGCCGGCGCCGAAGACCACGGAGTCGCGCTTCTTCTCCAGGAAGTCGTCGTAGCCGCCCATGACGTAGATGCTGGGATTGAAGTACCAGCGGCCGGCGAGCCGCAGGTGGGCGTTGAGATCGCCCGCGCGGTTGAACTGGAAAGCGTCGAAGGAGAGCTTGAGACGCTGGTCGAAGAGGGAGTAGTCGATCCCGCCGCCACCGCTCGACTCGATCAGGCCGGCGCGTAGCTCCGCCGCCCCGATCTTGTACCCATACTGCGCCGAGATCGAATACGCCTGATCGGTGGTGACCTTCCGGGTCGTGGTGGTGTCTTGCGAACCGTCTGGATGAAGGACGGTCACGACCTCGGTCTTCGATTGCTCGCGGCCCCGTGGGTCGCTCACTACCTCGACGCGGTATTCGTGGTTGCTGTTCTCGTTGGGCCGTAGATTCAAGTTGAACTGACTGCGCGAGTCCTTGGCGCTCTGCAGATAGCCGCCCTCGAAGCCGAGGTCGAGTTTCAGCTTCTGCACTCGACCGAGGGTGTCGCCCAGGGACTTCACGCCGGAGTCGATCGAGCCCAGGGTCGTCATCAACTGATCGTGGACCGCATCGCTTTGCACGAGCTTGCCGATGGTGCCCTCGCCCTTGGCGATCTTGGTCGAGATCTCGTTCAGATTATCGACCGAGGTCTGGATGCGGTCGGTCACCTCGCGGATGTTCGCCATGCTGCCTTTCAGGTTTTCGCGGTTCTCCCCGACCACCCCGTCGACTTGCGCTAGGACCGACTGCATCTGCTGCGTGAGCTTGGGTAGCTGCTCCGCGAGCGTGGCGCTGAACTTTTCGAAGTTGCCGATCGTCGCGTTCACTTGCGCCCGGTTGGCGCCGACCAGGGCGCGGATGTCGGCGCTGGTGGCCTCGAGATTGGCAATCAGGCGACCGATCGCGTTCTCGCTGCCGCCCTTTCCGGTCAGCGACCCGGTCACCTCGCCGAGCGAGTCGGCGATGTTGTTGATCTTGGCCATGGCCTGATCGAAGGTCACCGGAGTCGTCCCTTTGAGTACGGTACCCGCTGCCAACAGGGGTGCGTTGTCCGGGCCGGGGACGAGCTCGACGTACTTCTCTCCCAGGAGGCTGAGGCTCGCCACCGACGCCGTGGTTCCCTGGGTGAGCCGGATCGGCTGATCGAGGCGCGCCGTGACGCGAGCCTGCGAACCCTTGAGGCCGATGCCGTCGACCCGCCCTACTCGCACACCTGCGATCCGAACCGCGGCCTTGTCATCCAGGCCGGCCACCGAATCGAACACGATGTCGATGGCGGGCCCCTTCCTGCCGAAGAGCGAGATGTCCTCGATGCGCAGGATCATGTAGCCGATCACCAGCAGGCATACCGTCATGAAGATACCGACGCGCAGGGCTTGATTCATGGGCTTTCCTCGACTCCAGGCTCAGGCGGTGAGCGGCCCGACCGCGATGCCATTGATGAATTGTTGCACGCGCTCGTCGGCGATCTTTTTGAACTCCTCCGGCGGCGCGAGGGCGATGATCTTTCCCTGGTGGAGCATGCCAACGCGGTCGGAGATGCGAAAGGCGCTCCGCATGTCGTGCGTGATGGTGACGGTCGTCGATCCAAGCTCGGTCCGCATCTCGACGATCAACTCGTCGATCATCGCCTTGATCACCGGATCGAGGCCGGTGTTGGGCTCGTCGAAGAGCAGGATCTGCGGCTTGAGCGCGATCGCGCGGGCGAAGCCGACTCGGCGCCGCATGCCGCCCGAGAGTTCGGACGGCGCCTTGCCGCTCTGACCCGAGAGGCGAACGAGGTTGAGGCACTCCTCCACCCGCGCCCGAATTTCGGCCTCGCCCAAGGCCGAGGCGCGGCGAAGCGGGAACGCGACGTTCTCGAACACATTCATCGAGTCGAAGAGCGCCCCTTCCTGGAATGCCATGCCAAAACGCCGCCGGAAGGTGGTGATCGAGCGATTGTCGAGGCTCGCGATGTCGACGCCATCGACGATCACGGTGCCGGAGTCCGGCGACAGTAGGCCGATGATGTGCTTCAGTAGGACGCTCTTGCCGGTTCCCGAGCCGCCGATGATGGAAACCGACTCGCCCTCGTAAATGTCGAGGTTCAGATCGTCGAGCACGACCTTGGAGCCGAAGCTCTTCGATACGCCGCGCAGGCGAATCTTGATCGGTCGGTCTGGAGTCGTGGCGGGCATGGCCTAGAAGAGGATCTTGGTGAGAAAGAAGTCGGTGATCAGGATGGCGATCGACGCGATGACCACGGCGCGGGTCGTCGCCCGGCCGACGCCCTCGGCACCGCCCTTGGTGTAGAAACCGCTCTGGCATCCGACGACCGCGATGATGAGGCCGAACGCCGCCGATTTGACCAGCCCCGAGAAGAAGTCGTTGAGGTCCATGTACTGGTACGTGCGGTGCGTGTAGGTCACCGCGTTGGCGCCCATCAGTACGACCGAGATCAAGTAGCCGCCGAAGATGCTGATCGCATCGGCCAGTGCGATCAGCAGCGGCAGCATGATCGTGGTCGCCCAAACGCGAGGGACCATCAAGTAGTGGATCGGGTCGGTAGCGAGAACCTCGAGCGCGTCGATTTGCTCGGTAACCCGCATCGTTCCGAGCTCGGCGCCCATGGCCGATCCGCAGCGGCCGGCGATCATCAAGCCGCCGATCACCGGCGCGAGCTCGCGCACGGTCGACAGCGAGACCAGGGAGGCGACGAAGCTCTCGGCGCCGACGCGCTGCAAGACGGTGAAGGTCTGCAGGGCGAGAACCATGCCGGTGAACATCGCGGTCAGCAGGACCACGGGGATCGACCCGATCCCGACCAGCACCATCTGGCGGAACAGCTGCTTGAAGTCCCACGGGCGACGCGGAGTCCACACCAACACCCGCCACAGGGTGATGAAGAAGCGGCCGACTTCGTTGACGAAGGACTCGAGGATGGCGGTCACAAGGAGACCCCGAAGAAGCGCGAGCGCACGTCGACCACGCTCCCCGCCTGCCAGTAACGGCGGACCAGGCGGAGGCCGAGCAAGCAGAGCAGCTCGTAGGGAATCGTGCCGGCGATGAGCGCGAGCTCCGCCGCGCCGATGCTCTCCTTGCCCTGTTCCCCCATCAACACCACCTCGTCACCCAGCGCCGCCCCGGTTCCCGTGACGTCGACCAACGTCATGTCCATGCTGACCGCGCCGGCGACTGGCAGGCGAGCCCCGCCAACCAGCACCTCGGCCTTGTTCGACAGCCGCCAACTGTAGCCGTCGGCGTACCCTATCGGCACGACGGCGATACGGCTGCGACAGCTCGTGATCCGCCGCCCGCCGTAGCCGAGCGGTGTCCCTTCCGGCACCTCACGTAGATGAACGATCCGCGCCCGCACCGACATGACCGGGCGCAGGCCGAACGTATTTCCCGCCGGATCGAGACCATAGAGCGCCAGCCCCAGACGAACCAGGGTGTGGCGGGTTTCCTCGTGATGCAGAGAGCCCGCACTGTTAGCGAGATGGAGGTCGATCCGTTCGCGCTCCGCCGGCGTGAGGAGGGCGAGGACCTCGTCGAAACGCTGCGTCTGTTCGGCGTTGTGCGAGCTCTCCAGAAGGTCTGCGTCAGCCAGATGAGACAGCAGTCCGGCGAGCTCGAGGTGCGGATGCTCACGCAGCAGAGAGAGCCCGCGCGCGGTTTCGTCGAGCGCCAGCCCGAGACGGGTCATGCCAGTGTCGATCTTGAGATGCAGGGGCTGCGCGTAAGCCAAATCCCGGGCGTAGTCGGCCCACAATTGCAGCTGGTCGAGGCTCGAGACCGTCGGCATCAGGTCATAGCGACGGAACAGCGGCAGCTGCTGCGGCTGCACCGTCCCGAGGACTAGAACTGGCGCCATGACGCCAGCGCGGCGCAGCCACGCGCCCTCCTCGACCAACGCGACACCCAGCCAGTCGACACCGGCCTGTTCGAGAGCGAGACCCACCGGGGCGGAGCCGTGTCCGTAGGCATCGGCCTTGACCACGGCCAGAATCTTGGCCGGGCCGACCGCGCGGCGCATGGTCGCGAGGTTCGCCGTCAAGGCGTCGAGGTCCACGTCCACCCAGGCTGGCCGCATTGCCTCGGCCGCTGCTCCCGCGCTGCTCAACAGGTGAACCTCAATAGCTGCCGGGGCCAGGGCCCGGGCCATCGAATTTCGCGCGATTGCGGAAGCTGGTGGTCTCGCCCTGGAACACCAGTTGGATGGTACCGGTGATTCCGTTGCGGTGCTTGGCGACGATGAGCTCGGCAAGTCCCCGGTTCGAGTTGTCGTCCGCGGCGTTGTAGACCTCGTCGCGATAGACGAAGGCCACGATGTCGGCGTCCTGCTCGATGGCGCCGGATTCGCGTAGGTCGGAGAGTTGCGGACGGTGATCCGCGCCGCGCCGCTCGGGCGCGCGAGAGAGCTGCGAGAGCGCGATGACCGGCACCGCGAGTTCCTTGGCGAGCTGCTTCAAACCGCGGGTGATGGCGGCGATCTCGAGGTTACGGTTCTCGTAGCGGCCGCCCGCCTGCATGAGCTGCAGGTAGTCGAGGATGATCAGGTCGAGGCCCTTGTCGGCCTTCAGACGCCGGGCCTTTGAAGCGACCTCGAGCAGCGTCGGGTTGGCGGAATCGTCGATGAAGAGCAAGGTACCGGACATCGCCTTTACGGTCTGAATCACCCTGCCCCACTGCTTCTGCGACATGTGTCCGGTGCGCAGGGAGCGAAACTCGACGTCGGACTCGGACGCCAGAACGCGCAGGGCCAGCTCGTGCTTGCTCATTTCGAGCGAGTACACGGCCACCGACTTCTTCTCGCGCACGGCGACGTTCTGGGCAATGTTCATCGCCAAGCTGGTCTTGCCCATGCCCGGGCGGCCGGCGACGATGATCAGGTTCGAGGGGTTCAATCCGCGAGTCATCTCGTCGAAGTCGATGAAGCCACTGGGCACGCCGACCATGGCGCTCGGTGAGCGCTCCTCGAGATCCTCGAGAGTCGTGGCGAAGACCTTGCCGATCGATTCGAAACCGCGGGGGATAGCCTCCTCGCCGAGCGTGAGGATGGCTTCTTCGGCGCGACCGAGCGCTTGCGCCGCGTCGACGCCGCCATCCAGGCAATCGCGGGTGATCTCGCCGCAGGCGCGAATCAGGCGGCGGCGGAGCGAGCGCTCCTTGACCAGCTCGACGTAGGTGTCGATGCGCCCGAGGTCGGGCAGGTCGAGATCGAGGGTCGCGAGATACGCCACGCCGCCGACGTTGTCGAAGACGGCCCGCTGCTCGAGACGGGCTTGCAACGTGCGCAAATCGATCGGCGACTGCGCGGCCTGCAAATCGATCATCCCCTGATAGATCAGCTGGTGCCGGTCGAGATAGAAGTCCTCGACTACCAGCCGGCCGGCCATCACCGCCAGGAGCGGCGGGTCGAGCAGCACCGCGGCGAGTACGGCGCGCTCGGCCTCCTCGCTGAACGGGAGGGCCTTGGGGGCAGGGTGCTGCAGAGTATCGATCATTGAATCGGCGAATGTTTCGGGTCACTGGCGGACCGGCGAGGTCGCCGGACCAGTGGCTGGATTCTGTCTGATCTACCCTGGCGGCTCAAGCACGAATTGGCACCCTGACGAGGGCTCAGCGGGCGCTCAGCGTGCGTTCGATCTTTTCCAGCCGACGGGCATTTTCGGAGGTCAGGCGGTCCATCTTCTCGTGCATGTGGGCGATTTCGAGCTCTGCCTTCAGGTTGATTTCATACTCTACGTCGCTCCGGACGCGGTCCTTTGCTACCTGCCGATTCTGGCTGAGCAGCACGAAAACCGACAGGATGATGGCTTCGAGCGACACCACCATGGTGAGCAGACCGTAGGGGAACGGGTCGAACATCGGAGCGTAGGGAATGCCCTTCAAATTGAGCAGGATCCAGAGCGCGAAGATCACGATGTGGATCATGAGAAACGGAATGCTGCCGCTGAACTCGGCGATCCAGTCCGCCGCCTTCTGTACGCCGGACCGCTTGTCTTCCATCTCCAGGTTCACATTGCGCGAGGCGGTGTGCCTGAGCAGCTCCACCGTACGGCGCATGCGCTTGGCCATGGCACCGAGCAAATCGAGGGCCGCGGCCGGTTGAACGTGCAGGAAGTGGTTGAGATCGCCGCGGTCGACGTGCAGGGCCTCGAGCTCCTCGATCACCACGGCCGAGGCGGTACGCGAGCCGCCGTCGAGCAGCGAGAGCTCGCCGAACAACTCTCCCGGTCCGATGACCTCGAGCACGATGCGCTCGCCGGTGTCGTCGCGCATGAAGAGCTCGACTAATCCCGCGCGGATGACGTACATGTCGCCACCGGGATCGCCGTACTCCCACATCTGAGTTCCGACGGGTAAATTCACCACATCGAGCTGTGCGGCGAGCACCGCGCGCTCGTGGTCGTCGAGGAGCTGAAAGAACGGTACCTCGGCGAGCAGTGCTGCATCGGTCGACATCAGACAATGGCCTCCGCCGTTGATCTACGATTTCGCCGCCAGTAGATCAGCAGCGCGGTCCCTCCGGCGGCCAGAGCGACCAACGGAATGAGGATGGCCGCCACCGAGACCAGGAAGGCCCCCAAAGCCTCGCCGGCCGCCAGCACTGGATTCAACAGTCCACCGGTGGTGAGCGACGAAACGTGGCGGGCCAGCGTGGTCGCCGTTTGGACCGCGGCGGCGGCTCCTCCACCTGCCACCAGGGCAAGCGCCCAGCGCAGCAGCGGATCCTCGCCATTCAGCACCGCGAAAGAAACGGCGATGCCAGCAAGAATTGCGAGCGGACCAGCCATCAAGTCGAGGGCGTTGTCCAGCCAAGGGATGTGGTACGCGGCGACCTCGAGGAAGGTAGCGACGCCCAAGGCCACCAAGGCGGGTGTCGACGCCATCCAGTCGGAGCCCGCACCGAGATGCAGGAAACCCCAGCGCGCCATGATGCCCATCACTAGCGGCGGGACGAAGATGCGCAGGCCGCAGGCCGCGCTCAGCGAGATGCCGAGACAGATCTCAACCAGGGTTTCCATGTCTATCTCCTCACGCGCTCGCGCCTTGGTGCCGGAGGCGGGACTCGAACCCGCACGCCTCTCGCGAGACAAAGGATTTTAAG
>JBDTNL010000071.1:0-19987 GCA_039933785.1 Acidobacteriota bacterium
CCTACACGGCATCGTGCACGATCTCCCCGGCAGCGAGCGGCTCGCTCTCGAACACTGCGACGGTGACAGCGCCGGGTGGTGTCACCGATCCCGCGCCCGGCAACAACTCGGCGACCGACAATGACACGCTCTCGCTCGGAGCCGATCTCACGATCAGCAAGGCGGCAGGAGCGTCGACGGTTGCGCCCGGCAGCGCGGTCACCTACACCATCGTGACGAGCAACGAAGGTCCCAGCGACGCGTCGGGTGTCACGGTGACGGACACCTTCCCGGCGGCGTGTGCCAGCGTGACCTACTCCAGCGTGGCCAGCGGCGGCGCCGCCGGCAACACTGCGTCGGGCTCAGGGAACATCAGCGATACGGTGAATCTGCCAAGCGGTTCTGGCGTCACCTACACCGCCATCTGCACGACCTCCAACCTGGCGTCTGGCCCGATCACCAACACCGCCGCTATTGGTACGCCGACCGGAGTGACCGATCCTAATCCAAGCAACAACACCAGCTCAGTAACGGTCTTTGCCCAGGCCGCGATCCCCATCCCCACCCTTTCCGAGCTCGCGCTGGCGTTGCTCGCTGCGATGATGGCGTGGGTAGCGCTCAGGAGGCTGCGCGCCTGACGACAGTCGCGGTAGTCGCATACGGCATCACGAGCTCTGCCAGCTGCGGCGTTCGGGGGTGCGGAGCCGCTCAACGATCTTGAGACTGCGACGGTTCGCATTCCGTGAGTCTCGGACGTCACCGGGTCTGTCTGGGTGATGCCCGAGTTGCAAAGATGCTGGACGAGGTCCTGCCGTGGCGGACGCGAAGTCGCTCGGCTCGGCGGATCCAGGCCGAGCGTGAGAGCACCGAGGCAACGCTGGCTGTCTCGACCGCGGCGACGGAGTCGGCCATAACCAAGTCGTCAGCTGCAGGATGGTGAAGAGGCAGCAGCGCCGCTGTCATAGGTCGCCCCTCTATCGTCCCTCGTGCAGCTTGCCGCCCCCTGCTAAACACCGCGGAAAGAGGCCAACCACTATGGGAGTAGGGAGGAAATGGTGCAGCCAGGAGGAGTCGAACCCCCAACCTACAGATCCGTAGTCTGTCGCTCTATCCAGTTGAGCTATGGCTGCACAGGAGTCCTGCGCGGAAGGGGAATTCTAGGACAGGGGGTCGAGTGGCGCAACCCCCTTGTTTTCAGCGATAGAGACGGTCTTCAGCGTTGTTTGGCCTCGTAGAAGGCGAGGCTAGTAAAGGACGCCATCGCGTAGTCGAAGAAGTACGCGTCTTCCTTGTCTTCCCCCAGGGTCTTCTGGCGCAAGTTCTTGATATCGAACTGCTTCTTCACTTCGTCGAGGGTGACTTCCGAGTTGCGCAGGACCTGCGCGTTTACCTGGCTGACCACGGACTGCAAGAGCGAGCGGAGAGCCAGGAGATATGTTTTGTCGTGTTCGACCTCGCCATGGCCTGGAACGATCGTGGTGGCATCGAAGGCGGCGAGGGTGTCGAGGGTGTGGACCCAATCGCTGGGGTAGCCGTCGAAGGTGAAGGGGACGGGATGAACGACCAGGTCGCCGACAATGAGAATCCTTTCCTTCGGCAGGTAGGCGATGGCATCGCCGCCGGTGTTGCCGCGTCCGGGGTGCGTCACTTGAACTTCGCGGCCGCCGAGGTCGATGGTCAGCGATTCCTCGAAAGCCATCGTGGGCGGTTGATAGACGTAGGTGCGCAGGGACTCGAGCATCGAGGGGCCGGCCGCGATCTGCTCCTCGAGGTCCTTGCGGCCGGCGTCGGAGAGCGGCTTTCCGGTCGCGCCCTTACCGCGCGCCAGGGTCTTCTTGGTTTGCTCCAGGGCGTCGCTCAGGATTCTCACACCGTCGGCCGACACGTGCGGGGTGGTGGCGTCGAGCATCGCTTTCGTCTCGGTGTGCGCGAGGATCGCGACGCCGGGAAAGGCTTCGAGGTAGTCCTTGTTACCCGCGTTGTGATCCTGATGCCAATGGGTGTTGAGCACCCAGCGCACGGGCTTCGCTGTCCATTGGCGGATCTGCGCGATGTCCTCCTTGGCGGCGGCCGAGGTGTTGCAGGAATCGACCACGAAGACCTCGCGGTCGCCGATGATCACGGTCGTGTTGCCGTGCACGTATCCCGGAAACGGATCGACGTGGCGAATCGTGTAGACGCCGTCGGCGAGTTGGGTGACCGCGCGCGCGCGCGTTCGCGAGGTATCGGCGAGGACGGGCGCCGTGAGCATGAGGAGGCCGGCAGCGGCCAAGCGGAAGCGGGCGATGTTGACGGCGGTTCTCAAAGACGACCTCCCGAGCGGGTTTTGCGCGTGCGATTTGCCGCACACGCCAAGGCTACGCGGAGGTTTCGACCGAGTTTGGATGCGGGTCTGAATGGGAGGTTAGAGGGTTCAAACGGGCGCACCGGGATATACGCGTGGGCGAGCGGTGGTGAGCCGCCCGCCCGTGTTGCGAAGCTCAGGAGCCTGGCTGAAGCGAGTCTCCGGTTTGATGCTCCTGGATCTGGAAGCGCAGAAACTCGTGCACGGCGGCGAGGGCTTCGGGGTTGCTCGTCCGCAGGCTCACTCGGCCGCCCTGGTCCAGGTCGGCGTAGCTGTAGTGGATCGCCTGTCCCAGACGTTCGAGCGTCGGCACGCCGGGTGGCGTCTGGTCGTGCACGAACGCCGGCGTGTGGAAGTCGCCGCCGGCGAAGCTGCGCGCGATCTCGATCAGGTGGCTGCGGATCAAATCGCGGTCCGCGGCGTCGTTGACGTCGTTGGTCTGCACCTGAATCTCACCGCCGTCCACCCTAAGCAGGAAGTGATGGGTTGTCGCGCTCTGCGAAAAACCCATGCCGACCTCGCCGCGGGCGTTGACCGCCGCGAGATGCTGGTGACCGGCATCTCCCGCGGCTTCTGCCTTTGCGGCCTTGGCGGCGGCCATGTGTTGCGCATGAAGCGGACAGCTCGCCATCGGATCCGCGCTCGGACTCGCAACCGCCTTGGGCTCCTGAGCGTGTGCGGCCAGAAGGGTCGCGGCGACAAGAGCGGCGAAGAGAATCGTGGGAAGCGTGGCGGGGAACACCTCGATACGTCGCGATGCGGTCATGCTTTCTCCTTTGGTGTCCGGCGGAGGCGCGGACGGGGGTTGGATTGGACTTTCGTGCCTAGGCGGTCGAGCAGGTGGGCAGGCTCGCCTTCGGGTTGACCCGCCAGGCGCGCGTCCCAGTCTTCGAGGAGGGCGACGAGCGTGCGCCGCACTTCGGCGAGCTCGCGCTGCTGGCGCTCGATTGCGGCGAGCTTCTCGGCGGCCAGAGCCCGGACGGTGCGGCAGGGAGCGCCGCCGCGCTGGCGCTCGCGCAGGATGCGCGCGAGCTCTGCCACCGTGAAGCCCACGGCAAGAGCGGCCCGCACGACACGCAGGCGCTCGACAGTGTCGGGTGGAAACTCCCGATAGCCGCTCGCCGTGCGCGCGGCGCGCGGCAGCAGGCCCGAGCGCTCGTAGTGGCGCACCGTATCGGGGCTCACGCCGGCGGAGGCGGCGAGTTCACCGATGCGCATGGCCGTGGTTTCCCTGGAAGAGCCTCATCGAGGAGGATCTTAAAGTCTGGAATCGACTCCAGGGTCAACCGGGATGGGACGAACTGCGAAAAGGGCTCTAGACGCGCACCGTCTCCAGCGCCGGGACCTTGGGACGGTTCTTCTCGTCGACGAAGATCACCGCCGGCTTGTGGCGGCGGAGCTCCTGCGCGTCGTAGTCGGCGTAGGTGGCGAGGATCACGGTGTGGCCGGGCGACGCCTTGTGCGCCGCGGCCCCGTTGATCACGATCTCGCCCTTTCCCCGCGTGCCCGGGATGGCGTAGGTCGCGAAGCGCTCGCCGTTGGTCACGTTGTAGATCTCGATGCGCTCGTGGTGGAGGACATCGGCAGCTTCCATGAGAATCGGATCGATGGTCACCGAACCCTGATAGTCGAGATTGGCGTCGGTCACCGTGGCGCGATGGATCTTGGACTTGAGCATGGTGCGTTGCATGTCGTCGATACTCCTTGTCGTGCTTCAGGACACTTCCACTTGCAAATTGTCGAGCAGCCGGGTGTGGCCGAAACGAACGGCGATCGGAATCACGACCCGGCCCGAGAGCCTGGCAATGGGTTGAAACGAATCGGCATCGACCACTTCCGCGTAGTCGATGACGCCGAGAGGCTCCTCGGCGAGGGTCTCACGCAGGAGACCTCGGAGGGCGGCGGCGCCGCGCTCGCCTTGAGAGATGGCGCTGCGGGCGGCCTCGAGTGCGCGATGCAGCACGCTCGCAGCCCGGCGTTCATCCGCCGCAAGGTAGACATTCCGCGAAGACATGGCGAGTCCGTCAGGCTCGCGTACGATCGGATGGCCGACGACGGTAAGCGGAAAGTGTTGATCGCGTACCATGCGCCGGATGACCGCGAGTTGTTGCGCATCCTTGGCGCCAAAGATCGCGAGATCGGGCTGCACGAGGTGAAAGAGAGCGCTCACCACCGTCGCGACACCCCGGAAGTGCCCCGGGCGCGCGGCGCCCTCGAGTCCTGCGGAGACTTCGCCGACCTCGACGAAAGTCGAGCCTCCGAGAGGATAGATGGTGTTGACCTCGGGCAGAAAAAGCAGCTCGCATCCGGCAGACGCCAGCAGCGCGGCATCTTTCTCGGGTTGACGGGGGTAGAGAGCGAAGTCCTCCCCCGGGCCGAACTGGGTGGGGTTAACAAACACCGACGCCACCACGTGTGGCGCCAGTGCGCGCGCGTGGCGAACCAGCGTGAGATGACCCTCGTGCAACGCGCCCATGGTCGGCACGAAGGCAATCTGCGGCCGCTCGGCGCGCGACGCGCGGAATTTCGCGATCGCGTCGGCGAGGTCGGCGACGGTGGAGACGGTCTGCATGGCCGCGCTCAACCGTAGAGCTTGCCGACGCTCTCGTCGCGCCGCTTGAGGGCACCGGGATCTTCGAAGCTTTCGCTCGGCGAGGGGAAGCGACCGCCACGCACGTCCGCGGCAAAGGCCGCGATTGCCTCCCGAGCTTCCTTGCCCTGTTCGGCGTACCGGCGCACGAAGCGCGGCGCGATGCGCTCCTCGAGTCCAAGCAGGTCGTGATAGACCAGCACTTGTCCGTCGCAGGCCGCGCCGGCGCCGATACCGATGGTTGGGATCGAAAGCTCGGCGCTTACTTCGGCGGCGAGCGACGCGGGAACGCATTCGAGCACGATCGAGAACGCGCCGGCGTCCTCACAGGCGTGTGCCGCGGCGAGCAAGGCGCTACGGGCTTCCTCGCCCCGGCCCTGTACTTTGAAGCCGCCGAACTTGTGCACCGACTGCGGGGTCAGTCCGACGTGCGCCATCACGGGCACTTCGGCTTCGACCAAGGCGTGGATGACTTCGCTGCGAGCGCCTTCGATCTTCACCGCCTGGGCGCCGCCTTCCTTGATGAAGCGAACGGCGTTCGCAACTGCTTGCTCGGCGCCGAGGTGAAACGAGCCGTAGGGCATATCGGCGACCAGGAGGGCGCGCTCGGTGCCACGACGGGCGGCCTTCACGTGATGGAGCATTTCGTCCACGGTCACCGACAGGGTGTCGGTGTGACCGAGGACGACCATGGCGAGGGAATCGCCGACCAGAATCAGGTCGACGCTGGCTGCATCCGCCGCGCGGGCTTGCGGGTAGTCGTACGCGGTCACCATGACCAGCTTCTCGCCACGCCCGGGGGCCGCGGTGACCCACGGAACGGTGATCGTCTTCACCGGCTTCGGTGCTTCGGTACGCTCAGTCGCCATTGCGTCTCCTTCGCGGTCCCACACCAGAACGTCAAAAGGCCCCTCCGCTCGATGAGACGGAAGGGCCTCGGCAATGGCGCGGGCTCGGCACTGGGTCGCTTGTTCGCAGGTGTCCGTCCCGAAGGATCGAACCTTGCTGGCGACATCGTCCGGTACTGCGCTCTGGCTGGCTCTCCGTCTCGGTCCCGCACGGCGGGATCCAAGCGGTCGCTACATAGCGATGATAACCCGGGACGGCTGCCGTTTCATCCCGAGGGGCGACCCTAGGGGCAAAACCGGCTATTCCACAGTCACGCTCTTCGCCAGATTCCTTGGTTGATCCACGTCAGCGCCCCGTCGCACGCCGATGAAGTAGGCCAGCAGCTGAAGCGGCACCACGTTCACGACCGGCTGCAGGAGCTCCGAGACGCGTGGCACGCGGATCACTTCGTCGACTCTCACGCCGAGATCCTCAGGGTCCCGATCGGTGAGCGCGATCACCATGCCGTCGCGGGCCTTCACTTCTTGCATGTTGCTCTTCACCTTGTCGAAGACGCGCTGGCCGGTTGCGATTGCGACTACCGGGAGGTGTTCATCGATAAGCGCGATCGGCCCGTGCTTCATCTCCCCCGCGGGGTAGCCCTCGGCATGGATGTAGGAGATTTCCTTGAGCTTGAGCGCACCCTCGAGCGCAATCGGATAGTTCACGCCGCGGCCGAGGTAGAGAAAGTTCTCGGCGCGGAAGTGGCGGCGCGCCATATCTTCGAGCGCGGATTCCTGTTCGAGCGCTTGCGTCACGGCTTGCGGCAAGTGAGCCAGAGCGCGCAGATGCGCGGGCTCGATCGGCAAACCGCGCGCTTGCCGCAGATAGAGCGCAAACAGGTAGAGCGCCACGAGCTGCGTCGTGAACGCCTTCGTCGATGCGACGCCGATCTCGGGGCCGGCGTGGGTGTAGACAACGCCCTCGCTGATCCGTGTCGCCTGACTGCCGAGCACGTTGCAGATTGAGAACAGGCGCGCTCCGCGCTCCCTGGCCGCCTCCATCGCGGAAAGCGTGTCAGCGGTTTCGCCCGACTGGGAGATGCCGAGCGCCAGCACCGTGGAGTCGACGATCGGGTCCCGATAGCGGTATTCGGAGCCGTAGTCGACTTCGACCGGCATGCGTACCAGCTCTTCGAGCATGAACTTGCCGATGAGCGCCGCGTGCCAGGAGGTGCCACAGGCGAGGAGATGCAGACGGGAAAACGCGCTTGCGGTCGGACGATCGAGCTGCAGCGTGTCGAAGTGGATCTCGCCGGTCTCGAAATCCACGCGCCCGGCGAAAGTGTCCTGAATCGCCTGCGGCTGCTCGTGAATCTCCTTGAGCATGAAGTGCTTGTAGCCGCCCTTTTCCGCCTGGATCGGATCCCAGTTCAAGCGTTGGGATGGCCGCTCGATGAGCGCGCCCTTTTTGTCCCAGATCTCGATCGTGCCGCGCGTCAGGCGGGCGAGATCGCCATTCTCCAGGAACACCACATCGCGGGTGTAGGCGAGCAGTGCCGAGGGGTCGGAGGCGAGGAACTGCTCGTCTTGTCCTCGCCCGAGGATCAACGGCGGCCCTTGGCGCACAGCGACAATCTCGCCCTCCGGGCTCTCGGCGGAGACCGCGGCAAAAGCATACAGGCCGACCAGCTCATGACGCGCTTTCTCGACCGCCAGGTGGAGCGCGCTCTCTGCTCCGGCGCTCTTCTGCATGTACGAGGAGATCAGGTTGGCGACGACCTCGGTATCCGTATCCGAGGAAAACGTGAAGCCCTCGCCGATCAAGCGCCGCTTGAGCTCCAGGAAGTTCTCGATGATGCCGTTGTGGATCAGCGCGATGCGTCCCCGAGAATCGAGGACCGGATGCGCGTTGCGCTCGGACGGCGAGCCGTGCGTAGCCCAACGGGTGTGCCCGAGCCCGTACTGGCCGTGCAGCGGCTGCTTCGCCAGGCGCTCGACCAGGCGATCGAGCTTGCCTTCAGCCTTCACCGCTGCGAGCGCATGGTCGCGCACGACCACCACTCCGGCGGAGTCATAGCCGCGGTATTCCATCTTCCGCAGGCCGTCGATCAACAGCGGCACGACTTCGCGCTCGCCGAGATATCCCACGATGCCGCACATGATGGCTACTCCTTGTCCTGCGTTTCGGTCCCGGACTCTTTCGAACGCCGCGCCGCCCAGTCCTCGATGTTGCGTTGCCGCGCGCGCCCAACGCCGAGCGCGCCGTCGGGAACATCGTGCGTGATTACGGAACCCGCCGCGGTGGTGGCGTCGTCGCCGACCCGTACCGGTGCCACCAGCATGGTGTCGCTGCCCACGAACGCGCCGCGGCCAATCTCGGTGCGGTGCTTGTTCTGGCCGTCGTAGTTACAGGTGATGACGCCAGCGCCGATGTTTGCGCCGTCGCCGACCTCAGCGTCGCCGACGTAGGCGAGATGCGAGGCCTTGGCGCCGCGACCGAGCCGCGAGTTCTTGACCTCGACAAAGTTGCCGGCCTTGGCGCCTTCGCCGAGATGCGCTCCCGGACGCAGGCGTGCGAACGGTCCGGCCTGGCTGCCGCGCTCGAGGGTGGCGCCGTCGAGCACGCTGTACGGCCATACCGTCGCGTCGTCGGCGAGTGTCGTGTCGCGTAGCCAGGCGCCCTGATGCAAAGCGCAGCCGCGCCCGATCGCCGTGCGCCCGATCGCGGTGACACCGGGATGGACGACGGTATCCGGGCCGACCGTGACCCCAGGCTCGATCGAGATGCTTGCCGGATCGAGCAGTGTGACTCCGCTCTCCATCAGCGCCGCCGCGTGGCGGTCGAGCAGCCGACGGTGTGCCGCGGCGAGGTCGCGGCGATCGTTCACGCCCCAAGCTTCGGACTCGTCCGCAAGATCGCAGAGCCGGACCTCGTGGCCGTGGAGGGCGGCCTGCGTCAGAGCGTCCGTGAGATAGATTTCGCCCTTCGCGTTGTTGGGCTGTAGAGCGTTCAAGTAGCCGAAGATCGCCTTCGAGGGCAGTGCGTAGATTCCGGAATTGACTCGGAGGATGGCGCGCTCGTCCGCGCTGGCGTCGCTGTGCTCGACGATGCGATCGAGCGCGTCCCGGCGTTCTTGCTGGGCGACCACGCGCCCGAGCGCGCCGGGATCCGCGAGCTCCGCAACCGCCATCGCGCCCCAGGCGCCCGATTCCACAGCCCGCGCCAGCGCCTCGAGAGTGCTCGGGCGGAGCAGAGGCACGTCGCCGGAGAGCACCAGCAGCGTCGCATCCACGGGAACGTGACCCTCGGCTTGGAGGAGCGCATGGCCGGTGCCGTGTTGCTGCGTCTGCTCGATCCAGAGGAGATCGGGCTGGGCACTGAACGCGGCGCGCACAGCCTCGGAGCCATGGCCGACGATCACCGCGATCTGCGTGCAGCCGGCGACACGCGCCGCATCGAGAACCCAAGCGAGGAGCGACTTCCCCGCGGCCTCGTGCAGCACCTTGGGCTTCGCGGACCGCATTCGCGTGCCCTTGCCGGCGGCGAGCACGACGGCGACACGCTGGTTGGCGTCACTCATGAGGGAACGGATGCGCTGAGCAGGGAAAGGACGGCTTCCGAGAGCTTGCGAGGATCGTGGCGGATGAGGCCGCCCGAGGCGAGCAGATCCGCGTCGAGCACTTCGACTCCCCGCCGCTCGAACCCGTTTCGATCAACAGCAACCGGATGCGCCCCGGCAACAGCGTAAAGGCGCAACGGACCGTCAGACAGCGCGGTCGAGTTCACCAGCACGCCGTCGATCAGCCCCTTGCCGGCGTGCTGTTCGATCGCGTCGAGGTGCGCGAGACCGTCGAGCTCGTCGGTTTCGCCCGGCTGAGTCATCAAATTGAGCAGGAGAATCACTCGTGCGCGGCTCTCTCGGACTGCGGCGCGAATGCCCGGGATGAGCAAGTTGGGCAGGATCGAGGTATAGAGCGAGCCGGGCCCGAGCAGGATCAGGTCCGCGCGCAGCAGTGCGTCGACCGCCACCGGAAACGCGGGCGCGGTGCCCGGAACCATCTCGACTGCTGACAACCGTTCGCCCGAGGCGCCGACCGCCGTCTCGCCTTCGTAGATCCTGCCCGACACCCCGCGACCGCGCAGCCGGGTGTCGGTGAGCGTCGCGGGGAGGATGCGCCCGCGCACCGAGAGGATCGATTCGGCGGTGAGCACCGCTTGATAGAAGTCGCCCGTGATGCCGGTGAGCGCGGTCAGGAACAGATTGCCGAAGCTGTGTCCGGCAAGATCACCGCCGGTTGGGAAGCGGTATTGGAACAGCCGCGCCAGCTGATCTTCGTCGTCGGCGAGCGCCACGATGCAGTTGCGGATGTCGCCCGGCGGTAAGACGCCGAAGTCGCGGCGCAAGCGGCCCGACGAACCGCCGTCGTCGCTCATCGTGACCACGGCGGCGAGCTCTTCGATGCCATTGCCGACGCGGTGCTTGAGGCCGCGGAGCAATACGGCAAGCCCGCTCCCGCCGCCCACCGCGACGAGCCGGGGCGCGATCGCGCTCAAGGCGCCTTAGCTCAGCCCGAACAGGCGGGAAAAGGCGGCGTCTCCGCGCAAGCTGGCGAAGTCGGCGTCGTGGAACGCGTGAACACGATTTTTCGGATTGAGCTCGATGGCGAGCTCGAGAAACCTCGCCGCATCCTCGCCCTCACCGCGCAACGCGTGCACGGAGGCGGCGAGATAGGCGAAGCGTTCGTCCTTGCTCTGGCGACCTCCCCGGTGGCAGATCTGCAGCGCGTCATCGAGCTCGCCATTGTTCTTCTTGACCACGGCGAGGAGGAATGGGTCTTCCGCATGATCATCGGCCGAGTGTGCTTCTTGCTTCGTGCGGCAGGTAGTCAGCAACTGGCGCGCGCTGCCGGCGAGGTCGCCCTGGTCGGACTCGGCGACCCGCCCGAAGTGCTTCGCCGCCTCGCTCCATTTCTGGCGGTACATCGCCTTCAGGCCGTTCTCATAGTGCTCAATGGCCGGATCGGCCGAAGCGACGGCGGGGGCGCTGCGTTTGGGCTGGTTCTTGGCCATGCGTCGGAGGTCTATTTCTTCCGCAATTCGACGAGGATGAGCTTGGCGACCGCTTTCAGGGTGTCGAAAACACCGATGCCCGTGGTCGCCACCGCTTCGAAGGTGGGCTCGCGCTTGTAGTTCAACACGCGGTAGAGCTCCTCGGCTGGCATGGCTGTCGGCAGATCCCGTTTGTTGAATTGGAGGGCGTAGGGGACGGTTGCAAGGTCGAATCCGTGCTCGTGCAAGTTCTGCTCGAGATTGCGAATCGATTCGATGTTTGCCTCCATGCGCTCTTCCTGGCTGTCAGCCACGAACACCACGCCGTCCACACCCTTAAGGATGAGCTTGCGGCTGGCGTCGTAGAACACCTGGCCGGGCACGGTGTAGAGATGGAAACGGGTGGTAAAACCGCGGATCGAGCCGAGGTCGAGCGGCAGGAAGTCGAAGAACAGGGTGCGATCAGCTTCGGTCGCCAGGGAAATCATCTTGCCCTTCGCCTCGGGCGAAGTCTTGGTGTAGATGTACTGCAGGTTGGTCGTCTTACCGCACAGACCAGGACCGTAGTACACGATCTTGCAGTTGATTTCCTTGCTGGCGTAGTTGATGAACGTCATGGCAGCACTCGCCTCTGTCCTTGAACGACCAGGCGCGTTTAGTCGCTGAACAGGGCATCGATGTCGTCGTCGGTGATCTCCGCGAACGGACTGGCCTCTTTACCGACCCCGGGCCCGGCCTCGCCCTTCTGGGCCATGACCTCGAAGACGCGTTCCATCTCGCTACTCGCGCGCTTGACGCGCAAGCGAACCAGGCCGAGCGACGAGCGCTCGTCGAAGATCACTAGCAAGATGGCGCGCTTGGCGACGATCGAGATGTGGATGTGATCGCGCTGGCCCTCGTGAAAGAGGACCGAAAACTCCCGCTCGCCGATCAGCTTTGCGAGGCCGTCGGTTGCCGCCACATTGCCGGCGGTCAGAGAAGCCAGGGACGTGACGTCGAACTGGGCGATTTCACCCGCGGCGGCGATCTGCTGGCCGTTCTTGTCGATGAGGAAAATGGCGCGCGCGTTCGCGTCCTGGCGCAGACGCTTCAAAGCGTCCTCGAGGCGCTGGAACTCCTCTTGGTACAACACCAGATCCGCTGACGACATAGACATCCTCTCCCGGTCGGCCGGCGAGGAAAAAGCCACTCACCCAGCCGCTTTAAGGCTCAAACTCAGCATTCTAATGGAATTGCGGCCCGGGAGATAGGCCGAGGGCAAGCCGCAGCCGCCCAGGAAAGTCGGTGAAAACCCCCGAAACCCCCCAGCTGAAAAGCTCTTGGGCTCGGATCGCGTCGTTGACCGTGTAGCAGATGACCGGTCGCGGGCCGCTCGCGAGGCCGCGCAGGGCCGCCTCCGCGGCCTTGGCGGAAACGTGGATCGACCACGCTTCGAGCCGGTCGGCGGCTGCGACGAGCGAACTCGCGGCGTCTGGAGCGTTCAAGTCGTCAATAAGAAGGGCAAGAGGCAGGGTTGGCCCCAAACGCCGGACCTCCTCGAGCAAGGGCCAGTCGAAGCTCGAGACGAGCACTTGGCATCGGCCTTCGACCTGCTCGACGAGTCCGGCGGCGAGGCGCGCGGTCGCAGCGCTCTGGCGCTTCAGCTCGATATTTAGCGGGCAGTCGGCGGGTAGCGCGGCGATCGCTTCGCCGAGCCCGGGGATGCCGATCGCCTGCCCGCCGAAGCTTCCGACGCGCAATGCGGCCAAGGCCGCACGGTCCACCGATTCAGTGCGCAGATCGCTCCCCGCAAGACGTTCGAGAGACTCGTCATGAAAGACCACGAGGCCGCCGTCCGCGGTGAGCTGGACGTCGATCTCGATCATGTCGGCGCCCTGCTCGAGAGCGAGGGCGAGGCTTGCCAGGGTGTTCTCCGGAGCCTCTCCAGCGGCGCCGCGATGGCCCACGATCCACGGCGGGCGCGGCAGCCGGAGGCTCAAACGAGCGCCTAGTGAAACAGTCGCCAGCCGGCGAGGATGTCGTTCTCGGTGAGCAACACGCGGTCGCCCTCGACGCGATGCTTGAGCGCCGCCGGCGCGCAGCCGCCGCTGTCGGCGTTCACGTCCTTGAGATGGAAGGCCTTGTCGCAGAAGTTGCACACCATCCACTCGCCCTCATGATGGAAGCCGCGCCGCTTCTTGTTGCAAGTCTCGCTGGCATTGAAGCCCACCTGCAGCGTGCCGCCGCCGTCGCGCCCGACGAAGAACTCGATCTCCTGGTTAGCATGATTCAGAAAGCGGTAGAAACGCACCGCGCCTTTGCCGAGATCCGACGCCTCGATCGCCAGGCCACCCTGCGCGTCGGGACGCACCTGGATATAGCTCGCCTTCGCCGCGCCGCCTTCGAAGAAATACTGGAGCCCGATGACAGTCGCGATAACCACCAGGACGATGAGGAGGCTGTGCACTGGACGAAAACGCATGCGAGCTTTTTATCGCACTTGGCGCGTCCGTGCGAGTGGTGCTCGTTTGGGGCACAATCTCGCCCACCATGGCCGAATCACCGTTGCCACCGGCCCTGCCGCGTTTTCAGGATTCTCTGGCCATTCCAGGGTTTAGCCTGGGCCACGGCAGCGATCGTCGAGGGATGACCGGGGTCACCGTCATCCTCTGTCCGGACGGCGCACTGGCAGCGGCCGAGCTCCGAGGCACCGCGACCGGAACCCGGCAATTCGATTCGCTGATTTCACCGCTCCATGTGGCGTCGAAGGCGCACGCCTTGGTGCTCGCGGGAGGGAGCGGCTTCGGCCTCTCGGCGGCAGATCCGGTGGTCGAGATGCTCGAGTCCCACGGCCAGGGGTTTCGCACGCCGCTCGGGGTCGTGCCGATCGTGCCGAGCGCGATCCTCTTCGATCTTGGCTTCGGCGATCCGAAGGCGCGCCCCGGGCCGGGCCTCGTGCGAGACGCGATGGCATCGGCGGGGAGCGGCCGGATCGAGTGCGGCAGCGTCGGCGCCGGTACGGGAGCGACGGTTGGCAAGGCGCGCGGGCTGGACTGCGCCATGAAGGGCGGCTTCGGATTCGTCGGCCTGCGGGTACCGGGCGGCGTGGGTGTCGCCGCCGCGGTGGCCGTGAACGCGTTCGGTGACGTGCGGGACGCCGACAGCGGCCAGGTGATCGCGGGTTGCCGCCGCGGGCCGCGTTCGCGGCGATTCGTGGGGGCCGACCGGGTGCTCGCGGCGCTACCCCCGGATTCCCCTCATCCGTGGCAAGGCAACACGACGCTCGCGGTAGTCATGACCGACGCGGTGCTCGACAAGGCCTCGGCGATGAAGGTCTGCCAAATGGCTTTCGGCGGGTTCTACCGCGCGCTGCTGCCGGCGCTCTCTCAATTCGATGGCGATCTCATCGTGACGCTCTCGAGCGGGCGAGTCCCCGCCGATCTTCACCAGGTAGGCGTGCTGGCAGAGCGCGCCGTGGCGCGCGCGATCGCGGTCGCCGTGCTTCGGGCGGACGGGTTCGGCCTGCTGCCGGCGGTGAGCGATTGCGCGCGATGATTTCGGCACCTGTCAGTAGGCGGAGTAGCATGCGTCGGGACTCTGCAATTCGAAGCACCCGTCACGCATGAACATCGAGGGTAACGAACTTCCCAACCGCGACCCGGTCGCGCCGACGATCGCCATCCTCGTCGGTCTTGGGCTGCTGCTGTTCGCTCCGCTGCTACCTGCCCTGCGCGCCTCGGGACCGCTGCCTTGGACCCCCTACGCAGTGGTGATCTGCCTGGCGGCGCTTGCCGCGGTGCATCGACCCTTGGCAGGCGGCGGGTTGGGAGTCGGTGCCGCCGCGGTGCCGCTCGTACTGACGCTCTGGGGACCGCTGCCGGCCGCCTGGCTGGCGTTGTTGGTGGCAACGGGAGGAGAGCTCGGATATCGCGCCCTACTGGCCAGGCAGCCCGAAGCGCTGCCCGAACGCCGCGGTCTGGTGCGCGTGGGCCAGATCGGTGTGCGCTCGGCGGTTGCGACTCTCGCGGCATCGATCGTGTGGATACAAGCGGCGGCGCCGTCGCCCCTGCGTTTTGACGACCTCCAACTCCAGCATGCCGCGATTGCTTCGATGGTGAGCTACGTGGTGCTGGCCGCGATCTTCGAGATCGTGACGGCGTTGCCCTCCGGCAGTTGGCCGTCGCGCTTGCGTCGCGCCGTGCAACCTCTGCTGCTGGATGCCGCGTTCTGGGCGGTCGGGGTCGCGCTCGCGCTGGTGGCCGCGGCGGTATCTCCAATCATTGCCCTGGCGCTCTTCGCGGCCGTGGCGGTGCTGGCGGCAGAAGCGGCGCGGCACGTGCGCCGCCACGGGCTCTCCCAACGCCGAGCCGATGAGCTGCAGCGGCTCGCCCGTGCGAGCGAGCGCATCGAAACCGGCGGTAGGCCGATGGCCACCGTGGCCGAGCAGATTCGTGAGGAGTGCCACACCATTCTGCCCTTCCAGTGGTTCCAGTTCGAACTCCCGGGGACCGGCGGCGAGGCGATCAGCTGGACCGCGGGCCCTGACGGCCGGCTGCACGAAGGCGCGCCGAATCCGGATCTCGTGCCGCCGGCTCTACCCGGATTCCACAAGCGCGGGGCATGGGACGTGCTCGAGCGCGAGCTTCGAGCCGAGGGTCAGCTGATGGCGCGCCTGCGCCTGTGGTGCGATCCGCGGGTGGTCGAGCCTCGAGCCCGCCTGCTGCTCGACGAGCTTCTTCCTCAGATGGGCGCCTCGGTGCACCGGGCACTCCTCGACCGTGAGGCCAAGGAGGATCCGCTCACCCGGGTGCCGCTCCGCCGTGTGCTCGAGGGCCGCCTGCAGGCTGCGTTCCGCCGCGCCTGCGACGAGGGCGTGCCGATCGCGGTGGTGATGTGCGACATCGATTTCTTCAAGCGCATCAACGACTCCTTCGGCCACGGCGTCGGCGACCGGGCGCTGATCGAAGTGGCGCAAGCGCTCGATCGAAGCCGGCGCGAGGGCGATCTCCTCTGCCGCTACGGCGGTGAAGAGTTCACGCTGCTGCTGGTCGACACCGACGGCAAAACCGGTCTGAAGCTTGCCGAGCGGCTGCGTTACGCGGTCGAGAGCATTCGCCTGCAGGAAGACGGCAAACCGGTGCCCCTCAGCTTGAGCGCCGGTGTGGCTTCTTTCCCAGAGCTCCACATCAAGACCGCTGGCGAGCTGTTGCTGCTCGCCGATGCCGCGCTCTACCAAGCCAAGCGGCAAGGGCGAAACCGCTGCCTGCTCGACCTTGGGGGCGGTCGTCTGCGCGACGTGCGCGGCGCCGTGCTCGAGAGCACCGCCGAGGCCCGACCGCCGGCCGAGGCGCCGCAGATCTTCGTCTAGAATCCCTTCCCATGACCACAAACTCATCCCGCTGGGCGGTGATTCTTGGCGCCTCGAGTGGTTTCGGTGAAGCCGCGGCGCTGGAGTTGGCCGCGCACGGTTACGACATTTTCGGCGTTCACCTCGATCGCCGCCAAGGCATGGCGCATGTAGCCGAGATCGTCGCGGCGATCGAGGCCAAGGGCAGGAAGGCAGTCTTCCTCAACATCAATGCCGCCGACGCCGAGCGCCGCAAGGAAGCCGTGGCTTCACTGCTCGAGGCCGTTGGCGGAGCCCCGGTGCGTGTCCTCATGCATTCCCTGGCGTTCGGAACCCTTAAACCGTACTTCGCGAGCGAAGAGAAAGAGGCCATGAGCCAGGCGCAGATCGAGATGACGCTCGACGTCATGGCGAACTCGCTGGTGTACTGGACGCAGGACTTGCATCGCGCCGGGCTGCTGCGCCGGGGATCCAAGATCTACGCCATGACGTCGTCGGGCGATCACGTGGTTTGGAAGGCCTACGGAGCCGTCTCGGCCGCGAAGTGCGCGCTCGAGTCTCACGTCCGCCAGCTTGCCGTAGAGCTCTCACCCGAGGGCATCACGGCGAATTCGATCCGCGCCGGCGTCACCGATACGCCGGCCTTGCGCAAGATTCCCGGCAACGAGGCGATCGTCGAGAGCGCGACGAAGCGCAACCCGGCCGGCCGCTTGACCACTCCGCAGGATGTTGCGACCTGTTTGGTCGCCCTCTCGGGGGAGGGCACCGAGTGGATGACCGGCAACGTGATCAATGTCGACGGCGGAGAAGACGTCGCCGGCTGAGAGCCTCGAGACTGAGCGCCAGGCCGGAAATTTCTTGACGCCGGGCCGGTCGACTGCTACAAACACGTCACTACTCTGTAGCAATCGATCGCCGGTCTCGGCAGCCTCCGACAGCCTGTCGGCGGCACGAATCGGCGGAGCCGCAAGGGAGGTCTCATGCGCATTCGCCTCGGTTTCGTGGCGCTGCTCGCCGCTATTCTTCTACCCACGCTGTCGATGGCGCAGGGCCTGGGCCGCATCCGCGGCCGAGTCGTGGACCAGGGCGGCACGCCGCTCTCGGGTGTCGTGGTGGCGATCACGGGTTCGGATCGCACGGCGACGACCGACAACAACGGCGAATACTCGTTCGCCGCTGTCGCGCCGGGAACCTACTCGCTGGCGTTCACCTTGGCCGACTTCAAGGACGAGCAGGCAGGCGTTGTCGTTGCCGCCGGACAGAGCGTGCGCGCAGACAAGAAGGTCGATTGGCAGGTGAGCTTCGCCGAGAGCATTACCGTGTTTTCGGCTTCTCGGCGACCCGAGCGCCTGGTCGATGCGCCGGCGGCGATCACCGTGGTGACGCAAGAGGACATCGCGCGCACGCAGACCCCCGGGCAGGCGCCGAAGCTGCTCGAAACCGCGCCTGGAGTCGACTTCACCCAGAGCGGCCTCTACGATTTCAACTTCAACGCGCGCGGTTTCAACAGCTCGCTCAATCGCCGCATCCTGACCCTGATCGACGGCCGCGATCCTTCGGTACCGTTCCTCGGCGCCATGGAGTGGGCGGCGCTGTCCTTCCCAGTCGACGAATACGCCTCGATAGAATTGGTCCGCGGCCCGGGCGCCGCTCTTTACGGCGCCAACGCCTTCAACGGCGTCCTCAACATGACGACCAAGCAGCCGCGTTACGCCGAAGGCGGCCGGTTCACCGCTACCGGCGGCGAGCTGGCGACCTCGCGCGGTGATCTGAGACTTGGCTACGGTCTCGGCAACGACTGGTTCTTCAAGCTCACCGGTGGCTATCAGAACAGCGACGACTTCGCGCGCTCGCGCAACGTGAGCGCCGACTATGGCGTGCAGTGCACCGCCAGCGGACAAGTCGATTGCCTACCCCGCGAGGCCGTTCCCCTCGCCAAGGATAAGGTGAACATCGGGTTCGGCGGGCTGCGCTTCGACAAGTACTTCGCCGGTGGCGAGGTGGGCACCATCGAAGGCGGCTACGCATCGATCTCCGGCCCGGTGTTTCAGACCGGTATCGGACGCGTGCAAGTGACCGACGTGAAGCGCCCCTGGGCCCGGGCGAACTACAACACCCCGCACTGGAACGTGCTGACCTACTACGACGCCCGCAAGGCCGTGGACCAGGTGGCCCTCGCCTCCGGCGCCAAGTTATTCGAGGACTCCAACAACTTCCACGGCGAAGTGCAGGGCAACTGGTCGTTCTCGAGCCAACGCGGCCGCATCATCGGCGGGGTCTCGTACCACAAGCAGAATGTCGACACCGCCAACAACGCGGGCTTCCAGACTCTCTTGCGTACGCCCGAGCGTCGCGAGCACACGCAGGCCGCTTTCGGTCAGTTCGAGTACGACATTGCCGGCAATCTCAAGGTGGTGCTCGCCGGCCGCTACGACGACGGCTCGCTTTACGACTCGCAATGGTCGCCCAAGGCGTCGCTGGTTTGGGGCGTGGGCTCCGGACAGACGCTGCGCCTGACCTACAACCAAGCGTTCCAGGTACCGAATTACTCAGAGTTCTTCCTTGCCGCTCCGGCGGGGGCGCCGGTGAATCTGGCCGCCGTCGGTGCTGGGGGACTGATCCCTCTGCTCGGTGCGCCGACGATCCCCATCCTGGCGCGCGGCAATCCGGCGCTCGGCGTCGAGAAGATCAAGAGCTACGAAGCCGGGTGGTCGGGGATCTTCGGCAACAAGGCCTTCGTGACCCTCGACTACTACTACAACCAGACCGAGAACTTCGTCACCGATCTACTCCCTGGCGTCAACTCCGAGTTTGCGCCCTACCAGCCCAATGCCGCGCTTCCGCCCGCGTTCCAGGCGGCGGCGGTGGCTGGGCTCAAGAAGATCTTTGGGCCCCGCTACGGGGGCGTCACTAACCTCGCGAACGGCGCTCCGGCGTTGATCTTCTCGTACGCCAACGCCGGCAAGGTCGACGAGCAGGGTGTCGAGCTGGCGATGAACTACTACCTCAATGAGAGCTGGGTCCTGGACGGCAACTACTCCTACTTCGACTACACGGTGAAGAAGGCCTCAGTGCCGGGCGACCAACTTCTGCCCAACGCGCCGACTAACAAGTTCAACCTCGGCCTGTCCTTCCGCCAGCCGCGTTGGGACGTGACCCTGAAGTACCGCTGGGTCGACGGCTTCCGTTGGGCGGCCGGCGTCTTCGTGGGCAACGTGCCGCAGTACGACGTGGTCAATCTGAACGCCAACTTCCGCATCACCGACCACATCAGCTTCGGCCTCGCGGTCGCCAACGCGCTCAACAACGACCACTGGGAAGCCTGGGGCGGCGACATCATCAAGCGCCGGGCGTTGGGTTCGCTGACGTTCAACTGGTAGTAGTCCGCGGCCCCCTTCCCGCCGGAAGGGGGCCGCTTTCGTTGACTCTCCGAAGGCCCTTCCATAGACTGCCGGATGCGTTTTCTGTCGGGGCGTGGCGCAGCCTGGTAGCGCACCTGCCTTGGGCGCAGGGGGTCCTCAGTTCAAATCTGGGCGCCCCGATATCCGACGGCTGGTCCCTTTGGAGGGCCTAGCCCCGGCAAAACGGTAAGGAACGGCTGCCTGTAGCTCAGATGGATAGAGCAGCGGCCTTCTAAGCCGCGGGTCGGGGGTTCGAATCCCTCCAGGCAGGCCAGCTTCAAGTGGACGCGAATATGGTGAGTGTAGCTCAATGGTAGAGCGCTGCACTGTGGCTGCAGTGGTTGAGGGTTCGATCCCCTTCACTCACCCCATACAGAAGTTTTCCTCAAGGCGCCCGTAGCTCAGCTGGATAGAGCGACAGCCTCCGGAGCTGTAGGTCGTAGGTTCGACTCCTACCGGGCGCACCA
>JBDTNL010000072.1:0-19608 GCA_039933785.1 Acidobacteriota bacterium
CAGCGGGCGAAAGTAACCTGTCCCCTTTTGCCGTTTTGTGTCAGCGCTAGGATGGAGCCCATGCTCGCCGTGTTCTGGATCGTCGGCCTCGCTCTGGTCATTGCCGGCGTCGTCGGTTGCGTCGTACCGCCGCTCCCCGGGCCGCCGTTGCTCTTTCTGGGATTGCTGTCGGTGGCGGCGGCGGAGCGGTTCACCAAGGTCGGATGGCCGACGTTGGTGGTCCTCGGATTCCTCACCCTCGCTGCGGTCGGGATCGATCTGTTCGCCGGGATCCTCGGCGCTCGACACTTTCGAGCGAGCAAGCTGGCCCTCCTCGGAGCCACACTCGGCGGGCTGGCCGGCATTTTCCTCGGGCTGCCGGGAATCATCCTCGGCCCGTTCGTGGGCGCGGTCGCCGGGGAATGGATCTCACGCCGCGATCTTCGACAGGCCGGCAAGGTTGGAATCGGCACGTGGCTTGGCCTGGTCGCCGGGGCCGCGGCAAAACTAGCTCTCGCAGTCGCGATGCTGGGACTCTTCGCGTTCGCCTACGCGCTCTGACCTCATTCAACGAGCACCAGGGACGAAAAGGGGACAGGTTACTTTTCCCCGAAACCAACCTGTCCCCTTTTTGACGTTTTTTGGCGGTGGGTGGGGGGGGTGGGGTTAGGGGCGCATGGCGGCCAGGTAGGCCTCCTCGAGGTTGGGTTCGACTTCGAGGCCTGGGGCGGGGTTGTCCTGGTTGGACACGGAGCGCACGCGGACGCCGTCGAGCTCGCGGACTCTGCGCGTGACTTGGTGGCGGTGACTGAAGGCGAGCAAGGCGTCATCCCGCAGGACGGTTTCGTGGACGCGGCCGCGAGCCCGTGCGATGAGATCGGAGACCGGGCCGTCGAAGACCAGCCTTCCGGAGCGCAGGACCAGCAGACGGCTGGCTATCGCCTCGACGTCGCTCGCGATATGGGTCGAGAGCAGCAGGATGCGTTCTCCCGCCGCGGCGAGCAGAATCTCGCGGAGGCGTTGACGGGAAGGCAGGTCGAGGCCGGTGGTGGGCTCGTCGACGATGACCAGGTCGGGGGCGCCGAGCATGGCGACTGCGATGCCGAGGCGACGGCGCATGCCGCCGGAGAAGTCGCGCACGCGCCGCGCGCGATGCTCGCCGAGGCCGATCGCCTGGAGGAGGCGGTCGACCTCGGCGTCGGCTCCTTGCGGGAGCTCGAGCTCGCGGGTCTGGATCCAGTGGTGCAGGAACTCTTCCGCGGTGAATCCGGGATACGCATTGAAGTCCTGCGGCAGAAACCCGAGGCGTCGGCGATAGGCGTCCATGGTGTCGGCGTTGAGCGGTGCGTCGAAGCGCGGTCCGCTCAGGCGAATCTGACCGCGTGTGGGCTCGAGCAGGCCGACGAGCATGCGGAGCAGTGTGGTCTTGCCGGCGCCGTTGGGCCCGAGGAGGCCGGTGATGCCCGGTGAGAGGGTGAAGGAGACGCGGTCAAGGGCGCGGAATCCGCCGGGGTAGGTCTTCACCAGTCGGCGAGCGGTGAGCGCCAGCGCCGGCGATGCGGCGAGACTGGTGGCAGTGCTCGCGGTGATCTCGATCGGCGCGCCGGTCACGGGAACCGCGACCGCTTGGAACAACACTCGTTTCGCCCGGCGTCCGGCGAGCGCGGGCACTAGCAGCACGCCACAGAGGGTTGCCGCCGCCGACGCGATCGCCGCCGTGGTGAGGGCCGGCGCCCAGGGTTCGCGGGCGGGCGAGGCGCCGGCGGTTGCCAGCGCGAGCGCTGCGGAGGCGGCGAGCAGCGCTGCGGCGACAGGCAGGAGTCGGGCCGCGCCGCGATGCAGCGAGAACGATCGCGGGTGCGCGGACTGACTGAAGATCGCCGCCGCGAGGGTCATTCCCGGCAGGCTGGCGAGGGCGGCAGCCATCCACTGGCGCTCGTCTGCCGCGGCACCGGTTAGCGCCAGTACGATAGCCGTCGCGGTGAGCGCAGCGATCGATGGCAAGAGGAGGAGGGGGGTTCGTCGGCCAGAGTCGCCGGCGAACCGCGCGGCGATCAGGCACCACGCGAGCAGCGTGGTGAGCGCGCCGAGCGCCAGCTTCAGCGTGCGGAGCTCTATCCTGTAGCGGCCGAGATTGGGACGCGCCAGACTCGAGCCTCCCGGGAGGTGCAAGCTGGCAAGGGCGTTGTCGATGGACTCGCGCCAGGCGCGGCGGACGCGCTCGTTGCTGCCCGGCAGCTTGAGGGTCATCGGGAGCTCGAAGCGGCCTGCGCGCCGGGGCAGCCGCTCCGCTTCGAGCTCGCTGTCGAGTGTGGCGAGCTCGGTGGCGGCAATCGGCAGGGCTGGGGAGAGCGGAGTCTCGAGGAGGGCGGTTCGCTGCGGCACCGCGGCTTCGTCGATCGGCTGGCCTGAAGAGGCAAGAAGCACGTCGAAGTCGCCGGCGAGCGCGATCGGGGAGGCCGGCGTGCTGCGTTCGTGGAGCGCCGCGGCGAGCGCCGCCTGCTGGGGGCCGAAGTGCCCGCTTGCGGCGGTGGCCGTGACGAGGGGATTGAGTACCAGGCGCGTGGTGACTGCACCCCAACCGGTGTCGATCGAGCGCGGGCGACCGAGGGAATAGATCCGGGCGCGAATCGTGTCGACGGCTTCGTGGAGCGCCGCTCCACTCTGCGCCGAGATCGTGACTGTATAACTCTCCGCGGTCCAGGGTGAAAAGGGACGCGCGCTTTCGCCGTCGGGGTCGTTCAGCGCGTCGAGCAACTCGCCCATCGGCTGGCCTCGGTCGAGCGCTCGCGGGCTCACCACGCCGAACGGCAGCGCCCGCCGCAAGCGCTCGACGAATCGCGCGGCGCGATCCCCGCGCTGATCGCGGCTCACGGCCCAGACGGCGAGGTCGACCCGCGTCGCACGCACCGTGCTCTGGATTCGTTCGATACCCTCGACACGGCGAAGCGCACGCTCGAGGACGAGGGTGCGCGCGAGCGCGTCCTCGAGCGTGCCGCCCGCCGGGAGATCGAGCGCGACGTCGACGTCGGACGTTGCAGCCAGGGGAGCCCCCTCGACCGGTGAGAGTGTCGAACCGGCGAGCAGCCAGGTGGCACCGGCTAGTGAGACGAAGAACAGGATCGCGGTCGCTGGACCGCGTACCGTGCTGCGCAGTATTCGGCGCCCCACTCGCGCCGAGGGCTGTCGTTGAGCTCGATCGCGCAACAGGTTTGCGGTGAGTGAGCTCGCAAGGAGGGCCGCGGTGAAGATCTGCAGCGTCGGGCGAAGGCGATCTTCGAGCTGGCCGTCGAGGGCGTGAAGCGTCACCAGCATCGCGAGAACCGCGAGAGGCGGCACAGCGGCCAGCGCGAGCGAGCGGCGGTGCGCGAACGGACCGGCGAGCGCGAGGCTGAGAGCGAGAGCGAAGCAAGCGATCGCCGCGGTGTCCGGTGCCAGAGGCCAGTCGAACGCCACCATGGCAATGGCCAGGCCGGCGCTCCCCACGAGGAGCATGAGTCCGGCGCGCGCGGCGATGCGAGAGGCTTCGCGCCAAGAGCGTGCGGCGAGCCTGGACGCCGTCACCAGGAAGAGCAGGATGGCGATCGCCAGCCGGTTTGCCACACCGCGCCAAGCAATCGACTCATCGGTGAGCACGGTGCCGCGGACAGTCGGGGGCAGGAGCGCGCGCAGATTCGACGCCAGCGCGAGCGGCGGCGCATCGGCGAACCGCCGGACAACCAGCAGCGTGCCGGCCGCGCCGTCGACTCGCACTTGCGGCTCGGCAAGACGGGACCGCGAGGAGATCTCGGCCACATCGGAAAGCGCCACCGCGCCTCCGGCGGCAGAGACACGCAAGTTCGCGAGCGCGTAAGCCAGCGCACGTGGGTCGAGTGCCTCACTCAACTCGGCGAGCCTCGACGGCGATGGATCGCTCTGCCGCGCGAGCCTGAGCAAGCCTGAATCAACACTACGCGGCGAGAAGGCGCCGGCCAGCCCTGCCCTGGCTTCGTGCGCCACGTCGTCCATTCCCGGACGCAGATGGACGACGACGTCCTGACGCCAGTGCGGTTGCACCTCGACCGATCGCACACCGGGCACGGTCGCCATGGAGTTGGCGATCGAGTGCCAAGCCGCGGTGGCGGACACGGGGTCGGGGTCGGCCCCACTCCGATCGAAGAGACTCGGCACCTCGGGCAGGAAACAGCTCCAGGTGACGGGCCCGGACTCACCTTCGGGACTGACGGCGAGTCGCGAGCCTTCGGGCAGCGTCGCGGCGAGCGGCCGCAGCGCGATATCGAGGCGTTCGGCTGCAGCCTCGGGCTCGCTGCCCGGAGCGAGCGCCACCCGCACGTGGCCGGCGCTACGCAAACCTTCGGCTCGCACTTCGACTGCGCCCGGCACGCCCTGCGCAGCGGCCTCGATCGCGCCGAGCCAGCGCCGACCGACTTCGCCCGGCGGTGTCGAGCCTGGGAGTTGCAGCGTGATCAAGACGGCGTGGGGGGAGGACATCCCGGAGAGCGTCCAGCGTAAGTGCGACGTCGCGACGAGTCCCGCCACGACGAGCAGACCGGCGAGAACGAGCCGCAGGTAGATTCCGGATCGGGTTGGGTGTTCGGTCATTGAGGGCTGAGGCTCGGCGGTCACTCGGTCGCGGGCGAGGTCTCGACCTCGGCCCGCTCGGCTGGGCCGAGAACGAGGGCTTGCACGATGCGTTGGGCCGCGTCCGACTGGGCGAAGCTCAGGCGACGAGCGGGCCAGCCGTCCCAGCGCAGGGTGGGAGCCTCATCGCTCGACTCGGCGGCGAGATCGCCGAGGGCTCCGAGCGGCACGGCCGAGTGGGCAAAGATCGGCCGCACGGGTAGGAGCTCGGTCCTTGGAACGGTGGTCGCCAAGAGCTCGAGCTGGCTCGCGATGCCGGGGATTTCGACCTGGCCGCATTCGCGCCGGCCGAAGGCGGCGTCCAGATCGCCCTCGATCGCGGCGCGCTCGGCAGAGCCAAGATCGGCGCGCAGGCGAAGCACCCGGCGCGCTTCTGGCGGTGAATCGCGAAGCTCCGTCAGCATCTCGTGCGCCTCGGCGATGCGCACCCGCGCGAGCAGCGCCCGCAATCGCAGCGGATCGGGAGCGGATAGCCAGAGGACCTTGCCGCTCTGCGCCGGCCGGGTGCGGAGTCCATGCTGCGCCAGCGAGTCCGCCGCCGCGCCGCGTGCGATCGCGCTCGCTAGCCACAACCGGCCGCGCCATTGCGAGCGGTCATGGAAAACCGCGGCATAGGTCGTGGCATGTCGACGCGCATCGAAGACCCACAGGCTCCAACTCTCCCGCGCCAACTCTCCGGGTACTGCGCGTAGCGCCACGGCGGCGGTCTCTGGCGAGGGAGTGCTCGAGAGCGTTTCGTAGGCGAGCTCCGAGGCGAGGTCGACCGCGCGGGTCAAGATCCGCAGCGGACGCGGGAGAGAGATGCGGCCGATCGTGGCCATCGATCGGCTGACGACACTGGGCGCGCCAAAGACTCGAACCAGCACCGCGGCCTCGGAGCCCACTCGAAAGGCAGTCCCGTCGCTTGCGGCGGAGATCTCGATTCGCGCCAAGTCGGTCAGCAGGGTGAATCGCCCGGAGACCGGATCACCGCTCGGAATCTGCACCGCGGCGAGCTCGGCGAGCGAGCGAATGCGCTCGCGGACCACCAGGGGGCGAAGTGTGGCGCCGTCGCGTATGCGACCCGCGTCCTGCTCGACGCCGAGCGCGCAGAGACGCGCCGCGAGCTCGCCGGCGGTGAGGTCGTGAGCCATGAGGTCGGCGGCGCGCGGCTCGACCGAGGCGCCAAGCCGCATTGCGCCGTAGATCTCGACCCGCGTGACTCGATCGATGGCTTGGAGCGCCGGTGCCAGCGTGCCGAGCGCCAGGGAACTCGCCGCGACGACGTCACCGCCAACGATGGCGACGTCGAGCTCCGCCGGAGATCCCGACGCTCCCGGATCGGCGACCAGGCTCTGCAGATTCGCGCCGCTTCGCCCCGCGGCCAGGCGCCGACGAGTGCCGAGCAGCGCGGTGTTCTCGTCGACGTCGGTCAGCACTTCGAGGCGCGCTTCGCCGGCCTCGGTAGTACTGAGCACCGAGCGCACCGCAGACCATCCACGCAGGATTTCCTCGGCCGGGATCGTCGTGCTCTGCAAGACCGCCTCGCGCCCCTGCCCCGGCGCGGTCAGGACGATTGCGACGCGCACTCGGTCGGGAGCGATCCAACGACGGATCCAGTCGCGAGCCGCAGTGGAGAACAGCAAGCCCGCACCCGCGCCCGCGACCACCAGCAGGCCAAGCCCGCGCGATCGCGTCATCCCGCGCCGCCCGCTTGGACTTTCTCCTCGACGACTGCCGCACCGGGTTGCAGGAACGCCGCCCCCGAGATCACCACGCGATCGCCAGGGAAGAGGCCGCGCACCACCTCGACTTTGCCCGAGCCGCGCGCTCCGAGCTCGACGCTACGGCGCGCCGCGCGAGGCCGATCGGAACCGGGATCGACCACCCACACGGCGGCACTTCCCGCGCCCGTCACCACGGATTCCTCGGGTACGGAGAGCACGGAGCTGCGGCGGTCGCGTTGAACCTCGAGCACGACTCCAGTGCCCGGCGGAGGGAGCGACGCGGAGGCCGCCGCGCCGCCGGCGCTCCACTGAGCGATCACACGCACCGTGCCGCCATCGACGACCGGCGCGATCTCGGTCAGCGTCGCGGATCCGCTGCCGGCGAGCAGCGTGACGCCATCCGATGCGAGAACCCGCACGGCGAGGCCGGGACGGAGCAGATCTCGATCCGCGGCGGCCGCGATCGCCTCGATGCGCGGTCGTCCCGCGAGCGCGATCTCTGCCAGCACGCCGCCGCTGGCGATCTCACTGCCGGGCGGATGGACGCGCTCGACGATCAGGGTGCCGCTCGATGGAGCGCGAATCTGCAGGCGAGCGGCCTCCGCCTGCGCGTTGGCCAAACGGAGCCGCGCTCCTTCGGCCTCGACCTCCGCGTGTTGCAGGTCCGCGTGCGGCAGGACGCCGAGCTCGGCGCCGCGGCGGACACGGGCAAGGTCCTCCTCGGCACCGCGCGTGCCCAAGCGCGCCTCTTCGACCCGGCCGCGCGCCGTGACGCTGTCGACCGTTGCAAGGAGCTCGCCCTTCTGGACCAGCGAGCCGGTCGTAAGTCCCGAGGCGAAGCGTGCAGGGTACGAGAGGGTGCCTTCGGCGGTGACGGTGACCGATGTTCGCCCGGCCGCCGCGAGGGTGCCCAGCAGGGTGACGGTGGGCTGAAAATCGGCGCGCGCCAACACGGTCGTGCGCACCGGGAGGGGCGGATCTTCGCCCTTCGGAGCCGGAGGCGCGCAAGCCTGCGCTGGGATGAGAACGAGCGCGATCATGGCCAGAGCGAATCGCTTGGGCATGGAGAATCCTCGGAGTGTTCTCTTGAAAGGAGAGCTCATCGCAAGAGCAGCTCGGCGCGCGCCAGGCGACGGCGCGCGGCGAGCAGCAGGACGGTCGAGGCCGCAGCGAGAACCACAACGTTGGCGAGTAGACCGAGGCCGGTCTCGGCGCCCGGGAGCCAAGAGTTGCCGCCGGCGGCGGTACGCGGGATCGTCGGCGCCTCGAGAAACCAGGGTCCGAGCCCAACCGCGGTGACCAGCGTCGCGATCCCGACCGCGCCCGCGGTTTCGAGGCGGGCCGCCCAGAAGAGCGACGCACAGACGACCAGCGCCACCACCGCGGCGGAATGGGCGAGCGCCGGCAGCAGTGCGAACGCGACATCGGTGCCGAGCCAGATCGTGGCGATGGCGACCCACGACTGCAGGAGCATCACCGCGCCGACGAGAAAGGCGCGCAGCTGCAGGTGGCGAGTGGCGCCGGGCACACTGAGCAGCAGATCGAGGCTGCCGGCATCGCGCTCGAGCGCCACCAGATCGGAGAGCGCGGGGATTCCCAGCAGGAGCGCCGGCGCGATGGCGACGAAGACGTAGCCCGCGCTGGCGCTGTCTCGGGAACTGACCAGGGCGTCAAACCACCCGCTGACCAAGAGCACGGCGTCGGCGACCAAGAACAGCACCCAGCGCCCGCCGAGCTGCAGGCGAAGCAGAGCGGCGATCACTGGAAACCTTCGAAATCGACGCGCTCGACCCACTGTCCGCGCCAGCGAAAACAGGTGAGGTCGGGATCGAGGAGAACCGACTGAGGTTGGGCCGATGTGGGGACCGTGAATCGCGCTTCGCCCTGTTCCGGCACGATCACTCGCGCTTCGACGATGCCGCCTTCGGTGGTGACAGCGATCGGGCAGCGCGCTTCACCGGTGCCGTGATTCGCTACCCGGCCGGTGACCACGAATCCGCGGCCTGCGCGAGCGCTATGCACATCGTCGAACCCGAGCTCGGGCAGCGCGCCGGTGGAGAAGGCATCGCGTGCGAACGAGCTCAGATCGTCGCCGCGAGCCTTGCCGATCGCATCGATGAGCTCGGCGAGCGTCCCGGGCTTGCGGCCGGCATCTGCAGAGCCCTGGAGAAAGGCCTCGAAACCGGCGGCGACGGCGCCGTCACCCGCACGAGCGACCAATTCGCCGGTCACCGCCGCGAGTCGGGCCGGCCAATTCAAGAGTTCGCTGAAGCCCGAGTCGAGCAACGAAAACTGGTAGTTGGAGATCTCGATCGGACGCCCGCCGAGGGTGGCGCCGCCGGCTGGTCCGTGGCCGAGGCGACGCTTCACGACGTCGCGCAGGAGGCCGGCGATCACCGGCCGGTCGTGCGGGTCGAGCGGCCGGCGCCCGAGCAGGGCGCTGACCACGCTATCGGTCACAACTTCCGCGGCGGGCAGCCGGCGACCGCTCACCACCCAGCGCTCGGGCACCAGAAAGAGCCGGCCGGCGCTGCGCGGCACGTCTTCGAAGTATTCGTCGTCCCACCAGCGGCCCATCGCCTGGCGCGGATCGCCGCTCCAGGGTGGCGAGTCCTCGAGCAGCACCGGCGCGATGGCGCTCGCGTCGAGAGCCGGCCACGCGGCGCGCCGCAGATCGGCGAGGCCCGAGAGATCGTCGGCGAGGCGCTCCGCCGCGGCGCGATGCTGCGGCAGCACCGCGAAGACGACCGGTGCGCCATCGAGCGGAACGAGCGGTGCGCCGGCCAGTCGCCAGTCGCGCAGTGGCATTCGGCAAGCCGAGTCGAGTCGCGCGCGGCCGGCGCCGCCGCAGGCATCGGCCACGAACAGCTCGGGCGGCGAGTTGCTCGAGAGCGCGAGATCGGTGAACGGCGCGCTGCCTTCCTCGGGTAGGACGTCAATCTCCCCGCCGGCAAAGCCGTCCGCGCGGACCAGGTGCCAGCTCGTGAAGCGGGGGAGCAGGAAGACATCGCTCCAGCCGAGATCGACGCGTTGCCCGCTGGCCGCGGGCACGGTCCGCGAGCGCGCCAGATCGGTTAAGTCGCTCGATTGGCTGGCTCCGCGGTAGGCACGGAGGCGGCGCTCGAAGGTCCATCTCGGGCCGTTGGGCAGGGCGAAGTCGATGGTCTCCGGCCACCCGCAAAGCTCGGCGGCGAGGATCACGGAAGCTCTTGGCGCAAGCGCCGGCTGAAGATTCACCGAGACGCGCTCGAGCCTCCGCTCGACGGTCGCGGTGCCGTGATCGCTGTGCAGCCATTCGATGTCGACCGCCGAGTTGAGCGTAAAAGCGAGATGACTGAGCGGCGCCGTGCCGTCGTTGCGGAAGGTGATTTCGCCAACGCTTCGTAGCGAGGCATTCGACGCCAGCGTCGACACGAGCGTAAGCGCGACCCGGGCCGCGATCGGCGAGGCAGCGGTCGGCGTCGGCGCCGGCCAGCCCGAAACCTCGAGCGCGTGCTCGGCCTCCATTCGCGAGCGATAGTGCGCATCGCGCCACCAGAACGCTCCGAACGTCGCGAGCAAGAGCAGCGGACCGCAGGCGAGCAGCAGTCGATCGGCACGCTCGAGCCGCGGATCGGGCGCATAGCGCGGGCGCAGGCGAGCGGCCAGTGCGAGCAAGGTGCGCAGCGGATGGTCGGCGCGCGGCTTCCAGGGCGGCAAGTCGCGCGCCGAACGGCGCAGAAATGCGGTGGAGGTCGTTAGCACGGCTAGACACCCGGCGAGCGCCAGCGCTGAAGCGGAGATTGCGGCCGCAGCGATCTGGGCGGGCGGCTGGGGAGACTCGCTCGCCGGCAGTGCGAGGCGTCCAGGGCTGAACGGATGAGGCATGAGCGCGTACTGGTATCGCCCCGTGCGCTCGATGGCCGCGAGCGTGCCGAGCGAGGCGGAGGCGTCGAGGGTGACATGACGTCGGGTGACGAAGAGGACACTGTTGACCAGCGTCGGCGCCAGCGTCGCGAGCAGCGCGACCAAGATCGCCGCCGGTACGATGCCGTCTGCGATCGTTCCCGCCCCGACCGCCAGAGCCGAGGCGCCAACCACAGCGGGCACGACGAACAAGAGCCAGGGCCAGACAAAATTCCCCAGCGGTCCGCGGGCGGCGCCGTTGAGGCTCGCACTCGCCGCGGCGACCGCCAGCGGAAGAGCCGAGAGCGGCAGGAGAAGAGCGAGCAGTGCGCTCCAGCGACGGAGCAGGTAGCCGGCGCTGCTCATCGAAGTCAGCGTGAGCACGCTCCATGAGCCCGAACGGCGTTCACGCACGATGGCGTCGAGTCCGAGCGTGATCGCGAGAGCGGCCGAGAGCAGGGGGAGAAAGGTGAGGACCTCGGCGGCGTAGGTCGAGCCGCCGAGCAGGAGATCGCCGCCCTGAGCCCGCCCGGCCAGGATCGCCGGTGTGCAGGCGATCGCCAGGTAGGCCGCGATGGCGACGCGACCGCGCAACGAGCGTAGGTGAACCAGGACCTCGGCGCGGAGGAACTCGAGCCACGACTTCATGCGCTGGACGAAGCGACCGAGGCGTCGCTCGTCGCCTCCAGGATCGAGTGGATCGCCGCCGCTCCGCCGAGCTCGGAAAGCAGCGCCGCATACGCGTCTTCGAGGTGAGGCGTGTGCGCAGTGCCGCGTTCTGGAGCCTGCTCGGCCCGTACGAGCCGCTCATGGCCGAGCACGGCGGCGCGCATCCCCAGGGTCTCGGCTCCGGGCGGGAGCGGCGCCTGTTCAGGCAGCCGCCAGAGCTTTCCTGTCGCTCGCCGCAGAAGATCTGCGGGGGAGCCATCGAAATGCAGTCGGCCGTTCCACAGCACGCCGAGGCGCGGGCAGGTGGCCTCGACGTCCTCGACGATGTGGGTGGAGAGGATCACCGAGGTGTGCTCGGCGACCTCGGCGACGAGATTGCGAAAGCGCATGCGCTCTTCCGGATCCAGACCGGCCGTGGGCTCGTCGACGATCAGAAGTCGCGGGCGATGGATGAGCGCTTGCGCCAGTCCGAGGCGCCGCATCATGCCGCCGGAGTACTTCCCCGCCGGTCGCTCGGCAGCCCCTTCGAGACCGACCGAGCGCAGAAGATCGCTGGCGCGCGCGCGGCGCGCCGAGCGCGGCTCGCTCGGTTGTCGAAGCGACGCGCAGTGCTCCAGATACTCGCGTCCGGAGAGCAAAGCCAGCGGCCGGAAGTCCTGCGGCAGATATCCGAGCAGAGCGCGGATCGTGCTCCGATCGGCGAGCCTCGAGGCATCGAGGTCGCGGTCGGGCGACCTGTAGAGCAACTCTCCGGCGGTGGGCTCGAGCGCCAACACGAGAATTGACAGCAAGGTGGTCTTACCGGCGCCGTTCGGCCCGAGCAATCCGTACATGCCGCCGCCGAGCTCGAGGTCGATGCCGCGCAAGGCTTCGGTGCCGTCGGAATGAGTCTTGCGCAGGTTGCGCACGCGAAGAACAGGCGCGCTCATGCCGGATCAGGAATCCGGCGGCCCGAGCCGCCGAACGAAACCTGCGGTGGGATCGAGGTATAGGAGCTGGCCTCGGGCAGATATGCACCAGCGCGCGGCGTCGCCTTGGAGCGCCTCGGTCCACGACTCGCCGTACCATGGAAATCCGGTGTTCCTTCCCAACTGCCGCATCTCGCCACTGTCGAGGTCGAGACTCACCAGGCGGGACGAGAACACGCCCTCGGCGTCCGAGGACCGGCTGTCGACCAACGAGAGCAGAAGGGTGTGCGCGTTCGTCATCCCACCGGCCCAGACGCTACGGGCCGCGCCGAGATCGTAGTCCCGCAGCAGTCCGCCGTTGGCGTCGAAACGCGCGAGGTGCCGTTGGCCGTTCTCCTCGCGGCTGGTGATGAGTCCGCCGTCGGGAAGGAACGCGGGTTGTCGCGAGGGGATCCCTGGGTCGGGAGCGCCGTTGCGACTCGAGAAGGTGGCAACGCGCGCGCCGGTCGCCACGTCGAGGAGCGACCAGCCGGAGGCATCGTGAAGTAGAGCGTGCGTGCCGTCGGGGCTCGCTTTTAGAACGGGATGTGAATGCAGCTCGACATGGACGTCTGCCGCCGCCGAGCGAACTCCGGGAGCGAGATCCCAGATCGCGGCGGTGACCACCGGATCGTCGAAGCCGGAAAGGGAAAAGATTCGCACGCGATCATCCGACTGCCACCGCACGCCGGTCACGAACTCGCTGGCTGTCGCCGAGGCGAGGATGCGACCCCCGCCGAGATCCTCAAGGATCCAGCGGTCGGCGACGTTGGCAGCGAGGTTTCGCCCGCTCGGTGAGAGCGCGATGGCGCGTGGTCGCGCCGAGTAGGAGGCGGTGGTTTTAACCGGGGCCTGCTCTGCGGTGCCGGCTGTCGTCAAGTCCAGCGTCCACACCGTGAACGAACCGCCTTCCGACTCGAGCCAGGCGGCGACCTTGCCGTTGCCGGAGAACACGATCGGATTGGGGTTGGACTGCTGGCCGGCGGCGTGCACTCGGAAATAGCGGTCGTTTTCCGACTGCCAGAGGAACGATCCGGCGAGCCCAAAGCGGCCGCGAAGGGGGCCGTCGACTTCCATCCAAGGCCCGCTCGGGGCCGGGTGAGCGTTCCATATCGCCGCTAGATCTTGCGGCGACGGCGACAAGACCCAAAGGCCGAAGGCGGCGAAACCCGCTGCTGTTGGGAGCAGGAGGGCCCACAGCCTCAGGGCGAGGGCGCGGCGTACCGCGCGTAGGTCGGTGCGCCCCAAATCGAGGGCCGCGCGATGGGCAGCGAATAGCGCACAGATCGCCACTGCACCGAGCACGACCAAACCGAGAGTCGCCGACTCGAGAGCGCCGCCGGCGAGCAGGCGCCGCGTGGTGTTCACTGAGATCGCTATGGTGAGCGCAATCGCGAGACCGTCGAGCGCCAGCCAGGCGGAGCGTGCCCGCACCAGGACTGCGATGGCGCTCGCCGCGAGGAGGGCGAGCAAGAGACCGGCAAACACTCCGGCAACGATCGGCCGGAGCTCTTCGCCGAGTGCGATGTGGCGCCAATCCACGAGCAGGACGGGCAGGATCAGGAGCGTTGTCCCCGCGACCAGTACGAGATAGGCGGCGACGAGCTTGCCCGTCCACAGGGCGCCAGCGGAGATCGGCCGCGAGAAGTAGAACCCCATGCGACGCTCGGCGAGCTCGCGGGACATGAGGTCGGCACCGAGCAGCATCGCGAGCAGGGCGCTGCCGATCGCGGCGATCGTCCATAGCGAGGCTTCGCGCAATTCCGCTGGCGCGGTGCTCTGCGGTCCCGGCAACAGGGGCAAAAGAAACGGCACACAACCGAGCGCGAACGCCGCCAGCAGCAATGCCCAACGGCCCGCGATCTCCTTGCGCACCAACGCGGCGACGGTCTTCATGCGGCGTCCTCTCCGACCAGCACCACGAAGATCTCTTCCAGACTCATGGCGCGAGCCGCGAGGTCGAGCCGCGCCGCGAGCGGCGCAAACTCCCGATCGTCGAACTGCGTGACCACGATCTCGCGGCCCCAGGCGAGGGTGCGCACGCCCTGCGGCAGAAGCGGCGCCAGCACCTCGAGATCGCTCGGCTCGAGCGTCGCGGATCCATTGATGCGCCGGAAGCGCTGGCGCAGCTCCTCGAGCGGCTCGTCGACGAACAGCCGGCCGGCGGCCAGAATGCCGACCCGATCGGCGATCCGTTCGATGCCCTCCATGTCGTGCGAAGCGAAGAGCACGGTGGTGCCGCGCTCGCCGAGCTCGCCGATCAATTCATCGAATACGGCGCGCCGTGCCACCGCGTCGAGGCCGAGGGTCGGATCGTCGAGGATCAGCAGCTCGGGCGAGTGGCCGAGGGCGAGCGCGAGGAGCGCCTGGCTCTTTTGTCCCTTCGAGAGCTCGCCGAACGCCGTCGTGAGCGGCACGCCGAAGCGCGCCAAGCGGCGCCGCACCGCGGTCGAGTCCCAACTGGGGTAGAGATCGGCGCAGAACGCCTCGAGCGCCGCGCAGTCCAGGTGCGGCGGAGCATCGGGTTCCTCGGGTACTACGCCGATACGGGCCAGCGCTCGAGCCCGTTCGCTCCACGAGTCCATGCCAAGCAGACGGGCACGCCCGCTCGCCGCCGGCTGATGACCGAGCAGGCAGCGGATCAGCGACGACTTGCCGGCGCCGTTCCTGCCCAGAAGCGCGTACACCGAGCCCGCTTCGACGACCAGGCTGACTCGATGCAGAACTTCCTTCACGCCGTAGCTGAACGAGAGCTCGCGGATCTCGATCGGCGCGGGGCTCGCAGGAAGGATCGCCGGAGCGAGCGTGGTCGTGTTCATCGATTCTCCTTCCGCTCGTCGAGCAGATCGGCCCAGCGTTCCTGCAGATGCTCGACTGCCTCGCGCCTGCTGGCGCCGAGCGAGAGCGCTAACCCGGCATAGCGATCCGCGCCGCTGCCGAGGACGCGTTGGCGCTCACCTTGCGGCAGCGCCGGCGGCTCGGCTGCCACGAAGGTGCCCTCGCCTCGCCGGACGACCAGGACGCCGGCATCGGTCAGCCGCTGATAGGCCTTGGATACGGTCGCGGGGTTGATCTGGAGATCGCGCGCCAAATCGCGCACCGAGGGCACGGCCTGCCCAGCCGCCATGGAGCCGCTGGTCACCAACCGCCGCAGGCCTTCCTCGATCTGGCTCCAGATCGGCTGCGGGCTCGAGGAATCGATGTGCAGGGAAGCCGCCATATTGGTGTATTAGTACACCAGTACACTACGGATGGCAAGGGAAGGACGTCTAGGCAGGGCTATTTACCCAGCCCCCGCGGAGCTGAAAAAACTAGCTGGCGACTACGGTGCGTTCGCGGAGCTTGTCCGCGGCGGGGGACTGCGGGGCGTAGCTCAAGATCTTCTGAATGCGCTCGGCGGCTTTCACCACGTCGCCGACGCCTTGGTAGAGCAGGATCTCGCCGTACATGGATTGGGCGAGGGTGTTGAGGCGATCGCCCACCACCTTGGCGTAGGCGCCGGCCGGGTAGGCGCGCAGATAGTCGGCGCCGTTTTTGAGCTCGAGGTAGTTGGTCGCCAGTGTCTTCAGACGCTCGTCGCTGCGCTGCGCGAGCTCGGCGTCGTCCTTCTGCACGGCGAGCTCTTGCAGGGATGAGAGCTGATCGATCACCGGGGTCAGATTCTTGAGACCAAGCCGCGCCTTTTGACCGGATGGGGTGTCGTGGTGGCCTTGCCAGCACTTGAGATATTGGGTGACCGCGTCGGCGGGGCGGTTGAGGCGGGCGTAGGCGTCGCCCAGCATGAGCGACGCTTCCGGCGCTTCGGGGCTGTCTGGATAGTTGCTAAGGAAGGTCTCGAGGAACGAGGTCTCGAAGACGTTCGCCGTGAATACCGCCAGGGCCTTCGGATAGAGCGCCGCGGACTGGCGGTGGAGGGAGCCGATCTCGTCGTCGAGTACGCCGCGGAAGGGCGTATTCGGAGTGAGCGCCGTCACTTCATCCATCTGCTTGCCGTACGCCTTGAGCAGGACGCCATAATTCCGCGACAGATCGGGTAGCCGGAGCTCTTTGTCGCGTTGGCGATGCAGGCGCTCGAGTCGCAGGCGCTCGGCCGTCGTTCCGATCGGATACGCGACCAGCGCTTCGCGTTGCACCAACAACATCAGCGACATTTCTTGGTCCAGCTCAGGGCGCTCGACCGGCATGCCGCCGGGCGCTGGCGGGGGCATGCGATCGGGACGATCCCCTGAGCCATGCTTGGGGGGCTCGGGGCGATAGGCGAGCAGTACGTTTTGCGTCGATTGGCGCAGGGCGTCCGCCGGCCGCGGTGACTGCGGCTTGAGCTCGACGCCGCGGGCTTGGGCCGCCACCACGCGCGCATCGAAGAACGGGTGGGTCTGCCAGTAACCGTACTTCTTGTCCTCGGGCAGCCTCGCCTGCATCAAGGCGAAGAGATCCTTGGCGCCCATGGGGCTGAAGCCCGCGCCGGCGGCAAATTGCTGGCCGGCCTCGTCGGCTTGGTCCTCGAATTCTCGGCTGTAGCTGCGCAGGAGCAACTCGCTCAGTACCAGGCCGGCGGCGGCCGTGCCCTGGATCAGATTCCCCGAGCGCTGGGCGCTGCCGTAGCCATAGGGGTCGTAGTTGCGGTTGTTCTGCGCGCCACGTTCGGCGGAGATCATCACGCCGATCAAGGCGGCTTGGCTGAGCACGTTGAGCAGGGTCGAGCGGCGGTCCATCTTGATGCCGTGTTCGAGCACCACGTGACCGAGCTCGTGGCCGAGCAAGCAGGCCACCATGTCGTCGGTCAGACCCATCTCGAGCATGCCGCGGGTGACGAAAATCTGTCCGCCGGGCAACGCGAAGGCGTTGGGCTCGGCCATGTCCGCAAGGTAGAACGTGATCGGCATCTTGGTGTAGCCCGAGGCTTGCACCAGGCGATAGCCGATGTCGGCGATGCGACGCATCTCGACCGGGTTGTCCCAGGAGCCGTACTCGTTCAGGGCTTCCTGCGCCGCTTGCAGGCTCTTGCCGAAGAGATCGGGGTTGCTGATTGCCTGGGCGGAGGCGGTGGACGACCCCACCGTCGCCGAACCGACAAGAAGAGCGAGGACGAAGGCGACGATTCGGCGTGGCGTACCCATGCGACGATTTACTGTAGCAGGAAGCGTGCCCGGTCACCGGCCGGGAGCGTGCGTCGGCCGCGCGAACTTGCTAGCGTTGCCGGTCATGAGTGAGCTCTCGATCGAAGTGCCCACCTCCGCGACCTCGATGGCCGAGTTGAAGCCGCGCATCGACGCGGCATTGCAGAAGGAATTCCCGGGCGGCATGCTCCAGCGGCGCTGGGAAGGCGAGGTCCTCCATCTTTCTGGCCCCGGTGCCAAGGGCAGCATCACGTTCCAGGAGGGAACTCTGTTCGCGCAGGCGGAGCTCAGCCCGCCGGCCAGCATGATGCGCGGCTTGATCGAACAGAAGATCGGGTCCGCTATCCGGAACGCTACCGCGCCGGACGGCACGGCTTAGGGTCAACTCCGCCGTCCCAGAAAAGTGTCGCCACTGTCGCCTGGCGTGGCGCTCCGGTGGCGTCCTGGTTTGGACTCCCTACGCAGCGGGGATTACGCTTCGGGAGTCCAAACCAGGACGCCACCGGAGCGGGGAAGGTTATGCCGCACTGCGGCGCAGAATTGAGTAGACTTTGCGCTCAACCATGACGCATTTCCGTGCTTGGAGCCTTTGATGGCCGATCAGACCCCATCGTTTCCGTTGCCGCCTGCCAATCGCTCCACGCTGCGCGAGGAGATCGGAGAGCGCGCCGACACGGTGTGGACTCGCGGGCCGGGAGCGCCGCCGATCGTACCGCCGCGTTCGCCGCGCGTGCACCTGCGGGGTCCGCATGGGCGAGTCGCCATCATCGACGGCTGTCGCACACCGTTCTGTAAGAGCGGGAGCGTTCTGCGCGACATGGATGTGGTCGACCTCGCGGGGGTCGCGGCCGGCCACCTGGTGGGTCGCACGATCGATCCCAAGGAGATCGACCTGTCGATTTTCGGCGTCGTGATCCCGGCGCTCGCGGCGCCGAATCTCGGACGGGAAGTGGTGTTCCGGGCGTCGCTCCCGATGCGCATTCCCGGCACGACGGTCAATCTCGCTTGTGCCTCGTCGAATCGAGCCATCACGTTTGGGGCCGAGGCCATCCTGGCGGGCGAAGCCGACGTCGTCCTCTGCGGCGGCGCCGAATCGCTCTCCAACGTGCCGCTGACCTTCGGCAGACGCGCCGCGCGCCGCTTCATGGAGCTCGCCAAGGCGAAAACGCTCGGCCAGCGCCTCGGCCTGATCTCGGGCTTCCGGCCGCGCGACTTCGTACCGATAGCGCCGGCGATCGCCGAGTACACGACCGGAATGACCATGGGCCAAGCGTGCGAGAAGATGGCCAAGGAGAACGACGTCTCTCGCCGGGCGCAGGACGAGGTCGCCTTGATGTCGCACCAGCGCGCCGCGCATTCCCAGGCCGCAGGCTGGTTCGACGGGCAGATCATGCCGACGTTCGCGCCCCCGGCGTACGACACCGCGGTGCTCGCCGACAACGGCGTGCGCGGAGACTCCAACCTCGAGGCGCTCGCCAAGCTGCCACCGGTGTTCGATCGCCGCTACGGCACCCTGACCGCAGGAAACTCCAGTCCGCTCACCGACGGCGGTGCTGCGGTGCTGCTGATGAGCGAGGAGAAGGCCAAGGCGCTCGGCCTGCAGCCGCTCGGCTACATACGCTCGTGGGCCTTTGCGGCGCTCGACCCTGGTTCGCAGCTTCTGCAGGGCCCCGCGTACGCCGCGCCGGTCGCGATGGAACGCGCCGGCGTGGTGCTCAAGAACCTCGATCTGATCGAGATGCACGAGGCGTTCGCGGCGCAGGTGGTGTCGAATCTCAAGGGCTTCGCCTCGAAGAAGTTCGCCTCCGAAGAGCTCGGCCGGCCCTCACCGATCGGTGAAGTGGATCTCGACCGCCTGAACGTCACGGGAGGTTCGATCGCGATCGGCCATCCCTTCGGCGCCACGGGCTCGCGAGTGACCATCCAGCTCCTGCAGGAACTGCGCCGGCGCGGTCTGGGCATGGGCCTGATGACCGTGTGCGCCGCGGGCGGCGTGGGCTTCGCGATGGTCGTCGAACGCGAGTAGGCGTTCACTGCGAGCTCTGACCGAGCGATGACGACGAGACCTCTGTCCGATCTGCTGGTCGTCGATCTCAGCCGGTATCTGCCGGGACCCTACGCGTCACGCCTTTTGCGCGATCTCGGCGCGCGAGTAATCAAAGTCGAAGAACCGTTGGACGGCGACCCGGTGCGTGCCGCGCCGCCGCTCACTCATCAGGGCGGCGAGCCGGGGAGCGCGCTCGCGGAGCTCCTCTTAGCGGGAATCGAAAGCGTGGCGCTCGACCTCAAGAAGAGCGGTGGTCGAGATGTCCTGCTCGCGCTGCTCGAACGCGCCGACGTGCTCCTGGAGAGTTTCCGCCCGGGAACGCTGGCTCGCTTCGACCTGGCGCCCGAGGTGTTGCGTCAGCGATTACCGCGCTTGATCATCTGCTCGATCAGCGGCTACGGCCAGGACGGACCGCAGGCGCCGCGCTCTGGGCACGACCTGACGTATCAGGCGCTCTCGGGCCTCCTGGCGTCGACGGCGCACATGCCATCGGCGCCGGTGGCCGATCTGGTGGGGGCATGGAGCGCGGCGACGTCGATCCTGGCCGCCCTTCACGAACGCGACCGAACCGGTGAGGGCGTCTGGATCGACGCCGCGCTCTACGACGCGGCCCT
>JBDTNL010000073.1:0-18207 GCA_039933785.1 Acidobacteriota bacterium
TGCAAGGTGTCGTCGAGTCGGTGGACTTCGACCGCGGGATCGTCGTCGTCCGCGACGGCGCCTACGGCCGCTTCTCGACGGTGCTTCTGCGCGGCGAAGACGCGCGTCTCGGCGATCTTCGTCCCGGCGACTTCGTGGTGCTCTCGGGCAATTGGAATAACGGCGGCGCGTTCGAGGCTTACGCCGTCGAGGACCTGCAGAACCGCTAGCCGCACGGCCGCCCCTGCCTTCGAGGAGGCAGGGGCAGACGCGACCATCCTGGTCTCGGCGCGCAGCGTACCGCCGAGCGCGACCTCGCGAACGGAGGTACAGTAGTTCGCAACTGCGTTCCATGCGCGAGGTGACCCAATGACTTCAGGGGACGCACCGATCGGAAGCGAATCGGCGCCATCGACGGGGGCGGCCGAGGTGTTGTTGCTGCAGGGCGAGCGCCTCCTCGGACGGATCAACAGCTTCAACCCTCAGCAGGCGTACTTCTTTCTGCATGCCTCCGGGACCGTGCGGCGCCTTGATTTCGTCGACATCTCGACCGTGTCCTTCCTCAAAGCCGAGCCGTCGACGTCCCGTTCGAGTGCCACATTCCCGGCCAGCGCGCAGTTGCTTACCGTACGCTTCAACGACGGCACGACTCTCGAGGGTATCGCCGAGGCTCCGACCGGCAGCCGGCGCGGGATCTTCCTCGTGCCCACCGGCGATGCGCGGGTGGAACGGATGTATGTCCCGCTGGCGGCGGTTCGCGAGATGGTTTCCGTTCAACGCCTGGGGGAGATCCTGGTCGACCAGCGCATGGCGACCCGCGAGATGGTGGAGGAGGCGCTGCGCCGGCAAAAGGAAGCCCAAGCCGAGCCCTTGGGCGCAATCTTGGTCCGTCAGCAACACGTTAGCCATGCACAACTCCAGCAGGGGCTGGAGGTGCAGCGTCAACGGGTTCATGGCCGCATCGGCGAGATCCTCATCGAGCAAGGCTTCGCGTCCCGCGCCGAGATCGACCAAGCACTCGAGATCCAGGCGACACAGCGTGGCCGGCGGCTCGGTACGGTGCTGATCGAGCTCGGCTATGCAAGTCCGAAAGTCATCGGCATCGCGCTCGCCTTGCAGCACAACGTGCCTTTCGTCAATCTTTCAACCGTACCGATCGACCCGTCGCTGAAGGAGCTGATCTCTGCCGAGTTCGCGCGGCGCTGGAATGTCGTGCCGTATTCGCTCGACCTCGACCTCCTCACGGTCGCGGTCGCCGACCCCGCCGAGCTCGACTTCAAGCCCGAGCTGCGTCAGCAGACGGGTCGAGCGGTTACCGAGGTCGTCGCGACACCGCAGGACCTGGCGAGGGCCCTGGCGGCGCTGTATGGAGGGTGAAGGGCGCGGGCGCAGAGACGTTGTGCCTTGCTCGGAAGGGGCGTAGCCTGGGGCCATGGGCACTACGATGCGAGGCTGGATACACAAGGCTACCGAGCCTCAGATCCTGTTCCCGGCCATGGGCGTTCTCATTCTCGCCGTCCTATGGGGGGCGACCTGGAACCTGATCCAGATCGAGCGTGCCGCGGCCGAGCATGCGGCAGCGGTTTCCAGTGCCGAGCTGCTCGACACCTACGAAGCGCAGGTCGTGCGTGCCGTTCGCGAGATCGACCTGACATTGAAGTCCGTCAAGTTCGCCTTCGAGAAGAACCCTAAGCCGGGAACCCTCGGCGAGCTCGGCGCCAGGGGACTGTTGCCTCCGGATCTGTTGTTCGCGGTGAGCATCGCGGATCGCAACGGCGCCGTCGTCGCCTCCACGCGGCCGCTCGGGGTAAAGAACGTCGCGGATCGTGAGTACTTCCAGGCTCAACGCACCGGTGACGACCTGTCCGTCAGCCTTCCTCGCCAGGATCCGGATTCCGGGGAGTGGACCTTGAGATTCAGTCGCCGCCTGAATAGCGCCGGCCGGGCGTTCAACGGGGTGGTGATGGTTTCGGTCGGCGCGGACTATTTCATGAGCGGATACGACCCTGTGAAGCTGGGCGACCGCGGCGTGCTCGGACTCTTGGGCACCGACGGCGTGTTTCGCGCCCGGCGGACCGGCGATGTCCTCTCCTATGGCGACAGCGTCGACTACGCGACGGCAATCGGTCCCGCCGGCCAGGACGAGATGCACTCGTACCTCGGGGCGAATCCGTGGGATGGCGTCCAGCGTTTCACCAGCGCCCGCGGTCTGTTCGACCTTCCCCTCGCCGTCGTCGTTGGGCTCTCGCGGGAAGAACAACTCGCCCCGGTCGCGGCAAGCGCACGCCAATACGTGCGCCGCGCCGCGGCGGGAAGCGTCGGCATCATCCTGATCGTCGGGCTCCTCGGCCGCATGAGCTGGCGGCTCGCGAAGACCCGTCGCGAGGTCGTGGAAGCTCAGATCGAGCACTCGGAGCGCGTGGAGTATCTCGCGTACCACGACGGTCTCACCGGTCTGCCCAACCGCAGCCTGTTCACCAAGCTCCTGCAACAGGCCTTGGCCCAAGCCCGGCGCAACGATCGCCGGGTATCGGTCCTGTTCCTCGACCTCGACCGCTTCAAGCACATCAACGACACCTTAGGGCATGAAGCCGGAGACCAGTTGCTGCAGGAGGTCGCGCGGCGACTCAAAGCCTGCTTGCGCGAGAGCGACACCGTCGCCCGCCTGGGGGGAGACGAATTCGTGGTCATGGTGCCGGACCTGACCAACGAGTCCTACGTCGCGGGGGTGGCGCAGAAGATCGTCTCGGCGATCGCGAAGCCGTTCATACTGTTGAAGCAGGAGTTTCGCGTCACCGGCAGCGTCGGGATCAGTACTCATCCTCAGGATGGCCTCGACGAACAGACGCTGACCAAGAACGCCGACATCGCGATGTACAAGGCCAAGGAGCAAGGCAAGAATACGTTCCAGTTCTACTCCGAGCAGCTGAACGTCGATACGCTCGAACGACTGACGCTCGAAACCAGCCTCCGCCACGCCGCGGAGCGCAATCAATTCGAGCTCCACTATCAGGCCAAGCGCGACATCCAGACCGGACGGATCACCGGGATGGAGGCGCTGTTGCGTTGGCGGCATCCCGATCTGGGCATCGTGGCGCCGATGAAGTTCATCCCGCTGGCGGAACAGACCGGACTGATCGTGCCGATCGGACGATGGGTTCTGCGAGCTGCTTGCATGCAGAACGTTGCATGGCAGAAGGAAGGCCTGCCCCGGCTCACCATGGCGGTCAACCTCACCCAGCGACAGTTCGCGGATCCGCACCTGCTCGTCGACATCGCTTCGATCCTCGAATCGACCGGAATGGGACCGGGCTACCTGGAGCTCGAGATCTCCGAGAGCATGCTCATGCAGAACGTCGGGCTGACGCTGCAAGTCCTCAGCGGCCTGAAGGCCATGGGAGTTCGAATCGCGGTCGACGACTTCGGTCTGGGCTACTCGACGCTCGCCACGCTGCAGCAGTTCCCCCTCGACACGATCAAGATCGACCGCTCGCTGATCCGCGCGGTGGCGCACGCACCCGACGACAAGGAGATCACCGGGGCCATCATCGCGATGGGCAGGGCGCTCAGCATGACGGTCGTGGCGCAGGGTGTGGAGACCAAGGAGCAAGCGGACTTCCTCCGCGATCACGCCTGCGACGAGCTGCAGGGGTTTTACTTCAATCGCCCGGTGCCGGCGGCGGGCTTCGGCGACTTGCTGCGAGCGGAGAGTGCACTAGGCGTCAGGACGCTGGCCGCGCACACCGCGAAGCGTTCCGCCTAGCGCGGCGGGGCTTCCGTCGAGAAAAGGACTCGCACGCTGGCGTCCACCATCGTGCGTTCGATGTACCCGATCACGCTGGGGTTCTCGCCCACTCGTTTTCTCACTTCGGTGTCGGTGGCGGCTTGGACCGGCGGCTGCCCTCGTCCGGTGAAGATGATCTTCGACCAGTGAGCCTTCATTTGCGCGGCGGTTTTTCCGGCCACCTTGGCGTAGAACTCATCGCGCTCGCGCGACCCCTCGGGCTGGTCGAGAGGCACTGCCTTGTCGCCTTCGGGAAAACGCGCCACCTTGGCGAGAAAGATGTCCGCGATCTGGCTCTGCGTGAGCGCGATCACCGGGCTCTTGGCGGAAACGATCGCGACGACGTCAGCATGCAGCGCGCTGCTGCGCAGGAATGCGCACGCGAGCAAGCTCAGGACGACCGAGGCGGAAGCTCGCATTGCCGTCTCAGAAAACGAAATCGACCGCAGCGCTCACCAGGTTATAGCTGCCGCCCGTTTTGAACCCCGGCTGGGTGTTGGTCAGCGTGCCTCGAGAGCCGCGACCGACGCGGCTATGGGCGCACTGCAGCTTGAAGTCGAAGTTCTTGCGGAAGTCCCACCGCATTCCAAGCGAAATGGTGCTCTGCACGGGCTTGCTGGCCAAGGATTGGTTGAGGCCGGCGTTGAGGGCTGCGATCGCGCCGGCGAGAGCCGGCGGATACAGGGCCACCGTCAGGCCAGGGTCGGAAACCTTGGGGTCCGATGCGATCGTAGAATAGGTGAGGTATGGCGTTACCGTGGCGATGCGGTACCCACCGGTGACGTACCAAGCTCTACGATCGCCCACCACGGATCGAGTGTTGCTCGCGCCCCATTCTGCGTTCACGAACCAGTCCTTCACGTCGTAGGCGACCCCGACTCCGATGAACGTGTCGGGCCGCCCGTCGGTATCGAACTTCTCCGCGATGGCGACGCCCTGTGGACCAAACTGCCGGAAGGCGTCGAACAACGTATTGATGGTATCGACCGAAAGTTTCGTCCGCTGGTACGTGAAGTGGGCGCTCGCGGCGCCTCGCTCGATGGTATTCGTGAGGCCCCAGGACTCCCTCGCCTTGGCCGTCCCGAGCGGGAATTTCACGTTGGCCTGACCGTAGTTGGCCTGGATGGTGCTGCTGAAGTTCCCGGCGGCGACGCGATAGCTCGCGTCCATACCATCGTTCGTGGTGATCGGAATCACCGAATAGAGCTCGGTGGGTGGGCGCACCCAGGGAACCGCGTAGCCGACCTTGCGGTATTCGGAAACTATGAACGCCGGCAGGACGATCCGACCGAAGCGGACACTGAAGTCCGGCGTTGGCTGAACCTTGATGTTCGCCCACTCCATCTGAGGCGTGTAGGAGCCGTCCGCTCCCTGTTCGGTGACTACCTGCACGACGGCAGAAATGCGGGGACCGAAGGTGGCCGTCAGTTGGGCGCCAAGACGGCTGTCGACATCGGGGCTCCATTCGTGTGTGTGCCCCGCGCCGTGGCCGATGAGCAAACTGCCCACGAAATCGGCTTGATTCTCGCTCGAATGCACTAAGCCAAGAGTGCCGTAGGCTTGAAACTTGAAGGTGATCTTCTCGGTGTCGTCGGCCCGAGAGACCGAGGCTCCGGCAGCGAGAATGCTGAAGGCGACCAAGGCCAATCTGCATGGCATGATCGCGCGCTTCCTCCGAGAGGCCGAGGCAGGATTCACCGTGACTGTCGTCATAGGGGTACCGTACTACGGACCAGCTTGGAGGCCTCCCCGAACGATCGTGCGTACCGCCCATCGATCGCGCGGCGCAGGCACCCATTGCCGCAAAGCTCGACCAAGGCGTTGTCCAAAGTTCCCGCGGGATCGGTGGTGAACATCGGCTCCAAGACATAGTGAGAGATCAGCGGCGGATGGTCCATCCCCCAGGCCTCGGCGAAGCGCAGGATCCTGCGCGCCTCGGGCGATAGGTTTTCGACGCCCGCTGGCTCGTGAGAGCTCCAGTCTTCCCGGCTCCGGTTTTGCATGCTCGAATCCTCCTCCCGCACCCATGCAGGCTAGCAACGCCACAACCGGCGAGCTATGGGACGGATGCTGAGCGCGGTGTAGGTGTTCGTCCTAGGCCGAATGTCGGTGCAGTCCCAATGCGATTCTTCGACCCAACTCGAGTCGGGAGAGTCCAAGCGCGATAGCGAGCGCGATGACGGTCGGAATCGCTGCCACCGCGAACGTGATCCGCATCCCGCTCGCGACCGCCTCGGGCTGCGCCGTCGCGATGCCGGTCGTCGCCGAACCGATCGAGAACACCGCGCCCATCGCCGAGGCGCCCGTGATCAGGCCAAGATTCCGCGACAGATTGAGCAATCCCGAGAGGACGCCGCGCTGGTCCGGGAGGATTCTCGTCATGATCGCAGTGTTGTTGGCCGCCTGAAACAGTGCATAGCCAGCGGTGACGATGACGATCGGCGCGACGTATCCCGCAACGCCGAAGCGCTCCTGCACCACAGAGAGAGCGAAGCAGCCGACGGCAATTCCACTCAGCCCAAGGATGGTCATGCGCGGCGCGCCAAGACGATCGACGATGCGGCCGGCGGGCACTCCGGTCAGGGCGGCGACCAGAGGACCGACCGACAGGACTAGCCCGACCACCGCCGTGCGGAGTCCGAGCGCATTCGAAAGGTAGAACGGCCCGACCACCAGGGTCGCCATCATCACCGTGGAGACGAGTGCGCTCATGGCGAGGCTTGCGCTGAGCAGCGGATTGCGGAACATGGCCAGTCGAAGCAAGGGTGATTCGACTCTTGCCTCGGTGAGCAGGAAGAGGCTGACGGCGAGGGCGGCAACCAGCAGCAGAGCCAGGTTCAGCGAACCGAAGTGGCCTCGCCCAAGGGTCATGGCGAGGGCATAGGCCGCGAGCGTCAGAGCGAGCAGGAAGGTACCTGCCGTGTCGAAGCCGGCGCGCTGGGCTTTCAGCTCCCGGCGCTCCGCTGAATCGAGGGGCAGGTATCGAACCGCGAGAAGAAGATTCAGCAGGCCCAGCGGAACATTGACGAGAAAGATCATCCGCCAACCGAGGCCGGCGATCAGAAAACCGCCGAGCGGGGGGCCCAGGGTGGTACCGATCGCAGACATGGTTCCGAGCAGCCCCATGGCGCTACCGGTCTTTTCTTGCGGAACCGTCGCACTGACCAGCGCAACGGTAAGCGCCATCATGATCGCCGCTCCGAGGCCCTGCGCGGCGCGGGCCGCAATCAACAGCGGGAGCGTGGGCGCGACGCCGCAGAGGAGCGAGGCCACCGTGAACACGCCGATCCCGGCCAGCAACAGTCGCCGGCGCCCGAAGATGTCGCCCAGCCTGCCGACGCTCACGATGAGCGTGGTGATGGCGAGGAGATAGGCGAGAACGATCCACTGAACGGCCTGGAAGGAGGCGTCGAAGGCGTGCGCCAGTGTCGGCAGGCCGGCGTTGGCGATACTGGTGTCGAGAGACGGCATCAGCATGGACAGGGACAAACTGGCCAGCGCCCAGCGGGCCGATGGCGAGCTCTGAAGCTGTTTTGTAGCGATCGGTCTCAATGGGAAACCTCCTATCGAGACCGTACGCTCTTAGCAGGCATGGCGGAAGACGCACCGATTGCACGTTATTAGTGCGCAAGACGCCATGAGTGCCCCAAGGTGGCAAGATCCGGGCATGTCGAGCCCTGATCTCAATCTGCTTCTCACTCTGGATGCGGTGCTCGCCGAAGGTAGCGTCGCCGGGGCCGCCCGGCGGCTGCGCCTCAGCCCCTCCGCGATGAGCCGCGCGCTGGCGCGCCTGCGCGAAACCACCGGCGATCCACTCCTGGTCCGAGCCGGTCGGGGCCTGGTGCCCACGCCTCGAGCGCTCGAGCTTCGCGGGCGTGTCGCTCCGCTCGTCGAAGAGGCCCGGGCGGTTCTGCGACCTGCCGCGAAGCTGAATCTCAGCACGCTGGCGAGGACCTTCGCGCTGCGCAGTCGCGAAGGCTTCGCGGAGAACTTCGGGCCGGCTCTCATTGCTCGCGTCAGCGAGGAGGCTCCCGGCGTGCGGCTCAGCTTCGTGCAGAAACCAAACAAGGAGAGCACGCCCCTTCGCGACGCGAGCGTCGATCTGGAAACCGGCGTGGTGGGGGAGGCGACCAGCCCCGAAGTGCGTTTACACGCACTGTTCAAGGATCGCTTCGTCGGCGTCGTGCGGATGGGGCACCCGTTGAGTGAGGGCGAGATCACGCCTTCCCGCTATGCGAGCGGCAGGCACATCGCGATCTCGCGGCGGGGTCTCGATCGGGGACCGATCGATGAAGCCTTGAGGCCGTTCGGGCTGGAACGAGCGATCGCCACGATCGTCGCCGGCTTCTCGACCGCATTGGCACTTGTTCGGGGCTCCGATCTAATCGCGACCGTTCCCGAACGACAGACCGGGAACCTGCGCGCTGGACTGCACAGCTTTCCGCTGCCGGTCCCCGGGCCGGAGATCACAATTTCGCTGCTCTGGCATCCGCGGATGGACGCCGATCCAGCGCATCGCTGGCTGCGCGGCGTCGTCCTCGAGACCTGCGGCGCGAGCTAGGCAGCTCGCTACTGCCCGTGCACGCGGAGCAACTCCGACACCAGAACTCCGTTCACCGTCATCCCTTCAAGGTTGGCGTCGGTGATCGTGACGTGGCTCAGGTTGACGCCAGCGAACCGCGCCCCCGTCAAGCGGACGTTGGTGAACGAGGCGTCGGCCAGGTTGATGTTGTCGAAGCGGGCCGACTGCAGGTTCACGTCGGTGAAGGTGGCGTCGATCAAGGACGTGTGTTCGAACTTGGGGAGTCTGTCGGACACGAGTCGTTCTCCTGGGCTTATCTGCCGGACGACCAGAACGGAATCAACATGGGCACACGACGGCGATAGGTCTCAACCGCCGCCGGCTCGAGCTCGGCGGCAAGGAAGCGCTCCACCAGGTGAATAGCAGTCCGAGAACCGTAGTCCCGACGAGCGCATAGGCGCCGGCCAGGCCGACATGCCGGAGGCGACTTGCGGAGAGCACCCAAGCGGAAATGAACAACACGGACGGACTCATGCCCTCTCCCTTCCAGTTCTCGAAGTGACCTCGGGCATGGGTGATCGTGGAGGACTCACCGGACCGCCGACGGAATCGCTGACCCGTTCGAGCAGGTCACACGCCTGTCGCAGCACAGAAAGCTCTTCCAGATTGGCGACACCCGCAATCGCCGCCGCCAACGCGGCATCCGCCGTCTGCGCCGAGGCAATCAAACGCTTCCGGCCTACCGCCGTCAGACTGAGAATCGAACGCCGCTTGTCCGCAACGTCGACCTCGCGGTCCAGCCAGCCATCCCGATCAAGCTCGGCGACCAAGCGAGTCAGCGATGCGAGTCTGACGCCCTCCCGCGACGCGAGCTCCGTCGGCGTCAGCGGGCCGGCGCGATAGAGCTGGCCGACCACGCTCAGCTTCGCGGTGCTGAGGCCCGGGCTCTGAAGAGTCGGCCGCAGGCGGCGCGCCAGCACGAGGACTACCCGGCGTAGACGCGCGGCAGATTGTTCAATATCGGAAGGGGCGCCGGACATGGCAATGGTAAGAGTAGTCTTAGTAACTGCAACGGTCAAGGGCGCGTGGCCGGCTCCCAGCGGTTTGCCCCGCCCGTCCCACGCGTTCACTTGGGCCAGTTCTTGCATTGGTACGCGGGTATGCCAATTCAGTCGGTATCCAGACGCGCAGCGCGCCATCCCGATCCGACCGCAGCGCCGTTGGATCCAGTGCGAACGGTCGAGTCGCAAATCCCGTCGTCGGAGCCCCCTGGCGGCGATGCCTTGTCGTCGCGCGCGCTACGGGTTCTGGGCCTGTTTCGCGCTCGAGGCCGACAACTCGCCGGCTGCGGACTCCTCTGGAGTGTGATCGCGGCGTCATCGATCGTTCAAGAGGACAAGCAGGCGGGTCTCCAGGAGCTCACCACCCGCGGCCTGGTGCAATTGCATAGGGGTCATCGCTACGTCCTTACGCCTGCGGGCGAAGCCTGTCTCCGCGAGGTGACGCCATGACTTGGCTGATGTGGCTGGGCCTCGCGGTGGTGATCACGGCCATTGCCGCCGTGACCGGGTTCAAGCCGAGGGGAACCCGGCATGTGGCGCATACCCGCATGATGGGCATGGCGCGGATCGCTCTCGGGGCCTTGGCGATCATTCTGTTCTACCTGGCGTTTCGAGCTCACCCCGGGGCCTGACCACCGCACGCAGTCCGGCCCGGCGGCGCGCTCAGGAAGTCGACGTCGAGTTGGCGAGGCTGACGGAGATCGCCACGCCCGCGGGCTTCCCTATCCCTTGTCGATTTGAATATTTTCCTTGGTACCGCTGTTGCTGACCGCGACCATGATGCCCAAGCCGATCGCGATCACCACGCCGATCACCGTCCAGGTGGTGCCTATGCTGGCAAGCACGCCGGACTTCCAAAGGGCCGCGAGGATTCCCGCCACGACGATGATGTAGCCCACCAAATAGAGTCCGGTCCACTTCATTAGAGCCTCCCGTCGTAAGCGTGCAGAAGCTGGTGGAGCAAGGGCCGTGCCACGTACAAGGCGAAGGCGAATGCTTCCGTCCCACGGATGACTTGGCGCGAATCGCGCTGGTGGCCGTGGTGGTACCCAAGGCCGAGACCACGCCCTCCGGATCGCGCTCGGAACCGACTAGACTTCTGGCGTCATGGCCCCGAAGGTCGAGGTAACCGCGAGCGCGAAACCGCTCCCTGGATCCGCTGCAGCGCCGGCACCTCGCGCTCAGGCGCTCTCGCTGCTCGTGCGCTTGAGCGTCGCCACGGGATGGGTGATGTCTTGCAAGCTCATGACGCTCTGGCTCTATCAGACGCCAGTACTGTCACTGCTGGCAGGCACCTCGATCATGTTCGTTACCGCCTCAGTGCTTTTCGGGTGGATCGGCCTCGCGGTCGCGGTCGCTGTGCAGCTGGTGACGATGGGGATGCAGGACGGCCTGGCGGGCGTATACCCGTGGGCCGCCACCGCGGCCTACGCCCTCGCGGGCGCTCTCGCTTACGGCGTGTTCCGCTACGTCGCCGGCCTGCGGCGCGACTTCGACGGCGCGCGCACCTTCGCATGGTTTCTCGGCGCGGCCGCCGTGGGCGGCGTCGTTTCGCCGCTGGTGATCTCGGCAATGGCTGGCGATGGGGGTTCGTTCATCAGCCAGGTCGCGGTCTGGTCCCGCAGCACCATTGTCTCGGTTTGGGTCTTCGCTCCGCCACTGATCATCCTGGGGCGACGCTGGTTGGGTCGAGCCGTGGTGCCCATATCCGGGGAGCCGCAATCGCGGTCGCCTCGACGAGTGGCCCTGGTGCGTTCGGCGCTCGTCGGTGAGAGCGCTCAGATTGTCGGCGTCGAGACCCGCGAGCTCGCGACCGGGCGCGACATTCTGCTCGCCCTGTTGGCGGTGGCGGCGATCACGCTCGGCAAGGTGGTTTTCGCCGGCGGCTATGGCCCGGCGGGAGCCTGGTGGAACTTTCTGTTCGTGGTGGTGATCTGGTGGTCGGCGCGGAACCTCCGCTTGCCGGGCGCGCTCCTCACGGCCGCCGCGGTCGCCGTCGGCACGCTGCTCGGCGCCGCGGCCATGGAGCCGGCGGTCGAGATGTCGTCCGCCGAGACGCTGGTCGTCTACGCTCAGATCCTGGCACTCTGGCTGGTGGCGGCGCTCCTCGGCTACGGCGCGGAACGCGAGGGCCTCCTGCTCGAGGACCTCGCCGACCTGAGCGCCCGCCTTGCCCAGGACCTTCACTCGGTCGTCCGCGCCCTGACCAGTGCCCTGGACGCGAAAGACGAGTACACCGGCGGCCATCTGCAGCGCGTGCATGCCTTCGCCGTGAGCGTCGGGCGTCGGCTGGGCCTCTCGCCGTCGGAGCTCGAGCTACTCGAGATCGCCAGCACGCTCCACGACATCGGCAAGATCGCGATCCCCGAAAGCATTCTCAACAAGCCGGGCAAGCTCGACCAGGAAGAGCGGAGGATCATCCAGAAGCATTCCGAGATCGGGGCCCGCATGCTGGCCCGCATCGATGGCCTGCGGGAGGCCGCGCCGTCGGTGCTGTACCACCAGGAACGCTGGGATGGGCGAACCGACGGGCCGTTCCCAGGCTATCCCGCCGGTCTTGCCGGTGAGACCATTCCCTTGGCTGCGCGGATCATCGCCGTCGTCGATTGCTTCGACGCCATGACCACCGACCGGCCCTATCGCCAGGCGCTGGCCGCCGCCGATGCGCGCGAGGTACTGCGCCGCGAGCGCGGCAAGCAGTTCGATCCGCGGGTGGTGGATGCGTTCTTGGAAATCGTCGAGGGTCGACCCGCAACGTCCATCGGATAGAGCAAATAGCCGAAGCCCGACCGTCGTGTCTTGCTGCGGGACGCTCTAAGATGCCTTAGCACCCTGCGGTGAGAAACGGCCGTTCCTGCTGGCGGGGGCGGGTGCATTCTTCACGACATCTCCTTCCCAAGGTCACCAGGCATCCCAATGGCCGGGCCCGAGGCGGGCCGTGCGAAGCGCGCATAGACACTCGGCAGAACGAGCAACGTGAACGCTGTCGAGGTCACCAGGCCGCCCACCATTACGATGGCAAGCGGTCGTTCGAGCTCTGAGCCGGCGAGGCCAAAGAGCATGGGGAGCAACCCCAGGATAGCCGCCCCGGCGGTCATCAGCTTGGGTCTTACCCGGCCGACCGAGGCTTCCCGTATAGCTTGCTCGAAGGGCACGCCCGCGGCGAGAAGACCCCTGGTCTGGGCGATCAGCACGAGGCTGTTCTGCACGGCAACGCCAAAGAGGCCGATGAGGCCGACGATCGAGCTCGCGTTCCACGTCTCGCCGGCGATCCAGAGGGCGTAGAGCCCCCCTGCGAACGCGACCGGGAGTGTCGCGATCACGACGGCAACCTCGCGGGCTCGGCCGAGCGCCGCGCCGAGCAGGAGCAGCACGAGCGTGAGGGCGACGGCGGTCGCGACGCCAAGGCGCCGCTGCGTCTCCCTTGCCTCTTCGACCTTTCCGGATAGCGCGAACGTCGCGCCCGGTGGCAGGTCGATCTCACGCAGCGCGCGCTCCACGCGCGTGGCTGTCCCTCCGAGGTCCTGGCCCACGGCGAGGTTGAAGCCCAGGCGACGCTGCCCGTTCTTGCGCCGGATCATCGAGGGCGTTGGAGCCTCCTCGAGACGCGCCACCTGGCCGAGCTCGACGACTCGTCCCTCGGCGAGCACCAGCGGCAAGCCGGCGAGTGCTTCGGCGGTCAGCCGGCCGTTGTCCGGAAAGCGCACGATGCGCTCGATTCGCTGCAGACCCTGATACCGCGGCGGCAGCTCGATACCCTGGAGGGCGGCGGAAATAGCAGTCAGGAGTACCGTGCGAGGCACCTCGAGTCGGCGAAGCGCGTCGTCGTCGGGGATCACACGCCAGCGTGGCAGCGGAGCGCCGGTGTCCGAGCTCACCGTCTTCACTCCCTCCACGCCGGCAAGGCGAGCCCTGATTTCCGCCTCCCGAGCAGCGAGAGCGGCGAGGTCCGGGTGGTAGATCTCGACCTGGATATCGGCTGGTGTGCCGCCGATTCCCTCCGCGATTCGCATGCCCATGGGAGTGGTGATCTCGGCCGTGAAAGGCATCTCCTCGGCGATCTCGCCGATCGCATGAGCCACCACGTCGGAGTCGGCCCCGGCCTCGAGCGTGATCAACACGTCCGAGGAGTAGTGGGGCATCGGGTCTTCGGTGAGCTCTCCGCGACCTGTGCGGCGATAGGCTGCCTTGACTCCTTCGACCTGGAGCAGCCGGTCTTCGAACTGCCGATTGGCGCTGTCGACAGCTGCGAGGCTGGCATCCGACGGTAGGAACGTCTGGACGAGAAGGGCTCCCTCGTTGAGCGCGGGGAGGAAGTCGGTTCCCAGCCCGATCGCGAGAATGATGGCCGGCAGGGCGAGCGCCGCCGACGCGACCTGAACGATCGTCCCGTGCTGCAGCGCCCAAGCGAGCAGCGGGCGGTAGAAACGTTTGATTCGTCCGACGAGCCATGGCTCCCGGAGTTCGGTCCCCGAGGGCATGAATCGTTCGGCAAGAACGGGTACGAGGGTGAGCGCGAGGACGAGCGAGATCGCCAACGCCGAGGCGACGGCCACGGCCAGGGGCGCATACAGTTTGCCTGCTACCCCCCCCAGGACCAGGAGCGGAATGAACACGGCAAGGATCACCAAGATCGCCGTGGCAATCGGCGCCGCGACCTCCTTGGCCGCCGCGGCGATCGTGGCCCGACGGCCCCGATCGTGCGCGGTGACGGCCAGTCGATGGGCAACGTTCTCCACCATGATCACGCCGGCATCGACCAGCAGGCCGACGGCGATCGCCAGTCCGCCGAGCGTCATCGCGTTCAATCCTTCGCCAAAGCCCAGCAGCAGCAGCGCGCTGCCGAGGATGGCGAGGGGCAACAGCAACAGGACGATGGCGCTGGCGCGTAGATTGCCCAGCAGCACGATGAGCACCAGGGCCACGAAGATGCCCCCGATCCCCACCGCCTCGCCGACGCCGCCGAGCGCGTGCGTGACCAACGCGCCCTGGTCGTAGAAGAGGCCGAGCGTCATGCCAGGCGGAAGTGCTCGCTGGAGCTCCGGAACGAGCGCGCGGACACCACGTGCTACGGCGAGAGTGTCCGCGGTCGGCTGCTTGACCACCCGCATCGAGACGACTTCGAATCCGCGATAGCGAGCGAGCCCCATGCGGAAACCGGGCGACTCCCGAACGTCGGCGACGTCGCCCAGCGGGACCATCCCACTCACCGCCCGTACGGGTAGCCGACGCACCTGCTCGGGACTCGCGGCGAGCCCGCCGTAGGTAACGAAAGAGAGCTTGTCCCGTTGGCTGAGAATCCCCGCACCGCGGTCCCGCTCGCTCCCGTCGAGCGCCGCGACCACCTCTTCCAAGCTCACTCCCGTCAACCGCATACGCTCAGGCTGAACCGTGATCTGCAGTTGGCGATCTTCACCGCCGAGCAGCTCGATACGGGCGACTCCCCGAACCGACTGAAGTCGTGGCACGACGATCTGGACGGCGGCGTCGCGCAGCTTCATCGGGTCGATTGCGGGTCCCTCGAGCACCAGCTCCTGGATCTCCTGCAGGCGGCCGGCAGCGCTGGTGAGGAGCGGGAGTGACGTCCCCTCCGGGAACTCTGCCGCGATGCTGGCGACCTTCTCCGCCACCAAGAGCCGGCTGCGGAAGGGGTCGGCGGCGGTGTCGAAGGCGATGACCGTCTGGACGACTCCGGGTTGGATGGTCGTCACCACTCGCCTTGCATTCGGCAGGCCCTGCAAGGCCTGTTCGAGAGGACGCGCGACTCCCAGCTCGAGCTCGGTCGCGTCGCGGCCAGGGCTCTGAATGAGCACCTGGATCGACGGCAGGGACAAGTCGGGGAACAGGTCGCGGGGAAGGCTCAGCATGGCGAGCAAACCCGCCGCGGCAAGCAGGGCCGAAGCGAGGATCACCAGGCGGCCGCGGGAGAGCACCCGTTCGAATGCTTGCGGCGACGGGGAAGGCTCCGAGGCGACCTCAGTCATTGTCGCCTCCCTCCCCGGATTGCTTCAGCAGCAGGGCTTTGATCAGAAACGCGCCATCGACCACGATGCGCTCACCCGGCGCCAGGCCTTCGAGGACGATCACGTTGTCTCCGAGGTCGGGCCCTTGATGAACGGGGCGAAAGGCCGCCTCGGCGCCTGAGACCACGAAAACGCCCCACGTGCCGTTGACTTGCTGCAACGCGCCCTGCGGCACCACGATGCTCCGCGGCAAGGGAACCAGAACCTCCACCGGTGTTCCCGGATAGGGCAGATCGTGGCCTTCGAGACGAAGGCGATAGGTAAGCCGTCGGGTCGACGTCGAAAAGCTGCTTGGCAGGCCTTCAACGCGGGCTGTCCAGGTCCTACCGTCACCGTGCCGCACGGACGCCGTGGCACCTGGCTGCCAAGCTACGGCACCAGGCTGCGCCAGCTCGAGCCCAACAAGGGCGCCCTGACCGACCTCGAAGATGCCCAGCTCCTGACCGGTCTCGACCCCTTGGCCGGAGAGCACGCTGTACTTGGCGACGCGACCGCGCCTTGGGGCGCGGACGACGGTCGTGGCGCCAGCCTGTCCCGGGGCGACGCCGTGCGCTTCAAGCTCCATCGCCACCCCTGCCTCCTCGGCCTGCGCAACTGCGACCGCCGCCCGTGCGGCCTCGAGCTCGCGAGTCGCGCCGGCGCCGGCCTGGGCCAGGCGCTCCTCCCGCGCCAGGTCACTGGCTGCTTGCTGGCTCTTCGCCCGGCAGGCCAGCCAGCTCGCTGAGAGCTGGGCAAGCTCGGGACTGCGGATCGTCAGCAGGGGCGTGCCCCGTGGCACCTCGCGCCCAGGCACCGTGTTCACCTGCGTCACGATGCCGCCGACCGGCGCAGCCAGAGCTGCACGTCCGCTCTCGTCAGGCATCGCCTCTGCCGGGTGCCACACGCCCTGCTCGACGGGTTGGCCCACAGGGCGGACGGCGACCCCGGCCACGCCTGTCAGTGAGACGTGGCCAGCCGCGTCGCTCGAAACGGCCTGGGGAGCCGCGGCGCCTGGTGCGGCGCGCGCAGCTTCGCCAGCATGGCCCTCGTCGCGCGGGGCGTCGTCGACGGCGCGGCAGGAAGAGAAGACCGGCACGGCGACCAACAAAGCGGTGAGCGCAATGGATACAGAACGGGCCATGGTCAGTCGTCCCCTAAGAGAAAGAAGAGCTCCGCGCCCGCTGCGTGGCGAGCGGCGCGGGCAGTGAGGATGGCGACTCGAGCCTCGAGGAGCTGGCGCCGCAAAGGCAGGATCTCGGATGCGCGCTCCTTCCCCTCGTTCAATCGCACCGTGAGCGCGGTCTGAGCCTTTTCAATGTCGGTGTCTGCCAGCGTGGCAGGAGCCGAGCTCACAGCGGTCAGGGCGGCGGCCAGGGCAGCCTGCAGCGCGGCGCGCTGCCGAACGGCATCACGCTCTGCACGAAGTTGCGCGGCCCGCTCGCTCTCGGCGATGGCGGCCGTTTCATCGCGGAGCGGGAAGCGGTAGGCAACGCCCAGGTGCGCGTAGTGGTCCTCTCCTTCGCGCGCCGCTTCGCCCGCAATCGCCCAGCGACTGCGCGGGCCGCCCGCTTCGACCTTGGCCAGCTGCATGAGCAGATCGCGCCGTGCCGCAAGCGCGGCCGCGATGCGTGGCGGGATGTCCGGGGCGGCACCCGAGGGCGGCGGCGCTGCTCTCCTGGCCGGCAACCCAGCGAGCGAGAGCGGCTGTTTGGCCGCCGGCAGATCGGCGCGCGCGGCCAACTCGCCCCACGTCAACTCGACCTGCCGTCGAGCGACCATCAGCTCGACTAACGCACGATCGCGCTCGCCCGCCACGAGCGTTGGCTCGAACGGTGGGTCCGCTCCCGCCTCGACGCGCCTCCGCGAGGCGCTCAGCCAGGACTCCACCACCACCAGATCCTGCTCTCGGATATCGAGCAGCTCTTGGGCGAGCCAGGCGTCTACCAAGGCTCGCGCGAGCTCGACGCGAGCGAGAGCCGCCGCCGCCGCTCGCAGAGGTCCAGCGACCGCCCCTACGTGTTCGGCGAGCGCTTTCCTTTCACCGCGCGCCCGCCGAAGTGGGACCTCGACAGACATCGATGCGTCGCTCGCACTGCCACTGCGCCCGCGCGCTCGCGGGCCAGCCGCTAGCCCGGCCGTGATGCCTCCAGCCAGGAAAGAGTTGCCACCAACTGCGGCGCGAGAGGCTGTGGCGAGCAGTTCCTCGGTTTCCGTTTCGGCAGGCGACTGCAGAGCCCTTCCCGTCAAGTCGGCGAAGGTCAGCGGGGCCTGCGCCAACGACGGCGCGACGAGAGCGGCGGCTGAAATCGCCGACAGAGACAGCAGCAGTGCTACGCGCATCGAAGCTCCCATCCGGACGCCCGAGGCGCCGGTCACGTCATGTCCGAGGAGCCGGTCGAGACCGGCACGGCCCTGGCTTAGGCGCTAGCGCCCAGGGGCACGTGCTCGATGGCGCGCGGAAGCGGGGCTGCCGGCCTATCAGGAGAGGCCGGCTGGGCTTGGGCCGCGACGTCGAGTGGTGGCGCGAGCGCCTGCCGCAGCGCAAGTGTCGCGGGGGCAGGGCAGTAGACGCATGCCCCGCAGTCGATGCCACAGTCGTCGCCGCAACTCCCTGCCGGTACGACCCACACCCCGAGGAGGGCGCAGGCGATGACAAGGAGCAGGGCGACGGAGGTCCCGCGTCGAGGCGACATCTAGAAGTGAGCGTAGCCGCTTTGAGCCGACGCGGCAAACGCGATCCTGGGGTTTCCACGTTCTTCGCTAAGAACCCGTGTGAGAGCCGCGTGTGAGAGGTGCCGTGTGAGAGGTGCGTGTGAGAGGTGCGCTGTGAGAGGCCTGCGTGAGAGGTGCCATCCGATC
>JBDTNL010000074.1:0-17577 GCA_039933785.1 Acidobacteriota bacterium
GCGCTCGAATCGGGCCTGCCGCCGATCGTGGTGATGAACAAGATCGACCGCCCCGACGCCCGCCCGGCGGAAGTGCTCGACGAAATCTACGACCTGTTCATCGACCTCGAGGCGACCGAGGACCAACTCGGTTTCCCGGTGCTCTACACCAACGCGCGCAAGGGCACCTGCCGGGTTACCCCAGACGGTCCCGACACGCCGCTGCTACCACTGTTCGACGAAATCCTGCGCACCATCCCGGCGCCGCTCTATGACACCGAGCGGCCGTTGCAATATCTCATCACCAGCCTGGCCTACGATGACTACGTCGGCCGCCTAACGGTCGGCCGGATCTTCAACGGCTCGGTCAAGAAGGCGCAGGACATCACTCTCTGCCGACTGGACGGCTCGCTGGTCAACGGCAAGGTCACCAACCTCTACGGCTACGAGGGCCTCAAGCGGGTCGAGATCCAGGAGGCCGGACCGGGCGACATCGTCGCCATCGCCGGACTCGAAGACGTGGCGATCGGGGAGACCATCAGCGAGCGCGACAATGCGCAGGCGCTGCCGCCGATCACCGTCGATGAGCCCACGATCTCGATGATGTTCTCGATCAACACCTCGCCGATGTCCGGCCGCGAGGGCCAGCACGTGACCTCGCGCAAGCTCAAGGACCGGCTCGACAAGGAGACGCTCACCAACGTCGCGATCCGCATCGAGTCCACCGACTCGGCGGAAGCGACCAAAGTCTCGGGCCGTGGTGAGCTGCAACTCGCCATCCTGATCGAGATGATGCGCCGCGAGGGTTTCGAGCTTTCGGTGGGCAAGCCCGAAGTCATCACCCGCACCATTGACGGCAAGCTCCACGAGCCGATGGAGATGCTGGTCATCGACTGCCCCGAGGAGTACATCGGCGTACTCACCCAGAAGCTCGGCGAGCGCCGCGGCCGGATGATGAAGATGGTCAACCACGGCACCGGCCGAGTGCGCATGGAGTTCCGCGTCCCGTCGCGCGGCTTGATCGGCTTCCGCAGCCAGTTCCTGACCGATACTCGCGGCACCGGCCTGCTCAACCACTTGTTCGACGGTTGGGAACCCTGGCAGGGCGACATCGAACATCGCGCCACCGGCGCGTTGATTGCCGATCGCACCGGCAAGGCCACCGCCTACGCGATCGAGAACCTGCAACCCCGCGGCGAGCTGTTCGTGGCTCCCACCGACGAAGTCTACGAAGGCATGGTGGTCGGCGAGCACGCCCGCGACAGCGACCTCGACGTCAACATCGTGAAGGAAAAGAAGCTCACCAACATGCGCGCCTCGGGCTCCGACGACACCGTGCATCTGGTGCCACCGCGGCTGATGAACCTCGAGCAAGCGCTCGAGTTCATCAAGGAAGACGAGCTCGTCGAGGTGACGCCGAAGAGCGTGCGACTGCGCAAGCGGATCCTGCAGGGCAATCGCCGCAAGTAGCCGGCGGCCTCGTGCGTGGCGCCCTCGCGCGCCGCGCACCGCCTTGAATTGGGGACTCGTATACTCGCGCCATTCGATGTCTCTCCTGAACGGTACTCGGCTGGGGCCGTACGAAATCGTCGCGCCGCTCGGCGCCGGCGGGATGGGAGAGGTCTATCGCGCCCACGACGCGCGGCTCGGGCGTGACGTCGCGCTCAAGGTGATCTCCCCTGACCTGGCGCACGACCCCGATCGCGTGGCGCGTTTCGAGCGCGAAGCTCGGGCCGCCTCGGCGCTCACCGATGCCCACATCGTCGCGGTGTTCGACGTCGGTGAACAGAACGGCATCCACTACTTCGCCAGCGAGTTGGTCGAAGGGCCGAGTCTTCACCAGCTGCTGCTCGACGGCCCGCTGCCGACGCGCAAGGCTCTCGAGTTCGCCGCCCAGATCGCCCAGGCCCTCGCCGCGGCGCACGAAAAGGGCATCGTCCACCGCGACCTCAAGCCCGCCAACGTGCTCGTCGCGCCACCGGGGATCGCGAAGATCGCCGACTTCGGGCTCGCCAAGGCGATCGCCGGTAGCCTCGGCGACAGCGCCGCCCAGACCGAGAGCGGCATCCTGATCGGTACCGTGACCTACATGTCCCCCGAGCAGGCTGCCGGCAAGCGGGTCGACGGGCGGTCGGATCAGTTCGCGCTCGGCGCCATGCTCGTCGAAATGCTCACCGGCCAGGCGCCCTTCCGGCGCTCGACCGGCGCCGAGACGCTCACCGCCATCCTGCGACACGATCCCGACTTGACGGCCCTCGCCGGTCTCGACCTGCCAGACTCGGTGATCTGGATCCTCGAGCGCTGTCTCTGTAAGGACCCCGAGGGACGGTACGCCTCGACCAAGGACCTGGCGCGCGAACTGCATCATCTGCGGGATGGGACGACGCGCCTGCGCGGGCCCAGGACGTCGACCACGCAAGCGTCGCGCCAAGGGCTCGGTCGGTCGATCGGCGCGCTTCTCCTCGGCATCTCGTGCGGCGCGCTCGCCATGATGCTCGTCCGGCACCCGAGCGCCGCGCCGCGCGAGGCTCGGCCGCTTCGCTTTCTGGTGCCGCCACCGGCCGAGCACAGTTTCGTCAACACCTTCGAAAGCGTCGGGTTCGCGGTCTCTCCCGACGGGACGACGCTCGCCTTCGTCGCCGCCAATGGCAGCGCGGGCCCCTCCACCGTCTGGCTGCGCACCCTCGATGATGCCGAAGCCCGACTTCTCCCGGGCAGCGAGAATGCGCGCTCGCTCTTCTGGTCACCAGACGGCAAGTCTCTGGGTTTCTTCAACGGCAGCGGGCTCTCGATGATCGCGCTCGCTGGCAGCGGCGTCGTGAAGATCTGCGACGTGCCACCGGGCTCGGGCGTGGCGGCGACCTGGGGCAGTAACGGCAGCATTGCCTACACCCTCACTGCAGGCGACGCGATCTACCGCGTCTCGGCACTCGGGGGCACGCCAACCGTCTGGCATGCGCGCGAGGTTGCCAACGGCGAGCTGCGCATGGGCTGGCCACAGTATCTCGCCGACGGCGGCTTGCTCTACACGGTCCGTGGCCCGGAGGGCAGCAACCGATTGAGACTGCTCTCTGGAGAGAACGCGACCCGGGATCTCGGTCCGATCAGCTCCCGCTTCGAGTTGCTCGACCAGAGCACCATCGTTCAGGTGCGCGATCGCGCCTTGGTCGAGCAACACTTCGACCGCGTCAAAGGGCTCATCGGTGCGCCGGCGCCGATCGCGCCCTTCGTGAGAGCTTTCCGCTCGACCCTCTGGTCCGGGTTCGCGGGCTCACGCGGCGGCACACTGCTCTGGCAGGCCGCCGTCAACGTCAACGAGCTCGCGTGGTTCGATCGCTTCGGAGTGCGCGGCGAGACCCTGGGAACTCGCGGTGACATCCTGGCGGCGAACGTTTCCCCCGACGGGCTGAAGGTGATCTCCACGCGCACTCGACCGGAGCTCGGAACGTACGACGTCTGGAGTTTCGACCTCGATCGCGGCATCGAATCGCCACTGACGACCGACCCCGACACCGAGTTCGGCGGGCTGCTCACCCGCGACGCCAAAACGCTGTTTTATTCCGCGGTGCGCGCCAATCAGCCAGCAATCATCGAGCGCGACCTCGCCTCGGGCGCGGAACGCTCACCGATCGCCCTGGGCGGGTTCCAAGTCGCCCAAGCCATTTCACAGGACGGCCACACGCTGCTCTTCGCCCGCCGCGCCGAGACCGGCTTCGAGCTCTGGACCTTGGCGCTCGATGGCCGTTCCTCGCCGCAGCCGATCGTCCGCGGCGGCGACACTGAATACGCGAGCTTGTCTCCCGACGGCAACTACCTCGCGTTCATCGCTACCGATTCGGGGGGCCGCCAAGCCTACGTCGCACGCCTCGCGGCTCCGGCCGAGCGCGTGGCGCTCTCGAGCCACGGCGCGCGATCGATCGTTTGGCCGCCCGACTCGTCGGAGATCCTCTACCTTTCCGACCGCCAGGAAGTGATTTCGATCCCCGTCCGCACCTCCCCGCGCCTCGAGATCGGCCGACCGGAGACCCTGTTCACGGTCTCCGCCAACGCGCCCTGGGCCGGCATGTCGGCCAGCCCCGACGGTCGAAAGTTGCTCGCCAATCTGAGACTCTCGTCGGCCAGCGAACAGCCGCTAGTCGCGCTGGTCGGGCACGTTCCGCCGCGCTAGAAGGTGCCGGGCTGGTCCAGCCCGACGAGGTCTACGAGGACATGGCGGTCGGCGCCCAGCCTGACGATGCGGACCGGCGCGCTAGGATCCATACGCATGCCCCACACCGCGACAGCTCCCGATGGCCGCCGGCGCGGCGACGACGCACTCCGCCGCGGGGCCTGGGATGAGGCTTACGAGGCGTTCAGCGCGTCGATTCAGCTCGAGCAGACTCCCGAGGCCCTCGAAGGGCTCGGCCTCGCCTCCTGGTGGCTCGATCTCGCGGACACGGTCTTCGACTCCCGCGAGCGCGCCTATCGCTTGTTCATCGAGCGCGACGATCGCACGGGCGCCGCTCGCGTCGCGGTCTGGCTCGCCTGGGACTGCTGGGCCTTCCGCGGCGAGCATGCGGTCGCCAACGGCTGGCTCCAACGCGCCCGCAGCCACCTGGAGGGTCTGCCCGAGGGGCGCGAGCTCGCCTGGCTGGAATTGCGCCAGGGCGCCATGGCGATCCTCGAGGATGGCGAGCCCGATCGTGCACACGCGCACGCGACCCGCGGCGTTCGCATCGCGCAGACGGTGGGCAGCATCGACCTCGAAATGCTCGGCAGGTCCGTTCAAGGACTGTCGCTGGTCGCTGCCGGTGCGGTCGCCGAAGGGATGCGGGCGCTCGACGAAGTGAACGCCGCGGTGGTCGCTGGTGAGATGTCCGATCTCGTCGCCATCGGACTCTCCTGCTGCTACATGATCGCCGCCTGCGAACGGGTTCGCGACTACGACCGCGCGCTCCAATGGTGCGCGCGGCTGAAGGAATTCAGCGCGAAATGGGGCCTGCGCCCGCTCTTCGCCGTGTGCCGGACGCAGTACGCATCGCTGTGCATTTGGCGTGGTCTTTGGAGCGAGGCCGAGGAGGAGCTTTCGGCGGCGACCGACGAGCTCGCTGCCAGCCGCCCGGCCATGGCGGCCGATGGAATGGTTCGACTGGCGGAGCTCCGACGGCGGCAGGGGCGGCTGGTCGAGGCCGCCGATCTATTCACTCGCGCTGAACCGCACGGCCTCGCCATGCTCGGACTCGCCGAGCTCGCGTTCGATCGCGGTGATATGGAAAACGCCGCCGAGCAGGCGGCGCGCTACCTGCGCCGCGTGGTGACGCGCAACCGCACCGACCGGGTGGCGGGGCTCGACTTGCTGGTGCGGGCGCGCTCGCGCTCGGGCGATCTCGCGGGCGCGCGCACCGGCCTCGCCGAGCTCGAGACGATCGCAACACTCACCGCAACGGCGCCGCTGCGAGCCGCCGCGAGCCTGGCGGCCGGACACGTCGCACTGGCCGCAGGCGACCCGTCGGCAGCCCAGCGTGCCTTCGAGGACGCGATCGATCTCTTCCTCGAGAGTGGCTCGCCGTACGAAGTCGCCCGCGCGCGGATCGAGCTCGCCCGGGCGTTGACCGCGCGCGGCCGCCCAGAGGACGCCATCGGCGAAGCAAAGCGCGCTATCGACCTCCTGCGCGAGCTCAAGGCAGAGCTCGAGATCTCCCGCGCGCAGGCTCTGCTCGACACCCTAACCAAGCGTCCCCCGCCGCAGGCGCCTTCGGACGCAGGGCTCACCAAGCGCGAGATCGAAGTGCTTCGGCTGGTCGCGGCGGATCTCAATAGCCAAGTGATCGCCGAGCGCCTTTCGTTGAGCGAGCACACAGTGCACCGGCATATGGCCAACGTCTTCCAGAAGCTGAGCGTGTCCTCCCGCGCCGCCGCCGTCGCTCAAGCTGCGCGCAGGGGCCTCTTGGGCTGAGCTGGCTGACACCCTGGCCCGCAGGGGCCATGGGCATCGTTGACCGAAGAATGGCCCGCTCAGGGGATGCGTGGGCCGGCCAGCCGCTTCAACATCGCGTCACCGGCGGCCTCGCCAAGGGGTCGCCAGGAAAGGAGACCGTATGAAAACCATCGTTTCCGTCGTGACCGCCGCGGCACTCGTATTCGGAGGAAGCTTCGCTTTGGCCCAGGCTCAGAGCAGCGCCCACGTCATCTCTTCGCTCAAGGAGGCCACCTGGGGCCCGGCCCCGCCGCTGGTCCCGCCCGGGGCCATGATCGCGGTCATGTCGGGCGATCCCGGCAAGGCCGCTCCCTACACAGTGCGTTTGAAGTTTCCGGCGCACTACGCCATCGCGGCCCACTCGCACCCCACGGACGAGAACGTCGTGATCGTTTCGGGTGCGCTCACTTTCGGCATGGGCGACAAGCTGGACAAGAAGGCGGCGGCGAACAAGACCCTGCTGCCCGGCGGCTACGCCATGATGCCGACCGGAATGAATCACTTCGCGTTCACCGGTGCGCAGGAGACGACCATCATGCTCTACGGGATGGGGCCGATTGAATTCAAGTACGTCAATCCCGCCGACGATCCGCGCAACGCGGCGCCGGCCGCGAAGTAAGCAGGTCTCGTCCGCGGTTCCCTGGAACCGCGGACGTTCTCTCGATTGCCGTCCCGAGCCGGCGCGCGCCTTGGGGTACGCTTTGGCCTTGCCCCCCGCCCCTCCCCTCTTCGAGCTCCGCGCCGAGTTGTTGGACGTCGAGCCCCCGGTGTGGCGGCGGCTTCGCATTTCGAGCGATCGTACGCTCGCGGATTTGCATGTCGCACTCCAGGCCCTCTTCGGCTGGGAGAATCGCCACCTGCACCAGTTCACCTCGTTCGACGGCCGCCCCTACATCGACCGGGCGCACGATCCCTACGCGCCGCCCGAGATGGGCGAAGAGCGCGACGTCCGTTTGACCGAGGTGCTGCTCGAGCCGGGCACCCGGCTGGGCTATGAATACGACTTCGGCGACGAGTGGGAGATCGCCGTCTGGCTCGAGCGCACACTCGATGGCGGCGAAGGGGGAGCCCACTCCGGCTTCCCCGAGCTCGTCGACGGTAACGGCGCGGCCCCACCCGAAGACTGCGGAGGCCCCTGCGACTACGAAGAGATCGTGGCTATCCTCGCCGATGCCACGCATCCCGATCACGAAGAGATCGTCCATTGGCTTCCCTCTGGTTTCGACCCCGCGATTTGCGACCGCGAGCGCATTCGCGATCGACTGAAAGCATCTACGCGGCCTCCGTCTGCGTAAACACTCCGGATGCGTTCTCTCCTTCCTCTCGCCGCGGCACTCTTGCCGCTCACTGGTTGTGTCTCCCTCACGCCGTTCGCGCAGGTGCGAGAGCACGTGCCCGCGGAGGACATGCTCGAAATCGTCGGCCAAACCGTACACATCGAACAGTTGGGCGCCGGGGAGCCGGTCGTCTTGCTGCATGGCTTCGGCGAGTCGACCTACACCTACCGGTACGTCATGCCGGCGCTCGCCGCGCGCTATCGCGTGGTCGCGATCGACCTCAACGGATTCGGCTACACCGAGCGCCCGCGCTCCGCGACGGCGTACACGCTCGACGGCCAGCAGCGAATGGTGCTCGGTGTTCTCGACCACTTGGGCATCGAGAGCGCGCACTTCGTCGGGCATTCGTACGGCGGCGGACTAACCCAATGGATCGCGGCGCATCACGTCGAGCGAGTTCGCTCGATGATTCTGGTCGATACCACGATCCCGCTCTACAGCACGACCCGGCGCTCGCGGGTGGCCAACTTTCGGCTGCTCAGCAAGGTCTTCCTGCGCGCCGTCGCTCTACGCCAGCGCTTCGTCCAGCGCGGGTTGCGCGCGGCGTACTTCGATCCAGCCCTCGCGACAACCGAGGTCGCGAACGCCTATCTCGATCGGCTGCGCGTCGAGGGCCTCGAGGAGGCGTACTACGGCCTCACGGCCAAGAACGGCCTGCCGCCGGCGGAGATCGACTTCGCCGCCGTGCGCGTGCCGGCCCTCGTGGTCTGGGGTGAGAACGACACGCTGACCTCAATCTCGAACGGCAAACGTATTGCCGCCGCCCTGGGAAATGCGCGTTTCGTGAGCTTCGCAGACTGCGGGCATGTGCCGATGGAAGAGAAGCCGCACGAGCTCCTGGCCGTCATGCTCCCGTTCTTGGACGCGCATGCGGGGGGACAAGCGCGCCGTTGAGGAGTATCCTCCCTGCATGATCTGTCCAAACTGCCGCTCCGAATTCCGCGAAGGTATCGAACGCTGCCCTGACTGTGACTTACCCCTGGTGAAAAGCCTGCCCGTTGAGCGCCACGATCAGGCGCCCTGGGTGGAGATCATGGAAACCGCCGATCCCAGCCTGATTCCGGTCCTTCGATCGGTGCTCGAAGGGGCCGGCATTCCCTGTGCCATCGAGGGTGAGGAGGCGGTGGGCATCTTTCCCGTCGGAATCGGCGATACGCACCTCGCCCAGTCCGGCATCGGCGCGCGCGTGAAGGTGCCCGCCGACCGGGCCGACGAGGCTCTGGCACTGCTCGAGAGCTCGGTGAAGACAGACGCCAGTACTCCGGCCGAACTGCTCGAGCAAGACGCCGAGGAGATCGGCGGCGGCTGAAGGCACCCTGCGCGGGGATGGAAATCGTCGACCCCAGGGAATTTCTGCGCTACTACGAGCGCATCCGCGCGCGCACCCGCCGGGTGGTGGTGCTCATCCCACCAGAGGCGCTCGAGAACGGAGCACGGCCCGGCAGGTTCACCCTCGGCGACCTGGTGCGGCACCTCGCGGCGATCGAGCGCTACATGTTCGCGGAGAATGCATGTTGTCGGCCGAGCCGGTATCCCGGGCACGGACGCGAGCTAGGGGAGGGATTGCCCGCCGTGCTCGAGTACTTCGATCGCTGCCACGCTGAGTCGATGGAAATCTTTGGCGGGCTCTCGGACGAGGACTATCGCGCGCTCTGCGAGACGCCGGGCGGCACCAAGCTGGCAGTCTGGAAGTGGCTCCGCGCGATGGTCGAGCACGAGATTCATCATCGCGGGCAGATTTACCTGATGCTCGGAGCGCTCGACGTCACCACTCCGCCGCTCTATGGGCTGACTTCGGAGGAGGTACTGGCGCGCAGCCAGTGACTCTCGGGTGGCCTTGGGCCGATAGAGTCTGCTCTTCATGTCCACCTGGGCGATCGGCGACATTCATGGCTGCTACCGGACCCTGCGCCGACTGCTGAAGTCGATCCGCTTCGACCCGGCGGAGGACCGCCTGTGGCTGGTGGGCGATCTGGTCGGCCGGGGGCCGCGCGCTCTCGACGTTCTGCGCTTCGTCGCGGATCCGACCCTGCCCGTCACCGCAGTGCTGGGCAACCACGACCTCTTCCTTTTGGTCTGCGCAGCCGGGCTCGCCACCCCCCGCGCCAAAGATCGGTTGGGTGAGATTCTTCGCGCCTATGACCGGGACGAGCTCACCGGTTGGCTGCGACATCGTCCGTTACTGGTCGCCGAGCGCGAAACGCTGCTGCTCCACGCCGGCCTGCTGCCCAATTGGTCGCCGGCCCGCGCCGAGCGGCGCGCACGCGATGCCGAGGAGCGCCTCGCCAGCGCCCATCCGGAACCGCTACTCGCCGCATGGCGAGGCGAAAGCGCCGGCTCGCGGTCGATCGCTCGTGACGCGGAGACCCTACAGATCCTGACCCGCCTGCGCGCCTGCACCAACAAGGGCGAGCCCTACGAGGACTTCACCGGCCCGCCCTCCGAGCTGCCCCGTCGCTGCCGCCCCTGGTTCGACATGCCCGGCCGGGCGAGCGCACACGTGACTGTGGTTTGCGGCCATTGGGCCGCCCTCGGGCTCACCCTGCGGCCCGACCTCCTGGTGCTCGACTCCGGCTGCGTATGGGGCGGTGCCTTGACGGCTGTGCGGTTGGCCGATCGGCGAGTGGTTCAAGAACCCTACGCGGACTAGTGCCCCCTGGCGCGTGTAGGAGCTCGACCGGTACGAGAGGCGCCGGAGTGGGCCGAGGTGCGACTCAGCCCGCTCGGCGCCCTCGGTGCTACGCCTCAGTTCATTCCACCTTTCTTGGCCTCTTTGAAGTCGTTCGAGTTCATGTCAACGGTGATCAGGAACCCGTTGGTGCCCTTGAATTCGAAGGCCTTCGGTCCGACGCGGTAGGCCTCAACCTCATTCGGCATGAGGATGAAGCCGTCGTTGCGCGGCGCGCCCCAGTACTTCAGATTCGAGATCACGACCGGGCCCGCTCCGAGCGCTGACGACGGCCGCACGAGCTTCACCTCGGCGGTCTTGCCGCCGTCCATGGTGGCGTGCGCGAAGCCATCGCCGATCTCCCACTTGTCGATCGATGCCTCGGCGATGTGGTTGGAATTCCACTGCACCGGAAAGAGGTGGCCGACGATCTCCTGGATGCCCTTGCGCTGCTCGGCCGAGAGTGTCTTGTCCAGGTAAAGGACGTTCCAGTCCATCTTGCCCATCGAGAAGTCGGCGCCGAGGTCGTTGGCGAGCCAGAACTTGGCTCCATCGAGAGACACGCCGCCGTAGTGGCCCCGGTTGATCTTGTAGGCCAGGTTCGCACGGCAGAAGTGCGTCTCGCCCTTACCGTGCTCGTGGTGCCCCGCCGGCGCGGCATTGAAGTAGCACTGACAGAACATCGGGCAGCTGCAGGCCTCGATCGCCGTCGCGTTCATCGCCCAGTCCGCGCTCGGCGCCATGGTGCCGCGCGCCGTGCCGACTCCGACGCCGATTCCGACTGCGACCATCGCTCCGACCAAAGTGGCGACCCCCAGCCATCGCATCGGCCACTGCATGAAACTCCGCTTCATGGTGTGCTCCTTTCCAAGTAGGTTGATCTCGAGAACCGGCCCAGTCTCCTGCAGCGCCGTGGAAGTCGCCGTGGGAGGGGTCGTTGAACTTTCTGTGCAAAACTCTCCCATCGACAGCCTCCGAGGAGGGGCTCCTCGACATGCCGGACGGTCTCAGGATTCGCCTGCTGGGTGGGCTCGAGGTCGAGCGCGACGGCGAGTTGCTGCCGCTGCCGGCCTCCAAGAAGACCCGGGCGTTGCTGGCCTATCTCGCCGTCGAGGCCGCGCCGCAGTCTCGACAACGGCTCTGCGAGCTCTTCTGGGAAGGCCCGGTCGACCCCCGGGCCGAGCTTCGATGGAGCCTGAGCAAGCTGCGTTCCCTGGTCGACACCGCAAGTGCCCTCTGCCTGCGCGCCGAGCGCGAACGTATCGCTCTTGACCTTCGCCCCGAATCCGTCGACGTGCTGGCCCGCCGGCTCGCCCTGGCGCCTGGAATGACCTCCGTTTCGACGGCCGTGCTCGAAAGCACCGGAGCTCAGTGGCATGGCGAGTTCCTCGAAGGCCTCGAGCTGCCGGATTGCCACCGCTTCCACCAATGGCTGGCGGCACGGCGCGAGAGCTCGCGCAATGAACAGGCCGCGCTGCTCGCCGAGCTCAGCGCCCGGGCGGATCCCGCCGAGGCGCTGCGCCACGCTCGGGCCTGGCTGGCGATCGAGCCGCTCGACGAGCGGGCGCACGCACGAGTCATCGTGCTGCTGGGCCGTGCCGGCAAGCAGCACGAGGCGCTGGCGCACTACGAAGCTTGTCGTCGCCTGCTACGCAACCAGCTCGCCACCCGGCCCTCTCAGGTGCTCGAAGACGCCAGGCTGTCGCTGACCGCGCACCCGGAGCGCGAGGCATCGCCGCGGCAAGAGGCAGGCTCGAAAACACCTGGCCGCCCCCTGCCCGCGATCCCGGCATCCGAGGCCGGGAACGGCCCATTCGTCGGACGCACCCGGGAAATGGCCACGTTCGCGACCGTCCTCGAGGCCGCCGCGGTGGGTCGGGCACAGATCCTCCTCACCTTGATCGGCGATCCCGGCATGGGCAAGACGCGATTCCTCGCCGAGGCCGCGCGCCTCGCGGCCGGGCGCGGCGGCCGGGTGCTCTATGGCCGCGCCTTCGAGGCCGAGATGGTGCGTCCCTATGGCGCCTGGATCGACGCCTTGCGTTCGATTCCCTTGCCGCCGCTCGACTCGCCTCTGCGGCACGCGCTCGCACCGTTGCTTCCAGAGCTCGAGCGCGCGCTGGATGGCGAGCCACCGGTCGCCTCCTCGGGAACAGATCGTTTGGGGCTGTTCGAGGCCGTGGTCACGTTGCTCGCGGACCTCGGCGAGACCGGCCGCCCAACCCTGCTCCTGCTCGACGATCTGCAGTGGTTGGATGACGCTTCGGCCGCTCTCCTCCACTATGCACAACGCGCGCTCGCCGGCCGGCCGGTGCTCATCCTCGCCGCGGCACGGCCGTCCGAGATCGCGCTCAACCCGCCCCTCGATCGCATGCTGCGCGCTCTCGATCGCGAGGCTCGCCTGCATCGGCTGGAGCTCCCGCCGCTCGATCGCGCGAGCACCGCCGAGCTGCTGCGCTCGGTGGGCGAGGGTCTCGACGCCTCCGGCGTGTTCGACGAATCCGACGGCAATCCAATGTATGCACTGGAAATCGCGCGCGCGACCGAGCGCGGATCGGGGCTCGACTCGCCGACATCGGACGGCCTGTCTCGCCTGCTCGACGAGCGCCTCTCCCGCCTGGGCGCCGACGCGCAGGCGGCGCTGCCCTGGGCCGCGGCGCTCGGCCGGAGTTTCGCGGGCGACCTTCTGCAGACGGTGAGCGGAATGGAGTCTGTCGAATTGCTCGCGGCCACCGATGAGCTCGAGCGCCACGGCATCGTGCGGGTCGCCGACAGCGGCCGCTACGACTTCACGCACGATCTGCTGCGGCGCTCGGCGTATCGGCAAATCTCGCCGCCGAGGCGGCAGCTTCTGCACCGGGCGATCGCCGAAAGGATCGAAGGGTTGCCTGACCCGGACGGCGCGCTGGCCGGCGATCTCGCGCACCACGCCGCTCTTGGGGCGCTGCCGCGGCTCGCCGCTGAGGCGGCTCTCCGGGCCGGGCAGCGTTGCCTGCGTATCTTCGCCCTGGCCGAGGCAGCCGAGCTCGCCGAGCGCGGCTTGCGCCATGCGGCGTTGCTGCCGCGCGAGCTGGCCGTGCCGCTGCAACTCGAGCTGCTCAGGGTGTCCGTCGAATCCCAGCTCGGCCGGCACGACGCGGTCAAGCTCGAGAGCGAGATCGAGCGCCTTACCGCCGAAGCCTCCGGCATGCACCTCGCGTCGCACGTGCAAATCGGCACCTACCTGCTCGCGGTTCTCGCGGAAGCGCGCGGCGATTCCGCCGGGGCCCGAGACCTGACCTTGCGGGGAGCCGCGGCGAGCCGGGACGCGGGCCCGGCAACCGCGGCACAGGCCCTCGGCAATACCGGCCGCTGCCTGGCACAGATCGAGCGCGACCAGGGGCACGCCGAGGAGCTGCTGCTCGAGGCGGCGGAGCTCGCCGAGCGGCACGGGCTCCAGATCATCGACATCCCTTGGGGATTCGGACTGCTGCGTCACTTCGAAGGGCGCCACGAGGAGGCGACGCAGGCTTTGGAGGCTGCGGTTCAGATCGCTCGCAAGGTGGAAGACCACTGGTCCGAATCGCAGTGCATGACCCACCTCGCAATGATTGAGATCGAACGCGGACGACCCGACCGCGCCCTCGACCGCTGCGCCGAGCTCAGCCGGATCGCCGCCAAGCTCGGCGAGGGCAGCGAGGCTCCGATCGCCGCCGCGCTCGCGGCGCTAGCGGGACGCAGCCTAGCCCCCCGGGACGCGGAACCGGTCGAACTGGCCGCCGTCGAGGCCACCATGGAGGCCGCACTCGCCGGCCTCCGCGCGGTCGATACCAACCGTTTCCTGGCCTACGCGCTCAACGTCATCGCGTTGCACGATCTAGCACGCGGCGCTCCCGAGCTCGCGACGATCCGGAGCGAGGAGGCCCTCCGCGCCGCCCTGGCGAGCGGTCGGGGGCACAGCTCGAGCATCATCGCGCACAGCACGCTTGCCCGTGCCGCCGCCGTCACCGGCGATCAGCCGGGCGCCGAACGCCATCTCGTCGCCGCCCAAGCCGAAGCCGCAAGGCCGGAGCGCCTGAGCGGGGTGGCCGAGAAGATACTCGCCGAGGCCAGCGCTGCGGTAACGGCGGCATCCGACCGCTTTTCCACGATCTCTTCCACCCCGGCTCCCACTGCCCAGGGCGACACTACACTCCGATCTCAAGCAACAAAGCGGAGGAAACCATGACCTACCTAATCGTCGAGACCACCTACGACCTGCCGCTCACCGACGACCAGCGGCAAGGCGATCAGGATCGCCTGTACGCCTGCATGGCGCTTCGCGACGTGCGCTGGGTGCAGAGCTTCGAGTCCGCGGACCGCAAGCGCAAGATCTGCCTCTTCGAAGGGCCGGACGCCGAAGCCCTGCGCGAATCGCTGCGCTCGGCGCACATTCCATTCGATCGGGTTTGGAATGCCGACTGGCGGCGGCCGGAGGCGGGCGACTTGGCCGACGGGGCTCCGGTTTCGGCGGCAGTCGTGGTTGGGGACTGACCGTCGAGCCCACCGGGCATCGTGGTCGGGAGCCGCGTGCGACAATCCGGTTCTTGAACTCTTCCGCTCGCCTGCGCTTCGGCGACTTCGTAGTGGACGTGGCAGGAGGCGAAGTCTTCCGCGGTGCGGAAGCCTTGCGGCTCCAGCAGCTGCCGTTTCGCCTGCTGCTTGCTCTTCTCGAGCGGCCTGGCGAGGTGCTCACCCGCGCCGAGCTCGCCGAGCACCTCTGGGGAGCCGGAACCTTCGTCGATTCCGAAGCGGGCCTCAACACGGCGGTTGCCAAGCTGCGCGAAGCGCTGGGCGATACCTCCGAAGTCTCGCCGATCGTGCAGACCGTCCCCCGACGCGGCTATCGCCTGGTCCCCCTCGTGTCGGTGGTGGACGCAACGGCGTCCGGTGTTCCGGCCAAGTTCGGAACGCGACGAGTTCGCATCGCGATCGCGGTGGCGATCCTCTTGGCGATCGCCGGCGGCACCGCGAGCTGGCTCGCCCGGGTCCACAACGCCAGGGTGTCTGTCGCAGTCGTCCTCTTCGACAACGAGACCGACCGGCCGGAATGGGATCGCCTCGCGCAGAGCCTGACCGACGCGACTGTGCTGCAACTCACTCGGGAGCCCGGTCTGGAGGTGATCGGCAATGCGCCGGAGCTCCGCACTCCGCGCCCGTTTCGCGACCTGCGGCTGGTGCGCGACCGGGTTGGCGCGCGGTTCATCCTCATCGGGCAGTTGCAACCGAGCGGCGACGGATTCCGCGTCATGGCGCATTTCATCCGCGCCGCCGATCTGGCTCACCTTTGGGCAGGGTCACTCCCGCTGGCCGCCCAACCCGCGCCAGATGACGACAATCGAATCGCCAGCTGGATCGCGCAGGCGGTCCGGTCGAAGGTGCGCGGATCCGTCTAACCCCGGGCCGCGGTCAAGAGCAGGTCGGGGTCCAGAATCTCGAGCTTCACGCCTTGGCCGCTGGTGGACAGCGTGAACCGAATCTTCACGCTCGGCGCACCGGCCGGAAAGAACTGCAGATTGCCGGTATGCGTCAGCCGCCGGGCGACGTGACCGGAGCGCAGGATCGTCGGCAGATCCTTCTCCAACTTCACCTCGAGGATCTCGTCACTCGCGCTGCCGTAGCGATAGCTTCCGAGTAGCCTGCTCAATTCGCCTAGGGCCAGCGGAGCGATCGACGGGGCAGGATCGGCGCCGCCGAGCGCGGTCAAATAGTCGAGCACGCCCTTGGCGGCGGCGCCACCGGCCCGAGCGTGATGCATGAGGGTCAACCCGTGCGGACCGAGTGTCCCCTGAATTCCGGGTGAGACGGCGACGAAGGCCTTCACGACGTCGAGCTGCCCCAGCATGGTCGCCGCGAAGATCGTTGGTTGGGCGCCGTGGGCGAGCAGGTACTCGGCCACCTCCCGGCTGCCAACGTGAGACGCGGCGCCAAGCGCCGTCTCCCAGTCGCCGAAACCCCAGTCCCAAGCCGCCTTCGCCAGGGTCGGTCGCCGTTCGACCAACTCCCTCGTGCGAGTCAGGTTACCGTGGGCGACGCCGACCAGTTCACGCACCAAGTCGGGGTCCTGGGTCGGGAACGAGGGTCCCAGGCCGGGCGGGCTGATGGGAACGGGTTCCGTAGCGACAGGAGCCGGGTTCTCCCCTCCGCGGGTAGCGGAAGACAGCAAGAGGGCGGAGCCGCTGGCGAGCAGCAGGCGGCGGGACAGACTCATGGAGATCTCCTTTCAGTCGAGGTCGAATCGCTTGGGTAAGAGCTTGGCGCCCGGGAGGCCGACAGGCTATCGACGGCGTCTGAACTGGGCCTGAACCGCCGCTGGTAAGCTCCTCTCCACCGCGGGGAATCGCCTGGCACTTCTCAGGGCACCTCTCGGGAACAGGCCCTTCGCGCCGGCGAAAACCTCTCTCGACCCGACCTAACTCCTAGAAAATGAACCCCTGGCGCTCGCTCGGCGGACTGCCCCGCGGACTTTGGATCCTTTTCGCCACGACCCTGGTAAATCGGGCGGGGACGATGGTGATGCCATTCCTGGCGCTCTGGCTGACGCAGACGCAGGGATTCTCAGCTGAGCGTGCCGGGCAGCTCCTGGCGTTTTACGGATTGGGATCGATCGTGGCAGCGCCGGCGTCGGGTTGGCTTTCCGACCGGATCGCGCCACACCGGGTAATGGAGGCGTCGCTCATCCTCTCCGGCCTCGCCGTGTTGCTCCTTCCGGCGGCGCGTGGGTTCTTCACCATCGCTGGGTTGGTGTTCCTGTGGTCCGTCCTGGCCGAATTCTTTCGCCCGGCGAGCCTGCTTACCATCCACGAGCTGGCGCCGCCCGACAAGACGAGGACGGCCGTGGCCCTCCAGCGGCTGGCGATCAATCTCGGGATGAGCACCGGCCCTGCGGTGGGCGGATTCCTGGTGTTGTACTCGTTCAAGAGCGTCTTCGTGGTGGACGGAGTGACGTCGATCCTGGCGGGTCTCGTGATGCTCTCAGCGGCGGGAGCGAGCTTGCGTGCGCTGCCGCGGGTTCAGGCGGCGAATGGCGCTCTGACCCGAAGCGGGACTCCGGTCTGGGCCGACCGCGGTTTCCTGTTCTTCCTGCTCGCCATGATCCCCTCGTGCTGCGTGTTCTTTCAGCTCCAGAGCACGCTGGCGATCTTCCTGGTGCGGGATCTGGGACTGGCACCGAGTGTCTACGGTCTGCTGTTCACGGTCAACACTCTCCTGATCGTGGCGATCGAAGTTCCCCTAACGGCGTGGATCTCGCGCCATCCGATCCGCTGGAGCACGGCGACCGGCGGCGTGCTGCTTGCTTGCGGCTTCGGCGGCATGGCGTTGATCCGCGGCCTGCCCGGCGCCATCGTCTGCACGGTGTTATGGACCTTCGGCGAAATGCTCCTCCTTCCCGCCCTGGTCACCCAGGCGGGAGTCCTAGCGCCGCCTGAACGGCGCGGCGAGTACATGGGAGCCTATGGGTTGGGGATCAACCTTACCGCCGTTCTTGGACCGTGGGTCGGCATGGGTTTGCTCGAGCATCACGGAGCGCGCACGCTCTGGACGTGGTGTCTGGTCGCCGGCCTACTGTCCGCCGGGCTCATGTGGCGCGTGCGCGAGCCGATCAGAGTACGATCGAT
>JBDTNL010000075.1:0-17366 GCA_039933785.1 Acidobacteriota bacterium
GGCTGCTGACCTGCGACGGATGGTCCCTTGCGCTTTGACGGCGGCTGCTGACCGGTGACGATGGTTCCGATCCAGGCAGTGCTTCTCGACATGGGTGGCGTGCTGCTCGAGATGGCCAACGCCGCTGGCCTCCCTCAGGGCAAGCTCGACTGGCGCGGACGCGAGGTTCTGGCGCAGCTCCTGCGTCGACAAGGCGGTCACCTCGGGGTCGAGGATTTGGAGTCCCTGCTCTTCGCTCCCTGGCGCGCCGTCTACGCGCGGCGCTATGAAACCGGTCGCGAGGCGTCGTGGGCGCCACATCTGAAATCGCTGCGCCGGGCGACGGGCTGCCGCCTCCGGGATGCGACGCTGCTGGGCGCGTGGTTCCAGCCGTACGGCGAGCAGCTGACGCCGATCGTGGGCGCTCTCGAGGCCGTGCGCGAGCTCCAGCAGGGCGGACTTCACCTGGGCCTGGTCTCGAACGTGGCGCTGCCCGGGGTTCTGTACGAACGGGTTCTCCGCCGGCATGGATTCTTGGCGGCCCTGCCGGTCCGCCAGTTCAGCTACGACAGCGGCAGCCGCAAGCCCTCACCGGCGATGCTGCGCGCGGCGCTTCTCGCTCTCGGGGTCGACCCGGCCGCGGCGGTGATGGTCGGCGATCGGCGCGGCAGCGACGTCGCCGCGGGCCGCGCGGCCGGGTTGCGAACGATCTGGCTGCGCTCGGCCGATGGCGGCGGGCCGCGCCCGGACCTCGAGATCGACTCGATGAGCGAGCTCCCCGCTGTCATAGGATCGAGGCGGTGATGTCGGCGCCTGGGGGGCGGTTTTTGTGAGCGCGGCGAGTGGTTTGCATCCCGTGGCTCTCGGTGTCGCCGGTGGAACCGGTTCCGGCAAGACCTCGGTCGCGCATTCCATCCTCGAACGGGTCGGCCCCGAACGCATCGCGTTTCTGGCGCAGGACAGCTACTACAGGGACGTCGAGTGGCATGCTCCGGGTGAGTTGCTGCACCACAATTTTGACCATCCCGCGGCACTCGACACGGAGCTCCTCTCCGATCACGTGGCGAGCTTGAAGCAAGGCATCGCGATCGAGGTGCCGATCTACGACTTCGTGCGCCATATGCGCACCGCGAAGACCCGCCGCGTCGAGCCCCGGCCGGTGATTCTCCTCGAAGGCATCCTATTGTTCGCCGATCCCCGTCTGCGCGCCCTCCTCGACTTCAAGGTCTTCGTGGACACCGACTCCGACGTGCGGTTGCTGCGCCGCCTGCGCCGCGACATTCGCGAGCGCGGCCGTTCGGTAGAAGACGTTCTGCGTCAATACATGGAGACCGTGCGCCCCATGCATCTAGAATTCGTCGAGCCCTCCAAGCGCTGGGCGGACATCATCGTCCCCGAAGGCGCCGAGAATCTGGTGGCGCTCTCCATGGTGGCGGCGCGCGTCGAGCAGCTGCTCAACGCGGCCGCCGGTTGAAGAAAGAGAGATGAACGAGCTCCCAGAGTACCTGGTGCGAGTGCGCGCGCGCTTCGAGGCGGCGCACCACCTGCTGGCCTATCGCGGCGTGCCCGAGCCGAACCACGGGCACAGCTGGCTCGTCGAGGCGGTGCTGCGCTCCGAGGTGCTCGACGGCGAGGGCATGGCCTTCGATTTCGTGCTCGCCAAGCAGGCGCTCGAAGCGCTTGCCCGGCAGTTCGACCATGGCGACATGAACAGCGTCTCGCCGTTCGACCACGTGACGCCGACGACCGAGAATCTCGCGTCGTGGTTTCACGCGCGTCTTGCCGAGCGCCTGCCGATCGAGATCGCCGAGATCACGCTCTGGGAAGGGCCGGATTGCGCCGTGACCTTCCGGCCGCCGAAGGGGAGATCGTGAAGGATCGTCCGGACGCGATTCTGCGCGCCGAGCAAGCGCGCTATCTCGAGCGCCTGCTGCCGCCGCGCGACGCGGTGCTGCGCGAGATGGAGGCCGAGGGCGAGCGGGACGACGTGCCGATCTCCGACCCGGAGGTCGGCCGCCTGCTCGAGGTGCTCGCGCGATCGCGCACTCCGGCGGGCCGCCCGGCGCGGTTCCTCGAGATCGGCACGGCGATCGGCTACGGCACGCTCTGTCTGCTCCGCGGCTCGGAGACGGCTACCGTGGTCACGATCGATCCCGATCCGCAGCGTCTCGCGCGGGCGCGCGGCTATCTCGAGAAGGCCGGTTTCGCGGAGCGCGCTCAACTCTTGCAGGGTCCCGCGCTGCAGGTGCTACCGAGTCTGGAAGCCCCGTTCGATCTGGTGTACATCGACGCGCTCAAGATCGAATACCGCCGCTATCTCGATCTCTCGCTGCCGCTGCTCGAGGTCGGTGGATTGGTCGTCGTCGACAACGTGCTCTGGAAGGGCCAGATCGCCGAGCCCGCGGACGAAGAGTCTCCGGAGGCCAAAGCGATCGGCGCCTTCAATATCTACCTGATGTCCCATCCGCAGTTGAAGGCGAGCATCCTGCCGCTCGGCGATGGCGTCGGCTTGGCGGTCAAGACCAAGAAACTGATCCGCGAGCTCGGCGGACCGTTTTAAGGTTTTCCTTTAGTTCTTCTCGGTCTTGTCCAGCAGGTCGAGAATGGCCTGGCGGATCAGCTCGGGTCGTTCCCAAGGAATCATGTGCCCCTGCTTCGGCACGCGCATCATGTCGACCTGGGCGCCGGTCAGCATGTGTTCGGCGAAGTCGGCGTTGGCCTTGGGCACCAGGCCGTCGGTATCGCCCTGGATGACGATCACCGGCACGTGGATCGATGCCCACAGCGGCATCATTTTCTCGAGCTCCCCGTGCAGCGGGCGGATCTCGTCGTTGGCGAGCGCCAGGATGTTGGGCACGATCCAACGTACGATCGGCCAGCGCGCCGCCTTCTGATACCAGGTGGTGCGCTCGAGCCCCGGGTCGATCGACGCAGCGACCAAAACCAGGCCGGCTACTTGCTGTGCGCCGTCCATCGCCATCCGCGCGGCGATCGGTCCACCCAGGGAATGGCCGACCACGATGGCCTTGCGCCCGGGTGCGCTCTGCGCCAGCACGCCGAGCAACATGGCCGCCTGGCGCTCGAGCGAAGTCTCGAGCTGGCCCGCTCCTGAGTTGCCGAACCCCGGCCGGTCGACCGAGATCAGATGCGCCCGTGTCTCGAGCTGGGGATCGCTCAGCGTGTTGAGCGCGTCTTCCCAAGACCCCGGCGAGCCATGCACCAGCAACACCGGTGGCGCGTCCGCGGGACCCACTTCGGCGGCGAAGATTTCCCGGTCGAGAACCGTGTAGCGGTGGTACGTCGGTGGCGTGCGACCGGCGAAGATCTTCGCCAGATCCGGGCGCGGCGGCGCGCAGCGCAGAAGACCCGCGGCGAGCACCACGAGCGTGGTGAGGGCGACGAGGCTGAGGCGAAGCCAACGCCGCCGAGGCTTCGGCGGACGAGCGTTGGAGACTTCGCTCAAGCCCGGCCGCCAGAGTCAGTGGACGGGTACATCAGTACTTCACCGAGCAGCCGTACGGCTGCGTCGAGGCCGGATCGACGGCCTGCCCAGCCTGGTGCGCGGCGAGTGCCTTGTCGACAAAGTTCACGCGCTCGGCGAGATTCTTCCGGCCGCTCGGATCATCGTCGATGGCGCCGTTGTAAAGCACCTTGCCCTGCTCGTCGACGACGAACATGTGCGGCGTCGTCTTGGCGCCGTAAGCCTTACCCGTGCTCCCCGCGGGATCGAAGAGGACGTCGTAGTCGATACCCTTGTCGGCGTCATATTTCTTCTGCTCGGCGGGCTCGATGTGGTCCGAGTGACCCTTGCGTGTGCTGTTGATGCCCAGCCAGACGACGTCGGGATGGCGATGCTCGGTGCTCACCATGGTCTTCTCGGTCGCGTGCCGGCGGGAGAACGGGCAATTGGGATTGATCCACTCGAGCACCACGATCTTGCCGCGCAGCTCCGCCAGAGTGCGCGTCTTGCCGTCGACGTCCTGTAGCGAGAATTCGGGCGCCGGCGCGCCGACGGCGAGCTCGGCGAGAGCGGGACGACAATGGAGCAGCGCGAGACCGAGCGCGTTGATCGCTGCAAAAGTCGCGAGAGCTTTGAGAGCGGGAGTCCTGCGGTTCATCGAGAGGTCTCCTTCGAGTTGCTTCTTGAATGGCGTGTTCGGCGGGCAAAGGCCAGGACCAGCAGCACCAGGACGAACGCCCCGACGAGCGGCCAGAGGACGATACCTGGAAATACGGACGTTGGCACGGGCACGGCGCGTGTCGTGCCCGCGACCGCGCCGACGCCGGGCGAATCCGCGAGGGCAAGGCCGGTGGCCGTCCAGGCGAAGTCGCTCGCCGTGAGCGGCGGTGCGGGCAGGCGTTTCTCGTCGAGCGGAATGCTGAACTTCGTGATCGCCGAGCCGACCGTGACCACGGGCTTGCCGAGCTGGAAGCGGTCGTGGGGCAGGAAGAAAATGTCCGCACCGGGCCTCGAGCCCACGGGGATGGCGAGATTGAGCGTTGCGTGCCCAGCGTCTCCAGGCACCAGGAGAGCCGAGGCCTTGAGGTGCGCCGCAGATTCCGACAACGGGAGCTGAGCCTCGGAGGCGAAAAGCAGCTCCGCAAGCGCCGCGTCCGGCGTCGAGACGTCGCCCAAAGGTTGGTCGAGCGTCAGATCGTAGCGGTAGGGCACGCACTCGTCGGCGCACACGACATAGTCCAGACTGACCGGGATGGTGAGACGAGCGCCGGAAGCTCCCTCGAGACGCGCCTTCACCGGGTAAACGACGGCATCCTCGTAGCCGAACGCAACCAGCCCGCCCCGAAGCTCGAACCGCCGCGGCGCTGGGAACAGCAGTTCGGCGTCTCGGACCTGCGCCGCCTTGACGACCAACGCCGGCGGGAACCCCGCGTCCCCGCTGTTGCGCCAGTACGCGTGCCACCCCGGAGTCAGCTTGAACTCGACTCCGAAGCGAAACTCACCCGTCCGCCCGGCCACCGCATAGGGAGAGATCAAACGAACCTGCGACTGCGGATTGGCCGCCCACGCTCCCGCCGCCGCACGCACGGGCACCGCGCCCCCCACCAAGAGCAGAAGTAGCCAACCGCCAAGAGCTCTCCGCACCCCCCAGAAGGTATCAAAAGTAACCGATATCAAAAGTAACCTGTCCCCTTTTTGACGTTCTTTGTCAGTCACATCGATGATTTCACGGTGTTTCGATCGTTTTCAGCTGTGGTGATTCAAACTGCTGGAGCCCATGGACGCGAATCGGCCCCAAATGGCAACCAAACGGCGTGCAAAAAGGGGACAGGTTACTTTTCGCGCAAACCAACCTGTCCCCTTTTTGTTGGCTTTTGTTGGTTAGCATTTGAGGGTGCCTGAGTTGCCGGATATTGAGGTTTATCTCGAGGCGTTGGCGGCCCGCGCCTTGGGGGCGGAGCTGATTTCCGTGGCGTTGCTCAGCCCTTTCGTGTTGCGGTCGGTGACGCCGCCGGTTTCGGCCGCGGTGGGGATGCGCGTTACCGGCCTTCGGCGGCTCGGCAAGCGGGTGGTGTTTGCCTTCGAAGGCGGGCTGTTTCTAGTGATTCACCTTATGGTCGCCGGCCGCTTCAAGTGGAAGGCGTCCGGAGCGAAGACCGGGGCGGGGAGGATCGGCCTCGCTGCCTTCGAGTTCTCGACCGGCACCTTGTTGCTCACCGAAGCGGGATCGAAGAAGCGCGCCGGAATCTGGATCGTCGAGGGCGAAGACGCTCTCCGCGCGCACGATCCCGCCGGTCTCGAGGTGCTCTCGGCGTCGTTTGACCAGTTCCTCGAAGTGCTCCAGCGGGAGAACCACACGCTCAAGCGCTCGCTCACCGATCCGCATCTCTTCAGCGGTATCGGTAATGCGTATTCCGATGAGATCCTGCATCGCGCCAAACTCTCGCCATTCGTCCTCACTTCGAGAATCGCTCGCGCGGACGCCGAGCGTCTGTACGATGCGATTCGCCTGACGCTCATTGAATGGACGGCGCGCTTGCGTGCCGAGGCCGGCGACAAGTTCCCCGAGAAGGTCACCGCGTTCCGCCCCGAGATGGCGGTCCACGGCCGCTACAACCAACCGTGCCCGGTCTGCGACACGCCGGTGCAGCGCATCGTGTACGCCGAAAATGAAAGCAACTATTGCCCGACCTGCCAGACTGGCGGGCGGCTGCTCGCCGATCGCGCGCTGTCGCAGCTCCTCAAGGGAGACTGGCCGCGTACGCTCGAGGAGCTGGAAGCGAGGAAACGTTCATGAGCTCGATCGTTCTACGTACTGCCGTCGAGGCCGATGCCCCGTTGATCCTGCAGTTCATTCGCGATCTCGCGGAGTACGAGCACTTGTCCGCGGAGGTCGTCGCCACGGAGGCGACGCTTCGCGAGGCCCTTTTCGGCACGCACCCCGGTGCCGAAGTCGTCATTGCCGAGCGCATTGCCGACAGCAATGCCGACCGCATCGCCGAGCCGCTCGGCTTCGCGCTCTTCTTTCACAATTTCTCCACTTTCCTCTCGCGCCGTGGCCTGTATCTCGAGGATCTCTTCGTCCTCCCGAGCGCGCGCGGCCTCGGAGTCGGCAAGGCCCTGCTCCAGCATCTGGCGAGGCTCGCGGTCGAGCGCGGCTGCGGACGCTTCGAGTGGTCGGTGCTGGATTGGAACGAATCGGCCATCCGCTTCTACCGGTCGCTCGGCGCCAACGCGGTCGAGGGATGGCATCTCTATCGCCTGACCGGCGAGGCACTCGAGAAGCTGGCGGGGCCGGCGCGGTAGGATCGAACCAGGAGGTCCCCATGAATCGATCGAACAGTCGTTTCGCCGCCGTCGGGCTCGGCGCGGTTCTGACCCTGCTCCTGCCCTCGACGAGCCCGGGCGCGGATGAGGCTTCGCCGCAATGGGCATACTCCGGCGCCACGGGACCCGAGCACTGGGGACAGATCGTGCCCGAGTTCAGTCTGTGCGCGACCGGCAAGAGCCAATCTCCGATCGACATCGCGAGCCCCGTGGACGAGGAGCTGCCGGCGCTCGCCTTCGAGTACGGCGCGGTCGGAGGCGAGATCCTCAACAACGGGCACACCGTGCAAGTGAACTTCAAGAAGGGCAGCAAGTTGGCCGTCGATGGCCAGGTCTTCGAGCTCAAGCAGCTTCATTTTCACGTGCCGAGTGAGAACCATATTCGCGGCAAGTCGTTTCCCCTCGAGGTCCATCTCGTGCACGCGGATGGCGCTGGCCATCTAGCGGTCGTCGGAGTCATGTTCGAGGACGGAGCCCCGAATCAGGCGCTGGCGAATCTCTGGCAGCAGATGCCGGCGTCGGCCGGACCGGCGAAGCCCCTCGCCGCGGCGGTTTCGGCGGCCGCCTTCCTGCCGACCGGACACGGCTACTTCCGCTTCGACGGCTCGCTCACCACGCCGCCCTGTTCGGAAGGCGTGCGCTGGCTTCTGCTGAAAAAGCCGCTGACCGCGTCCAAGGCGCAGGTCGATGCCCTGCTGCATGCGTTGGGTCACCCGAACAACCGCCCGGTGCAACCGCTGAACGCGCGCGCCGTGGCGGAGTAGTCGTGAGGTTCTCCTCGGGACGGCCGCAGCACGGCGAGTTCGCCGAGTACGCACGCCCGGATATCGACGAAGTTCGAGGCGACGACGCCGTCGCCGCGCTGCGGGCTCAACTCGAAGAGGTGCTCGCGCTGCTCTCGCCGATTCCGGAGGCGGTGGCCTCGACCCTGACCTATGCCCCGGGCAAGTGGATCCTGAAGCAGGTGGTGGGCCATCTCGCCGACGACGAGCGCATCATGCAGTATCGAGTCCTCTGCGTGGCGCGTGGCGATGCGACCGCGTTGCCCGGCTTCGACGAGACGCTCTATGTCGAGAACGGCGGATTCGAGGATCGCTCGTTCGCCAACCTCCTGGCGGAATATCGCGGCGTGCGCCACGCGTCGCTGGCCCTGTTCGAAACGTTTTCCCCCGTCGCCTGGGTACGGCGGGGGAACGTGAACGGCTATCCGGCCTCGGCGCGAGGCCTCGCGTTTCACATCGCCGGGCACGAGCTCCACCATCTGCGCATCCTGCGCGAGAAGTACCTGCCCGGGTATCTGGCCGAAGGGTGACGATGGATCCGGTTCTCGAACAGATGTTCTCTGGCGAGGGTACGCCCGGCGCGGGCAGTGCCGCGGCGATGTCCGTGGCCTTGGCGGCGGCCCTGGTTCGCGGTCACGCCGAGCTCTCGCTGCGCCAGGACGGCAAGGGGCCGGCCGCCGATTTCCTGCCGCGCGCGGAGGTCATCGAGATTGCGTCGCGGGAGATTCTCGAGCGCGCCCAGCGTGCTGCCTCGGCCGATGCGGAGGCGTTCACTGTCGTGCTCGAGGCGCGCGCCGTCCGCGATGCCGCGCAAGGCGAAGCCCGCGATCTAGCGGCTGCGCGGGCGTCCACGGCCTTGGTAAGCGCGACGTGGGGCCCGCTCGAGGTCTGCCGCATGGCGCTCGAGGTGGCCGGATTCGGGCTCGAGCTTGCCGAGCGCGGGCGACGTTCTGCCCGCGGCGAGGCGAGGGTGGCGGTGCTCCTCGCTCTGGCGGCGGCCGAAGGCTGCATCGTCCTCGGCGGCATCAATCTGAAAGCGCTCTCTCCGGCTGACGGCGACGAAAGCGTCAGGCTGCGCGAGGCTCTAGCCCAGTGTGCGGCACGGCAAGTGGTCATAGCGAAAGCGTCGCGACTGGTCATTGATCGAATCCACTGAGCAAGGCAATCTCTCAGCATCGGACCGCCGGATCTCTTCTCCCGGCCGATGAGGGAGGCCGTATGTCGCACGAGGATTCGCTCCGCCAGCTCAATCGGGCCTACGTCGAGGCCTCGCTCGCCGGCGACGTCGAGTGGTACCGCCAACATTTGGCCGAGGATTTCGTCTGCATCGACTCGGACGGCTCGGTGCTCGACAAGAAGGCATTTCTCGAGCAGACGGCACAGGGCTCTGACTTGGCCGAATACCGGCTCGACGCGGTGAGCGTCCAGATGTACGGCGACGACCAGGTGGCCCTGGTGCGCGCCAAGGGCTCGTGGACGGCGAAGAACGGGCGACCGGGAGTGAGCCGGTACGTCGACGTCTACGTTCGTTCGGGCGAGGACTGGAAGTGCGTTTCAGCGCAGATCACGCGGCCGGCGGCTGAATGATGCCGGAAACGACCACTCCAGCCGCGGCGCCGTCGGACCGCGCCCGCGTGCGGCGCCTGCCCAAGCGCGGCGTGTACGACCGCGCCGCGATCGACGCGATTCTCGACGAGGGCATGGTCTGTCATGTCGGCTTCGTGCACGAAGGCGCACCGGTGGTGATCCCGACGGGCTACGCTCGATCTGGCGACGAGCTCTACGTGCATGGCTCCGTCGCCAGCCGCATGCTGCGCTCGCTCGCGGGAAGCGCCGAGATCTGCGTGACGGTAACGCTGCTCGACGGACTGGTGCTGGCGCGCTCGGCGTTTCACCATTCGATGAACTACCGCTCGGTCGTGGTCTTCGGCCAGGCGCGGGTACTCGAAACCACGGACGAGAAGCGTGAGGCCCTCCGCCTCTTCACCGAACATCTGATTCCAGGTCGCTGGGACACCATTCGTCCGCCGACCGACAAGGAGCTGAGCGCGACGCTGGTGCTTGCTCTGCCGCTCGACGAGGCCTCCGCGAAGACCCGCAGCGGCCCACCGCTCGACGACGACGAGGACTACGCGCTGCCGATCTGGGCGGGAGTGCTGCCCTTGGCGGTGAGCGCCGGAGTCGCGATTGCCGACCCGAGTCTGGCGTCGGGCATTCCTGTGCCTGAACACATCGCGACGTTTCACCGCTCGTAGTCCAAGTTCGTAGTCGGATATCGAAGTCTCCGATACCGACCTCGGCAGAGTCCGATCGGCTGACGTCGTGCCTTGCGCCGTATACGATGTGTCCCGCAGTACGGTGCGCTTTCCCGGGAAGGAACCTCATGTCACCTACGTTCGGTCGCGCCATGCTGGCGCATTGGGCTTTCGATCCCGCTGTCACCTATCTCAACCACGGCACGGTGGGCGCGCCGCCGCGGCGGGTGGTCGAGGCCCAGCGCGCCATTCAGGACGAAATCGAACGCCAGCCCGCGGCAAAGCTGTTGCGCGAGCTGACCACGGTGCGAGTGGGTCGGCCGACCGGGCAGACTCCGCGCTTGCGGGTCGTGGCCGAGGAAGTCGCCAATTTCTTCGGCGCGCGCGGCGAAGACCTGGTCTTCGTCGACAACGCGACGACCGGCGCCAACGCGGTCTTGCGCGCGCTCGCTCTCGAGGAGGGTGACGAGGTCCTGGTCACCGACCACGGGTACGGCGGCGTCACCAACGCGGCGCGGTTTTACACCAGGGAGCGCGGAGCGAAGCTGCGGGTGGTGGAACTCCCCGACCCCATTCGTTCTCCCGAGCAAGTCGTCGAATCGATTGCCGCCGCACTGCGCGAGAACACCTCGCGGATTCGGCTGGTTCTAATCGACCACATCTGTTCCGACAGCGCGATCCTCTTTCCGGTACGCGAGGTCGCCGAGCTTTGCCACACCCTCGGCGTGCCCGTCCTGGTCGACGGCGCCCATGCTCCCGGCGCCATCGATCTCGACATCCCGGCTCTCGGCGCGGACTGGTACGTCGGCAACCTGCACAAGTGGCTGTGGACGCCACGGTCGAGCGGCGTCCTCTGGGTCGACCCCCGGCATCAGGCGACCCTCCATCCGACGGTGATCTCCTGGGGCCTCGACGAAGGCATCGCGACCGAGTTCGATCTCGTCGGCACGCGCGACCCGTCGCCGTATCTGGCGGCCCCGGCGGCCCTTGCCATGCGCCGCGAGCTCGGCGGCGAGGAGGTCATCCAGACCTACAACCACGAGCTCGTATGCGACGCCGCCGAGCGGCTGGCGGCGAGTTGGGGCGTGCCGTTCCCGACCCCGCGCTCGATGTTCGGGCCGATGGCGACCGTGCTTCTCCCCGAGAGCCTGGGGAGCCTCAAGGACGATGCGGCGCGATTGCGCGACGTATTGCTCTTCGAGCATGGCCTCGAGCTCAATCTCGGAGCTCGGCACGGACGTCTGCGAGTGCGCATCGCGGCGCAGGTCTACAACGAGATGGCGGACTTCGAACGGCTGGATCGAGCGGTCACAAGCTTGCTCTGATCGTGTAGGGTGAGCGAACGACCGGCGCAGGAGATGCCGGGCCTGCGGGTTTCTCTTGTCGAACCGGCCATGAGGTGTCGTCGCGGATGGTTGCAAGCGTTTTGAGTGCGATTCTCGCGTGCTTCGCCGTGGCGGGCACTCCGGCGAGCAATTTGACTTCGTCCGTACGTGCGGTCGCCCAGGCTCCGGGGCCGCCAGACATCGTGTTGATCGTTATCGACACCCTGCGCCGCGATCACCTGGCGAGTTACGGCTACGGGCGCCAGACGACTCCAGGGATCGACCGGTTGGTCAGGGAGGGCGTCGCCTTCGACGCCGTGTCGCCGACCTCGTGGACCAAGCCGGCGGTGACATCGATCCTCACCGGCCTCCACCCGCTTCGCCACCAGACCTTCGATCGCACGGACAAGTTGCCGACCGGCATCGTGACCCTCGCCGAGCGCTTGCGGGCGATTGGCTACTCGACGCAAGCGGTGAGCGCCAACGGGTGGGTCTCGGGGGCTTGGGGCCTGGACCGCGGCTTCCAGCAATTCACCGAGCTCGAGGACGTCGAGGGCGTCCCGCCGGACGCGTTCAGGGTCAATCGAGCGGTAGTGCCTCAGCTCGGTACGATGCCGCACCCATTCTTTCTCTACGTCCAGTACGTGGATCCGCATGCCCCGTACTCCCCGCGACGTCGTTGGGACGGTGAGCCCCTGCCCGGTGCAGGAACGCCGCAGGCGACGCTCAGCGTTCTCGACCTCGATGCAACGCACGAGTATCCGCGTGCCCCCGAGTTCGTGGATCGCGCCCGCGACCTTTACGACGGCGAGCTGCGACAGGTGGACGACGGCCTGGAGGAGCTCCTGGGCGAGCTCGAGCGCCGCAACCTGTTGGCCAACGCAGTCCTGGTGGTGACCGCCGATCACGGCGAAGAGCTCGGCGACCACGGGCGGATGAGCCACGGTCAGTCGCTCTATCGCGAGGTGACGGACGTGCCCTTGGTGTTCTGGGCGCCGGGGAGAATCGCGCCGCGTGGGCTGCCGATGCCGCGCGAGCGCGCCAGTCTGCTCGAGGTGACTCCGACGCTGATGGAAATCGCGGGCAGTCCTTTGGCGCCCGGCGAAGCCGACGGCTCGAGCCGGGCAGGAGAGTTGTTACGACGCGTGGTGCCAGGCGAACCGCCGCCCTACCTCTTGCACCTCGACTTCGTGGATGGCGTAGCCCTGGCGCTCGACGATGGACATCGAAAACTCCTTTTGGGGCGCGCCCCGTATCGCAAGGAGCTCTTCGACCTCGAGCTCGATCCAGCGGAGCAGCATTCGTTGATGGAACCGCGGCCGCCGAAGTGGTTCGGCGTGCTCGCCACTCGACTCGCGGAGCGCCACAATGCGTTCGAGGCATTGGCAAGCCCGCGCCTCACGGGCTCGATCAGTGACTCCTCGATCCGTCAGTTGGCGGCCCTCGGGTATCTCGGCTCGACCTCGGGAAGCAGCACGGAACGACGAATTCCCCGCGTCGTGGAACCACCGACTCCCGTGCCGGATGGCAGGCTGGGATGGGAGGGGACGATGACTGCCCCATGCATTCGGACCGCCAACTCCGAGGATCGCGGACCTCTTCTCGAGGGCTGGTATTGGATCGAGGCGGGTGGGCGCTGGACGTATCCGAAAGCAACCCTGCTCACGCCGCCAATCGAAGCCGCGTCCACGAGCTTGGTGGTACAGGGCCAGAACTTCCGCAGCGACGTCTCGCGCCTCGCGGTCGTTTTTCGGGGTCGGCTGCTCGGCGAGGCATCGGTCGGGCCCGGACCGATGCGGCTGGAGGTTCGCCTGCCAGATATCTCGGCGCCGTCGGGTCTGCTGCTCGAGCTCCGGGTCGATCCGCCCTTCGTGCCGGCGCAGCATGGAGCCCAGGACGCCAGGAGTCTGGGCCTCTTCGTCACCTCGATCTGCACCCGCGTCCGGCGCTAGCGTCGCCGAAGCTGTGATTTGATGCGGGCATGCGGCCCTTCCTACTGCTCGCTCTGATCGCCTCTGTCGTTGCCTGTGCGAAGCATCCCGGCCCGGCCGCGTCCAGCGCCGGCCTGGCGCCGATCGACGCCTGTGAGCTGCTGACGCTCGACGAGGCCGATCCCCAGGGCGCCGACCTGTTGATGCCGGTGGGCAATGCCGTCGACCACTCCATTGGCGCCGACAGCGCGAAGTGCGCTTACGGCACCAGCGATCTACCCATCCAGGTGGTGGGTATGGAGGTGCGTCGCTTTGCCGACGCCGACGCGGCGAAGAGCGCCCAGAGCTCAGCCGCTGGAGCCCTGCGCGGGATGGCCGGGGGAGATCTTCACTCGGTCGAGGGCCTGGCCGACGGCGCCGTCTGGGCCGGCGGTCGCTTGAACCAGCTCCACGTGCTCGCCGGTTCGACTCGCCTGATCGTCACCGTCGAAGTCGGCGATGTCGCCCGCCGCGAGGGCCGCGCGCGCGAGCTCGCCCGCCTGGCGCTCGGCCGTCTCAGCCAGCCGGCGAAGCCGGCGCCTTGATGGCCGGGGCGGCCGCGGTGGCCGTTGTGGCCGTAGTGGCCGTCAAGTACCCCGCGGCTTCCAGCCAGGCCAGGATGCGCGCCACGCTCTCGCTCGGCGAGATGCTGGTATCGAGCACCAGGTCCGCGTCTTCTGGAACCTCGTAGGGATCCGAGATGCCGGTGAACTCCGGTAGCGCCCCCGAGCGCGCCTTGGCGTAGAGACCCTTGCGGTCGCGCGTTTCGCAGACCTCGAGCGGCGTCGACACATGCACCAGCAGGAACCCGCCGTGGGGTGAGATCAACCCGCGCACTTCTTTGCGCAGCGCGTCATAGGGCGCGATCGGGGCGCACAGCGCGACCCCGCCGTGGCGGGTCACCTCGGAGGCTACCCATCCGATGCGCCGCACGTTGAGGTCGCGATGCGGGCGCGAAAAGCCGAGCTCCGACGACAGGTTCTTGCGTACCAGATCGCCATCCAACATGGTCACCGGCCGGCCGCCACGCTCGAGCAGCTTCACCGACAGTGCGTTCGCCAGGGTCGACTTGCCGGCTCCGGAGAGGCCGGTGAAGAAGACGGTGAAGCCTTGATGAGCGCGCGCCGGATGGGTGCGGCGGAGCTCGGCGGCGATCTCCGGGAAGGTATACCAGTCGGGAAGTGGTTCGCCGGCTTCCAAGCGTCGCCGCAGCTCGGTGCCCGAGAGCTCGAGAATTTCGGCGCCTGGGGGCACGGTGCTCCGCGCTTGATAGGTCCCCGTCGCCGGCACGAACACCCGCTCCTCGAAAGCCAACATCTCGATCCCGATCTCGGCCGCGTGGCCCGCGAACAGCTCCTGCGCCGCGTACGGACCATAGAACGGCTTGCCGGACGAGTCCCTTCCCGGCCCGGCGTGATCCCGCCCGACGATGAAATGCGTGCAGCCGAAGTTGCGCCGGATGAGGCCGTGCCAGACCGCCTCTCGAGGCCCGCCCATCCGCATGGCGAGCGGCAACAGCGCCAGCGCCGCCAGGCCCTCCGGATAGTGGAGGAGCGCTTGCTCGTAGCAGCGCACGCGGGTGAAATGGTCGACGTCGCCCGGCTTGGTCGCCCCGACCGCGGGATGGATCAGCAGGTGCGCGTCCGCATCGCGCGCCGCCTCGAGGGTCAAGGCGACGTGCGAGCGATGCAGAGGATTTCGAGTCTGGAAGCCGACCACCCGCGTCCAACCGTGGCGCTCGAACTCGGCCCGGGTCTCGGCGGGCGTGCGGCGCAGGGCCAGGAAGTCATAGTGCACCGGCAGCTCGAGGCCTTCCAGTCGTCCGCCGACCGCCCATGGATGCGCCTGCTCGACGAGTTGGGCGACGCCGGGATGGCTACGGTCGAGCGTGCCGAAGACCGCCTCGGCGATCGACTCGCGCTCGAGCGCCCAGGCGTCCTCGACGTGGAGGATCGCAAGGATGGCCCCCTCCGCATCGCGAAGGCATAAAGGGTCCCCCGCGCCGAGGCGTTGGGCGAGCTCGGCAGGCACGTCGAGGAGGATGGGAATCGGCCAGAGAGCGCCGCTCGCGAGGCGCATCTCGGCGGCGACCCGGGCCGTGTCCGCGCGCCCCAAAAAGCCGGTGAGTGGCGCGAAGGCGCCATTCAAGAGCAGCTCGAGGTCGCAGAGCTGGCGCGGCGAAAGGTCGAAGGAGAGCGCGGTTCGAGCGAGCTCGCGGAGCTCCGCGGCGCGCTCGCCGGTGGCGAGGAGAGAGGTCGGTTTCATGGGCTCGTGAATCTCGTGGTTGGGGCTGATGGGCTGATGGGCCTATGGACCCTATGGGATCGATTCGTAGGTGCGCTGGAGGCCCTCGACCAGATCGATTTGGCTTCGGAACCCCAGCAACCTTTCGGCCAGGCCGGTGTCCGCGATCGAATCCCGCACCTCGCCATCGCGCGCCGGGCCGTGCACCGCCGCAGGTCCGCCGAAGAGTCGGCGCACCGTGGCGGCGAGCTCCACGACGCTGACGGCGACTCCGCTGCCGATGTTGATCGCCCGCCCCGAGGCCTCCCGTGGCGCACCCGCGGCGAGCAGGCAGGCCTCGACCACGTCGTCGACGTGGACGAAGTCGCGCGTCTGGAGGCCATCGCCGTGAATCGTGCAGGGAGCGCCCAGCCGCGCGGCCGCGACGAAGCGCGGAATCACCGCGGCGTAGGGCCCCTGCGGGTTCTGCCCGGGTCCATAGACGTTGAAGAAGCGCAGGCTGACGATCTCCTGGCCGAGCGCCGACCAGACGGCGTGCGCCTGAAGCTCGGCCGCGGCCTTGCTCGAGGCATAGGGCGAGAGCGGCCGGCCCTCGGCGCCCTCGCGCGCCGGAACCCCCGTCGAGTTGCCGTAGACGGCCGACGACGAGATGTTCACCACCCGCCGCACACCGGCCTCACGCGCCGCGGCGAAAACCCGCGCCGCGCCCATTGCATTGATTTCGAAGGTCTCCGCCGGAGCCGCGAGCGAGGCCTCGACCGAGACCTGAGCCGCAAGGTGAAACACCAGCTCCACCCCGGCGCAGGCCGCGGCGCAGTCGTCGGCGCTCCGCACGTCGCCGCGCAACATCTCAGCGTCAGCAACCGTCGGATACCGGGAGCTCGAGAGGTTGTCGAGCACCCGCACCCGCGCGCCGCGGCGAACCAGGCCGTTGACCAGGTGGGAACCGATAAACCCGGCTCCACCGGTCACCAGGACCGGAACCGACTCGAGAGGAGGCAAGGGCATGAGCGGGTGATTCTATCGGGTGCCAGCGGCGCCTGGCGATGCGCGGTAGCAGGCTAGCGTCGGGTCACTTCGACGGCGGTCTCTTCGAGCAGGTCCGACTTCACGGCTTCGCGATTCTGCCGCGACAGCCGCGCAGCCTCCGCCCGCAGGCCGAGGCTTCGCACCACGAAAATAACCGCCACCTCGATCCCGACCACTGCCAGGCCGAGGGTCTCGCTCTTGGTCACCGCCACCGTGATGGCGAGCGCCGACGAGGCCAGGACCAGGACGTAGATCGTGCCGACGATCCGGTTGCGCTTCGGCCCGAGCTCGGCGAGAAGGTGATGCAAGTGCCGGCGATCCGGCGCGAAGACGCCTTGCAAACGCTCGGCGATCCGCCCCTTGGGCCGGTCGAGGAACCGCACCAGCATCACCAGCAGCGTGTCGATCACCGGCACCCCGAGAGCCAAAATCGGCACCAGGATGGCAACCGCCGCCGGCGCCTTGATCGACGAGTGCAGGCTCATCACCGCCAGCAGAAACCCGAGCGTGAGCGAGCCCGAGTCCCCCATGTAGATCTTCGCCGGCGCCCAGTTGTGCCGGATGAACCCCAGACAAGCGCCGAGCACCGCCGCCATCAGCAGCACGGTGAGGATGTTGCCCTGCAGCACCGCGTAGATCACCAGGCTCCCAGCGATGATCGTCACCACCCCCGTCGCCAGCCCGTCGAGCCCATCGATCAGATTGATCGCGTTGGTCACGCCGACGATCCAAACCAGCGCCACCAGATTCCCGAAGCCCCCCAACCGCACATTGCCGAGCCCGGGCAACGCGAGCGACGTAAACGTCCACCCAGCTCCCACGATCAGACAGGCTGCGGCCACCTCGACCAGCACTTTCTTGAGCGTCGAGACGCCGACCAGGTCGTCCACCAGACCGACCAGAAACACCATCAACACCCCAATCGCCAACGCCGCAAGCTCCGACCGCGCCACCCCGCCGCCCCAATGATCCCAATTCGCCATCGCCATGCCGCC
>JBDTNL010000076.1:0-17237 GCA_039933785.1 Acidobacteriota bacterium
TGCGCGAGCTCGGCGACGACCATTTCGTAGTAGCCGCGGGCAATGGGTTCGGTGACCCGGAGGGCGTCTTTGACCAGGTCGCCGGTGAGCAGCACGAAGTCGGGATGCGCCGCGGCGACCATCTCACGCAGGCGGCGGATACGCGGCAGGCTGGCTTCGCTGAGGTGCGTGTCTGAAGCGTGGATGAAGGTGAAGCTGCGACTCGCACTTCCGCGCGTCAGGGCAAAATCGATCGGGGGCCGATCGGGCTGCGATTGATTGGCGCCGCCGGAGAGCGGCCGCCAGAAGAGGCCGCGGGATCGCCAGCCGTCCGGGGTGGTGACAGACACGAACGCCGCGTCGGTGTCGGTCGCGAGCTCGTAGGTTCCATCGGATGCGGTCGAGACCACTGCATGTTGGTCGGACACTCCGACCCCGGCCAGTCCAGGCTCGTTCGCCTGGCGGATACCGTCGTTGTTGCGGTCGTCGAAAACCACTCCGCGAACGGTGATCGGCGCCGCGAGCAGGGCCGCAGGCGCCAGGGCCAAGCCCAGAACGAGGGACGAAACGGCGAGGCGATTTTCTTGCATCGGAGTCGATCTCCTAGTGCTTCGCGGACTTCGCATAAAGATCGATGACTCGTTCGATGCCGCGCCTGCAAACGGCGCAAAACGGGACGCGATCGCGGGTAAACATGATGCAGTCTGCCTGCGGCCGGTAGTAACCCTTGGCCTCGTAGTTGGCGCCCTCGAAGGCGCCAACGCTCGCGGCGTGCGCTTCTCCACCGAGACGCTTCTCCATCTCGTCGCGCTCGCGCACGAAGAGGTCGTCCATAACGCTCTCGGGGCGCTTCTCGGCGCGGATCTTCCGGCGCTCGGCCTGGATCTCGCGCTCGCGCGCCACGAAGCCGTCCTCGTCCCACGGGGTCGGCAGCGGCGCCGTCACCAGGTCCTTCCACTTCAGATGCTCGGGATCGAGCAAGGCGGTCACGTTGGGCTCCCACGGTTCGACCTTGGCAGTCGCCGCCTGATACGCGACGTCCGACGTGAAGTACTCGTCGGCGAGGGCCGCAAAGTGGTGACCGAACTCGTGCACGAAGACGTACGGCCCCCACACGCTGCCCGCGGCGACGGTGCTGTACTGGCCGAATATGCCGCCGCCGCCGTAGGTGATGCTGTTGGTGACGATTTCGACGAACTCGTAGGGCGCCTGCGACGCCAGATCGCGGAAGGCGCGGTTGTCGAAGGTGAGCACGTAGCGCTCGGAGCGGAACGCGTCATAGGTCGCACCCACCGGCGAGCGCCGGTGAACGCCGAGCGAGGGCCGCGAGATGCCGGACTCGACAGCCGGCGGGCAGAGCCCCCAGACGTTGAAATCGGCTCGCCGCGTCTTGAAGGGTTCCTGGCTGAACAGGATGTCCGCCAAGCGCCGCTGATCGGCTTCGCATTTGCCACGTTCAGCCAGGGTGTAGCCATCGCCGAGCAGCAGAAGATCCACCTTGTCCGCAGGCGCGCCCGACTTCTGGATCTCGATCAGCGCGCCGGCGCTCGCGGGCTTCGAGTCATCGACCAGCATGTCGTGGGGATCGACGAGCATCGACCAGATCTCGTGAAAGTCGTTGGCCTTGTCGCGCTTCTCGAGCACGACCTGCACCGTGGCGTCAGGCATGGGGAACCGTAGCGATTCGGAGAAGGTGCGCTGCATGCCGGCGGCTTCGTCTGTCGTTTCCCATTCTCCGAAGACCGAGGCGAACCCACGCGAATAGAGCGCCCGATGCGTGGCGCGATCGATGACCTCGAAGCGGTACTTGCCGAGGTTGGTGTCGTCGATCGTTTTGGTCATGTCGCCCGGCCAGGGAAGGGGCTCGATGACCACCCGGTCGAGCGCGAAGACCTCCCGTTCGGCGTTACCGGTGTGGAAGTAGTCGACGCGGAGCGTCTTCGGCGCGGCCGAGGCGGACGTCGCGGTGAGTCCAAGCAGGACCACGCCGAGGATGAATCGAAAGGCACGCAGGTTGTTCATGCGCTCAGTCTAGCCGCCAAACACCGCAGCGGCATCCAACAAACGAAACCGATCGGCCTGCGTTTCGTCCCTCCCCGGCGGGCTTCGCCGCGACTCATCGAGCGGATCGAGTCTGTTCGGCTTCGAGGCCTCTCAGGACAGCCGGCTCGGCCGATCCCCGAGCGCGCCGCGGACGGCCAGGGTGAAGGCGGCGAGGGCAGGCGGCTCCGGCGCTGCGTCCGGCCGCGAGACCAGGCCCACGGGAAGAGCGATCTCGAGGTCGCTCAAACGACGCACCATGGTGCCCGCGGGAGCCGGCTGCGCGGCCGCCAACGGCAGTACCGCGATGCCCATACCCTGCTCGACGGCGGCGCGCAGGGTCGCCGTGCTGCCACACTCGAGGGCCCACTGCGCCTGCACGCCGCGCTTTTGCAGCTCGGCGTCCACCGCGCCGCGATAGGCGCAGCCGAGCTCGGTAAGTAGCAAGGGCTCGCCCGCGAGGTGCGCCGCGCGCAGCGGGCGCACCCGCGCCAGACGGTGCGAACGTGGCATCAGCAAGGCCATCTCTTCCGAGAACAGACGCTCGAAGCGCAGGCCGAGCTCGGTCGGCGGCGCGGAACAGAGCCCGAAGTCGAGCTCCGCGTCGGCGACACCGCGGCTCACGCCGCCGGTGCCGCTCACCTCCAGGCGCACGCGCAGCGCCGGCCGCTGGCGACGTAGGCGGCCGAGCAGCGGCATCAGTCGCTGGCTCGCGGCGGGCTCGATCGCGCCGAGGCGGAGCAGTCCGCCGCGCCCGTCGCGGAGCTCGTCCATGCTGCGTCCGAGCGCGCCTAGAGCATCCAGGATCGCCGCGCCGCGGGCGGCGAGCAGCTCCCCCGCCGGTGTCGGCACTCGCCGCCGGCCCGAGCGATCGAAGAGCTCGAGACCCGCCTCGGCCTCGAGCACCTGGATGTGCAGCGTGACCGTGGGTTGCGAGATCCCCAGCGAACGTGCCGCCTTCAGAAAGCTGCCCTCACGGAGGACGGTCTGGAAGGTCTGGAGGTGGCGCAGGTCCATGAATGAACGATATCAGGATTACTGATCGATTCGTCGACGCAAATCATCATTGCCGATATTAACGACCGTTGCTAGGTTGCCGCCAGAAAGGAACCACGCCATGCTCGCCTTCCTTCGAGAGCTCCCCACTGCCCTGCGCGGTCTTCGCCGTCGCCCGGGCTTTTCGGCTGCCGTCGTGCTCACCCTGGCGCTCGGCATCGGTACCAATACCGGGATCTTCACCCTGGTCCACGCCGTGCTTCTCCGTCCGCTGCCCTTCACGGAGCCCGACCGCCTGTTGACCATTGCTTCGCGCGAGCCGGGTAGCGATCGTCAGCCGTTCTCGATTCTCGACCTCGACGACCTGCGCCGGGGCACCGACGACTTCGAGGCGCTCGCCGCCTGGGCCGGCTGGAGCGCCAACCTCACCGCGGTCGACGAGCCCACGAGAATCCAAGCCCAGTGGGCGACCGCCGGCTTCTTCCGCCTGCTCGGGGCCCGGGCCGCGCTGGGCCGCACACCGCTGCCCGAGGAAGAGCAGCCTGGCGCGCCGCGAGTCGTGTTGCTGAGCGATTCGCTGTGGCGCGGCCGGTTCGGCGCCGACCCCTCGATTCTGGGCCGCGTTCTCACCCTGAACGGCCAACCCTTTTCCGTCGTCGGAGTCTTGCCGCCCGAATTCGTCTTCTTCACGCCCGGCGCCGAGCTCGTCGCCCCGCTCGTGGTCGAGGACGATGCGCGGCGCGCCAAACGTGGGGCGGCGTTCCTGCGGCCGATCGGCCGCCTGCGAGCTCATCGCGAGATCGCGGCGGTGACCGCCGCGCTCGATACGGTGGTCGCGCGCCTGCGCACCGCGTTCCCTGATACCAACTCCGCCAAGGCCGGGGTGAAGCTCACGCCGCTCACCGAGCTCGTGGTCGGCGACTACCGCCGGACCCTGTTGATGTTGCAGGCGGCCGTCGCCATGGTGCTTTTGATCGCGTGCACCAACATCGCCAGCCTCCTGCTCACGAGGGCGCTTCGCCGGCGGGCGGAGTTCGCGGTCCGCTCGGCGCTCGGCGCCGCGCGTCGTGACCTGGCGCGTCAGCTGGCGGTCGAAACTCTCGTGCTGTCGATCTTCGGCGGCGTGCTCGGGGTCCTGGCCGCCTTCGCGGGGGTCAAGGCCCTGCTCGCCTTCGGGCCCGGGCAACTGCCGCGGGCGAACGAGATCTCGGTCGATGGCACGGTGCTCGCCTTCAGCGCGATCGTTTCAGTGGCGGTCGGGCTCGCGCTCGGGGTGCTACCCGCGCTTCAATTCGCGACGGCGGCTCCCGCCGAGGGGCTGCGTGCCGGCAACCGGAGCGGCTCGCGCGATCGTCGAGGGCAGCGCTCGCGCGCCTGGCTGATCGGCGCGGAGGTCGCGCTCTCGCTGGTGCTTCTGGTCGGCGCCGGCCTGCTCATCCGGAGCCTCCAGCGGCTCCGCGGCACCGATCCGGGCTTTCGCGCCGATCACCTGCTGACCGCGCAGCTGTCGCTGCCCAAGAACCGGTATTCGAGCCCCGCCACAATCACCCAGTTCGGCGATCGGTTGATGGAACGCGTGAAGGCTCTACCGGGGGTGACCCACGTCGCGGTGGCGTCGGTCAATCCGCTCACCCAGTGGCGGGCGAACGTCAGCTTCACGATGGAGGGCGGTGTCGCGGCAGCGCGCAAGGACGCTCCGATCGCGAACTATCGCGCCGTGGCGCCCGGTTACTTCGCCACCTTGGGCACCCCATTGCTCGCCGGCCGCGATCTTTCGGCCAGCGACCGTGCGGACTCGCTTGCGGTCGCCGTCATCAGCTCCAACCTCGCGGAGCGCTACTTCATCGGTTCGAGCCCGCTCGGGAAACGGATCGCGATCGACGACACCGACCCCTGGCGAACGCTCGAGATCGTGGGCGTGGTCGGCGACGTCAAGCACGCGGGGCTCGACGCCGACGGCACCGCCGATGTCTACGTGCCGTACGCGCAGACGCCGCAGGACGTCGCCATCTGGCTGGCGAATCTCTTCTGCATCGCGGTGCGCACCGAGGGCGATCCGCATCTGCTGGCGCCGGCGCTGCGCCGCGAGGTGCTGGCGCTCGACCGGGATGTGGCGCCCTCGGCGATCCGCACCATGGACGAGGCCGTCGCTTCGTCGCTTTCCGTGCGGAGCTTCGACGCCCTCCTGCTCGAGCTCTTCGGCGGCACCGCGCTGCTCCTCGCGCTTCTCGGCATCTACGCGGTGACCGCGTTCGCGGTGGCGGAGCACCATCGCGAGATCGGCGTCCGCATGTCTCTCGGCGCCGACCGCGGGACCATCCTGCGCTGGGTCATCGGGCGCTCCATGACGCCGGTTGTCGCTGGCCTGCTCGCGGGCGGCGTTGCGGCGTTGCTTCTCGGACGACTGATCGCGACCCTGCTCTTCGGCGTGACGGCCCACGATGTCACCACTTTCATGGCCGCGGCCGCGCTGCTCGGACTGGCCGGGCTGCTGGCCAGCGCGCTACCCGCGTTGCGCGCCACCCAAGTCGATCCAATGCGGGCTCTGAGCGCCGACTGAGGGGAATACGGCGGCAGCTGGACCGGTTGTCACCTCGGCAGTGCGAACACGAGGAGGCTTCGATGTCCATCCGTCCCGTCAAGCGTCAGACCCAAGCGACCCCGACCATGGAAGGCGCCGGCGTGCATCTGCGCCGCGCCTTCGGATTCGGCGATCCGAGCGAATTCGATCCGTTCCTGCTGCTCGACGATTTTCGCAACGAGCGGCCGGAGGACTACTCCAAGGGCTTTCCGTGGCATCCGCACCGCGGCATCGAGACCATCACGTACGTGCTTTCCGGCAACGTCGACCATGCCGACAGTCTGGGGAATCGCGGCGCGCTCGGCGCCGGCGACGTGCAGTGGATGACCGCGGGGAGCGGGATCATTCATCAGGAGATGCCGAAGGGCGATGCTGAAGGCCGCATGCACGGCTTCCAGCTGTGGGCGAATCTGCCGTCGTCATTGAAGATGACGGCGCCGCGCTATCAAGACGTGCAGGCGAAGGAGATTCCCGAGGTGACCGATGACGACGGCACTCGGGCGCGGATCGTCTGCGGCAACTTCTGGGGGAAGCGCGGGCCGGTCGATGGAATCGCTGCGGAGCCGAGCTATGTCGACGTGTGGGTTCCGCCGGGCATCCGCAAGAGCTTGCCGGTGGAGACTTCGCGGCATGCCTTCGCGTACGTGTTCGAGGGGTCCGGGAAGTTCACCAATGCTTCGGATCCGCGGAGTGTGCGGACGGAGGAGCTCGATGAGATCGTGTCCGGTGCTGCGGGCGAGGCGGGCAACCGCACCCTCGTCGTGTTTGATCGGGGCGATGAGGTGACGGTGCAGGCTGGGCCTGAGGGGATTCGCTTTCTTCTCGTCTCTGGGAAACCGCTGCAGGAGCCGGTCGCCTGGTACGGGCCCATCGTGATGAACACGCAGGCCGAGCTGCGGCTGGCGATGAAGCAACTGCAAGACGGGACCTTCCTAGGTCAGTGAGCTCAGGGCCGGGGGCCCGCGGAAGCGTGCCCCCGGCGTACCCGCTACGATCTTGCGGGCTTCAGGTTCAGAATTCTCCACGGGATGAACCCGAGGTTGTCGGCAGTGAGGTCACCGCTCTTGGTCTTCCTGAAACGTGCCGCGGCGTACATGCTCCCGGTTCCCTTGTCGTGGCCGTCGAGCGCCACTTCCAGTATTCGGAAGTTGTAGTCGGCGGAGCGGCGCAGGTTCCATATCTCTCGCGGGGAGACCTGGCGTTGCGTCACCACCACGAGGGTGCGAGCGCCTCCTTCCTCGTTCACGAAGGCGGCGGCGATGGGTTCGGGGAAGCGGGTGCCGAATTGCACGAAGCCGACGTTCTTGCCGAAGAGCGCCTGCTCGAGCCCCTTGGCACCCTTCTTGTGGAACACATCCAGTAGCGCCTGTTCCTGAACCGGGCCACCGAGGTCATGCACACGCAGGCGGAGGAGCTCGGTGGAAGATCGTCGAGCGAGGTCGCCCATGTTGGCTACCGTGCCCAGGAACGTGACGTCCTCGATCCCGGCCCTCGACGGCGTGTCGTCCGCGCGCGCCGCGAGCGCTCCCGAGAGGGCGAGCATCGCGACGAGCGCTGTTGCCGTCAGGTTCTTCGATTGTTGTCTCATGACGTCTCCTTTTCGTTTCAAGCCACCCGACCAATTTAGGTTGCAATGGGCTTGCCACGAAAAAAGCGACCCCAAGGCAGGCTACCGCGGCGCCTTTGACGCTTTTGAGATCGCCGGCGTCCCCCGACGAGAACGCGGCCGCCCTCAGAGGCGGGCGCCGACGATCGGGAGCGCGCGGCGGTGCATGACCAGCAGGATCGCGCTGCCCACGAAGACCACCAGGGCCAGCGCGAACAGCAGGCCGCCGTCGCCCTCGACAACGATTCCCAACTTGGTGAGATGCGAGATCAGCGCGCCCGAGATCACGCCCAGGGCCAGCAGCGCGCCGAGCGCTACGGTTGCCGGCCACAGCAGCAGCACGGCGGCGATGAGCTCCGCGATTCCCGAACCGATGCGGCCCCAAGGCTCCAGGCCGAGCTTGCTGAAGATGTAGACCGACTCTGGGGCGGCGGTGAACTTGAAGAAGAGCGTCTGCGCCAGGATCACGGCGACGACGATGCGCAGGATCCAGCTGACGCGCGTTTCGACGACTGTAAGGCCCATGTAAGAACTCCTCCGACGTTCACGAGCGCAGCATGCGGCTCGCGAGCTCCTTGACCAGCTTCGCGCCGACCTCAGCCGTCAGACCATACGGATCCCGGCGTGGGTTCAGCTCTACGATGTCCGCGCCGATCAAAGGCTTCGGAAGATTCTGCACCAGCTCGATGACTTCCCGAGTCGTCAGCCCGCCCGGCTCGCAATGGGACACGCCGGGAGCGAACGCGGGATCGAGGCCGTCGAGGTCGATCGAGACATAGATCGGACCCGGGTCGGCCGCGAAGAAGACGGGGCGCTTCCCCGCCGCCCAGGCCCGCATGTCGATCACCTCGACGCCGAACCGGTCGGCCTGCTCTCGCTGATGGCCGTTCATGGTGCGGATGCCGACCTGCACCAAGCGGCTCACCAGTCCCTCCTCGAGAATACGGGCGAAGGGACAGGCATGCGAGTAGCGGTCGCCCTCGAAGTCTTCGTAGAGATCCGGGTGCGCGTCGATCTGCAGCAGGGTCACCCCCGAGTGTCTCGGACCGAGTGCCCGGAGCACCGGATAGACGACCGAGTGGTCGCCGCCGAGGGCGATCGGCGTGCCACCGGCCTCGAGCAACCGCCGAACACCCGCCTCGATGAGCGCGCGCGCCTCGGCGGTCGCCGGCAACTCGAGATCGCCAGCGTCGGCGAGCAGCCCTCCGCCGCGCAGATCGTCGCCGTACTCGCTCCAGCCGTTCGATTGCCCGGAGGCGAGCGCCGCGCGAATGCGCGGCGGCGCCTCCGCCGGACCGTACAGGAAGGACGATCCGGCGTCGTACGGCAGACCGATCAGGGTCGGCCTAGGGGCAGGTGGCAAACGCGGCCACGTCGGTGACCGCTGGTGCGGGCGGACCGGGATAGTTGAAGTAGATCTTCTGCCTGGCGCCCACCACGTCGAGGACCTCCAGTCGGTACTGCACGTTGGTGGTCGCCGCGGAGAACAGCCAGAAGCGGCTATTCAGGCCGCAACCATCCAGCGCTTTCACCATGACTTCCCAGGTATTCGCGCTAAAGAACCACAGGATGCCCGAGTCCGCTCCCGCGACAACCACCGAGGCATTGCCTTCCGCGGTGCCCGGAGCGCCGGTGCGGAACGTACTCCTCACCCGAAAGCGGGAATGGAGACACAGTTGAGAAACCGTGCTCGATCCACAGTTCGCCACCGTGGTGAAGAAGCCCGGATCTACACTGCCGATAACGGTTCCGGTGTGACCACCCGCGGAGTCGATGGTGCTGTTGTCCAGGTGCCAGGAGGCGACCAGCCCGGTGCCGCTCGACAATGGCACGTTGATCGAGCCGCGGATCTGGTCCTGCGAACGTCCCACATTCCACAACCGCACCTCATCGATGCCGCCCACGGGGGTGTGGTTGTTGTAGTTCACGTCACTGGCGATTCGCACCGCCGAAGAGTTCGTGGTCAGCCCCGAGGTCTCGGCGAAGAAGCCGACTTGCTCGCCGTTGATGTAGTGGATCCGGTGGCTGCCGTCGAAGACCACGGCGACGTGGGTCCATTGCCCGGGCGGAATCTTGCCGGCATCGCGAAGCCCAAACTCGGTTCCCGCGGGGCCCGAGCTCCCGCGCAGATAACTTCGCAAGGTCGTGCCGCAGATCCCGACCCACCAAGCCGATTGATAGCCCTTGCCGGCGATGCTGCTACAGCCGCCGGGGTCGGTCACGTTCACCCACGCCTCGAGGGTGAATCCCGAGGTCGGATTCAGCGCCGGGCTGTGCGGTACCTCGATATATCCATTGGTCGGCCCGCTGACGACCATCCAAGCGACGAACGGCTGAGCCGTCGCCGGCACGGCTCCGAGGGCTGCGGCGACGGCCACAAGTCCGATTCCAAACGAAACCCGAAGGCGCTCTGACATTGCTCTCCTCCTTTTTTTCCAGCACGTTGTGGGATCGACTTCGATCCTAGCTTGACTGCTATCGCAGTCTGTGTATACTCAGTATATGGACGTACACAGAGCCTTCGTCATCTCCCGCGCCGACACTCGGCCGATGTACCTGCAGATCATCGAGCAGATCCGGCAGCGGGTGGCCGTGGGCGACTGGACGCCGGGGCAGGAGATGCCGTCCATCCGGCAGCTCGCCGTAAATCTCACGGTCAGCGTCATCACGGTGAAGCGCGCCTACCTCGAGCTCGAACGCGAGGGCGTCATCGTCACCCAGCACGGCAAGGGCTCCTTCGTCGCCGAGGGCGCCGGGCTCGGGCCGCGGTTGCTCCAGCAGGACCTCGACCGGCATCTCGAACAAGCCGTTCATCTCGCCGCGCAGCTCGGGCTCTCCGCGGAAGAGCTCGCGACGCGTCTGCGCGACCGAGGACGCTCCTCCATCGACACCCCCTCGACACCACCCACCCAATCGAAAGGGAAGAAATGACATCCGCAGCGGTTCACCTGCAGGGGGTTGCCAAGCGCTACCCCCACTTCACGCTCGACGGCATCGATTTGGTCTTGCCGCACGGGCAGATCCTGGGCTTCATCGGCCCGAATGGGGCCGGCAAGTCGACCACTCTTCGCATCCTTATGGGCCTTGTGCACCAGGACGAAGGCAGCGTCGAGGTCCTTGGCCACTCGATGCCCGCCGCCCAGGCGACGGCCAAGCGGGAAATCGGCTTCGCCTCGGAGGATCTGCGCCTCTACGGCGCCGCAACTCTCGCCTGGCACATGGGCTTCGTGGCTTCCATCTACCCGAGCTGGGACGCTGGTTACGCGGAGCAGCTTCTGCGCCGCTTCGACTTGAAGTCCGAGCAACGGATCAAGGGCATGTCGCATGGCCAGCGAGTGAAGGCCTCGCTGTTGCTCATCCTGGCGCGCCGGCCGCGCCTGCTGGTGCTCGACGAGCCGACCACCGGGCTCGATCCGGTCGCCCGTCACGAGGTCCTCGCCGAGCTCATGGCGGTGCTCGCCGACGAAAGCCGCACGGTGCTGTTCTCGTCGCACAACACACTCGACGTCGAACAGATCTCCGATCAGATCGCGTTCATCGACCGCGGGCGGATCATCGCCGCCGGTGACAAGGAGAGCTTCCTCGACCGCTGGCGGCGCCTGCGTCTCGCGGTGCCCTCCGGAGTAGAGCTCCCGGCGGTGCCGGGCGCGGTCATCACGCCGAGCAGCCCGCACCTCGCGGTGGTCACCACGGACCGTTTCGAGCCCGCGCTCGCCGCTGCCTACTCGGACGCCGGCGCCACGGTACAGGCCGTCGAACCGATGACGCTCGAGGAGATCTTCGTCACCAATGTGCAATGGAGGAGAGCATGAACTACACCATGGTCCGCCGTCTGATCGGCAAGGACTGGTACTTCAACCGAGCCGCCCTAGGGGCCTACGTCGGCGTTGGCATCGCTTCCCTGCTCATGCTGGCGCTCGGCGGGGAGACCGCGTTCTTCGCCGGCAGCGTCCTCTTGATCACCGCGCTGATCGCGGTCGGCATTCACCTGGTCATGGTGACCGTGGTGTACGAACGCACGAACCAAACGCTCGCCTTCGTGATGACACTACCGATCGACGCGCGTGAGTACACCACCGCGAAAGTGGTCGCCAACCTCGCCATCTTCGGGCTCGCGTGGACGACGCTGTTCGTCGGCACGGCGGCGGTCATTGCCGGCCGTGGCGCCATACCGGATGGGCTCATCCCCTACTCCGCCACCATCCTGGGCGAGATCTTCGCGGCCTATTGCCTGATCCTCGCGGTCGCCATCGTCTCGGAATCGACGAATTGGACGATCGGCGCGATCGTGCTCGGCAACTTGATGGTGCAGGCCGTCATGTTCATCGTCGGGAACGTGCCCGCCGTCGCGGCCGACCTCAAGACCAACGTCGTCGTGTGGCGTGAGCCGATCGTCGCGGTGCTCGGCATCGAACTCGCGGTCGCGGTGCTCGCCATCGCGTCGACGTTCTACCTGCAGTCGAGGAAGACCGACTTCGTCTAGTTGATTCGGCCGGATCTCGTCCGCTCTCGAGCTTCAATCACGATCTTTCCGCGGCGCGAAGGCGCTCGCGATGGGGGTACCATGGCCAAAATTCCTCGTCTCCTCGCTGGATTCCTGATCGCGCTCGCCGGGTTGGCGGCGCTGATCTTCACCGTCGCCTTCGCACTCGTCCTGTGGAGCGATCCCCAGTTCACCACACCTCCCGACATCTCTCCGCAGGCGCTCGCGGCGGCGGAGATCAGCTTCGATCAGCCCTATCCATCGACCGAGCGCAGCTTTCGTATGCGCGACGGCACGATCCTCGCGGCGCAGTTCCTGGCCGCTCCGGCCGAGCCCGCGAAGACCACCATCGTCTACGTGCATGGCCTGCTCGGCGCGAGCTTCCTGCTCAATCGCAGCTCGGGCCTGCTGCGCGAAGCCTGCGCTGCCCACGATGCGGAGGTCGTGGCGATCGACCTGCGCGGCCACGGGGCCTCGAAGGGCAATCCCGGCGACGTCGACTACATCGGCCAATACGAGGACGATCTCGCCGATGTGATCCGCACTCTCCGCGCCGCGAACCCGGGCGGGCGCCTGGTGCTCGCCGGGCACTCGATGGGCGGCGGCATCGCGCTGCGGTATGCGCAACTCGCGAGCCGCAAGCTCGCGCCACCGGTCGACGGCTACCTGCTCCTGGCGCCGTATCTCGGCTGGAGCTCCCCGACCACCCGCCAGGAGCCACCCTCCGAGGCAGCCAAGAGCGGAGCTCAATTCATCAAGATCCACCTGCCGCGAATCATCGGACTGAAGTTACTGAACCTCGCAGGGATCACCGCGTTTAACGGTCTGCGCACGATGTTCTTCAACCTGCCGCCGGAGCTTCCGTTGCGCTCGTACTCCTACCGCGCAACCGAGGACCAGGCGCCGGCCGACTACCGGGCGGCATTGCGCGCCGTGGCCGCGCCCTTGCTGCTGATCGCCGGAACCCATGACGAGGCATTCCTCGCCGATCAGTACGATCGCGTGATGCGCGCCAACGGCCACGGCAGCGTGACGCTGGTGCCCGGCGCCACCCACAATGGCGTGCTCAACGACAGCCGCGCGATGGCGGCGGTCAAGGCTTGGGTCGAAACTCTGTAGCGGTGCGTTATGGTTGACGAAAATCAATCGGAGACGAACCCCATGAAAGCATGCGGCACCCCGTCCCTCGTTGCAGTGCTCGCCATCGGCGTCCTCGCCGGGTGCGCCAGCTCGCCTGCGCCGCCGGTCGAAATCGCCGGGCCGGCGGCCGACCTCCGTGCGCTAGCGGGCGACTGGACCGGCCTCTACGCGTACACCGGCGGCTTGCGCAGCGGCTCGATTCGCTTTCAGCTCAGCATGGATCCCGGCGCCGAGGCGACCACCGCATTCGGCGACGTCTTGATGATTCCAGCCGACATTGCCGAGCCCCGCCACCAGCCCGCGAACGACAATCCAACCGGAAGGATCGCGACCGCGGAGGCGCTGCAGATCCGCTTCGTCGCGGTCCAGCACGGGATGATCAGCGGCACGATGGAGCCCTATCGCGATCCGACGAGCGGGGCCATCCTCTCGACCACCTTCACCGGTCGAGTCGCCGGCGACGCGATCGAGGGCACCTTCCTGGCCTTCGGCGGCCAACCCAACGTTCCACTGCGCGGAACTTGGAAAGTGACCCGCGGCAAGCTTGGCGAGGCCGCCAAGCACTAGCCCCCTACCAGCCGAGGCGAAGGAACGCCGCCGGGCCTTTGGTCGTCAGATCGGCCCGGCCGTGCCATCCGGACTGCGAGAAGTCCAGGCGCAGCCGGGAGGACTGGTAGGCCGCGCCGATGCCCACGTGCGGCAGCGGCCGCCATTCGAGGGCGACGTCGCCGAGCCACATGTCGCCACGGCTATCGCCGACCTTCACTCCGGGCAGGAAGCGTACGCCGCCGCTCAGAATCAGCGAGTTCCCCACCAAGGCTCGGAACTGTCCTCCGATCAGGGGCACTGCCACCTTCGCGGAGGCGGTGACGCCGAGGACGATCGTGAGCGGCAGAACCGCGGCACGCTCTTCCATGACGCCCGCGCGTGCCGCCAAGGGCAACGGCGACATCCCGGTCAGATGGACCTCCGCGCGCGTCGAGATTTCGACCGCGCCGAGCTCGAGCGCGACGCCGAAATGCGGCTGCTGGAGAAACCAGTAGCTGTACGCGAGCTCGGTCTGGTCGAGCGAGAACGAAGTGCGAACGAAATGTCCGGCGGGAAAGTTGAAGTCGCCGAAGCGGAAGAACGGCGAGGATCCGGTCTCCCCCGTGCGCTCGGTACGGTAGCCGCGCAAGGAGAGCTCATGGCGCGAGGCCAGGAACCATTCGATTCGGCCTTGAGCTACACGGTCGGTGGGTTCGAGGCCGAGGTCGTCCTCGAAATTGATTGTTGTTCCGAGAGCGGAGGCGTTCGCGTCGACGCGGAGAGTGGAATCGCCGCGCGCCTCGTAAGCGCCGCCCTCGATTGCGAACCGCTGCCAGAGGGCCGTTTGCGCTCCGGCGGGGATCGCCACGGTGCCGACCAACAAGGAACCAGCGAGCGAGACGACGCGCCAGGGTCTATTCATTGCCCTAGCGTAGCCCCTTGTCCCGAGCGGCGCTACGCCGCGCGGGACGAATCCACCGACCTCACAGGTGGGCCGGACACTCCGGGGGCCAGGCTTCGGGGGCGCCGTCGCGCCAGACGAAGAACTCGCCTGAGCCGGCGCTCTTGAGATCGCGCGAGAAGAGCAGCGTGCGCCCGCTGGGTGAGAACGCGGCGCCGATCTCGCTGCCGTCGCGGGCGATCTCGGGGCCAAGCTTGGTGCGCGGCGACCAGCCGCCCGCCGCTCGCTTACTCTCGTACAGCCCGCCGTCGGCCATGACGACGAGCCGTGAGCCGTCGGGTGAAGGCAAGGGTTCGTACTCGTCGCCCACCGTGTTTACCGACGCTCCAAGATTCTCGACCGTCCATCCACCACCGGCCGCGGAACGCGCGCGCCAGATGTCATTGCCACCAAGACCGCCCGGTCGATTCGATCCGAAGTAGAGCCAGCCGTCGGATCCCACGCGAGGGAACCACTCGGCGCTACCCGAGTTCACGGGCTCAGGCAAGCGCTCCGGCTCCCCCCACCCGCCGTCGGTGCCGCGATCGACTCGCCAGATGTCGAGGTTGTTCGACTTCAGCTCGGCGTGCGCACGAGTCGAAATGTAGTAAAGCGTCTTGCCGTCCGGCGTGAACCAGGGATCCGCCTCGAGACCGGGTGCGGCGAAATCGGGTGCCTTGGGCTCCGACCAACCCTTCGCGGTGCAATGGCTGACCAGGATCCTCCACCCGGAAAACTCCGGAGTGCTGCGCAGGAAGTAGAAGTCGCCGTTCTTGAGGTCGAACGCGGCGTGCGACTCGAACTGCGGACTCGCAACACCCATCGGGGACCAATGGACCGCATTGCTGGCGTGCGCGGGATCAACCATCAGCAAGAGACCGCCGAGCGCCAGGACACTCGGAGCGAGAGGCATTCTCATCCGCCCATCCTAGCCACCGGCGCGCCCGCGGACGCCGCCACTCGGCCCGATAGACCAGCCGAGCAGCCCTTCCTATCGGCTACACCCAGCGGAAGCGCTTCACCGCGAGCACGAACGACAGCACCGCCCAGGATCCCAGGATCAAGAGCCCGACGCCGTGACCGGCGAGCGTCGCGCCGTCGTTGAACACGGCGCGGAGCACTCGCAAGTACGGCGACAACGGCAACAGGAAGACCGCCTTTTGCATCCACTGCGGCGCATTGTCGAGCCGAAAGTAGACGCCCGACAGGAGCATCATCGGGAAAAACACCAGGTTCGAGATCGCGCCATAGGTTTCGACCGTCGAGGCGAAGCTCGACAGCGCGAAACCCATGGCAAGGAATGTGGCGGTACCGGCGACCACCAGCAGCGCCAGCAGGAGGTACGAGCCCTGGTTCTGGATCTGGAAGCCGACCCGCGCCGCGAACAGCAGCAGTATCGTCTGTAACGCCACCACGGTGACTCGCTGCAGAACTTGACCGAGTAAGAAGACCCATTTCGGCAGCGGTGTCACCGCCAGTCGCCGAAACTTGCCCTTCTCGCGGTACGACACCGTCACCATGCCGACGGCGAACAAACCCATGGTCAGCAGATTGAGTCCGATAAGACCCGGCACCAGGAACGCTGCGTAGTTGTCGGAGTGCGCATGCCCCGGGCTCTCGACCACGAATGGAATGCGCTCGGGCTCGGGCGCGCCGCTCAACCGAGCCTGCGCGACCAGGAACGCTTGGCTCGCGGCCTGTGCAGCGACCTGCCCCTGCGCGATCAGGTAGCTGTTGAGACGCAGGCGATAGCCCTCGCCGACGCTCTCGAGCTGGGCCGTAGTCTCGCCCTTTTTCCAGCGCGCCTCGGCCGCCTCGGCGCTCAGCGTCACCACCTGAAGGTGAGAATCGCCGAGTGCCTTCAGAAACGCTTCATCGCGCGGCGACTCGACGGTCGGCGCGACGCGCACCAGCGTCATCACCGGCGGGCCGCCGGAGCGAAAGATCAGCCCGAACGCGAACAGCATCAGGAGCGGGAACATGAAGGTCCAGAACATGGCCCCGCGATCGCGCAAGTAGAGCCGCCACTCGCTGCGGAACTGTCCCCAGAGCAGGGTGAACGGATTGGGTAGTTTCGTCTTCGGATTCGTGGTCATGGCGATCAATCCCGCAGGCTGCGGCCGGTGAGTTGCAGGAACACGTCCTCGAGCGTCGCCCGGCGGACGTGCACCTGGTTGTAGTCGAGATGCTCGCTCTCGAGCGCGGTGAGCAGCCGCGGCAGCAGCGTCTTCGGGTCGGTCGTCGGAATGTCCCAGACGTCGCCGCGCGCTTCGACCGCCGTGGCCAAGCGCTTCGCGAACGCCGAGGGGTCGGGCGCTGGGCCGTCGAATGTGAGCTCGACCACGCTCGGGATCCCGAGGCCGGCGATGAGCTCGGCCGGCGATCCCGAGTGCAGGATCTTGCCGTGGTCGAGAATCGCCAGGCGATCGCAGAGCGATTCCGCCTCGTCCATATAGTGCGTGGTGAGGATCACCGTGCGTCCCTCGGACTTCATGGTGCGCACCACTTCCCAGAGCGAGCGCCGTCCCTGCGGATCGAGGCCGGCGGTGGGCTCGTCGAGGAATACGACTTCGGGATCGTTGACCAGGGCGAGCGCCAGAGCGAGGCGTTGGGCCTGCCCGCCCGAGAGCGTCACGTGGTACGCGTCCGCCTTGTCCTCGAGCTGGACCAGTTTGAGCAGCTCGTCGGTCGGGCGCCGTTTCGGGTAGTAGCTACCGAAGAGCTCGAGCGCTTCGCGCGGCGTGATCTTGTTGTAGAGGCTCGTCGCTTGGAGCTGCACGCCGATGCGCGACCGGATCTCGGGCGCGTTCTTTTTCCAGTTGAGGCCGCAGATCTCGATCTCGCCGCCATCGGGGGGCGTCAGGCCCTCGATCATCTCGAGCGTAGTGGTCTTGCCGGCGCCGTTGGGGCCGAGCAATCCGAAGACTTCGCCGGCGGCGACCTC
>JBDTNL010000077.1:0-16861 GCA_039933785.1 Acidobacteriota bacterium
GCGGAGCAGCCAGCGACGAGGGCAGCAGCGGCGAGCACAGCGAGAACCCGGTTGCCTGTCATGCCCGAAAGCATATCGGGGACTGCGGCGCCCAGAAGAGGTGCCCCAGAAGAGGTGCCACGCGATCCGGCATGGAACGAGCCTCAGTGTGCCGGAACTGACACTCGCGCGAGCTCGGTCCGTAGCTCCGCGCAGCGCCCGGCATCTCCGCGGAGAGTGCAGTCGAAGAAGGCACCGAGAGCAGCGCGCGTGACCGCAGTCCTTTCAAGCTCGGGTCAGGGTTGAGGTGCGGAAGCGAAGATGACGTCGTAGGCGGGCCAGGGCGTGGCGGTGGCTGTGCCAGGGCGAAGGACCGTGGTCCAGCCTACGTAGCGGAACGCGTTGCCGTAGCCGTCCGTGAGATTGCTGGTGACATAGCGCGTGCCAATGGTCTTCACCGGTGTGGACGAGAGTGGTCTGAGCTCACCGGAATCAGTGATGCCATTGCGGTTGAGGTCGCGCCAGACGGTGAGGTGGGCGAAGACCGCATCGCGGGCGTCGATGACGCCGTCCTGATTGCCTCCGAGCGCGAGCGTGTCGTACTCCGCGAGTGCGAGGAACCCGACTTGCGCGGGAGCGCCGGAGGCGAGCGGGGTGGCGTAGCCAAAAAGCTCTGTCCCGTCGTCGACGACACCGTTGCCATTGCGATCGAGGACGAGGAACGCGTCGTCGCTGTTGGCCGCGGTCCAGGCGATTGGGATCGGATGGCCGTCCGCATGGATATCGAACGTGACGGCGGGACTAGGGCCTGAGAGGCGAAGACCGTTCATGCCGAGGTCGAGCACGATCGGACAGTTATCGAGGGGTGGCTTCGGCGGCCGACCGATGCACTCGGGCGCGCTGATCGCATAGCAGGAGCGCGTCGAGTTGTCGCGGAGGTAGGCGATGCTGGTGACTTCGTTCGTGTAACAGCGGTTGTAGAGATGAGGGATGTAGTACTCATGAGCCGTGTAGCCGTTGGCTTCGGCCGTGCCATCGGTGGCCACGAGCGAAAAGGAGTTTTGGTAAACCCGAGATGTCGCCGACACGACGGACGTTGTGTCCTGTTGGCCGCTGTCGAGGTACTCGGTGCTGTTGTAGGCGACGAATAGTTGTTCGTTGAGTACCTGTGAGATGTACGCGTTGGCGACGCATCCGGCGGCGCTGAGTGGTGCGGCGTGGCCAAGCAGGGCGATAGTGGGCAGCGCAACGACGACAGCGAGAGTTCGGCTGAGCGTCATCGGCAACCTCCTTCTACGAAGCGCAGATGGTCGGCGTCGACGGGATCGACGGTCATGCTCATGCCGGGAGTGACAGCTTGGTAAAGAAGGCTCTGAACCCGCTTCGCGCCGAAACGAGCGTAGACCTGATCGAGGGTGGAGGCCCGCAGGGCGCACAGCTCTTGAGCGTGGTGTGGCGAAGCGACGCGCTGCCCACTGCGGTCGCCCGATTCTTCGAGAACGAGGGGCTGGACGATCGCATCGAGAGCCGGCCAGAAATCTCTTCCAAAACCGAGGGCCACGGCGGATGCATCGAGGCGATGGCGGTAGGCCTTCTGGAGGGCCGGAGAGCTCTCGCAGGCCATGAGGAGCAAGTTGCGAAAGAGCTCGGTGGGCATGAACGCGCCGGGGTTGATGTTGCCAGTAACGATGACGACCGGCGTAGGACCGGACGTGAAGGCCTTGTTGCCAGCGGCAAGCTGGCCTGCGTCAAGGCGCTGCGCAATGTGCTCCTCGAGCGTGAGGTCACCGGGGCGTTTGTCCGGTGCGGCCGCGCGAGCTTGTGCGGCTGCGAGGAAGAGTAGGAGGGCACCGAATGCGGTCCGCGTGAGGACGTTCAAGATGAGAGCTCCTTTGCAGGTAGAGAGAATGGTTTCGGCGGTTGTCCAGGTAGCTGCCGGGAGGGGGGCAAACCCTGACAGTTTCCACAGGAGGTGCCAGGCCGATTCGGAAGCGATCGACATCGGCAGGGGTCTCACCGTTGGCCATCTAATTGATTCTAAACAGCCTCTGAAGCGCCTGGCACCTTTCAGGGCGGGGGCCGCGGCGACCAGTCGGCAGAAGACAGCGGCGAGCAGCAGCGTTCGTGGAGCAAGACCGCGAAATGGCGTTGGCACCGAAGCGGCTGACCGTAGGCCAGGTCGATCGCGAGGAGGGTTAGGTCTGCTCAATCGGCGCCTTCTTCCAAGGGCAACAGGCGAGAGTCTTCTAGTGCCGCGGTGCGGTGCCCCATTCCTAGGAGGTACGCTGGATTGGATGCGAAGGCCATGAAAGCGGCCGTGCTCTGCTGCTGCACCAGCATGGCCGCGTCCCAGCGCTCTTCCGTCGGACCGACCAAGAACTGCCCACCGCGGCCGTAGAAAAGAATCTTTCCCCCCGACTGTTCGAGGTGCGGAAGCGTGTGCTCCATGTAGAGCCGGTAGGCCGCTTCGCCCGTGATCGGCGCCTCGGGCGTAAGTTCAGGCGTTGCAGAGTAGTCAGCGGTGGCGCGAAATCGCAATAGGTTGAGCATGACGACGCTGCCTTCGATGCCGCGCATGAAGAACGCGCGGCCTGATTCCTGTGTCGGTTCGAAAAACGATGGCATCGGGTAGCCTTTCCCAATTCTCGACGGTTGAACGGAACTCGAGCTCGTCGTCGCGCGCCGATCGGCAACATGCCGGAGTTCCAGCGCGTCGTCACATGCCAGGCGGGCCAGCCGGTGGCGCCGGAGAAGAGTCTCCGGGTCTGGTGAGTGAAGAGCCACCTGAGAAGTGTCGGCGGCCGTTGGATTTGGATTCTCCTCCGAATCGGCTGGTACCTGTTTGGGCGCGGGTCAGGCTGAGCGTCGCGTGCGCGCCGGCGCCAAAACCCGCACGCGGGCAGAGCCCCCGGTTCCTCCCGCCTTGTCGGCGCAACTGACGTGCACGGTATAGATCCGTTCCGGTCCCGGGTCCTCGTCTCGCACGCCGGGAATGCTCACGACCTCGGACGAGTGCTCCGCGCGGAGGCTCACGTGATGCTCATCGACGATCGCCCAATCCGCGTCGCCCCGGTCGGTGTCGCTGCTCTCCACCCAACCGATCCGGCAATCGGCCGGTGGTTCATGAGGGCCGCCGGCGTCCCACGTGACCGAGACGACGTGCATCTGTCCATCGGCGCGGAGGAGGCTCGGGGAAACGGCGACGGACGGCGAGTCGCGCAGGGTCGGAAGGAACACGCCTTGACAGTCAGGCTGACGGACGATGTCGAGACACCCCTCCTCGAAGCGCCCGGCATGCGGCCGTTGCTCGTTGAGAGGCAGACGCACCAGTCGATCGTGCGCGATGGAGTAGAGCCAATCGGGCCCTCGCAAGGACTGCGAGGTCGCTCTGGCGCCGCGCAGGTCGTTCCCGTCCAACTCGCGAGTGAAGCGCTGGGCTCCTTTGTGGATGTCGAAGATCAGCACGCCGGCGCCGCCACCGTCCACCTGCGACAGCCACATCGACACGGCGACCGTAGTTTCCGCGGCGACGAGTGAGCTGCTGAAGTCGGCGATCCCAGTGACGGGCTCGCCGCGAACCGTGGCAGGAATTGCGAACGACTCGCACGGTCCGCCGACCAGGGGCACACGGGTCACGCACCGGGGTTGGGTTACCTCCGTCTGGTTGAGGAGCACGCCGTCGCGCATCGTGCCCACCAGGGCGAGATGGTCGTCGCCCCACCAGGTGATGTCGTGCGGAACGCGCTCGAGAACGAAGGGCAGGCGCACGGCGTTCACGCGCCGCGACTCGAGGTCGATCACGAGAATCGCGATCCCCACGGCCCTTTCCGACCTGCCCGCAGAGCTTCTACCGCGTTCATAGTTGAGCCAGTCGAGATCCCGACGCAGCTTGCGCACCGGTTGGCCGACGGTGTCCTCGCCGCCGAACGTGAGCAGCAGGAGTTGGTGCTTGCCGTTCGGTGACCGCTGCCAGTGGCGCTGAGAATCTCCCCGATCGAGAATCGCGAACGCGCCGCGTACGGCGTCCCAGTGGATCAGCTCGTCGAGCGTGGTGGCCGGCGCGCCAGGCTTCCCAGATTCGGGCTCGTAGACCGCACCCGCGCCAGCATTTCCGCGGGCGGCTGTCGAGTGAGGCATCCCCAGGGCGCAGGCGACAATCGCGATCCAGGCGCTGCGCGAGGCGCGGGCTCGTGGACCGGGCATTTCGGCGTCGATGCTACCCCAGCCGGCGTCTAGGCCCGTTCGTAGGCCACCCGCTAGCCGGCGGAAGACGCCACGCCGGGCACCGGCGCCTCGACGCGGATGCCGCGGATGAGCAGCCAAAGGATGAAGACGAGTTCGCCGAACTCGGGGATCGTCGCCAGACGATTCATCGTCGCGAGGTACGCCGGCTCGACGATCGCCGCGAAGGAAACCGCGGTGTAGGCGAGCCCGTTGACGAGGAGCACGGCGCCTAACCAGCGCGGCAGGAACCGCGAGCGGATCACCAGGGCGCCAAGCGGAAATAGCCAGAGCCCCCAGAAGAGCTCCGAGACCGCGACGATCGGCCCACCGAGGGCCACGAAGACGAGCGCCATCGACTGGCGCAGTGCGACGTCCACACCCGAGAGCAGCTTCGCGCCATGGAGGAGGTTGAGCGTCAAGACGCCGTGGATCGCGTCGAGCACGGAGATGGGCACGGTGATCAGCGCCAACCCGACCATCGCGAGACCGAGCGCGCGGCTTACTGGCGCCAACAGCCGGTAGAGCATGAGGACGGCGATCATGAAGGCCACGGTCGAGAGCAGACCCGTAAACAGCGACCACCGGAAGAGCGACTCTGAGGCGAGGAGGTTCTTGATCGTCGCCGCGGGGTCGTCGTGTTGGATGAGCGTGCTCGGGACGTAGATCAACGAAAAGGGCGCCGTAAGCGCGCAGGCGAGATACCACCAGCCGGCGAGCCGGGCGGTGCGGTTGCTGGGCTCCATAAAGGTTGCCTCCTGAAGCGCCTTTAGCTCTCGTCGCTCGCACCGACAGATTGTCGGCGGCGGGATCATCGACGCTGGCATAGCGCTCCCTTGGCTTGCCCTACGAGTCAGGGGCGGTGTTGTTTCAGGCAGTCGGTGAGCGCGGCACCTCTCGACGGCACCTCTCTACGGGGCCCCTTGCGGAGGGGACCTTTTTGCGGAGGAGCTATCCGAGGTCGCGGGTGATGTCGAGAGCGCCGTGGAAGACGCCAAGGACATCGATATCGCCGTTGCTCTTCACCAGGTAAGCGATGCGGTAGTGGCCATAGAGGAGGACCCGGATGCCGCGCTCGGGCTGACGCTGGTAGGGGAAACCACGTTCGGGAAAAGCAACGAGGCTCTCAGCAAGCTGATGGATGCCGCGCACTGTGCGCAGCGCCGCCTCCGGGTTGTCCTGTGCGATGTGCTGGTGAATCTCGTGCAGCCAGCGGGCCGCCTCAGCGGTCCACCTTACTTCACCCACGAATCGAGTCTCTGCGCCATCTCGTCCTGGCTGATCGTGTGCCCCTGGTCGGAGTCCACGAGGCCGCGCTCCACCATGCGGGCGAAAGCGAGCTCGCGCAGGATCTCCTCGAGTGAGGTGTCCTCGGGGAGCGTCTCGATGAGCTTTAGAGCTTCCTCTTTGGCCGTGGTCATGGCCAAGCCATTGTAGCGCGATGCGCTCGAGGCCGAGACGGGCCCCCATCCTTGCGCGATCGTGGCGACTTTCCCGACCCGCGGCGGCGAGACGATCTTCGCCTGAAACGCGCTCAAGAACCCGGCAGCGCGCCGAGGCCAGCAGGCAGGCTCGGCGAGGACAGCAGCTCGCCGAACACCTTCCAGAGAGCCTCGCGATCCTCGACCGGGCTGGTGTTACCGAAGCTCTTGCGCCAGTCGTGGGGCGAGCGCACCCTGGCCTCGACGTAGGCCTTCACCAGGTCCTGTCCGAGGTTGTAGTTGATGACGTAGGAGCGGTACTTCTTGATGAAGTTGAGCCGCTGTCGCGCGCGCTCGACCGAGGTGAGCGAGTACTTCGCCAGCCAGGCGACCGCCTGGTCGTCGTCGATCTCGCCGTCGAGCAGGCGGCGCGCCGCCTCGTTGCCGGCGTAGGAGAGCTTCTGCTTGAGCGCCAGCAGCTGGTAGTAGCGATCGGCCTCGGCGGGGTCGAGACCGGCGAGCGGGAACAGCTGCGCCTTTTCGAACGCGATGCGCTCTTGGCGCGGAAAGGCGAGCTCGACGCCATAGTTGGCCGAGCCCTCGGCGAGCAGCGACTCGGGCGAGAAGAGCGGGTAGACCGACATCTCCACCCAGCCGCGCTCGCGCGTCAGGTGCTGCTCGAGCAGGCTGTTGTAGACGTGGTGGCCGGGGTACCCCTCGTGACAGGCGAGGTCGATGGCGCGGTCGATGAAGATCGGCAGGTCGGTATTGACCTGGATGAGGCTCTTGTAGCCGCCCTGGAACCAGTTGTAGCCGCCCCACGGCTTGCCGGTGACGTACTCGATGGTGAAGCTCTCGCCCGGCGGCAGCTGCAGATGGGCGGCGGTGCGCTCGCGGCAGGCGGCGATGGCGGCGCGGAAGACGCTGTCGAGCTTCTCCTTGGGAATGGTGAAGCGCCGCTGGTAGGCGTCCACCCTCTCGTTGACCGGGCCCTCGCCGGGCAGCAGCGCGGCGATCTCGGCGACCAGCTCGGCGTAGTGCTGTTCGGGATAGTGGGGAGCCACCGCGCCGTAGAGCACCTTCGACTCCTCGTCGAAGGTGAGCTTCTTGCCCTGCAGCATGTCGAGGCGACCGAGCAGAGCCTCGGTCTGGCGCTGCAGGAAGTCGCGGCGGTTCTCCACGCTCTCGTTGGAGAAGAGCGGCAGAGCAGTGAGGTCGTGGACCAGCCGTTCGGCGCGGGCGCGGATCGCCGCCAGCTCGGGCGGAGCCGCCTTCGCCTCCTGCTGCCACTCGGCCGGGCCGTAGTAGGCGTCCACGTAGCCGGGGTCACGCTCGCCGGTGGCGAGGACCAGCTTGACGTACTCGATCGCCATCGGGTCGAGCGGCATCGGCGGTGGAGTGTAGTGGATCCATGGGTCCTTGGCAGGGGGCACCGCGGGCAGGTCGGTGGTCACCACCCGCGCCTGGTGAGCGGAGCAGCCAGCGACGAGGGCAGCAGCGGCGAGCACAGCGAGAACCCGGTTGCGTGTCATGCGCGAAAGCATATCGGGGACTGCGGCGTGCCCTCAGGGAAGGAAGAGCATCGCATTTCGTCCGACGATCGGCCGTGGGGTTCCCTCACAACTGACGCGGCGACTGGCACCTCTCGACCGGGGTTCTTCACCGGACGGGAATCGCCCATCGAGGTTCGCCACCGCGCGAATCCGCGGGTCACTCTTGGCGGCCAGCATCGCGGTCGTACCGCCGAACGAGTGACCGGCGTAGCCGACATGAGCGAGGTCGAGCCGGCCGGCTAGAGGCGCCAGGCCATCCGAGTCCAATCCGGGCCACTCGTTTTCCCGAATCGTCTGGCACCTATCGGGCGGGGCGCGCGCTCAGGCCATCACGGAGACTGGCGCGCACAAGTTTGCTGGACCTGCGTCGCGGCGCTGGAGGGCTGGCTCTTTCTCTGTTCCACTCGTTCGATCCGCCGGCGGGATTTCCGAGCCTGCGACCGCTCAGGAAAGACCCCGCGCGACTGCTGTCGAGTCGCAGTTCATGGCCGCCAGAACGGGCTCGACGACCTCTATTGGAGCTCGATCCTTTCAAGCACGGCCAGAGAGGTTGGATCGACAGTGATGACCCGTTCTCTCGGCCCAAGCTTCGCGCGGAGCGCGCTCAAGCCTTCGGCCGAGTTGAGCTCTGTCGCAGCGGACAGCAACGGTTGCCCGTGCGCGAGGGAGTAGAACGCCTGCTCGGTCGGCACATAGATCACGGTAGCATCCATGCTTGCGCCGTCGAGCGCGACGCAAGGGAAGAACATGTCGCAGCGCACGGTCCCTTCCGCGCGGATGTACCGCGCTGTCTCCGGCTTCACCAGATCGACACGCCGTCGAGCAGCCGCACTGAGGCCGGCAAGCGTCGGCGCAGTCTGCCCCGGCTTGGCATACTGTGCGCCCTCGAACATGCCCGTGTTCGAGACAACGGCCACGGCGATCTTCTGTGCGAGGTTCACGTCGAACAGCTCAATCTGGTAGTCCCATTCGGCCGGGAAGATGCTTCCGCACGCTTGATCCGTCCAATCCTCGACACGCGTCACCGTATAGCGCAGTGTCTGATTCGAGATTCCAGCCAGCACGCGCTTCTGGCTGGCCGGCAGCTTCGCGTCCCGACCGAGGATGTCTCGCAGCTGGTAGACCACATCCGCGATGATTCGCACGTCAGACGTCGGGAACGGATAGGGCACATACATCGGATCGCCAGGCGTGCCGGCCGCTACACGCACCGCGGCGTAGTAAGCGTCCACGCCTTTTCGTTGTTCAGGCGTGCAGCGATCACCTGGCGTTGCGGCGTTGGCGCGAGCGGCCGAGCTCACGGCGATGGCCGCGAGGATCACCCTTGTTATTCGCCGATTCATCGCTCATTCCTCCTCAGATCGAGGGCGGCGCGCCACGAACTCGGATACTGCCGCCATACGAGTCGTAGTTCGCGTTGCCCTGCGCGACGTATTCGGCAGGAATAACGTCAACGCACTTGTAGCTGCCGTTGGTGTCGGAGCACGTCAGCTGGACCCATGTTCCGCCGCTGAATTGTGTATCTGAGAGAAACGCAGCGGGATCCTGGATCGCCACGGTGTCCCAGACATTGAGTCCCGTCGCAGGGTCCTGGTGCCACTGTCCGCCATCGATGATGACGGCGTGGTTGTTGTAAATCACGAGTGCGGGTATCTGACCCATCACCGTTGTAATCTGCCTCGACAGGAACATGTGACGGTCAGTCAGGTCGCTGCGCAGCGCCGCATCGACAATCGCGTGTATACCAGTGTCAGTGAAATGGCGTACGCCCGAGGCCGCCAAGTCAGGCGAGAAGAACAGCATATTTCCGCCGAGCCACTGATAAATCTGATCCTGCGTCTGGTGGGGCGAGACGTGATCGTAGTCCCGCCACATTTGGATCGACGACGCTAGGCAGTAGTCGTCGGTGAAGATGGACTCCGGCTCGAAGGGAACGCCCATCAGATGGGGACCGCCGGGCGCACCGAAGCAGGTCAACCCCAGGCCAGCGCCTAGGAGCACAGCGATCATGCCTCCTCGCGTCAGCGCTCGTACCCAACGTCGGCCTGAGTCGGCACCACTCAGGCGTTCTGAACCAGTTCTCCCCACGCCACAATCGCCTTCGAGGCGGCGTTCAACGTCACGCTCCTTCTTGCTGAACATCGGCATGAACCTCCTGGACGGTGGCACCTCGGCCGACCCGATTACACGGCATGCGTTCGCCCACTGTCAAGATGAAAAACACCGCGGTTCCAACAGAAAAAATCTGTCAGGTTTTGTGGCGTAGCGGCAGCTATCGAATCCGCGGGTCACTCTTGGCGGCCAGCATCGCGGTCGTACCGCCGAACGAGTGACCGGCGTAGCCGACATGAGCGAGGTCGAGCCGGCCGGCAAGCGGACCAAGAGCGTCCGAGTGAACGCCATCCGAGTCCGCCGCCTTCAGGCGCTCGAGGCGTACGAGCACCGCGCGGCCATCGGCGAGCCATTCCTCGAGTTGACGGTTCATGCGTCGCTGGCGTTCGGTTTCGTCCGCGGTGTACCAAGCTTCGGCGTCGAAAGTGGAGAAGCTGCCGTCGGCGTACGCGGTGTAGCGCGACCCGGAGGGGTGCTGGATCGCCACCACAGCGTAGCCGCGGCTCGCGAGATCCTCGTACAGGCTCTGGTAGCTGAACCGCGTCGCGCCCATGCCGTGCGAGAACAGCACGACCGGCAGCGGCGCGCCCGAGCTCACCGGCGTCGCTCCCACGCAGGCGTTCACGCCAACGGCCAACGACAGGTCGGCGCGGGGCGCTTCGCCGTCGCCGGTCTTGGCGTGAGCGGTGCGAGCGTCCATGTAAGGAAGATGCATGCAAGTCGCCGGTCGATCGGCTGGATACCAGACCTGCACCACCAGGCGGCGATCGGCTGGGAGCTCGAACTTGAGGGTGCCCACAGCGGCGCTGCCTGTGGGAGCCGGAAGAATCAGCCGCTGCGGCGAGGGGGACTTCTCACCGGGCACTGGTGCGCCAACGTCCGGAGCGGGGGCCGCAGCGACCGGTCCGCAGAGGAGAGCGGCGAGCATTACCGCCCGCGGAGCGAGACAGCGAAATGGCGTGGGCACGGGCTCGACGACGGCACGGTCGAGGAGGGCGGACAAGCGCGGCTCGGCGCGCCTTCTTGGGGACACGGAGACCACGACTAGCGACGCGGGAGGATCGGAGCGCCAGTATCTCTAAGTTCCCGAATCGGCTGGCACCCCGGGAGCTGCCGTGCTGGTCTCTGCGCTTAGCCGCCGCTAGACTCCAGACAATCGTTATGCCACGGCGTCCCGCGTCCGTGGTTCGCCAGGCCAGCTAGGAGTGAAGATGCGATTCAGTTTCCTGCTTGCAGCAACGACAGCCTTCCTCCTGAGCGTAGGACCGATTTGCGCAAAGAGTGCGGACCCCGTCCAGATTTCGCCCGATACCTACATGATCTTCCGGGAGGACCATGGGGGCATTTTTGGGAGCCTGGCCAAGCTCAAGATGAAGATCATCCGGGAGGCAAACGATTTCGCGGCGAAGCAGGGGAAGATCGCCATTCCCCTGTCGTCTCATGAGGTCCCCATGCGTGGCGGGCCAGCGCAGTGGGCTTCTTTCGAGTATCAGTTCCGCGTGGTGAGTAAGGATGACCCGGAGGCTCGCCGGACCAGCCTGATGCCGCGACCCGACGTTGTGGTCGAAACTGATTCACATATTTCCGCGGATATCCACACGAAGGACGACACGGAGAAGCCCAAGGACGCGTACGACGAGCTGATCAAGCTCGACGATCTACGAAAGAGGGGCGCCCTCACCGACGCCGAGTTCGAGGCCGAGAAGGCGAAGCTGTTGGGCAAACCCGCCGGGGCGGCCCCGCAGGGCCAAGCGCCCCCCTCTCAAGTGCTTCACTCTGATGACCTCTACACCAAGCTCGTGAAACTCGATGAGCTGCGCAAGAAGGGCATCCTCACTGACGCCGAGTTCGAGGTTCAGAAGAAGAAGCTTCTCGACAGCCAGCAGCCCTAAAGCGCATGGCCCACCTGGCCGTCGGCGCCAGCCGCGAGAGGTCAGCCGCGGATCCCGGCGCGAGGAGGTGCACCCGAGGAGGGGCCAGGCGATCCGGAGCGGCACCTCTCGATGCGGGGCGAAGTATGGCGAGGCCCCTTCGCTCAGCTGTGCAAAATGTCGGTGCGCTGCCCTGGGAACAGCCCCGTGGTGCCGGTGTATCTGTTTGATTCTATTAGATCGCCCGAATCGGCTGGTACCTCTTTGGCGCTGGCACCTCTCGGTGTCGGTGTCGGGGTCAGGCGAGTCCCCGATCTAGCGACCTTGAACAAAGACCACGTCAAATACGCTATTGAAGTCGACGAATAGACCACCTGTCGGCTGTGCTGCTCGAAGTTCAGACACATAACGGGCGAGGCCTTGATCGAAGTCGTCGAAGAACGCCGATGGGTTCAAGGACAGCGACTCGTGTCCCGCCACTATGTTGGTCTCGAAGTAGGGCTGGCCGCGATTGCGCTCGAAGCCGCCGTGGCAAACGGCAAAGCCGTGCGCGAGGCCATTGCGGAAGTGAACCCACAGAGCCTCACCGAAGGTGACGCCGCCGACTGTTGATGTCTGGTACTCGGCCGCCATGTACTTGTGGAGGAAGGCGAGAAATCGTTCTCCGTTGGCGCCGCGTCCGCCGCTCACGAACTTGCCAGCTGCTTCGACGGCGCAGCAGAGTGATACCCCGAAGATCAGAAGCGCAGAGGAGTCGGGGCTAGGTGTGATCTCGGTGTTGAGGATCCGCCCGAGCGGATTGATAGCGACAAGGCGAACGCGGCGTTCGAAGTAGTCGATTCGCTGGGAGGGGGATAGGGCGGAAAGATGGGGCCTGTCGTAGTCGATCCATCCGCTGAGGACCGGGCCGTTCACGGATGTTTTCCAGACTCAACGAACTCAAGCCAACCGGCGGCTCGGCGCGGGCTCAGACGCCCGGCGAGCGCGGGGTTCGGCCGCGATAGACCGCAGTGTGCATTCGCATCTATGCTGACAATCTGTGCGATGCCTCGAGGGTTGGGCCGCCTGCTCACGGCTGCCAAAGAAAGGAATAGTGAGTGTTTGCGTGAACGTAGACGACTCGTACTGAGTGCTTGTTGGACCCGTCGGCCGCGGGAGTTTGCGATTCGTAGGTTGCCCGCAAGTCACTCTTCGCGTGGGGAGTGGCGGAGAGGTCTACAAGGAGCAGGATGCGAAGCCTGGCCTGGCTTTGAGGAATCCGGGAGAGCTTCCGAAGCTCGCTTCTATTCTGAGACCCATACAAGGTGTTGCCGCCGTTCGGCGGGCGGACCGCGAACTCGACAAGGACGGGGTTGGTTGAACCCCGCCTGAAGTCAATGCGGAGGGGCTTCGTCCTTCCGCGCAGATAGAGGCGGTGCTGCCTCTTGAATGAGCCGAACCGGCCTTCAAGGTAGCCGTAGAGAATCGGGTCGAACTGCATCTCCCGCTTGCCGACGTGTTGGCCTGAATAGTCGTTCAGAAGCGAGATGACCCGCAGCGTCGCATCGGTTAAGGCCCTCGTATTCACGGGGTGTTGGCCCTGTCAGTAAGCACCTTCTCGACCTCGGAGATGCCCAGAGGGGAGAGATACACGATTTCCTCCGCACGGTCATACTCGATGAGCTTCGTCGCGTGCAGCGGCTTCAGGACGTCTCGCCGAAAGTGTGCCATCTGCGGATGCTCGCTCCACTCGAATACCTCCTCAGCAAGTGCCGCTGAGTCGGCCTGCGAGTAGAGCAGGAGGAGCACCTTCTGCTTGAAGTTTAAGCCCGGACGTAGGACCCGCTTCTTTCCGCCAACTTCCCAGACAAGCGGAACCTCCTTTGCGGCAAGGGAGTCCACGATGGCTTGTGCATTCTCGATGGGGAGATCGTGGTAAATCCGGATAAGCTCGCACATAACCCAATCACAGATTCGGACAATCGTTGCAAGGTCGATCGAGTTCGCCTCGACATCGCCTCCGACATGCCCAATTCCCCGCTTGCCTCGCATGGTGTTGAGGAAGACCAGAGCGCGAGGAATCAAAATCCGCAGCGATTCTGGGCCGGTCGAAGCATCAAGAGTGATCAGCTGTCGACACGCGTCCGGGAAGTTTGGAATGTGCTTCCCGAAGGCCGTACTGTCACCCGTGAGCGCATGCTGAAGTAGCCGGATGACGGACTCGCAGAACTTTCCGGCGCTTAGGCCTGCGGCGTCCAACGACGCCCCGGAGACCGCCTCGCGGTGCCGTCGTTTGATCTCTGCGTATGAGTCGACGATCCTCTTGCGAAACTTCGATGGCACATTCGCCAGCGCACCTTCTGGGGCACCACTAAGGAGTGGCGTACTCGTACTGGCCATCGGAGTTCTTCGCCCGAACTAGGAGATCGTCGTGAATGGCCCGTCGCAGGGGGGTTGAGAGTTCATTGAGCCCGTAGTTATGCGCTTTGTTCTGTTGAGCGTGGGCTTGAATCTCTCCGATGGTCTTGGGCTTCGCAAAGAAACCGGCCGCGACTAGGTCTCGTAGCATCGCGCCGGGGCCCGGCCGGCGCGATATTCCGCCCTTCTTTTTGTGGCCCCGCACTGGGGTCGTCGTCGTTGCCTCTTTTTTGGCGGCGGCCTCTAGTTTTGTCCTTCTCTTCACTCCAATGCCAGCGGAGCTACCGCCGGCACGGCTTGTGCCGGAGTCGAAGGCACCCGCTGCCAAATACTGGTCGCCTTGGTGCATGATTCGATAGACGGCGATCCGGCGCGAGGAGTTTCTATCCACCTTGTCACCGGCGGCATCGAGGGCCTGCGTCACGGCCTGGCGAGTCGTGCGCAAGCGAAACTTCTCATTTAGGACCTTCGCAATCTGTGGCGCCGACAGACCATCAATAGAGTGGTCGTCTCGAGCAGCGCGAAGGATGAATAGGGCACGCTCCAAGACCCTTGGTGCAGATGCAACTTCGGGATGGCGTGTTCGGTCTAGGTCTCGCAGGAGAATGGCTGCGTGATCGCCCTCTGAGCTTCCTTCCCTGGGGTTCCCCAGCGCGCGAGGTCGGGTGGGTGGCGCCATCTTGGCGGCGGGCAAGGAGAGTGCGTCCAGCGCCCGATTGAACGCGGCCTCGCGAAGCTCCTTCGGCACAGCCTTGGCGATCTCGGCGGCTTCTTGAAACAGCTTTTTCAGCTCTTCGGTGCTCATACCCGCCCCTTGCGACTGCCTAACGATACTCGAGTTCAGCGGCGCGTCGCTCTTGGCGCTTTCTGCCGCAACGAGTAGCTAGCCAGTCCATTGCGATGCTAGCCAACTTGCTTCAAGACGTTTGAGCGGCCTGCCTGAACGAATTGTGCGAGATCAAAGTAGCGCGAAATTCGCGGTACAGCGAACCTTGCTTCGAGACGTGCGGCAAGAGCGACCGCGTCTGGATTGACCACTACAACAGCCGGACTGGCACTGCGATCGGCGAGAACCGACCGCAGAATGGAAGAGAAGTACAGGTCGGCGACGGGAAAGGAATAGCCGATGAACACGAGCGCTTTTGCTTGAGACATGTGGCGCTCCATTGACGACCAAATGAGCTGGATCTCGGAAGACTGGTCGAGGTACCCCGCAAGACTCACCGGACCAGCAGCATCGGAACTCGATACGAACTTCAAATGCGTTGGCGCCACTACAACTGAGCGCTTGGGGCTCGCGCGGCGTCGAATGGGACTACCGGCTTCCCAGTTGACGGAACCGTGCGGTTTGAGGATGCGAAGGGCGCCGGTGGTGTCCTCGATTCCGTCATAGGCCCATCTCTGCGACCCGGGTAGCGATGATTCAAAGACTGTGTCGTAGTTGAAGGAGACGACCACGTCTCGAGACCGAATGTGGTTGTCCAAGAGTTGGCGAAAAACCTGCCGTGTCGCCTTGTTCGGCGGGAAGCGCGTGAATACTCCGCCGATCTCCGTCACGAGCGAGTCCCAGACCTTCGCAGCGTAGGCCCGCAACTGCGTAGATGTTGAGGGCGCGCGGACGCGCTCGCTGAGGAACGTAAATACCTCTTCGACGTCCGCTGCGTTGAGAAGTTGTCGACGATTCGAAGCAGCGAGGCGCGAAGGAACCTTGTGATAGCCGAGGAAGTAACGAAACAGGAACGCCTCGATGCGCTTTCGGTTCTTTGCGCTCTTGCTGAAGCGGAGGAACGTAGACCAGAAGGATGCCTGCGTCGGAATGGGCACGCGGCCTCCGCCCTGAACATCGGCATAGGCACCAGCGCCGGCCGACGCGCCAGCGCCGAGAAAGTAGACAACTTTGCGACCTGTGCTCATCCTGGTCGCCTAAGTCACGTTGAGCGACCGGCAGTACGACGCCCGTCGGACGCCAGCGACAACGTTTCGAGCGCAAGATTCTTCGTGGTCGCCGGCCGACACCCCCCTAGACCCGAAACATCTCCTCCGCCGGCCGCAACGGCCGATCCAACCAAAGCGGCCGCCGCAACCCCCCAGGCCCAGGCGCCGGTTTGCAGTCGGCTTTCCATTTCCGATAGACCTCCATCGACTTCGCCGGATCTACACGTACATCACCGTAGCTGTCTTCGGGGAGTGCTTTCCTGACAATTACTTTTTGATGCCAGCAGTGCATGCCCGAGATCGGGTCTGGATGGACGGGGAAAGCCATGTTCTGGTGCACGCCGCCGTCGCTCCACCAGATGCGGCTGGAGTCGGGGTCGGCGCTCTCGAACGGGCCGAGTTTGCCAGTGTGGCGGAGGAGGATGCTGCCGTCGCTCTGCTTCTCGAAGCGGGCCGGGATGCTTGACCAGCGGCTGCCTTCGTTCTCGTGCAGGCGCCAGCGGCCGAGGTGGTGCGAGCAGGCGACGACGCCGGGGGCGATCGACTCGGTGACCCAGGCGTGGTTGACGAAGTGGCCGATCTCGGTCGCGATTCGGACCAGGTCGCCGGTCGATAGGCCAATGCGCTCGGCGTCGGTGGTGTGGATCCAGAGCGGATTGCGATGCGAGATCTCGTTCAGGTACTTGGCGTTGCCGCTTCGCGTATGAATGAGCGTGGGTAGGCGGAACGTCGGCAGCAGCACCATCTCGCCGCGCTCGACGTTCATCGATTTCCGGCTGACGTGGCTCTCGATGTAGCTCGGGAGCGCTTCGTCTGCCCAGCCCCATTCGGCGAGGGTGCGCGAATAGATCTCGAGCTTTCGCGACGGTGTCGGCCAGCCAGCGACGACTTGGCCGTCGATCTCTACGCCGACCACTTTGCCGTGATCTTTGACCACGCCGGTTGCGGCGTCGCGCTCGGCTTCGGCGGAGACCGCGACGGGCTTGAGTTGCAGGTCGCGGACGTCGCTCTCGATCAGGAAGGCGCCGTAACGCCGCATGTACTCGAGCGGCGTCAGATTTTCCTTCGCGGCGGTCGCGGGTAGCCCGGGGACGGTGTTCTCGAAGATCCAGCGGTAGTAGTCGTGCACCGTGAGCTTGGCGCCCGGTTCGTAGGGCGACTCGAACCACTTGCGAATGCCCATCGCGCCATCGGGATCGATGCGCCACGAGAGCTCGGTCCAGAACTCATCTTCTTCCCAGACCTCGCCGGGGTTCGCTTCGTAGGTGAACTGGAACGTCTCGCCCTTGCGCTCTCGCGCCGCGCGCAGGACCGGCTGGCGGAAGCTCACCCAGCGGCCGGAATGGGTCTCCTGGCTCTGGATGTCGTGGCG
>JBDTNL010000078.1:0-15927 GCA_039933785.1 Acidobacteriota bacterium
GCGTTCCTGTCCTTGGACGGCGGCCGCACTTTCGCATTTCGCATCACCCCGCATCTCGAGGTTGGCCGACGGCGCATCACGTTCGTGGTACCCAATTTCGCCAGCGACGACGCCCGCCTGCTCCTGCGCTTCGGCGACGAGCGCCACGAGACGGAAGTCGAGATTCCGCAACGGCTGCGCATTCGTCGGGCCGCCAATTCAGCGAGTTGGGTGCCTCGCGATCCAACCCCGCGCGCGGCGGGCGAGTCGGCACGCGCCGGCGACCCGGGCGTGGTCGAATGGATCGAAGGCGACCGCAGCGGCCGAGGTTGGCAAGTCCGCGAAGCTTCCGCGGAGCCCTCAAACATCAGCTGGCCCAACCATCCGAGGTTTCGCGCCGGGGGACACGCCGAAGCTTGCGACCGTTCCTCCGTCCGCTGCCCCGGCGAGCCCACCGCCTCGCGCCTGAGTCTTCGGCCCGAACGTAATCTTCAAGCCCGATCGGCAACGATCGGCGACCCCAACCCTCCCCGAGACATCCTCCGTCTCAGCCAGCGTCAGAACGAATGATCCGGGCGCGCTAGCCGCGTTCGTCCCGTTCATCGCGTTCATCGTCTTCATCCAGGCGACGCCCTGCCGATCTACTGGCAGAGGCTCGTCATGTATTCATTCCTGGTCACGGAGGACCGCTCATGCGCAGCCGCGCACTCAACTCATTTCGCGTCACCACCTGCATTCTTGCCTGCTTGTCGACACCCGCCCTGCGCGCCGAAACCACGGCGGCAGGCGTTCCTCCTGAAACCGCCACGATCGAGGTCACCGCGACTCGCGTACCGGAAGCGGTCGACAGCGTTCCGGCTTCGATCACCATCGTCACCGGCGAGGAGCTGCGCGCGCGCAGCGTGCACGACCTCGCCGGCGCTCTCGCGCTGGTCGGGGGAGTGTTCGTGGCGCCGGGCGGCGACAACGGCCCCGCCGCTTCGACCCCCGAGATCTGGGGCCTGAAGGAATTCGACGCCTTCCTGCTGGTCGTCGATGGTGTTCCGTGGGGTGGCGCCTTCAACCCGGCGCTCGCCAGTGTCGACCTGACCAACGTCGAGCGCATCGAAGTGCTGCGCGGAGCTGCACCGGTGATGTACGGGGCGACCTCCTTCGTGGGCGTCATCCAGATCATCCACCGCGCCGCTGGAGCGCCGGGCGGCGAGGCGAGTCTCTGGGGAGGCAACTACTCGAGCGGCGGCGCCGCCGTCTCCCTCGCCCTGCCTCAGGCCGGAGCCTGGCGACAGTCGCTCAACGTCAATCTCGATCAGCAGGGCTACCGCGACGATCGCACGCAATGGAAGCGCGGACACGTCCTTTATCGCGGCGCCGGCGACATTCTCGGCGGCAACCTGCATTTCGACTTCGACATGAGCCTGCTCGATCAGAAGCCTGGGAGCCCGGCTCCGCGCGAGGGCGCAGCGCTCTCGGATCGGGTACCACTCGATGCCAACCACCAGCCGAGCGATGCGAAGTTCGATCAGGACCGCTTCCATCTCGTCGGCGGCTACGACCGCCAGCTGGGCAATGCCGACTGGAGCACGACCCTGGCGATTTCGCGGACCAACGCCAGCATCGTGCGCGGCTTCCTCGCCGATCTGGATGGCACCGACGTCAACACGGCGGGGTTCCGCCAGGAGCTTCACATCACCGATGTCTACTTCGATACCCATTGGGCGCTTCATCCCGCCACCGAGCTGCAGGTGGTGACCGGGGCGGACTATCTCTTCGGCGACGGCGACGTCTCAGGCGAGAACTTCGACTACTTCGTGAACCTCGACGGCTCGGATGCGCCGAAGAGCACCAGCGTGCCGGTGCAGGAATTCCCTTCGACCAAGGACCGGCGCAACTTCGCCGGTGTGTATGGGCAGGCGGAATGGAAGCCGGCGCCGCGCTGGGCGATTTCCGCCGGCGCCCGCATCAATAGCACCCGCGAGACACTGGCGGGCAAGGTCATTCCCGGAGAGTCCGGTGACGAGCCGTTCTCCGGTCACGATTCCCGCAACGTCACCCGCGGCAGCGGCGTGATCGGTGCGAGCTACCTCGCCTGGGACCAGCGCGGCGACGCTCTGTGGATCTACGCCGACGCGCGCAACACCTTCAAACCGGCGGCGATCGACTTCGGACCCGAAGGCGAGGGCGACATCCTAAAGCCCGAGAACGCCACCAGCTACGAGGCCGGCCTCAAGGGCCACAACGCCGGCGGCCGCTTGAACTGGGACGTGAGCGTCTTCTCGATGGACTTCACCAACGTGGTGACTTCCAATCTAGTCGACGGCCTGCCGACACTGGTCAACACCGGCAAGCAGCGCTTCCAGGGGATCGAGCTCGAGGCCAACTATCGCCTGCCCGAGGACCTCTTCCTCCAGGCGGCGTACAGTCATCATCGGTCGGAGTTCCGCGACTTCGTGGCCGTCTTCGACGACGTCGAAACGCAGCTGCGTGGCAAGCGTCTCGAGACCGTGCCCGAGGACATGGGTGCCCTCGGGCTGCTGTACGCGCCGGCCCGCGGAGTCACCGCCAACGTGACGTGGAACTACATCGGCGACCGCTTCCTCAACAAACGCAACACCGCGCTCGCCAAGGCGTTCGACACTTGGGCCGCGGGCGTGGGCTACCGGTTTTCGAAGTACGAGGTGCGGCTGGACGGGACCAACCTAAGCGATGCCAGGGACCCGATTTCAGAGAGCGAGCTCGGTGATGCTCAGTACTACCGAGTTCCGGCTCGGACGGTGCGCTTCACCGTACGCGCTACCTTCTGATCGTGAATAGATTCGAACGCGGCCGGCATGCATCCAGGGCCGGCCGCGAGGCTCAGGGTACCGACGCCAGCCAGCGGCCCAGCACCGCCTGAGACGAGCCCAAGCCGTAGCCCTCCCAGACCGCCAGTAACTTTCCATCCGGACGAGCCCCGACACCCATCGAAAAGCGCGACCAGACTGTCAGTGTGAAGGGATCGCCCGGCGATTGGCTGCCCTCTTCCACCCCGGCTCCCTGGATCGCCGGGGAGGGGCTCCAGCGCAGCCACAGCACGACCGCCGCCGTCCGGGTCGCGGCTGCGATGGGTAGGAAGTCGCGCGCGCCGCGACTCACCGAAAAGGGCTCGCCGGCGGGCTTGCCGGGGCTCGTGAAGCGCCGGCCGATGATTCGCGAACGCCCGAGTTGCGGCATGGTGCGATCGAACAGCACGAGCACTCGATTGGAGTCTCCGTCACGCGCCACGGCAGGGTGAAGCTGTACGCCCCCCGTCCCATCGCTGACCGCGAACTGAGGACCCAACGCCTTGCCGCCCGCGTTGAAGAAGCGCGCCCGCACCAGCGGGCGACCGGTAGGGTCGGGCGCTACCCAGCTCGCGATGACGTTGCCTCGGCCGTCCGTGGCGAGCGCCACACCGTTCGCCGGAGAGGCCGGTGCGAGGCGCAGCTGAGCGCTGCGCATCTGGCCGGAGGCGCTCAGCAGCCGGCCGAAAATGCCGTCGTCCGGTCCCACGGCGGGCATCCGGTCGTCGCTCTCCCAGGCGACCAATAGGTTCCCCTCGCCGCAGTCCGGATCAGGAACGGCGCAAGGCACGCGCACGGCGCGCGGCCGCCGTTGAAACCCATCCTTCGTCGCGTTGAGCCGAAATCCCGCGCCGGTGGGCTCGCCGCTGGCGTCGAAATGCCGGCCCCAGATGTCGCGGTCGAGGATGGTACGCGTCTCGTCGAAGAAGTCGATCTTGAGCTCGTCGACTTCCTCGGTCCAGAACAACCAGAAGCCGCCGTCAGCGTCTACTAGGATCGCCGGATCCTTGCGTTCGGTGACGATCCCCCGCCCGGGAATCTCCGGCAGCTCGCTGTTTTGTACGACCACTCGATCCTCGACCGCGAATGCACCGGAGGGGTAGATCGCTCGCACCCGCAAGCCGTCGTGCGAGTCGGTCCACACGACGACACCCCGGCCGGACGAGCCGAAGGCCACCGTCGGGTTGTGCTCGTTGTTGACCTGCCCGGACTTGACGGTGAATTCCTCACCGATCGGTCGCACCGCCGCCCGCGAGGATCCGGCGCCGATTGCCAAGAGGAGCAGCGCGAGAGCGATTCTGGGGAGTGCGATGGCGGAAGGCATGGCGCGGTCTGTCGGGCAGTCCCGACATGCGATTATGCCATGATAGCACTGCTTGCCGGAGGCGGCCCTCCGCTCAGCGGAGCAGGAACCGCAGAGCTCCCGGCAGCCTGCGCGACCACGCCTGCTCGTTGTGGCTCCCGCCCGGCTCCTCCACGTACTCGAGATCGTGGCCCGACCGGTACCCGAGATCGAAGAGCGCGTTGCGGGTCTCCCGCACGGTGCGCAAATAGGGCCGCGGCTGCAGTCCGAGGAGCAAGCGATTCCAACGCGGCGCCGGCCCCTCGACCGTGCCCACATCGAGGTAGATGCGCCCGCCGCGAAAGCGACGATGTCGCAAGTCGCGCAGCAACGCGCTACCCGCGAATTGCGCCGAGGGACTGAGCGCCGCGGCCCCGGCGAATACTTGCGGGCATTCGAAAAAGCTCCACAGGCTGAACAGACCGCCCATCGAAGACCCCAGCACCATCGTGCCCTGGGGGGAGCCCAGGGTGCGAAAGCTGCTGTCGATCAGCGGGCGGAGCACCTCGACCAGGAAATGAAGATAGTCCTTCGCCCGGCCGCCCCCGTGTACGCCGTCGGGCCAAGGGCTGTACTCGTCGAGCCGCGCGACTCCGCCGTTCGGGACGCCCACCACGATGGCCTCGAGGCCCTCCTCCGAGGCGAGAGATTCGAGGATCTCGTCGACCTGCCACTCCCCGGCGTAGCTGGTGAACCGGTCGAACAGGTTCTGCCCGTCCTGCATGTAGAGCACAGGATAGCGGCGCTGATCGGCGTGGTACGACGGCGGCAGGTACACGAGCAGGTCGAGACGACGCCCGAGCTGCGGGCTGTCGACCGCCGGCAACACCAGCACCTCGCCCACCACGCTATTGGGCCGGCCATCGTACGCGGCCGTGTAGTCGAGCCATCCGGTTGCCATGGGGTCTGTTTTCTTGCCGCCGCTGCTGCGTGGGACGCGGAGTGTATCAACCGGACCGCAATCACAGTACCCTTTGATGTGTGAACTCGGTGAACACCGAAACGCTCTGCGGCGGCGTGCTCGCCGGCGGCGCGAGCCGGCGAATGGGCTCGGCGAAGGCATTCCTTCAACTCGAGGAGCGAAGCTTTCTCGCGCGCACGGCGGCGGCGCTCGCGCCCGTCGTCGACCGGGTATTCATCCTCGGAACAGGAGACTCGCCACCTGACGCCAAGGGCTGGCCGAGGCTCGCCGACGCGCCCGGTGTTCAAGGACCGTTGGCCGGCATGTTGGCGGCTTTCGCGGAAGCGCCGCACGCGGTCTGGATCTTCGCTGCTTGCGATTTGCCGCTGGTTTCTCCGCCGGCCGTGCGCTGGCTCCTAGCTCAACGTTGGCCGGGCTGTTGGGCGGTACTGCCGCGCCTGGGGGAAGATCGCGTCGAACCGCTGCTGGCGCTCTACGAGCCCGAAGCTCGCCCCCGACTGGAAGAGTTGGCGCGAGGTCCGAGCTTTTCGCTCCAACCCCTCGCCGCACTCCCCGGCATCGTCACTCCGACGCCACCGGCGGCCCTGCGAAGCGCGTGGCGAAACGTCAACACGCCCGGAGAGCTAAGCGTCTTGATGGCCGAGCTCGATCGGTGATTCGTGCCGGCTCGGCGCCGGCTCGCCGCTCAGCTCGATCACCGCGGCTCGTGCATCGTGGGCGAGGCGACCCCGGTCTTTCTTGGTCAAACCCACGGTTGCAATGGGCGTTCCCACCGCCACCCGGATGGTCCCCGGACGGACGCGAAAACCACCCGGCGGGATCACCGATCCAGCACCCGTGATCGCCACCGGCACGATCGACGCGCCGGATTCGATGGCGGCGATGAAGACGCCGCTCTTGAAGGAGCCCACCCGACCATCCCGGCTGCGCGTGCCCTCCGGGAACGACATCACGTTCTGCCCGGCCATGAGTAGCGTCGCGGCCTCTCCGACGCTCGCCAACGCTTCGTTTCGGGCTCCGCGATCGACGAACACCATGCCCATCGCCGAGACGTACCAACCCAGGAACGGCATGCGGCCAAGCTCGCGCTTGACGACGAAATGGAGGTTGCGCGGCAAGGCGCGAAAGAGCGCCGGGACGTCCATGATCGAACCATGATTGGCGACGAACAGGTACGTGCTCTCGCTCGACAGGCGTTCCAACCCCTCGACGCGCAGGGGCGCGCCGGCGAGCGCCAGGAGGCCGGGCGCCCAGAGACCGCGGGCCATGGCGAGCGAGGCCTTGGAGGATCGGGTCAACACCCGCACCAGCAGGGCGAGCGAAATGCAGGCCGCGCTAAACGACAGCGTGACGATGAACTGCACCACGTTGATGAGACTCCAGGCCCAGCGGGCGAGCAGGCCCGGGCTGCTCTGCGACGACTCCGCACGGAGCGCATCGATCGGCGACTGCATCGCGCCAGACTCTACCCGCTGCTAGCATCCGGCGCCATGCCCCGACACCCGTATCCGGCATCCGCGGTCGCCACCATCAAGGGATCGGTCTATTCCAACCTGGCCCACCGACTCGAAACATTCAACGGCGAGCGTTTTCCCCTGCACGTCGGGGACACCTGGATGGAGCCCGCGGACGGGTGCCGCATGCAGGATCTCCTGGTCACCGAGTACCCGGGCATGCATCGCTATACCTCGCCGCACGGAATGCCCCTGCTGCTCGACGCGGTGGTCGAGCGGACCCGTGCGCGCACCGGTGTCGCCACGGAGCGGGACGATGTGCTGATCGCCGCCGGCGCTACCGGCGCCCTCGGTGCGGTCGCCGGCGCGATTCTCGATCCGGGCGATGAAGTGCTCATCCTGGCGCCCTATTGGCCACTCATCGAAGGCATCGTCCGGGCCGTTCGCGCAGTCCCCGTCGCCGTGCCCTTCCTCGACGTCGAGGATGCGGCAAGCGCCGTCGAAGCCGTCCGCCGAGCGTTTACCGCCAAGACTGCGGCGCTTTACCTCAGCACGCCGAACAATCCGTCCGGCCGCTTGATCCCGCGCTCGACTGTACAAGCGCTCGTCGAGTGGGCCGCCGGCCATGGGCTCTGGATTCTCTCCGACGAGGTCTACGAAGACTACGTCTATGAAGGCGAGCACACGCCGGCGCGCCCGCTCGCTCCCGAGCGGGTGTTCGCCGTGCACTCGTTCTCGAAGGCCTACGGCATGGCGGGCAATCGATGCGGCTACGTCGTCGGGCCGCGGGAAGTGATGGGCGAGCTGCGCAAGATTGCCACGCACACGTTCTATGCGACGCCCACCGCTTCGCAGATCGCCGCCGCCCGCGCGCTCTCCGGACTCGGTTCGGCTTGGGTACACAACGCCCGTTCGAAGTACGCCGAGATCGGCCGCCGAACCGCCGAGCGTCTTCGCCTTCCGGTTCCGCAAGGCAGCACGTTCTTGTTCCTCGACGTCGCGGATCACCTCGACGCGCGCGGCATCACCGGGTTTCTCGAGCGCGCCGTGGAACAGGGCGTGCTGCTCGCGCCAGGATCGAGCTTCGGCCCCTACCCTACTCATCTGCGCCTCTGCTTCACGGCGATCCCGCCGGAGGCGACGGCGCGCGGCGTCGAGATCCTGGCCGGGCTGTTGGGTTACTGAGCTCGATCACCGAGGCGGAGCCGAGCCCAGGCCGGCCGACCACATCGAGGCCAGGAGCCAGTTGCTGCCTGCGGCTGCCAAGCCCCCGACCAGGGCGCGCCCCAGGGTGAGCCGGGCCAGTCCGCGAAAGGCCAGGACGAAAACCACCGTATCGACCACGAGCTCCATCACATTCGCACCGGGCACGCCCCACCAAGCACCCGCGGCGTAGAAAACGCCCGCCTCGGCGAGCGCCGTCGCCACGCAGACCAGAAGGGCCCCGAGCGCCAGCCGGGACCGCGAGGCAGGGGAGTGCATGAGGAGCGCCAAGACCCAGAAGACCAGACCAGGCACCAGCAGCAGCGGCAGATGCAGAAGGCCAATCACTCCCGAGCCGCCTCGCCGAGCCGCCGGTGTGAAGCCAGCGGCATCGCACTGCGCACGCGCCGCACGCGATCGAGATCGAGCTCCCCGATCGCCAGACCGGGCCCCTCGGAAGCCATGGCCACCACATCTCCCCATGGGTCCACGATCATCGCGTGACCATAGCTCTCGCCCAGTCCTCGGTCGTCGTGCTTGCCGCACTGGGCCGGCGCCAACACGTAGCACTGCGTTTCGATGGCGCGCGCGCGAAGCAGGACCTGCCAATGATCCTTGCCCGTGGTCATCGTGAAGGCGGACGGCACCAGGATCACTTCGGCGCCGCCGTCGACCAGCTTGCGGTAGAGCTCGCCGAAACGCACGTCATAGCAGATGGACATGCCGAGACGGGCGAACTTCGTCGCCGCGACCACGGCCTCTCGCCCCGGAGCGCAGGTGTCGGACTCGCGAAACCGCGCCGCCTCCGAGTGGTCGATATCGAACAGGTGAATCTTGCGGTACACCGCGAGCGTCGATCCAGCGGGTGAAAAAAGCACGCTGGTGTTGTAACAGTGTTCGGCATCCGGCCCGGTCTCGTTGAACGAGCCGAGCAGGAGATGAATCCGCAGCCGTGCCGCCAGGCTTGCAAATGCCGAGCAGGTCTTCCCGCCCAGGGGCTCCGCGAGCCGCACCTTCTCAAGATGCGGCCCGAGGTAGTTGGTGTTCTCCGGCGTCGCCACCAGCTCGGCGCCGCGGCTCGCCGCGAGCTCGATCAGAGTGCGGGCGCTCTCCCAGTTCCCGGCCTCGTCGGAGGTCGAGGTCATCTGGACGACCGCGGCGAGCGTCATCAGTGAACCACGATGGCGCCATCTTTCATGACGAAGATCGGTGCCTCCATCGTCTGGATGTTCTGCAGCGGATTGCCCTTCACCGCCACCACATCGGCGATCTTGCCCTTTTCGAGCGTTCCCAAACGATCAGCGACACCCAGCAGGTCGGCGTCAACGGCGGTGGCCGACCGTAGCGCGGCGCCGGGGCTCATGCCGAGACCGGTCATCAGCGCGAACTCCTTGCCGTTCAGGCCGTGCGGAGAAACGCCCGTATCGGTTCCGAACGCGATCTTGACGCCGATTTGGAGCGCGTTCTTGAACATCTCGGAACGCGCCGCGAGCGCAGCCCGCGCCTTGGCGGCGATCGCTGGCGGAAACTTGTCGGCCCGGCCGCCGGTCCACTCGCCGGCGAGCAGGGTGGGCACCAGGTAGACGCCCTTTTCCTTCATCGACCGCAGGGTGTCCGGCTTGAGGAACGAGCCGTGCTCGATCGAGTCGACACCGGCCGCGATCACCATCTTGGCTGCGATGTCGCCGTGGCAATGCGCTGCGGCCTTGCGGCCCCAGTTGTGAGCCTCGGCCACGATCGCATCCATCTCGTCCTGAGTCATCTGCGGCGCGTCGACCGTGTCGGACAGCGAGAGCACACCGCCGGAAGGCATCAGCTTGATGACGTCGGCGCCGTATTTGATCTGGAAACGCACCGCCGTGCGGCACTCGACTGCGCCGTTGCACACGCCGTCCACGGGGCCGCCCTGCGGCGTGCGTCCGGGCGGAACGGGTGTCCCATCACCATGGCCGCCGGTCGGGCCTAGTGCATGCACCGCGGTGAGGACGCGCGGGCCAGGTATCAGACCCTTGTTGATGGCGTTGCGCAGGCCGACATCGACGTAGTCGTCGGCGCCGAGGTTGCGCACGGTGGTGAATCCGGCTTCGAGCGTCTTCTTGGCATAGCCCGCGGCGTAGAACGCCTGCTCGGCAGGAAAGCGCAGGATGCCATCCACGAAATCCTGCGACCAGCTCGGCCCGATCTCCATCGTGAGATGGACGTGCGCGTCCATCAGCCCGGGCAGCAACGTCGCATCGCCGAGGTCGATCACCTCGGCGCCGGCGGGAATCATCAGCCCCGACCCGGCGGCCACGATCTTGTCTCCCTCGACGATCACCACGCCGTTCGGTTGCGCGTTCTCGGACGTGCCGTCGAAGATGTGCGCGGCCTTCAGCACGGTGCGTTTCGGCGCCGCCGTTGCCGCGGTGGCGGTGCCTTGGGCACCGGCGAGGCTCGCGGTGAACGCCAAGAGGAGGCCTGCCAGAACTCGCTTGTGCATAGATTCGCTCCACATCCTCGTCAGTTGGTCCTGCGTTCGGGGGTTTGTATCACTTCTCTTCCCAGTCCCAGAAGTAGTCCTTGTTCGACAACTCGGGCTCCTCCGACCGCGCGTTCGCGGAACGTGCCGCACCCGAAACCGCAGGCTCTGCGGCTTTCTCGATCACCGCCAACACTTCCTCCAGCCCTTCAGCCTCGCGCGTCCAGTACTCCTCGGTTCCGAAGTGGGTCCAGGTGCGTGGGAAGATCGGATCGTGCCAACGCTTGGCGAGCCAGGTGGCGTAGTGCACGAGGCGCAAGCCGCGCAGCGGCTCGATCAGCCGCAGGGTCTGGAAGTCGAAGCTGCGGAACTGCTCGTAGCCTTCGAGGAAGAGCTCGCGCTGATGCAGCGTGTCGCGATCGCGGCCGGGCAGCGCGAGCCAGCAGTCCTGCACCGGCGGCGCCATCGCCATATCGTCGAAGTCGAGCAGGCGGAGCTGGCCGTCGCGCAGCAGCACATTCCCGAGATGAAGGTCCCCATGCACACGCTGCACCGCGATGCCCTCGGACAAGCCGTCGTAGAGATCGGCCAAGGCCACCGCCGCCGCACGGTACCGCGGCCACACGCCCGCTGAAACGGTCTTTGCGTCGTCGAGCCAGCGCAGATTGTCGAGCACGAAACTGTCACCACTGATTCGCACCCGGCTGTCCGCGGGATGCCGCGCGCCCACCGCGTGCATCCTCCCCACCAGCATGCCGAGCCGCTCGGCCGAGCGGTCGTCGAGCTCGTCCGGAGCACGGCCGCCCTTGCGCTCGAACAGCGCGTAGTGAATGCCGTCGATGGTGCGAAGCGTGCCTCCGTCGGGGAACGGTAGCGCCGGGCACACGGGAATCTCCTCGCCGTCGAGCTCGGCGAGAAACTCGTGCTCGGCCAGAATCTGCTCGCGACTCCAGCGCCCCGGGCGGTAGAACTTGGCCACCCGCCGCGAGCGATCTTCGAGCTCGACCTCGTAGACCCGATTCTCGAAAGAGTTCAAGGGATAGCAGACCGGGCGGCACTGGAAGCCGGCGGCTTCGACGGCCGCGAGGACGCGTTCGGGCGTCAGCCCGAGGAAGAGATCGGTCGGCTGAACCGTGGTCGCAGTCATCGCCCGCACTGTAGCAACAGAGTGGAGCTCAGAAGGAACCCGCTCCGGGCACGATCTCGATGACCGCTTCTTCCAGCCAGTGCGCCAGCAGTCCGCGGATGCGATACGAGTCGGTGGCGATCTCGCTCTCGCATTCGGCGGGGGTTGCACCTGCCTTCACCTTGGTCCACAGATCGCGCAGGAAGACGCCGTCGGTCTCCTCAGCCGGCGCGGTCGGACGAGCGCCGGTGGGGCGCAGGTGGGCATGGTCCCCGAGCACGGCCCGGGAGCGCTGAAGCTCGTCGTAGCGCCGCATCGCCTCCATAAGCAGGGGCGTGAATGCCGTGCCGCGTGCTCCGCTCGAGGTCGTCTCGCCGGCGTCGCGTCGTGAAAATTCGAAGGTCCCAGGCAACGGCCGTTCGAGGAGTTGGAAAAACGCCGCCTCGCCTTCGATGTGGCCCGCCTGGGCGCGAATCAGGAAGCCACGGCGAATCCAAATCGTCGCCAGCTCGCGCCCGCCGCGATCTCGAATCGTCAAAGTGCCGGAAGCCTCGCTCTGCGCCAGGCTCTGCACCAGGTCGGGCAGCCCGAAAACGTCGAGATCGCCCGACATCCCGCCGCTCCCCCGGGACGCAACCTCGGGGGCCGTGGGCGCCGCCGCGCGCTCCTTGAGCTTGCCGAGCAGATCGCCCGCGAGCTTGCCGAAGGGTTGATCCGGAAAGCGCCTGACGAGCTCGGCAAAGGCCTGCTGCACGGCAGGCGTCGGCGTCGCGGACAGCGCTTGCAGGATGTGGGTCAAGCTCTCGACATCGCGCTGAATCAGCATGCCGAAGACCTTGACTGGTGTCGCGTTGCGAAGCGCCGTCAGGAGGCGCGTCGCGGACTCGGGATCGTCCGTGAAGTCGCTGCTTTGTAGCTCGACAAGTCGCGCCAGGGTGTCGCCGAGCTTCGGGTTGACGCGCAGCGCATGCTCGACCACGGCGCGACGGCCGCTCGAGGTGCCCGATCGCCCGAGCCCGGTGATCGTGAGGTTGAGAAAGCGCCAGAGCTCGGGCGCCGGGTGCTGGGTCGGCCCGCCCTCCTGCAAAAGCTGCCCTTCAATCTCGCGCAAACGCAGCTCGAGCGCCGGCAATGCGCGTTCGTGGCGCGCCTGGCCGAGACAGGTGAGGGCCTCGCGAACCAGTGGCGCCTCGTTCTCGAGCCCCGACAGCCGGACTAGAAAGGCGACTTCCTTCTCCGGCAGCATGCCCGCCGAGGGCGCGATCCGGTGCATGAGATATACGTAGTTGCGCTCGTGCCACCACGCCGTGGGGCGTCGCGGCTCCTCGGCGAGCGAGGCCTCCAGACGATCGAGTGCCAGCTGGCGCGCCGCCGGGCCGTGGACCTCGAGAAGCGCGATCTGCAGGCGGCGCCGCTGCCGATCGGGTTCGCCGGTGAGTCCGTCGAGGAGCGCCGCCGGGCCGGTGGCGGGAAAGAAGGACAGCACCTTGCGCAGCAGAGGGTAGTGCTCGGCGTCGCGGGAGAGCGTCAGCAAGCGCCGCGGATCGATGGCCTCGTGGGCGGCGCCGCGCACCAGCTCGGCGGTGTGAGACTCGATACCGCGTTCGGCGATGATCTTCTGCGCCAGTTCGAGGATCGCCACCGCACGCGCCAGCGAGCCCGTGTTCACCTGCTCGATCGCCGCGTGCACCATGTCGCGAAAGCGGTCGGCGCTCTTCGCGGGATCGTCGACCATGGTCACCAGACGCTGCATCGCCTGGGCGGAAGCGCCCTGATAGGTCGAGACCTGCTCGCCCTGATGGAGCACCCAGGCGGGCAGCTCCCGACTGAGCGCGCGGATGGCCTCGGTGCTTCCGAGATCGCCGAGGCCGGCGTGCTTCAAATATTGCTCGAGCTCACGAGCGTTCTGCGCGTTTTCGACCGCCGCCGCCAGCAGCTGCGATGCATGCCCGGCGGAAGACCCGGTGAGCTGGGCGGGCACCGGAGAATCGCCGGGTGCTCCCTTGGGCACGCCCTGCTCCAGCATGAGCGCGAACCGCCGCAAGCCGCGCACCATTTCGGGGGTGAGGCTGACCTCGGCCGCGCCGCTCACCGGGGCGGCGGTGGCAGGTGCCACTCCGGCTCCAGCGCGATGCAAGTGCGCCACCGCCGAGACCGACGCGACATGGCCTTCGCCCACCCGGAGCAGGCTTTGCCGGAGGATGTCCTGCTCGTCCGGCGGCGTGCCCTCGAGCAGGAACGGACCGAGCACCGCCAGGAACGCGTCAATGAGCTCCCGCGCCACGAGCCTGAGCTCGGCGAGGAGGTGGATCTTGCGCGCCGCGTGAAAGTACAGATCGGAGACTGGAGTCGCTCCACCGCGAGCGTTGAATTGCGAGGCCACCCAGGCGCGAATGCCCCCGGCGGTGAACTCGGCCGGATGAGCCATCAGAAGCTCGATCGAGTCCTCGACCAAAAGCGGGGCGAGGTTGTCCGAGAAGTAGCTGTAGAGCTCCTCCAGGGCGGCTTCCAGTCTCTGTTCTGGCGTCTGTTCGAAGCGCATGCTCGGGTTCAGCTATCCCGAGCCAAACTGTAGCAGCGCCCGGCTCGGGCCGGCGATTCCCCTAGGGAAGTACCCCGATCGCGCGATCGATCTCGTCCGGGTGGTAAAGGACGCCGTCCTTGATCACCAGCTGCACCTTGCGAATATCGCTGATCCGGACGCTGGGGTCGCCGTCGAGCACGATCAGATCAGCCAACATGCCGGGCGCGACGGTACCGACTTCGCCATCGCTCTTCATCACCCGCGCCGCATCGAGCGTCGCGATGCGCAAGACCACGGGCGCGGGAATGCCGGCCTCGACGTAGAGCTCGAGCTCGCGGTGGTAAGCGAAGCCCGCCAGACTGTCGGTGCCAGCGACGATCTGCACGCCGTTCTTGTAGAGCTCCCCCACCATGTGCTGCATGGCCCGGAAGCCCTGGTGGTAGCGCTCCTCCATGCCCGCCGGAGCCTGCAGGCCGCCGCCAAGGAATCCGCGGCGCACCTGCGGCGGCAAACGGTCCGCGACCGCCGCGAATGCCGGGTCGATCTCACCTGCCTTGCCGAGGAACATGCCCTCGAAGGTCACCAAAGTGGGATCCGAAACCACGTGTTTGTCGCGCAGCAGGTGGATGAAGTCCTGCACCGGCCGCGACTGCAGGTCAAGGCCCGCGCCGCGTTCGCCGATGGCATGGAAGCGGGCCGGCGTCCGCGTGTCCGGCACTTCCTTGGCAAAGAAGTTGAGCAGCAGGAAGTTCGCATGCTGAATTTCGTCGAAGCCGAGCTTGACGCACTGTTCGGCGGTCATGAACGCCGGAATATGCCCCGAGACCCGCAGGCCGCGACGGTGCGCCTCGGTGATGATCGGCGGCACCAGCTTGGGATCGAGCGAGCTGTAGAGCTTGATCTGCTCGTACCCGAGGTCGGCGTAGCGGTCGACCCACATGAGCGCATCCTTGGGGTTGTCGACCAGCACTTTCGAGGGTCCGGCATAGGGCCCGGGTCCATCGATGAATCCAGCGCGGTGCACGCGTGGCCCCACGGCCTGGCCTGAATCCCAACTGGTCTTGAGCGCGGTCAAGATATCGATGTCGTTCGCCATGTCGCGCGCCGAGGTGACGCCGGCCGCGATGTCGAGCGGTCCGTCGCTCGAGGACAAGTGACTGTGCATGTCCCACATCCCGGGCATCACGAAACGCCCTCGGGCATCGATTTTCTGCGCTCCGTCCGGCACGGGGATGCTGCCGTCGGCGGCGACAGCCTGAATCCGATTTCCCGCCACGACGATGGTCGTGCCAGGGGTGACGCTGCCGGTTGCGGGGTCGAAGAGGCGTGCCCCGGTGATCACCAAGCCCTTGGCCGGCCGGTGCGCGAGCTGAGCCCCCAGGCCTGCGAAGTATTCGGTCTCGGCCCGCTGGTCCTCTTTCAGGAGATCGGGAAGCACCGACTCGAAGCCCTCCCGAACGACCCCGAGCCAGCCGCCGCCAGTATCGGCAAACAGGCCACCGTCGGCGTCGAGCCAGAGATAGAACGGCGAGAAGCCCAACCCCTGGATCGCCACGTGGGAGACCGTGCGCGTACTGCCTCCGGCGGGAAGCTTCTTCTCGCCGAGGACATGGAGCCGAGCCTCCCCGGCGGGCAGGAGCGTCAGCCGATGGTCCTTGGCGCGCAGCAGCGCCAGAGCCAAGACCGCGCCATCCGTGGGGAGATTGTTGAACGAAACGTAGAAGGCGGGAGCGGACGCTGCGTTCTTGCCGCTCTCGCCCTGGCTCGACCAGGAAGCGCCGGCGGCCTCGCGAGCGAACGCTTCCTTGACCGGCACTTTGAAGTAGTCGTTGCCGGTGACCTCGACCTTGGTCGGCAGACCCTGGGCGTCGACCTCCATCACCTGATGCAGCTTCGGCCCTCGCCCGCGATCGTTGTACTCGAAGTCACAGTCACGCCCGCCGCCGGCGCGCATCCGGCAGCTCGCCGCTCCGGCTGGATTGCCGAACATCAGCGCCTTGTACCGAGCCTCGGTCGGCGCTGGGTCGGCGGCATGTCCGACGGCTGGCAGGACGGCTGGCGACAGCACGATGAGGCAGAGAGCGGCGCGGCGCATGAAGA
>JBDTNL010000079.1:0-15722 GCA_039933785.1 Acidobacteriota bacterium
TCAAGTACGCCGACGAATGGCATTTCGTGCACCACTGGGATGCCCGCATGTTGACGCCTGACTCGATCATGCCGCGCTACCCGTGGCTTTTCGACGGGCCGTCCGGGCCGATCGCTATCGTGCCGGACAAGCAAGGCAGGCCGAGCCTCGAGCAGAACGAAGTGACCACCAAGCTCTTTGACTTCGCGAGCAGTGAGTTGATCGAGCTCACACCCAATCCCGACGGCCTGGTCTTCGTCCGCGAGCCCGGCAAATATCCGGTGATCGTCACCCCGAAACAGGAGTTCACCGGCAAACAGGTCACGCTGCTCGCGCCCACCGAGGAGCTGAGGGGGCTGGTCGCGTACATCCAGAAGCTCGGGATGAACCGCGGTAAGTGGCGGGACCAGTTCGAGCCCCAACTCGTCTCGGCGTCGAACGTCGAGCTGCCGAGGTCGCAGGAATACATCGACTACGGCAAGAACGTCTTCGAGCGCCGCTGCATGGGTTGTCACGGCGCCCGCGGCGACGGCAACGGCGAGGCGGCCACGTTCTTCGCCGTGCGCCCACGCAACTTCACCAGCGGCACGTTCAAGTTCCGTAGCACGCCATCGGGATCGCTGCCCACCGACGGCGACCTGCTGCGCACTATCGTCGACGGCGTTCGCGGCACACCGATGCCGACCTGGCACGAGCTCGCCGAGAAGGATCGTCTGGCGGTAATGCAGTACGTCAAGTACGCCTTGGCGATCGACAACAGCGACCCGAAGCAGCCCTATGCCTTTTTCACGGAGGAACAGCCGGCGGCGACGATCGCCATCGGCAAGCCGCCCGAGCCGACGCCGGCGTTACTTGCCAAGGGCAGGCAGCTCTGGACGGACGTGAAGTGCTCGCAGTGCCACGGCGATTCGGGCAAGGGGGACGGACCATCCGCCGTCGGGTTAAAGGACGACTGGGGCTTCACCATCCGGCCAGCCAATCTGACCACCGGGTTGTTCAAGTCCGGACCGTCGGTGAAGGACATCTTCCGCACCATCAGCACCGGCCTGAACGGCACGCCGATGCCCTCGTTCGTCAGCACTCTTCCCAACGAGGAAGATCGATGGGCGCTCGCCTACTTCATCCTGTCCCTCTCCGCATTCAAGGACCCCCTCACCGGCGATCCGTTGCCGTTCACGGAGCAGGAGCGCCAGGAGATCGACGCACCCACCGTCAAGGCAGAAACCTCCGACACCGCTTTCCGGCGGCACGGAGAGGCGACACCGCGCCACGTGTGGGCGGAGTACCACGGTATTCAGGAGTTGCCGGTGATCGAGAAAGCGCAGGCGCCGAGTCCGCCCGGCGGCCCATCGTGAGGATACGCACTGGAGACCCGTCATGGAAACGATGATCTTCTTGCAGTTCCTGGTGGCCTTGAGCATGAGCCTCGCTGCGGTCTGTTTCTTCGTCTGGGGGACACTGGACGGCCAGTTCAAAGATGGCGAGTCGATCAAATTCGCCATGCTGAAGCGCGAGTTGGCCGACGAGGAGGCGAGCGCACATGAGTGACCCTGAACAGCGTCCGAAGTCTCTGGACGCGCATGCCGAGCACGCCGACGACATCGAGGAGTTCGCCGGCGGCGAGATCCGCGTGCGTCACGGCATCGTCAACCGCTGGTTGCTGTTCGTCTACCTCGGTCTCTTCGTCTGGGGCATTTACTATCTCTTTACCTATTGGGGCGGCCTTGGCCCCGGTCTCGCCTACTAGGGAGGACTCGAGCTCATGCGCTGGACGCGATTCTTGCTTCGGGCAGCCTGGCTGAACTTCGGATTTCTGCTCCTCACCGCCGCGCTTAACGCCGTCGGCTTCTGGATTCATCTTTAGGAGACAAGCATGCGCATTCAGGAGTGGATCGCGATGCTCCTATTCCTGGCCGGAACGCTGGTCTTCTTCGGCTGGGTGCTTCGCCTATGGCTCAAGAAGTAGCCCGCAGGCCCTGAGGGAGCAGTGCGAGCACCGGCGACGATCTAGGTGATGACGAACCCGCTTTGGATCGCCGCCGCCGGTGCTGCCGGAAGCTTTCACTGCTTGGGAATGTGCAGTGCATTCGCACTCGCCCTGGCTCCCAGTCGCGGTGCGCGCTGGAAGACTGTGGGACGGCACTTGGCCTACAACTCCGGGCGAGTGACGTCCTACTGCTTTCTCGGCCTGGCCGCCGGCACGATCGGTCAGGCAGCCGCGGCCGGGGGCCCCATTGGCCTTCTGCAGCGCGCCCTGGCGATCGTCTCCGGGATCCTGATGACGGTGATGGCGCTGCAGTTCTTCGGCTACCGCGTGCCGCTGAGTTTGAGCTCGGCGCCGGGGCTCGGCTCTCTCCTGCGCGGTGTGCGCGGCCTGTTGCGCGCGCCGGGAATTCCCCCGCCCCTGGCATTCGGCGTCTTCAACGGCTTCCTGCCCTGCCCCCTCGTCTACGCCTTCGTCGCCCAGGCTCTGGCGACCGGCAGCGCCGCCCGGGGACTACTGACCATGATCGCCTTCGGGCTGGGCACCTTTCCCGCGATGCTGCTCGTCGGGCTCGTCGGCTGGGGCGTGACCCCGGGCTGGCGGGTGTGGGGCTTGCGCCTCGCGGGCACCGTGATTCTGATCTTCGGACTGATCACCATCGCCCGCGGCGCGATCGCGATATCGAGTGCCGACGGTCATGCCGGCCACCTCATGGCGATGCCGTGATGGCGCTCTCGGAAGAACTCTGCGCCCACTGTCTGGTACCGGCGGGCGCGAGCGCGTACCACGGCACGGTCGCGGGGTGCGACCACGTCTTCTGCTGCTTCGGCTGCTTCCTGGCCTTTCGCGTTCATGGCGAGGCAGGCGAAGAAGCCGACGCGACGCTCTTCTTTCTCCGGCTTGGCGTCGGCGCGTTCCTCGGCATGAACGTGATGATCTTGAGCCTGCTCCTCTACAGCCACGATTTCTCACGCGATCAGGACCACATCCGCCGCGGGATCGAGATTCTCGTCGGCGTGCTGGCCACGCCCGTCATGCTGGTACTCGGTGCTCCGCTCATTCGCGACGCTTGGCGCGCCGGCCGCCGCGGTCAGATCACCGCCGAGACGATGATCGCCGTCAGCTCCGTCGCCGCCTACGGATACTCCGTCGCGGCACTCTTCGGCCTGCTCGACCACATCTATTTCGACACCGCCACGATGCTCCTGCTGCTCTTTACCGTCGGGCGTTACCTCGATGCGACCGCGCGGGCGCGAGCTGCTCGCAACCTGGCGCCTTTGCTCGAGGCGGAAATCGCCTCCGTGCGCACGCTCACCAGCGACGGCGAGGTGACGAAGCGAGCTCGCGACGTGGCGGTGGGTGAGCTGGTGCGCGTCCTTGCGGGGGAACGCATCCCGGTGGACGGCGAAATCGTTGTCGGGAATTCAACCGTCGACCAGTCGCTGGTCACCGGCGAGCCCGAGCCGATCCCGAAGGGGCCGGGAGACGTGGTTTTCGCCGGAACCGCCAACGGCGATGGAATCCTTCTCGCCCGCACGAGCGCTTCAGGAGCGGCCACGCATTGGGCGGCGATCGGGCGCGCGGTGCGCGAAGCGCTGGAGAGGCGATCTCGTCTGCAGACCCTGCACGATCGAATCGCGACCTACTTCTTGCCCCTTGTGGTCCTGGTGGCGGCTGGAGCCGCGGTCTACTGGGGTCGGCACGGCAGCGTCTGGACCGCCACCTCGGCCGCGCTGGCGACTCTCGTCGTCGCGTGCCCTTGCGCCCTCGGTCCGGCGGCCTATCTCGCCTCGTTCCTCGGTATCGGGATCGCGGCCCGCCGTGGCATCGTCATCCGTTCCACCCGCGCGTTGCAAGACCTCGCGACCAGCCGGTGGATGGTGTTCGACAAGACCGGCTGTCTGACGCGCGGCACTCCCACCTTGGTGGCCGTCGCTGCTGAGCAAGCTCCCGAAGCCGCGATTCTCGGCCACGCGGCTGGCCTCGCTCTGGCCAGCGATCATCCGTTCTCCCGCGCCCTGGTCGAAGCGGCGCGGGAACGCGGCGCCGTCGCGGTGCCGGCGACTGAGGTGCGGACCGTACGTGGACAAGGCCTGCTGGGACAGCGCGACGGAATGGCGGTAGCGCTCGGCAGCGCCCGATTCTTCTCGGAGCTCGGCTGGCGGCCGCCTTCGCAGCTCGGGGCTCGAGCTGGCGTGCTCGAGTCGTCCGCCAACAGCCTCGTCTTCTACGGCCAGGAGGGTCGGATCGAGGGGCTATTCGCCTTCGCCGACACGCTGAAACCGGAGGCAGCCGAGGTCTTGCAAAGCCTGCGCAGCCGCGGCCTTCGAACGATGGTCCTGAGCGGTGATCGGACGGCTGCCGTTCGGCTCGCGGCAGAGAGCCTGGCGTTCGAGCGCTGGCGCGCCGAGATCTCACCGGAGGAGAAACTCGCGGTGGTCAGGCAGCTGAGTGCCAGCGAGGGCGAAGTTGCCATGGTCGGCGACGGGTTGAACGATGCACCCGTCCTGGCGGGCGCGGGCGTCGGTATCGCGCTCGGCTCAGGCACCGAGCTCGCTCGCACCAGCGCGGACATCGTGACGGCCGACACCAGCCTCCTCGTCCTTCCTTGGCTGGTCGACCTCGGGCGCTCGGTGCGCAGGAAGACAGCGATAAGTCTTCTCTGGGCTTTCGGCTACAACATCGGGGGTGTGGCCCTTGCTGCGTCGGGGTACCTTACCCCCGTACTGGCAGCCGCGCTGATGGCTGCATCGAGCATCTTGGTCATCGGCAATGCGCTCGGTCTCGAAGGCCACAAGGAATTCGGCGCCCTTCCTTCGGGCTCTGGTGCAAAACCGGGGGTAGCCCAGACTGGGTTGTCCATGCCGACCGACGGCACGGCCTGGCAACTAGGCTCCGCGAGCGCTGCTACCTCGCCAAAATCGGCTACAGTCAGGTCGCGCCTTCGGGACGCCAGGCCCCCGGAGTTCCGTGCCAGATGACGCGAATCGAGTCCCAACGCCTGGCGTCTACATCGCCGCGAAATTGCACCAGCGCGCCACAGGCGTGGCGCGCGCTGGCGCTCCGTCCAAAGATGTACCGGCCCGGCTCACCGCCATCGCCCGGGATTCCGTAAGGCAGAAGCTCGCCGCGCATCGACCGCGGCAAGACGGCTTCGAGCGCACTTGCCGCCGTCACCTCGTCGAAGGTCTCGCTCACTGGGGGAACGATCGTCGCGGAGTACGCGTAGCGCGGGCCATCCGGGGGCTGGCTGAAATTGACGAAAAGTTCAGCGCCGCCAGCCAAGCCTCGCCTGGTTACGAAGCCGCGCGCTTCTCCAGCCGCGTGAAGCCGGCGATAGTGGTACGCGAGATGCCATGAAGCACGCCGGCAGATCTCGGCCTCGGCGCTGTCTCCGAGCTCGACCAGGATCGGCTCCATGTCCTCGACTTCGTCGTCGATCTCCGTCGCCGCCTCGAGTGCCAGCTCGCGATGCCCCATGTCGAGCAGCCGGCGCACGTAGCCGGCGCGGCCGCCGAAGATCTCGTGCGCGAAGAAGTCGATGCCGTTGCTGCACGGCAGCGTGTCAGGCTCGGGATGCTTGCGTTCGGCGAGAATGGTGCAGAACCAGTCCTCTACCGAGACGCCAGCGCGCTCGACGAAGTCGTTCATCCCGAAGCCGTACCAATTCGAGAAGAACGGCCCGGCGATGCCGGGGCGCTCGATCTCCTTCGCGGTGAGCAGCGTCACCAGCGCGCGAAGCGGCGGCGAGAGCTCCGCCGAGGCGTCGCAGTAGCGCTGGCCGAGCCCGCGCGCGGCATAGGCGCGCACCATCTCGTCGGCGTGATCGAGACTGCCGAGGAGTGATTCTCCCAGACGCTCCCAGGGGGCACGCCCATCCAGATAAGCGATCCGCGCCGCGAGCTCCCGCGGGGACCCACCGGCGAGCTCCGCGATCCACTCCTCGACGATCGCCTGTGGGCCGCAGTGGGTCAGCCCTTCGAGGTGGAGCTGGTCGTCGATTACGCGCAGCAGCGACAGAGCTCCGCGGCGAACCAGCGGAGTGAGCACCGGCAGGAGTTGCGCCGTGCGACGCTCCGCGGAACTCACGCGCTGCCGCTCGGCGTCGTCTTCATAGGGTGGACCGTACTCGGCGCCGATGACGATCTTCGCGTAGTGATACGCGAGATCCCGGACGCTGTCGATGGGACTCGCGAGCTCACCCAGCAGCACGGCGAACAGGCGATCCCATCGCTCGTGCCCGCGCGCTCGTTCTTCGTGGAAAGGAAAGCGCCTGACGTTCTCCAGCGTCGCCGCCACACGCGCTCCGTCGCCGGCGGCGGACGCAACCTCGAGGTCAGACAGCCAGGGTTCCCAAATCTCTGTGATCACGGCGGCCATGATCGCACACGCACCGCTGGGCAGCGGGCGGGATCGAAGGCGAGCGGTAGACTCCTCGATTATGACCACGCCCGCACACACCCCTCAGGAGACCCCATCGGTCGACCCCGCAACCGGGAAGGTCGGCAGCGTGCTCGATCCGGTCTGCGGGATGACGGTCAACCCGACGACCGCGAAGCATCGCTCGCAGCACGCCGGCGCGGGCGTGTATTTCTGTTCCGCCTCCTGCAAGGCGAAATTCGATGCCGATCCGACCCGCTATCTCGCGCCAGCGCCGACGACCGGGGACAATGCGTCCGAGGCCGCACCGCCGGGCAGCGTCTGGGTTTGTCCGATGGACCCCGAGGTACGGCAGAACAAGCCGGGCCCGTGCCCGAAATGCGGCATGGCGCTCGAACCCGAGGCTCCCGCGGTGTTGGCCACCAAGACCGAGTGGACCTGCCCGATGCACCCCGAGATCGTCCGCGATCAGCCGGGCAGTTGTCCGATCTGCGGCATGGCGCTCGAGCCGCGCGTGGTCACGGTCGACGACGCGCCGAACCCCGAGTACGTCGACATGCGGCGGCGCTTCTGGATCTCGGCGCCGCTGGCGTTAGGCACCTTGGTGCTGGCGATGGGCGGAGCGCTGCTTCCCGGCTCCCCGGCGCTCCATCTGTGGCTCTCCCTTCTGCTCGCGCTACCGGTTTGCACCTGGGGAGCCTGGCCCTTCTATCAACGCGCGGTCGCCTCGGTGCGCAATCGCAGCTTGAACATGTTCACGTTGATCGGGCTTGGCGTCGGGGTGGCGTTCGGCTTCAGCCTGGTGGCCGCATTGGCGCCCGGCGTCTTCCCCGCCACATTCCGCGACGAGCACGGTCAATTGCCGGTCTACTTCGAAGCCGCGGCGATGATCACCGCGCTGGTGCTGCTCGGGCAAGTGCTCGAGCTCAAGGCGCGGAGTCAGACCGGTCAGGCGATTCGCAAGCTTCTCGGCCTCGCCGCGAAGAGCGCCCGGCGGGTCGAAGCCGACGGCCGAGAAGTCGACGTGCCGCTCGATGCCGTGCGGATCGGCGAGACCCTGCGCGTGCGTCCCGGCGAGAAAGTACCGGTCGACGGTGTGGTGCTCGAAGGCACCAGCTCGATCGACGAGTCGATGGTCTCCGGCGAGCCCATGCCGGTCAAAAAAGGACCCGGCGACTCGGTGATCGGCGCGACGGTGAATGGTGCTGGCGGCTTCCTGATGCGCGCTGACAAGGTCGGAACGGAGACTCTGCTCGCTCGCATCGTCGCCATGGTCGCCGCCGCGCAGCGCAGCCGCGCCCCGATTCAGAAGCTGGCGGATCGGATCTCTGGCTGGTTCGTGTTCGTGGTGCTGGCGATCGCCGCCTTGACCTTCGTCGCCTGGGCGCTGCTCGGCCCGGAGCCACGACTGGCGCACGCTCTGGTCAACGCGGTCGCCGTGCTGATCATCGCCTGCCCTTGCGCGCTCGGCCTCGCGACCCCGATGTCGATCATGGTGGCGACCGGCAAGGCGGCCTCGATGGGCGTGTTGTTTCGCAACGCCGAAGCCATCGAGCTGCTGCGCCAGGTCGATACGCTGGTGGTCGACAAGACGGGCACGCTCACCGAGGGCAAGCCGAAACTGGTCACGGTGGTGGCGAACGGGCAAGCGGGTGGGCTCGACGAGCAGGAAGTCGTCCGTTTCGCGGCGGCCGTCGAACGCGGCAGCGAGCATCCGCTCGCAGCGGCCATTCTCGCCGGAGCAAGCGATCGCGGCCTCGACGTCCCTCCGACCACGGAGTTCGCATCCCTCACCGGCCGCGGTGTCAGCGCGCAAATCGAGAGTCGACGCGTGCTGCTCGGCAATCTGCGCCTCATGCAGGAGAACCGCATCGAGACCGGCGCCATGGAGACCGAGGCCGAACGACTGCGGAGCGCGGCGCAGACGATCATGTATCTCGCCGTAGACGGTAAGCTCGCTGGACTTCTGGGCGTGGCCGACCCGATCAAGGACACCACGGCCGAGGCGCTGCGCTCACTCCAGGCCGAAGGGATCCGGGTGGTCATGCTGACGGGCGACAGCCGCAAGACGGCGGAGGCCGTCGGCAAAGCGCTCGGCATCGACGAGGTCGTCGCCGAGGTCCTGCCCGATCAGAAGGTTAGCGAGATCGAACGGCTACAGGCTGCGGGCCGTTTCGTCGCCATGGCCGGCGACGGCATCAACGACGCGCCTGCTCTCGCGCGCGCCGAGGTCGGCATCGCGATGGGGACGGGCACGGACATCGCCATGGAAAGCGCCGGCGTGACCCTGGTCCGCGGCGACCTGCGCGGCATCGTGCGCGCCCGAAAGCTCTCGCGCGCGACCATGGCCAATATCCGGCAGAACCTCTTCTGGGCTTTTGCCTACAACACCGTCGGCATCCCGATCGCGGCAGGCCTGCTCTACCCATGGACGGGCTGGCTGCTTTCGCCGATGCTGGCCGCGGCGGCCATGAGCCTGAGCTCAGTGTCGGTGATCGCGAACGCGCTGCGCCTGCGTCGGCTGAGCATGGACACGCAGGCCAGTTGACCCGGTCGAGGCCGGGCTGAGGTTCGATCGCCTGCGGACCACAGCCCATCCGAGCGTGCCCATGAGGCCCGCCAGCAAGAGTAGGCCCCAGGGCGATAGCGTCGGAATAGCGGTGATTGGAATCTGGAACGAGGGGCCCCCGCTGCAGACGGTCACGTTGCTATTTGTCGAGGGGCACGGCGCCAGTGCGCGCCAGGGCTCGCCCGCCCACGCTGGCACCGGTATTCAGAGTGACGCTGGCGAGCGCGACGATGTTTCCTGCGAATGTCGTACCCGTCCCCAGTATTCCAGAGCTCCCGAGCTGCCAAAAAACCTGACACGGCGACGCGCTATTGATGAATACCACCGACGCGGCACTTGCGGTGGTCAGCGTGCTCCCGATCTGGAACACGAACAAGGCGTTGGAACTGCTTGCCCATCCAGAGTGAGGGTTCCGGTCAACTGCGCCGAGGTCGAGAAACAGTAGGTGCCCGGCGTGAGCGTCAGACCGCCTAGGTCCTGCCCCGTCAGATCGGTATTGCACGGTCGATTCTGCAGGCTCGTGTATAGATAGCCCAGTTCGACTTGAGCCTGGGCGGCGACAGCGTCAGCGACGTGAATGGTCCCGCCGGTCACGATGCCCGGCGGAAAACCGGTGACCGCGCTCCCCGGGCTGACACCCAAGTCGCCGGTCACGGTGGTCGGCGTGGCGGTATTGGTCACCGTCGATCCGCCGAGCACCGAAAAGGAGGCCAGTTGAGCCTCCGCCGGGAGTGGACGGTAGATCAATACGACGAGTCCCAAGGCCACGATGAGTGAGCGTTGATGTTTCATTGCCAGTTCCCTCCAAGGTCGATGCGTCCCAGGCCCTCTCGCGATCGTACGTCGGGATGCGTTCTCGACCCTCCAATTCTGCCTGGTACTGAAGCCTGGGGTTGCAATTGCCGGGCCACCGGGTGGCCACTAGAAATCGCCTGAGTCCTCCGCAAGAGCCTCGCGCCGGTAGGCTCTTGACCGCATTTGAACAACATGGTGATCCTTTTGGTCTGAGCCGCCGGCCCGCGATCTCGAAGCACTTGAAGATGGGCTAGGTTCGGGCCGCCTCGGCATCGCCGGCATAGGAGAGTCGCCCACCGACAAGCCGTGCCGCAGCCGTGTACGGATGCGTCTGGGCGTTCTGAGCGCCCAAAATGTGGCGGACATCCAGGCCTCTAGCCTTGAGCTCGTCGGCGATCATCGACCGATGGCAACGCCACCAGACTGCTTCGGAGCACAAGATCGCGGTCCGGCCACCACGGGCGATATTCAGCAGGCGCTCGATACCCTCGAGAAACGGCGGTGTCTCCATGTAGTCGGCATAACCGCGGAACGAAGCGTTGCGCCAGGCCAGGTTCCGCGAGTCGGCCCGGACCGGGCGGCGACCGCCAAGCTCGACCAGGTGCTCGTAGCGAATGCCCGCGGCGACCAGCGCATCGTGGAGCGCGATCTTGTTGAAGTGGGGAAAGCGGCGCGAACCGGGATAGTGGCGCACGTCGACCACGATCTCGATGCGATGAAGGCACAGGATGTCGATGAGCTCTTCGATCGTTCGGGTCGAGTGCCCGACGGTCCAGATCGTCAGCGCATCCGTGGGCTCCGCTTCGGCCAAGCTCAGTCGCTACCCTTCTTGCGCAGAGCGGTGCCTTTGTGCATCGCGATGTGCTCGGTCGTATCGCTCTTGATCTCGTACTGCGGCTGTTCCGGGCTCGCGTGATGGGTGTAGCCCTTGTACGCGACATCCTGCGTGTGCACACGGAGGATGTGGCCGCTGACGTGCCCGGCCTCCGAGTTCCATGAGACGTGGTCGCCGACCTTGAATTGTCTGGTCATTTCCGTCCCCCTCCTACTTTGGTCCGTGGCTCGAGCTCCTCTTCCGCGAGCGGTGCCGGCTTGATCAGCCCGCGGCCGAGGAGCTGCGCGCCCAGCGAATAGAAATAGAGATAGCCCCGGCGCTCCCCGAAGCGCTCAGCCACCACCGCCGAGATCGGGCCCGGATCGAGGGCGAGGAGCGCTCCCAGGCCGCGGGCGACGCCCGTGTCACTGGGCGGAAACACCTCGGTTCGACCGAACCCGCGAAGCAGCACGACCGCCGCGCTCCAAGGACCGATGCCCGGCTCCTCCGTGAGGGCGGCCAGCGCTTCCGGCGTGGGGAGCGCCGCCACGCTCTCCTCGGTCAGCTGGCGCGAAACGATTCGCGCGGCTAGATGCTGAAGAGTCTCGGCCTTCTTACGGCTCAAACCCAGCGACCTGAGCGACTCGATGTCGGCCTGGGCGATGACCTCCGGTTCTGGGAACGCGAGCCACCGCCTTCCTCCGACCTCGAGCTGGGCTCCGAAACGCTCGACCATGCGCCCCACGATCGAGACGCCAGCGTCGAGGCTGAGCTGCTGAAAGGGGACCACGCTCGCGAAGGTCTCAAAGAGCGTCGGGAACCGCGGCGGGCGCATGCCGCGGAGCGCGAGTGCTGTCGAGCGGAGCCCTCGCACACTCTCCGCCCATGGTTGAACAGCGGCCAACTCCACGTCGAGGCCCAGCATTCTCCCGAGCGCGGCGGCGATGAATCCTCGCGTGGCAAGCGACGGCTCGCCGTTGAGGACGGCGAAGCGGACATCGGGTTGGTCGACCGATCCCAGGTTTCGAGTCTCGACGAGCAGCACGCCTTCGGGAGTGGCCAAGGCGCGTCGATACGCTTCGTCTTCCCATATATCCACCCGATTCAAGGGCCGCCGCTGGAGCACTCGCACCGTCGCCTCGAGGTGGAAGGGAGCCCTCGTCCGCAAGGGCCAGTCGTGCTTCAAAGCCGTCCCCCCTCGTTTTCCCAGCGGCGCAAGGCCCGGCGGGTGAGATGCGCCGCGTGAGCCGCCGAGCCCGGAGTCAGTTCGAAGATGTCCGCCCACTCTCGGTATCGCCGGGCGATTTGCGCCACGGCCGCGTCGCGCGTCAGGCGATGGTGGCGCCACTCGAACAGCGCATCCCAGAACGTGCTCCGACCGACGGCGAAGCCGACGAATCCCGGCACGCCCGCCGCCGTCGTCAGCCAGCTCGATACTCTCTTCAGGTCGGCCCCTCGGCCGAGAACGATGCAGGCGACGCGGTCTCGGCCATTCCGGCGCGCGGCTTCAACCACGTTCGCGCAGTCCTCGGCACGATCGAGACCCTCGACTTTCCAAACGTCAGGCTCGACCCCGGCCTCCTGCAGCTCGAGGATCGCGTTCACCATATGCCGCGGGCGGCGGGCAAGATCGTAGACCCGAGGGTCGCCGCCGAGCTGCTCGAGCTCCGCCGGCTCCGCGGGGACGAGCAACTCGAACAAGAGCTTTCGCTCCGTGCCGCGAAGATACTCCGAGAGGCGTCGGAGGCGATTTGCCTGCCGACGGTTCATCGCCTTGTCGCCCGCGGGGTTGTAGCGCACGAGAACCTTGCAGAAGGTGGGGGCGAAGGTCTCGATATGGCGGGCGAAGTCCTCTCCATATTCGAAAGTGAACTCGGCCTGGCCGCTCTTTTCAGCGGGGCAGGCGGTCATGATTCCCTGGCTCGCGGCGTCGCGCAGAAGATCAGCACCAAACTGCTCGTCCACAAGAATGGCGGCAGGCTCCCGCGGAACTCCGCCCGCGACCGCGGCCTGGAAGCCGTCGTAGACCAACCGCTTGGCGGCGGTCACGCTCGCGACCTGTTCCGGGCTCAGGGGAGGCTTCAAGCCGAAGAGTCCGGACTCGAAGGACTCGCGATGATCGAAGGGCAGCAGATACAGCGGTCGATCGAACCCAAGAGTCATGGCGGGACCAGGCCGAAGTGCTCGTAGTTCTTGGCGATGAACGCGCGCCATCTGTCGGGGACTTCTTCCTGGGGAAAGATCGCCTGCACCGGGCAGGCGTCGACGCAGAGCCCGCAGTCGATGCACTCCTCGGCCTGGATGTAGAGAATCTCCCAGTCCTCGTTCTTGCCGTAAATGCAATCGACCGGGCACACGTCGACGCAGGCGGTGTCCTTCACTCCAATGCAGGGTTCGGTGATGATGTGGGTCATCGATGGCCTCTCGATCTCAAACGTTCAAACAACGCGGCCCGCTGCTGCCGGGACCGCGGTGACGAGATAGCTGCAACAGGCATCGCCGTCCGGCCGATAGCCGGTGCGCTCCAACGACCGCCCGAGCAGCGACTCGAGCAGTATTTGCTCGAAACGGCACGGAAGCTGGGTCACGGCGACCAGATCGCGCAGCGGGCAGTGACAGAGCCGCAACGTTGCCGCGGGAGCGGTCGCGGTATCGGACTTGGACTCGGACTCGAACTCGGACTCGGACTCGGACTCGGTCCGAAGCTCGGCCAGAAAGCCTTCCTCCGAGAGGACCCGCGCGACTTCCTGCAGCCGTTCGCCGCCGTCGAGCCCCTCTACCCGCTTCATGAGACGCTCCCGCCGGCGCTCCGTGCGCTCGACGAAGAAGCCTTCGAGCAGACCTCCCTGTCCGTTGGCAAGAAGGAAGCGAGCCAGGTCCGCCAGCAGCTCCCCTTCCCGGCGCGGGAACAGTGCGTCGCCCTCAGCGGTCAGGCGGTAGACGATCTGCGGACGTCCGGGGCCGGAGCGCCGCACGCCGCTGCGCTCGACCAAGCGCGCGCCGACCAGCGCCGCGAGATGGCTGCGAACGGTCTCACGCGCCACGCCGATGTCATGCTCGAGGCCCGCAAGGGTCACCTCGCCGGCGCGCTTGATCAACTCGAGGAGAGTGCGCTGGCTCTCGCCGAGCCCCGGGCCGTGCAGGTCGTCCACGTGAGGACGCTACGCTTGACGATCGGCTTTTGTCAAGATTAATATGTAAACAACCATGAAAAGCCTCAGCGCACCGGAACCGCGACTCGATGCCCAGTCCATCGCCCCCCAGGCCTACGAGGCGCTCTTGGCCCTCGAACGCTACCTCCACCAGAGCGGCATCGAAGCCTCTCTGATCGAGCTCGTGAAGCTGCGCGCCTCGCAGCTCAACGGCTGCGCCTATTGCATCGACAAGCACACCAAGGACGCTCGGGCCGCGGGCGAGACCGAGCAGCGCCTCTATTTGCTCGATGCCTGGCGCGAATCGCCGTTCTACTCGCCGCGCGAGCGGGCGGCGCTTGGCTGGACCGAGGCGGTGACGCGCATTGCCGAGTCCCGCGTGCCTGATACCGTGTACGAGGAGGCGCGGCAGCACTTCTCGGAGAAGGAACTGGTCGATCTCAACTGGGTGGTGGTGGCGATCAACGCCTGGAACCGGATCGCCATTCCCTTCCGCGCGCTTCCCGGCAGCGATGAGCCCCCTTCTCAATGAGTCAATGCATCGACGAGACGATGCGTCCCGTCAGGAGATCCGCGTGTCCGAGCCCAGCGTTTTGACTCCACCGCTCACCCCGTCGGCGGGCCTCGCCGAGACCCTGGCGCAACTCGATCCGAGCCGCGACGAGCTCGAACGCTGGTATGCGCTGATGCATCTCGGCCGCATCCTCGATGACAAGGCCCCGAACTATCTCAAGCAGAACCTCGGCTGGTCGTACCACGCGCCGGCGGCGGGCCACGATGGAATTCAGATCGCGCTCGGGGTGACCTTTCGCCAGAGCCACGACTACCTCTTTCCGTACTACCGCGACCTCTCGACCTGTCTCGCGGCCGGGCTCTCCGCCGAGGAGATTCTGCTCAACGGCATGTCCAAGCGCGACGACGTGGCCTCGGGCGGCCGCCACATGTCGAACCATTTCGCCAAGCCGGCGATCCACATCCAGAACGTGTCTTCGAGTGTCGCGAATCATGCACAGCACGCCGCGGGGCTCGCTCGGGCGGTGAAGACCTATGGTTCGGACGCCATCGTCTTCTGCTCGCTCGGCGAGTCCTCGACCTCCGAGGGGTATTTCTATGAAGCGGTGAACGGCGCCTCGCGCGAACAGCTGCCGGTGGTCTTCGTGGTGCAAGACAACGGCTACGGCATCTCGGTGCCGAAGAGCGATCAGACCGCGAACCGTTTTGCCTCGGACAACTTCTCCGGCTTCCTGAACGTCTCGATCCTCCACTGCGACGGCACCGACCTCTTCGACTCGCTGCGCGCGATGCGCGAGGCGGTGGCGTTCGCGAGCTCGGGCGCGGGCTGTGCGCTGGTGCACGCTCAATGCGTGCGCATCCACTCGCATTCCAATTCCGACCGGCACGAGCTTTACCGCTCGCCCGAGGAGCTCGCCGCCGCGCTCGCCGGCGATCCGCTGCCGCGCTTGCGCTCCGCGCTGATCGAGGGCGGGGCGTTCTCGGAGGCCGAAATCGTTGCCCTCGAGGACGCCAACCGCAAGATCTACGAGGACTCCGCCGACCGCGCGCGCAACGCGCCCAACCCCGATCCGGCTTCGATTCTCGACTTCGTCTCGCCCACGCCCTGGACACCCGCGGGCGACGGCCTCGCCGCTCTCGCTACGACGCCCGACACGGTTGAAGGGCAGCCCGCGCCCGAGATGTCGCTCATCCAGGCGCTCAACGGCACGCTCAAGGAGCTCTTTCGCGAGAACCCCGACACGTTCATCTGGGGCCAAGACGTCGCCTACAAAGAGAAGGGCGGGATCTTCAACGTCACCAAGGGCATGCAGGCGGAGTTCGGACCGCGTCGGGTGTTCAATGGTCCGATCGCGGAAGATTTCATTCTCGGCACCGCGGATGGCTTTTCGCGCTTCGACGACAAGATCCGCGTCGTCGTCGAGGGCGCCGAATTCGCCGACTACTTCTGGCCCGCGGCCGAGCAGATGGTCGAGATGTCACACGAGTACTGGCGCACGAACGGCCAGTTCACGCCCAACGTGACCGTGCGTCTCG